>NZ_JH636436.1:99635-699635 GCF_000255655.1 Schlesneria paludicola DSM 18645 | reverse complement strand
TCATTGCAACCTTTGGGATGGGTCCAACGGACGCAGAAGGAACTTCGTGGAACCGTCGTGGTCAGTGCCACTCGCCTTGAGGGCCAGGTCTATCGGCTGCGAGTCGTCATCCACAATGAGACATCGCTGCCTGAAGCGAACTCGTCAACTCGTGACCAAGTCCTTCTCTCGTCATTGGCCTCGACGCATGCTGTATTGACGGTCAGCGATGGAGAATTTGTTTCACTGCTGGAGCCACCGTTGGAATTGGCCGATGCCGCAGCGACCTGTCAGCAGCGAGGTTGTTGGCCTGTGCTTGTCGGCGAGAACAAGTCGCGACAAACGATACTGGCCTCACCCATCATTCTGTATGACTATCCCCAAATTGCACAGGAAAGTCCGGGTGACTTTTTCGACGCAACGGAAATCGACGAAATGCTCATGCTTCGAGTCATGACGTTGACGCCCGGAGAGCAGCGAGAAATGCGATGCGTTGATGAACAAGCACGAAGGCTTTTGGAACGCGCAGAGGGGTTACCCCAGGAGCACTTCGAAAAGTTGCATGGCGCGCTTCGAGGAATGACACGCGAACAAGCTTGATTGGTTCGAAGAGGAATTCGACGCAACGAAAGAAAGTGAGTCTTAAAACGATGATGGAGGACTTTCCCTGGCCCGAACTGGATGTCGAAACGCGACTTGAAAGTGTTCGCGTATTTGGAGTCGATTTGAGGGTGAGCGACAAGGTCCGCCTTTGGCCAAAAAAACGAGGAGACATCATGGACCTCGCGTTTCAGAAAAAGGTGGCCACGATCGAAGCCATTGAACAGGACTTCGAAGGTCAGATTCATCTGGCAGTCGTCCTGGACGATGACCCCGGTCGCGATTTGGGATTCTTGAGGAAACCTGGCCACCGATTCTTCTTTTCGACAGAGGAAGTTGAACCGATGCGTTTGCCCGACAATCAACAGGAGAGCCCATGATGTTGCGACACCTGTTGATCGCGGGAATTGGAAACATCTTCCGTGGAGACGACGCCTTCGGCTGCGAAGTTGTCCAACGTCTACAACGTCAAACATGGCCAAGCGGCGTCAGTGTGATCGATTACGGCATTCGAGGCATGGATCTGGCATACGCACTGATGGATGGAATTGAGACGACAATCCTGGTCGACGCCACGCCACAAGGTGGCACTCCCGGCACGGTCTACACGATGGAACTCGATCTGCATGATATTGACGAAGCCGATTCGATTCTCGATGCGCACAGCATGCACCCGCTGAATGTATTGCGGATGGTACGGGCATTCGGCGGAACCCCAGGTCGAATTCTGCTGGTCGGGTGCGAGCCGGAAGACCTTGGCGATGAACACGAAGGCAAGATGGGATTAACTCCAACCGTCCAAACGGCAATCGAAGGTGCAATCCATCAAATTGCGCTGCTCACGAACGAAGTCTATGCACGAATGCCAGTTGTCACCGACGAGACCACGGATAACGTGCCGCCAACAAACGATCTGATCACACAATGGTCACCGTTCACAGCCCAAAGTGAGCGGGACAAGCACAATTTCCCGGTTCAATTGGAATCCACAGTGCATCGACTGGGCTAAGCCTTCCTTATACCGCGGGAAAATGAGCCAGTTCCCAGCCTGTGAACTGTTACCACACAATGTGAAAAGGGGTACGCACGATGAAAGTCATCATGGCCATCGCCGAAGACATCTTTGCTATTGTACTCGGAGTTTTCATTCTCCTCTGGGTTCTGGTTTGCATGTTCGCAGAGTTTCCTGGTTTGGCGCGCTATATCCGTATCAGCGAAATGTCATAGGACGATACTCGAATGCACGAACTGTCTCTGGCGATGAGTATTCTCGATATTGCCGGTGAAGAATCGGACCGCCGCGGCGGCGCGGAGATCAAATCGATCTACTTGAAACTGGGCCCCCTGTCGGGAGTAATCAAGCAGGCGCTGATATCCGCGTTCGACTTGGCCCGAGAAATGTCGCCATTCTCAAAGGTCGAATTGGTCGTCGAAGAAGTCCCCCTGCGCGTACGATGTCATGTCTGCGACACCGAACGCGAATTGCCCTGCTTCCAGGACTTGTGCTGCCCCGAATGCGGGACACCATGCGGAGATGTCGTCTGTGGGCGCGAACTGGAAATCGTTGCAATGGAGATCGAGTCATGAGCCTCCCGACGACAACTCGAATGGTCGAGGTAAGAACCCAGGTCCTTAAGGCCAACGACAACGATGCGCGACTACTCAGGCAGCGTTTTCACAACAACGGAGTCTTCGTGGTCAGTCTGGTTTCAAGCCCTGGCACGGGAAAGACGCTCTTTCTCGAACGAACCCTGACAATGCTGCGCGAACGGTATCGCTGTGCCGCACTCGTGGGTGATCTGGCAACCGAGAATGACGCCCGGCGACTGGAACGCGCGGGTGTCCCGATTCGGCAGATCATCACCGGTTCCGTTTGCCATCTCGAAGCCAAGATGGTGAGCGACGCACTTGTGGGCTGGAACCTGGACGAACTCGACTTTCTATTTATTGAAAACGTCGGCAATCTGGTCTGCCCTGCAACATACGACTTGGGCGAAGAAATGCGGCTCGTCCTGTTTTCCGTGACTGAGGGGGAAGACAAACCGCGGAAGTATCCCACCATCTTCAACACCGCCGATGTGGCGATCATCACCAAAATCGAACTCGCAACCGTGACAGAGTTCGATCGAGAAGCGGCTTACGCGAGCGTTCAGGCTGTTCGACCCGGCATGAGGATTCTCGAACTTTCGGCGAAGACGGGTTTGGGAATGAATCAATGGCTTGAATTTCTGGAATTAAGAAGCGCCGAACGCTCGGAGCGCCTGGTAGTTGTCTAGTATTCGCGGTAGGTGGCGATGGTCACGTGCGAGCGGATTCAAATACACGGCATCCTCTAGAAGTTCGAGCCTTTTGAATAATTGGTCGCAAGCTGCCCGGCACAAAACATCGACGCGATGAGCCCCAACGAATGGGACATCGCCGTTCATCTTCGCGACGAGTCAATCGTCAGCACGACTCAAATTCTCTCGCACGCACATTCGCTATGGCTGCGGGTGTCCGAAAGCATCTCTCATTCGGGCCTTCTGATTCGTGGATGCGACGATGTCAGCGTTCACAGGCCGAGGACTGGCTCATTTTCCCGCAGCTAAGGGAAGGCTTACCCCAGTCGATGCACTGTGGGATTCCGATTGAACCGCGTAAATATTCCTGCCCCCCCCCTCTGCTGAGACTGTGAACGGTTACCGCGAAGATCCCTCTGTGACATCGCGCCCCAAGAACATCGCTGGACACACTTAACAATCTCGCGAGAGAGCCCACGAATTCTGGCTTCATTGCAGATGGTTTCGGGAAGTCTCGACGAACCGGGAATCGAGAGAGCGCGACAGACTGTCCGTCTGCACAGCCTTGATTTTCACTTCCTTTGCCATAAACTTCGCCCCATCAACAAATTGAGTCCGCAACCATCCGCGCAGTGGCGCGGACTGAAGCCCGAAAGAATCGATCGACGATGAGCATCATGAAAGTTCCTCCGCGACCAGCTAGCACCATTCCATTGATCGGACGAATCCTTCGCACCCCTATCATGAAGTGCTTGCTCTGGCCGATGGAACAACTGACTGCCGGGAAAACGATGCCCTCGGATGGGTCCGGAATTGTCAAAACGGACCGGCTGTCATCGGAATTGCTGCGAGATTTATTTACTAATCGCATTCTGGCAATTCACCTTCCCGCGTTCTGCACGGCTGAAGTCTGCGAACGGATGACGACAAACATCCTGAAAGAAAAACTTGAGAACTGGAATATCTACGATCTGAAAACCGAGTTCAAACCCAGTGATGTCAATGTCTTTGGCGAGCCATTCAGTATGGCCAATAAGAGCGACGAAAGCTGGCATCGCTACTTTCAAAACGCCATCTCAACATCCGAGAAACTACGAAGCATGGCGGCGCCGTACGTTTCTCCCTATGACAAATTTCGCATCATGGTCGATGAGCTATGGGATGATGGCATGACTGTTGCCCGTTATAAGGGCTGTAAAATGTCACCCGGGCTTGTGCGGGTGATGTACGACAATACTGAGACCGTTACGGAAACGTCATTGGGGTGCCATGTGGATAGTTCACCACTGCTCAGTAGCAATTCGGGCCAGTTCTCGTTGAATGTGTACCTGAAGCAACCCGAAATTGGTGGTCATCTCTATCTGTGGAATCCTCAAATCACCACGATGCATGAAGCAATCGGTCATTGGCATTCCGTCAAACACTTTTTCCTTGAATCGAATTATCAGAACGAAGAATTGCAGCTACGTTTCCAAAAGCTTCTTCCGCCCCCCATTCGAATCGAGCTCAAAAGTGGTGATGCCGTCATCATCAACACAGGCAGGCCCCACGCTGTGATCCCTTTTAAGGGCGGTCCGCGTGTTTCGCTGCAAGCGTTCTTGAACTACAAAAAAGGTCAGCCGATTGGCATCTGGGCTTAAGAGTTCCTTGTGAAGCAGCCCGTCTGTTTTGGCTGGCTTGTCTACGTCTTCCTTCGCAACCTGCTGAGGCAACGAGATATTGGGGACGCTCGAGACGAATTCGCCGCCGTTTCAGTTCAGATTTGAAGCCTCCCATTCGCTCGCACCCTCACCCAAGATTCGTATTGATTTTTGAAGTTTCCCGCGAACTTATTGCTGCGCTCGCGCATCTAAGAATGCAACAGCGATGGCGTTCATCGCTCTGACCGGCAGTTTCAGGAAGAAACAATTTCAAAGGTCTTGCGGATTATGATGTTTTCACAGCTGATGTCCGATTGCAGACAGAGCGATACGAGGCGGTTTGCCATACCGGCGAACCTCTTCGGTACGCAACCCGTGCATACCCAGATTCGGCAACATCTTGCCAGTATTCCGGGGAATACAGGTTTGCGAAGCGAAAGATCCTCGTATCCCCTGCGCTCGTGACATCGGCCCTAAGCCTCCGCAAGCTTTTTCAAAAGAGCCCGGTGTCACGCAAAGGACACCGGGCTTCTTCGTTTTGACGAAGTCAAAGTTCTGTCATTTCCGGGCTGGTAGCTGAGAAGTAAGGAATGACGCCGAGCGAATAGCGAGGATGAAGGCCGGGCCGCGGTAGTTGAACACAGTCAGTTCGATTCTGACCATCCCGACTCCGCTTGGTGGTGTAACGGAAGCACGTCGTTCTGATACGGCGACAGCGGTGGTTCAACTCCACTCCAAGCGATTGAACAAGGTGCAGATTATGGATCGAGACCTCACGAACAAATGGAACCACGTCCTCATCCGGGGTCGTGGTGTAACTGCAGCACAGCAGACTTTTAATCTGCCCGGTGGGGGTTCGAATCCCTCCGGCCCCATTGATTACTGGGCCTGTAGCTCAACGATGAGAGCAGGCTCCTTATAAGGGCCAGACGACGGTTCAACTCCGCCCAGGCCTAACTGAACGAAGGATTACGGGATCAAGGTGTTAGTGGCAGCACACTCGGTTCTTACCCGAGCAAGTGACGGTTCAAGTCCGTCTGGTCTCTCTGTCCCGGCGTGCCGGGACAGAGAGAATAGTCCGTAGAGAGTGGAAAGTAGACGGATCGGTTCTTGTCCACTCACGACTTTCCACTCTCTACTTTCTCGCCGAAGGCGCTGCACTGGTCGTTTAGCGGCCAAGACACCGCACCCGTAATACGGCAACGTGGGTTCGAGTCCCACCCGGTGCTTTTTCATGCGCGATGAAGCGAGTTCACAAACTTGGCCAATCGCGCGTTGCGAATAGGTCTTTAACAATTCGGCCAGGAATGCATGCACCCATGACGTAGCGGCAGCGTACCGTCTCGCCAAGGCGGAGGTGCGGGTTCAACTCCCGCTGGGTGCTTTTTTGTTCGCGTGGACGATCCTTGATGACAACGAAGGTCGATCCGCGATGAACGATTGTCAGCGTGTGGGAAAGCATGGAAATCCGCGTGGCTTGGGACCACGAGATCGTCGGTTCAAATCCGACCGCGCTGACTGATATAAATTGCGGTGGAGTCCGTGTTGGTACGGGCAGGCGACTCGGATTTGAAAGACTATCGCCCTTCGCCTTCAACTGACCTATTCGGCCAGCGGCTTCGGTTGATGGTTCGATTCCTGTCGCCGCAGCCTTAACACGAATGGAAGTCATCCGGCTGGAAGCAAGGCCTGCGGCCGAGCGAAAGCGAGGATGAAGGCTGAAGCCGCGATAGATGTACAACGCTCGAAAGCAGGTGTCCCGAGAATCGGGATTGTGGGTTCGAGTCCCACGGCTTCCGACTTGAGGAAAGAATATGTGCCCTTGACCGATCGGCAGAGGTGCCAGCCTTCCAAGTTGGACAGGCGGGTTCGATTCCCGCAGGGCACTCTCGATTGGGTCGGTAGCTCAGCGGCAGAGCAGGTGTTTGTTAAGCACCAGCGCGTGGGTTCGAGTCCCACCCGTCCCTCTTCCATTGCGGGGTAGTCGCTGTTGGCAGCGATGCTGGGCTTTGACCCCGGAGGCGCAGGTTCGATTCCTGCCCCCGCAATTCATCAATCTGAGAGCAACGTCGCGACAAACTTTTCGGCGTTCTCGACGAGGCGTTCAATTCGAGCAAGGGAATTCTTCGCCCGAGCCCGCTTTCGCAACGTGAATGCATCTCGAAGAATTGAATCGCAAACGTTAGCGAGACGACTGGACTCATATGCTCCACAACATTGCTGTACATATTTTAGGAGTTCCTCAAGAAATGCACATTTCTCCTGAAGAGTTCCCAATGGCGCAGCTGCGGCGAGTCGGTCCAATTGGCGGAAGTCGGAATGATGAAGGAGAAAATGTACAACCATCCAATTTGCCGAAGAAATGAGTTGATCGAGTTTGCGAGATGTCAACTCATCCAACCATTGTGCTTCGATCGATGCTGGGACCTGCATCTGAGCGTATTTGTCCTCATCTCCGTTTCGCGACATGTAGAAACGCGACCCGTCGTAGGCAAAGAACATCTGCTTGGCACAGTTCACATCCATTCCATCAGTTTACCGAGAACCACGGTAGCACACGAACCCTTGGAAAGTACGAGTGTCTTGTCTCAATCAAATTCATTGCGGGATAGTCGCTGCTGGTGGCGATGCTGGGCTCTGAACCCGGAGGCGTTGGTTCGATTCCAACTCCCACAATTTACAGATTACGGAAGTCATCCGGCCGGATGAGGAACCTGTCTTGAAAACAGGCGGCGGGAACATCCCGCTTGTGGGTTCGAGCCCCACGGCTTCCGCTCGCTGGCGACGAACAATCGGGCTCATGGTCCAACAGGAAGACATCGGTCCTGCAAACCAAAAATTCGGGTGCGATTCCCGATAAGTCCATTTTTTATTTGATCCCGTGGTCCAGCGGCGACGACGCCTGGCCTACACCCAGGTAACGATGGTTCGAGTCCATCCGGGATTACTTCGATGACATGCCCAGGTACGCCAACGTGTGAGTGACTCGACTTAAGATCGAGTGTTTGCGGGTTCAAATCCCGCTCTGGGCATCAAACAAGACATGGCTCGGTAGGCAATCGGCAGACCACCTTGGCTTAGAACCAGGGATGCTGTGGGTTCGACTCCCACCTGAGCTACGTTTAGTGCGCGTCGGTGATGGGTTGCGCAGACCCAGTCACTCGCGCGTTGGGAGGTGAGTTAATTATCAACGCGCGGTCGACACTGATTTCCATTCCCATCTTGATCGCGCGTGAAAAAGTCCTCGCGGAGCAGCCTGGAATGCTCTCCATCCTGTCACGGTGGAGACGTGGGTTCAAATCCCATCGAGGACGCTACGCTGCGCGAGAAAGTAGGTGGTAGTGAGTTGAGAGTAGACGGATCCATTCTTGTCTACTTGCGACTTTCAACCTTTTACTCTCTCGCAGAAGGCGCGGCACGGTACGCAATCCGGCAAAGCGGCGAAGCTCAAACCTTCGTGGTCTGTGGGTTCGACTCCCACCCGTGTTACTCGCTCACGTGCATCGCGCGAACGACACCCGTTTGCAAGATATTCGTGAGCGCGAATTAGAATGCGTCGGCTGGGCATTGGCGTGCCCAAGTGGCTGTAACCCACCCGCCTCGTGCAGTGCAGGTTCAACTCCTGCCCGACGCACTCGAACAACGGCCCGTTCTTCTAGCGGTTCAGGATGCTGGCCCCTCATGCCGGCAACGCGGGTTCAAATCCCGCACGGGTCACTGATTATGGCCAAGTGGTGCAACTGGTAGACACGCGACGCTCAGAACGTCGTGCCCCTCGTGGGCTTGGGAGTTCGACTCTCCCCTTGGTCACTGCAGACAGGGCAGGCACCCGACCGTGAAAGTAGACGGCCAAGTACGCAAACAGGAAAAGCGATCAGGTCGATAGCCAGGATTCCTCCATGCCCTCCGCGCTACATTACCGCAAGATTCCGAACACTAAAGACTTCCCGTTCACCGAGTGCATAGCTTTCGAAAAATACGACGGAACGAATTTGCATTTCCGTTGGGATCGGGACTTCGGCTGGCATGCGTTTGGAACGCGACGCGATGAGTTCAATATTGATGATCGCGGCGAGGAACTGTTTCGTCACGATCACCCTGAGCTATCGGATGCGATGGAAGTTTTTCGTCAAACATTGTCCGCGTCCTTGGCCCACACGTTCAGTGAATTGGCCTCGGAAAGCACAGTTCAAGGGTTCACTGCATTTGCTGAATACCTCGGAGCGAATTCATTCGCTGGGCGACATAAATTTGATGATGTCAAGCGATTGGTCATGTTTGATGTCGCACGTGACGAAGACCTACTCGGGCCTTTCGAATTCGTAGAACGGTTCGGACATCTTCCGATTGCACGAATCGTGTACCGTGGCAAGTTCACCGTGGCAAGTTCACCGGGGCATTCGCCGAAGATGTTCGTTGCGGGAAATACGGTGTCACCGAGGGTGTCATTTGCAAATCAGGACGAAGCGGCCGCGATTTGCAAATGGGCAAGATCAAGACTTATGTCTACCTAGAACGCCTCAAGGAATCTTACGGCGACAAGTGGGAGCAATACTGGGAATAACTTCTGGATTGAGGTCTCAGATTTCGTTATTCGATTGATCATGACGTCATGATCAATCAGTACGACATCAACCTGACATGCTGGAACTGATGGTTCAACGCTATTGGGGATCAATCGACTCAGTATGTTCACAGGCCGCTTTGGCGAATCGTTGGGAACAATTGGAGATAACGATGGAAACAACGACGAAGAGATACATGCTGCGGCACTTTCTGTCGGCGCTGGCATATCGCGGAGCCAATGTGCTCAGGAATATGCCACCGGAAATCGCAGACTTCCGGCCCTCAGAATCTGTTCGAAGCCCACGCGAGATTCTCAATCACATGAGAGGTGTGCTCATCTACGCGCATTCGTTCATGGTTCCCTATGAATCCACTGAGCCGCCTATGTTGGCATGGAATGCCGAAGTGTTTGGTTACTTCGAGATCCTAGCAAAGCTTGACGCGTCACTTCTCAACGAGTCTTCAATTCGCGATGTCAATGAAGAGGACCTGCTGCAAGGTCCGTTTGCGGACGCGATGCTGCACTTGGGGCAGATCGGCATTTTCCGGAGGATGGCTGGGTCACCGGTCGCGTCGGAGAATTACGTCTTCGCGGACATTGAAACGGGACGGCATACAAGAATTGAACATTTCGCCGATCCTGGCGTGAAACGGCGATGAGACCATGCCGCGCAAACGCATTTCAACTTTTCGATATTGGAAGGTAGCCGGATACGGTTGGCCGGACCGCACTGCTAACGCGACTCTCCCTCACGGGAGATGAGGGTTCGAATCCCTTGCCTTCCGCTTGTTTTTGGCCTCGATGGTGAAATAGAAATCATGCTCCGCTTCTAACGGGGAGTTCTGGGTTCGATTCCTGGTCGAGGTATTGAAGTCAAAACGGAAGGGCAACCCGAATGGTGACGGGAACCGGTTGGAAGCCGGTCGAGCATTTTTAATGTGCCTTGCGGGTTCAACTCCCGCTCCTTCCGCACGCTGCGCGAGAAAGTAGTTGATTGAAAGTAGAGAGTAGACAAGACGCGTCGCGAACCAGTTCTACTTTCAACTCTCTACTGTCTACTTTCTCGCGCGAAGGCGCGGTGTTCGTGGTGTAGTGGTTTCTGCATGTCGGCCTGTGAAGCCGAAGGTGACGGTTCAATCCCGTTCGAACACCCTTTTCATAAGAAAGAGAAAATCGTGGTGGCGATGTTGAGTCGACAGACTCTGGTACTGAACCGGAACTGGCAGCCGGTGGGTGTGGCCTCGGTGGCACGTTCATTGACGCTGGTGGCTGCGGAACGGGCACGAATCGTCGATCCGGCTGACTTTCAGCAGCACACCTGGGCTGATTGGGCGAAGCGAATCCCACAGGACGATGAACTGTTCGTCCAGTCGGTGACGTCTCGGATTCGCGTGCCGGAGGTGATCACCCTGACCGAATATGACCGGGTTCCCACAAACACGGTCACATTCAGTCGCCGAAACATCTACAAACGAGATCGATACACCTGTCAGTACTGTGGGCGGCATAGCCGCTTCATCGGCGTGGACAATCGGGATTCACAGGCCGAACGCAGCCCGCGCCATGAGTGTCTCAGAACAGAAGACCTAACGATCGATCACGTGTTGCCTCGATCTCGAGGTGGGACCAGCGTCTGGGAGAACTGTGTTTTGGCGTGTCTGGAATGCAACCTGCGCAAAGCCGATCGTACACCCGCTGAAGCACACATGCCGTTGCAGAAGGTGCCGACACGTCCAACCTGGAAACCGCTCTATGCTCAGCACGATGTTCGGATCGGAAGCTGGTCCAAGTTCCTCAGTGAGGCGTACTGGACCGTGGAATTGGATGAATGATTTTTCATGCGCGTCGCGAGACGGGTTACGAATGGGTTCATCGTTCGCGCGATGTTTTTCGTGCCCGCCTTGCGGACGCAACACACGAGTGATGCTCCTGGGAGAGCGGGCAGCCTCCAAAACTGCTGGATGGGGTTCGAATCCTCGCGCTCGTGCTGACTGCCGACGTGGCTCGATCGAGAAAGGCGTCCGCCTTGTAAGCGGAATCATGCTGGTGCGAATCCAGTCGTCGGCCCTGTTTGTCCCGATGTTGTAGCGGAATGCATTGGACTCTCCGAAGGTCCAGGCCCTGGTTCGAGTCCAGGTCGGGAGAATGAAAATATGCCCTGCGAGTGTGAAGGATGCATGGCTGCCTTCGAAGCAGTCGGGCGAGGTTCGATTCCTCGGTGGGGTATTTTTTAGTGCGCGATCACAAATGTTTTGTCATCGAAGGTCGTTCTCGCGTTGAGTGAGAGAACCAATATTTTGTCCTTGGAGTGTGGTGGATGCACGCGACCCTGCGAAGGTCGTAGACCAGGTTCAACTCCTGGCAGGGACACTGACTGAATGACGCTGATGTCACACGGCGTGGCGGCGGCCTGCAAAGCCGCATCCAGTGGGTTCGACTCCCACCGGTGTCTCTTTGGATTGAAAGCATTGATGTCATCCGTCCAGCGGCGGTCGGGGCACTCGAAAGAGTTTTGCTCCGACTGTTCCGAACATGGGTTCTGACCGGAAGTCATTGGTGACGTTAGCTCAGAGGTAGAGCACCAGACTGAGAATCTGGCAGTCACGGGTTCGACTCCCGTACAGCACGTCGGCTCATAACCGACTCCACGAATAGGTCGAAAGACCTGCTCGACCACGAAGCCCAAAGGAGGTGAACGCTTGTAGGATTGGCCATCGACGTGGTTCGCCGCGTCGATGGCAGCATGAGAAGACACCTTGCAGGATGTGGATTCCGCCGCGGCGCTTGTTCGGCAACGGTGCGTGAACGGGTTGGCTGATGGATCTTGAGGTTCGCTTCAGGATGAAGGCTAACTTTGCCACGCTTCGACGCCGAGCCAGACCACGGCTCAAACGTCTCTCCGTGTTTTCTGGTGTGATCCGCGAACGCTTCACCTTCTGCGGGTGTCTTTGTCGTCTAAATCGTCAAAGCGATTGAATTCCCGAGGCCAAGAATGCCTTCCGTTGATTGATCCTCCAGAAAGGAGGTCTGCCGTGATTCTGTTGAAGCGTTTCAAGATTCGTACCTACGAAATGGGCTTGTTGTTCCGCGACGGTGAGTTTCAAGGCCTGCTCACGGCTGGTGCTCACTGGTTCTTTGATCCATTCGGCAAAGTCCGTGTCGACGTCGTGTCGCAGCGTGAGCCGTGGCTCGTTCACGAGAAGTTGGACTTGATGATCAAGTCTGGTGCGCTCGCCGAGCGCGCCGTGGTCCTGGACCTGAAGGACAACGAGCGAGCATTGGTCTGGATCGAGAACCGGTTCAGTCAAGTCTTGCCAGCAGGTCAGCACGCCTGCTGGACGGGCCAGAAGCAAGTCCGCGTCGAGATCATCGATATTCAACCGGTCCGCTTTGAGCACGAACAGTTCAAGGTGATTGTCCGCTCGGCGCTGGCCAACCGTGTCCTGGATGTTGGCTCGGTCCAGCGTGATCACGTGGGCGTGCTTTTCATCGACGGTCGCTATGTCGACTCGCTTGCTCCGGGTGAGTACGCGTTCTGGAAAGGTACGGCCGAAGCCAAGCTGGTTGAAGTTGACCTGCGGGAAACCATCGTCGACGTTGGTGGTCAGGAGATCATGACGGCCGACAAAGTCACTTTGCGACTGAACGCTGTCGTGACCTACAAGGTGGTTGATGCTCGCAAGGCCGTCAGCCAGACCGACGATGTGCGACAGGCTCTGTACCGCGACACGCAGCTCGTGCTGCGAGGCGTGGTGGGAGCGCGCGAACTCGATGCTTTCCTGACGGACAAGGATGCTGTCGCGAAGGAGATCCAGGACAACATCCGACGTCGAGCGGGTGAACTGGGACTGGAGATCGCCTCGGTCGGTATCCGGGATGTGATCCTGCCGGGTGATATGAAGGATCTGATGAACAAGGTCACGGAAGCTCACAAGGCTGCCGAGGCGAACTTGATCGCACGACGCGAAGAGACAGCGGCGATCCGCAGCCAGGCCAACACGGCCAAACTGCTGGCGGACAGCCCGACACTGATGCGATTGCGCGAGTTGGAAGTCTTGGAAAAGATCGCTTCGGCCGGAAAGCTCAATATCATCCTTGGTGATAAGGGACTCGCCGACAAAGTGGTCAATCTGTTGTGAACGTTTCATTTTCCTCAAACACGAATCCCCGTGGGGCAGTCCTGCGGCTCCACGGGGATCGTCGTTTTGTCAGTTGATCTGACGTCAATCTTGACGCGAGCCTGCTGTTTGGCGGAATTCAGGCAGGAGAAGAGAGAGGTTGAGGACTTTTCAGATTCCTCGCGGATGCGCCACCCTGCAACAGGGTCCGATGAACGACAAACTTTCACGCCGCAGGGCCGATCAGGGTCAAAACTAGGGTAGCAACCCGCTTTGGCCCTCTTTCTTCACCTGATGGGCAATCGTAAATTACGAGCCAGCATCAAGTTGTGATAAGTGGACGATATTGGACTCGAACCAACGACCTCCACGATGTCAACGTGGCGCTCTAACCAACTGAGCTAATCGTCCCGGTCATTCGCCCCGGTTTCGGGGCTGGAGAGTGCTAACAATAAAAGCCCAAACGGCCTTGGTCAAGCCTGCGAAGAAACAAGTCGGTCTGGATCAATTTTGCAGTCTGTCATAACTTTCGCCCCGATCTGCTTTTGTTCCGAGGGGCGGTCTGTATGTTCCAGTATCGTTTTTTAAATGTTTCGATGAGTCTTTCGATCTCAGCCCTTCTGGTCTGCATCGGCTGCGAGACTCTACATAACGCGGGTGTGCCGGGGTTGGACGCATACGTCAAGCCCGATCCTGCCAGACTGGAAGCTCAACGCGTCCATCGCGAGAGATTTTCTGCGGAACGAAATCACGAGTCACTCTATTGGCTCGTCGCTAATAACGTTCAAAACACTATGAGCTTACGTGAAGTCGAAGCCGCGATCGGTGAACCGGGTGAATACACGACCGAAACGGGTCGGATGAGATCAGAGGGAGTCCAATCCACAGACAATGCCTTCACGTGGGGCCCGGATAACGAAGGCTATAGCGTGATTCTGTTTTTCCGCGACGGACATCTCACGAATTTTGACCCAAGCGATTACGACCTCTCGTCATCCAAGAAGCGAAAATCTTCGAAAAAGAAATTCGCCTCGACTGATCCGAACTCGCTCACTCAAGATCCCAACGCGTTATCCGATCCCACTTTGTCGACGTCGTTCTGAATCTCAGCCAGTTCCTCACGGGTGAGTCGACCGTCGTGCAATGCCGACGCGACGAGAACCTGATTCGCGCCAATACGATGTAAACGGCGCAGGTCACCTGCCCCCCGAACGCCGCCCCCGGTAATCACGCTGATCTCGGGAAATTCTGTTCGAATTCGACGGCAAAGCTTATCGGTTGAACCGCCTGTGCCGGTTCCCACGTCCGCCAGATCAAGCACCAGAATCGAACGTATTTTGGCTGCGCTGATTTGATTCGCGATTCTGGTGGCGTCGTCATACCACCCGACGGAATCGATCGCTCGGCGAGGAACTCCTTGCTGAAGATCAAGACTGAAGATCAGATCCGGAAAGGCAGCGACCAGTTGCGCCAACGCATCCGGTGAACGACAAGTCTCAAGCCCAACAATGATACGTGTGGCCCCGGCATTGATGAGCGTCGTCGCACCGTCGACGTCACATACCCCGCCATCGACCAGCGTTTCCAAACCGAGATCAGAGAGCTGTCGATAGAGCGTCAAATTGGGCAGACCATGCAGAATTCCATCCAAATCTGCGACATAGAAGACTTTGAAACCGAACGAGTCGCGAAGCGATTGCGCAACGCTGACAGGATCGGTCCTGGGCGACAGTCGACTGATGATCGGACGATAGTCCGATCGGCGTCCGGCAACTCCACGAACAACCTGACCATTCAGCACGTCAAGAACTGGAATCACAATCATCGTTTGAGAGGGTACCGTTTCGCGGGTCGTTCGGACGAAGAAGTCGGAAGTGTATCTGATGAAGCGTTGCCGGCGCTGGCCAACCTGCTGTCGAAATCAGCAACCTCATGGATCAGCGCGTGCCCATGGCTTTCGAGACTCGATCGAGCCAGCATCGTGAATTCAACAGGCTGGTCAAATCAACTCGGCTCGAAATAATGATCCCGTCAATTCCGCTCAGATCCGATAAAACTGTCACGACACAGCAAAACCACAACGAAAAGCCAATCTGGAGAGACAACATGACCGAAATTTCGATGCCGGCCGTGGGTGATAAGGCCCCTGCGTTTGACCTTCCCGCATTTCCCCAGGGCCGAGCGAAACTGAGCCAGTTCAAAGGCAAGCAGAATATCGTGCTGTACTTCTATCCTCGCGACGACACGCCCGGCTGTACCAAAGAAGCCTGCGGATTTCGTGACACGATCGGGCAGTTCCAGTCGGCTGAGACCGCCGTGCTGGGATTGAGTACGGATACGGTCGATTCGCATCAAAAATTCGCAGAAAAATTCTCGTTGCCATTTCCTCTGCTCGCCGACGAAGACCATGCTGTCGCGGAAAAATATGGAGTCTGGGTCGAGAAGAACATGTACGGCAAGAAGTCGATGGGAATCCAGCGCGCCACGTTCTTGATCGACAAGCAGGGCAAAATTGCCGCAGTCTGGCCGAAAGTCAAAGTCGATGGACACGTTGAGGAAGTCGCGGAAAAATTGGCCGAAATTGGCGGATGAGACTGTGTAACAAACTCCGATGCCAGTCGCTCGAAATGAGCTTCAGAAATGCGCCCGTAGCGGTCTTGCATGGGTCAAAGCGGCATGCCATCGCATTGGAGACTGTGTCGACGAATCTCAACCGGCCCCCTGATCGATCACGCGGTGGGAACTGGTCCGCGAGATCAGTATTATTTCTGCATCATGCCTCTACCGATACGAATCGACGCCACCACGCTGCCAGCGCTCCTCTTTGGCGGGCTGCTCGTCGCGTGCGCAATTGTGATGGGAGTCTTCGTCTGGCGTTCGCGTCGGTCGCTGGATGAAGTTGTCGAAAATGACGATTCGGCCCGCCTGCACGCAGACCGACAATTTCGTCGGCGGATGCAGGTCAGTGTTATGCTAGGCACGATCGGCCTGATGATTCCGATCGGAGATCAACTTGATCAAGTCTTCATCCGAAGACCGATGCTGTTTTTCGTTTGGGTCGGGTGCGTCTTCGTACTCGTCCTGTGGATGGTACTGATGGCGCTCGGGGACTGGCTGTCGACATTCGCGTACACCGCCGTCGCACGGGCCAATCTGCGACACGAACGCCGAGAACTAGAAGAAGAAATTCGCCGCTACCACGCGTCGAAAAACGGACATTCTGTCAATCACGACGACCTGTGACCATCACGCACGCCGTTGATCGAAATACCGCTTCGGCCCTCTGTTGCGGAGATTCAGTTTTCGAGTGACAGATTTCTGTGGGACTCAATACCGAACAGCCAGTCGCTTGCAGGCAGACGTATTGGATGGTCTATTGACCGGACGCAGCCTGCGCCGGTTGCCTAGGACCATTGAGGTCGATTCATTCACACATTTGCCGGGAAGTTTGTCATGACCCAGGGTCTCAGCCGTCGTGAATTCCTTGAAGCCGCTGTGAAAGCCGGAACAGCAGCGACCGCCGCGGGCGTTCTGGCGTGGCCAACGGTTGCGCAAGCGAAGGAAGCTCGCAGCGCCAACGAGAAACTGAATCTGGCTGTGATCGGCGTCGCCGACCGCGGTGCCGCCAATCTGAACGGTGTTTCGCACGAAAACATCGTCGTGCTATGCGATATTGATGACAAACGTCTCGAAGCCGCTGGCGAAAAAATCCCGCAGGCCAAGCGGGTCTTCGACTTTCGCGAAGCACTCGAAGTGCCGGGGCTCGACGGCGTCGTCTGCAGTACGCCCGACCATGTCCACGCGTTTGTCGCAGCCGCAGCGCTGAAGAAAGGCCTGCCGGTTTACTGTGAGAAACCCTTGACGCACTCGGTCTGGGAAGCACGTCAAATCCGCAAGCTGAATGCTGCAGCTCGAGTACCGACGCAAATGGGCAACCAGATCCATGCCGGGTCGAACTATCGCCGGGTCGTTGAAACAATCCGCGCGGGAACAATCGGTCCTGTCGAACGCGTGCATGTCTGGGTCGGCGCACCAGTACGATCGTTTCCCGCCGTGAAGACCAGCGAACCGCCATCCTACGTTCATTACGATCAATGGATCGGACCCGCGCCGTATCGGCCATTCAGCGAGGCCCATTTCCACTTCAACTGGCGTTTCTGGTGGGATTTCGGCGGTGGCACCCTGGCGGACTTGGGCTGTCACTACATGGACCTGGCGTTCTGGGCTCTGGAACTTGGGGCTCCGACATCCGTGTCGGCCACGGGCGAAAAGGGGCACAACGGCGACAACGAGTGTCCCAACCTGATGAAGGTCGACTACAAATTTCCAGCACGCGGCGATCAACCGCCCGTCCATTTGACCTGGTATCACGGCGGTTGGATGCCAGAAGGAGCCGAGTCCTACAAGAAAAACTCAGCCGTGCTCTTCGAAGGGCCGAACGGTCGATTGATCTCGGACTATGGCACGAACAATCTGTTCATGCAGGAAGGAAAAACGGCAGCACCTGTAAAGCCCTGGATCGCCGAATCCGTCGCCGGACACCACGCAGAATGGCTGACGGCCATTCGCACCAAGGGATCGACCTCGTCCCACTTCGAATATGGGGGAACCCTGACTGAAGCCGTCCTGCTGGGCAATGTCAGCTACCGTGCCGGAAAACCAATCCTCTGGGATGCACAAGCGCTCAAGACCGATTCGCCCGAGGCGGATCAGTTCCTGAAACGTGAATACCGTGCGGGTTGGTCGCTGTAACGAGGTCGCAAGTCATGAATGACCATCGAGGCGTTCCGGCAACACACCTTGAGATGAATGCGCTGGAACGGTCGATCGCCCAACATGTCTGAATCCGCTCCGAACCGCCGAGATTTTTTGACCGGTCGCGCCATTCGCGCCATTCGCGACGCGGCGGGACGAGTGGGCGAACAACTGGCGGATGATCTGACGTCGGTCCCTGCTCCATCGCGAGGACCGACGTTGATGCTGCGCACAACCGCCATGGCGTGCGACTTTGACGTCATGCTCAACCCCAGCAATTCCGCTGACCAGATCGATGCCGCCTCGTGCGCCCTCGATCTGGTCCATGAATTGGAACAGCAACTTTCCGTCTATCGCACCGACAGCACTCTGAGCGATTTGAACCGGCGGGCGGCCCAAGAACCGGTGTTCGTTCAGCAGGAATTGTATTCGCTGCTCGAAATGGGACGCGCACTCTGCGATCAGACAGAGCAGGCGTTTGATCCGGCGTCGGGCGCATTGATCAATCTCTGGCGTCGTTGCCGTCAGGAATTTCGCATCCCCACAGAGGACGAAATTGCAACCACGCTTCCACAGTGCGGCGTGACGAAAGTTCAATTTGACCAAACAGATCAGACGATTGCGTTTCCCTGTGAAGGAATGTCGTTCAATCTGGGAGCCATTGGAAAAGGCTACGCCGTCGATCAGGCAGGACTTCGACTTCTCGAGGGCGGAGTGGAAAATTGGCTCGTTCATGGCGGGCGGAGCAGCATTCGCGCACAGGGAAGTCATGCCGGTCACGACGGTTGGCCGATTGGGCTGAGAAATCCACTGTTGCCGGACAAACCATTTGCGACGCTACTGCTCAAAGATGCGGCGATCGGCACGAGCGGCACGGCGGTACAATGGTTCCGTCATGAAGGAAAACGTTACGGGCATATCCTTGATCCGCGAACCGGCTGGCCCGTGGAAACACTGCTTTCCGTCAGCGTCATTGCGCCGGAAGCGGCGATGGCCGATGCGCTTTCTACCGCTTTTTTCGTATTGGGAGTCGAAAAGAGTCTGCAATGTTGTGATAATCTGCCGACTTCCGTGGGCGCGATCTTTTTTCCGCTGCCCAAGCAGGGTCAGACACTAGAACCGATCCTGTACAACATGCCTCGCGAGAGGTGGTTTGCGACCTGAGTCTTCATCTGAAAGAGATTCCGAGTGCCGTCAGACTTGCGCAAGATTCCCTGGCTCGCGGTAGCCTTGTTGGTGGTGTTACGGGTCTCCATTGGCTGGCATTTGCTCTACGAAGGGTTGTGGAAACTCAACACTCAAAGCACGGCCGCACCATGGACAGCCGAAGGGTACCTCAAGAACTCCACCGGCCCGATGCGAACCGCGTTTCGCAATATGACCGGAGACCCGAACGATCTGTCGTGGCTGGACTATGAGTCAATGTCGGCCAAGTGGGACGGCTGGCGCGACCGATTTGTCGCCCACTATGGCGTCGAAGCCACGGCACTTGATCGATTGCTGGATGGAAGTCCGAACGGGTTCAGCGTTGTCGTACCGGAACTGCCTGCCGGATTCGATCTGAGCGAAGCGATCAAGTCCGCGGGAATTGCCAAAGATGCAATCAAGTACGATGCCGCGACGAAGAAGCTGACCATTGATGGCAAATTGCACTTGCTGCCAACCGAGCAAGCCAAGCTGTTGGAAGTCATCAAAGACGCTCAAAAAGCGGCCACTGATAAGGCTGGATTTGACCCAGTCATCAAGGCCGTCAACGACGTCGCACGTCAGTCATCAAAATTGTCGTATCGCGAGCGTTTGGCCGCCATGTTGAAAGGTGATCCCGAGCGCGTTGGCATCGTTCAAAAAGCGAAGGGTGACGACGGTCAAGAACTGGTCGTGATGGTGGGAGAAGTCGAATACTACAAAGAACAAATTAAGCAATACGAAGAAAAGTACGCCGAAGCGAAAACGAAGTTCGAATGGGATCACCTCGAACGCCAATGGAGTGATTTGCAAAAGACACGCCGTAATCTTGTGGGCCCCGTCCAAGCCTTAGAAAAAGACCTCTTCGACGATGCGAGCAAGATATTGGGTGAGCAACAACTCGCACTCGGGCCAGTACCACCTGCCCCGTCCCCCATGCAGCGCATTAATAGCCAAACGATGTGGGGGCTGACGATCTTTGGCCTGCTGCTGATGGTTGGACTATTCACGCGATTATCGGCCATCGGCGGTGCCGGACTGCTCATGATGTTCTACATGGCGATGCCACCATGGCCCGGCGTGCAAGAGATCCCGAGTATTGAACACAACTTGATCGTAAACAAAGTGCTGGTCGAAATGATCGCCTTGCTAGCGATCGCGGCCCTGCCAAGCGGTAAGTGGTTCGGAATCGACGCCATCATTTCGGCATTGATTCATCGCGTCCGCCGACCGAAATAGTTCAGCGTTCTCCGATTCGCAACGGAACGGCAATTTCCACGGAAATTGGCACCAGCAACCAAGAACTTTCGACTAAAATTCAAGTATCGACGAATCGACACGAGGAGACTTTCATGCAACTCACACCAGAACAAGAACGTCTGGGCAAAGAGAACTTTAATGAAGCCGTTGCCTTCACACGGCGCGAATTCCTGACCGGTGCCGCCGCCGTGACCGCAACACTCGGTGCGACCTACTTCGGGTATGGGGCATTGACTGGAGACCCGATCAAGGTCGGCTTTATCGGAACTGGCGACGAAGGTTCGGTCTTGCTGACGCAACATCCACCTGCATACATGCAGATCGTGGCGATCGCAGACCTGCGAGCCAAAAACCGAGTTCGCGCTTTGCAAGGCGACGGCGACGAAATTCGCTGGGGTCTCAACCGCAAGCTCGGTGCCGCAACGGCAAAGAAGGTGGAACTCTACCGCGATCACCACGAGCTGCTTTCGAAGCATCCGGAAATCGAAGCGGTCGTGATCGCTGTGCCTTTGTGCCAACACGCTCAGGTCGCCATCGATTGCTTGAAAGCAGGCAAGCATGTGCTGACCGAAAAGCTGATGGCACACACCGTCATGCAGTGTAAAGAGATGATCCGGGTTGCGAAGCAGGAAAAGAAACTGCTCGCAGTGGGTCATCAGCGCCACTACAACGTGCTGTATGAAAATGCGAACACCATGATCCGCAAAGGGATGCTCGGTGATTTGAAATTCATCCGCGCCCAGTGGCACCGCAACAACAGCTTCCCCGGCAGCGATAGCTGGCGACCAGGTGGTTACACCGCCGAATCATTTGGACGCAAATTCAAGCAGGACATCGAGGGTTTGCTGGCACACGCCAAGGAAAAGGGTGTGACCGATCTCGACAAGTTCCTCGCGAGCGAATTCGGCTATCCATCGATGGAGCGGTTGGTGAACTGGCGGTTGTACAACAACACCGGTGGGGGGCTGATGGCCGAATTGGGAAGCCACCAACTCGACGCAGCCAGCATCTTCTTAAACAAGGTTCAGCCAATCGCCTGCTATGGCTATGGCGGCAAAAACTATTACGGCGTGAAAGGGATCGGATCACCCGAACAGCAAGCTGATGACCGCGATATCGACGATCACGTCTACATGACTTTTGAGTTCCCAGGTCCTCATTACGCAGACGATAAGAATGACGTCTGCATCGTGACCTACTCTTCGATCAGCACGAACCGTAGCGAGCCGTACGGCGAGACGGTCTTCGGCAGTCGTGGGACACTGATCATGAAGCAAGAACTGGAAGCGATGCTCTACAAAGAAGCCACGGGCTCGTCCAAGGGTGGCATCGACCAGCGACTGTATGCGATCGACGGAAGTGACGGTCAACCGGTCCTGGCAGCCAGCGCCAGCATCGCTCCCACCAAGGCCGCTTCCACCGCTGATGTCGGCAAGGTCAGCCGCGGCTATACCGAAGAAATGGAACACTTCGCATTCTGCATCCGAAACTTCGGCAGCAATCCGGAGCAAGGTGAGAAAGTACTTCGTTGCCCAGGCAAGCAAGGCATGAAGGATGCCATCATGGCCCTCACATCCAACCTGGCAATGAAGCACAAGAAGCGGATCGAGTACAAAGAGGAATGGTTTAATCCCGATAGCGATCTGGTTCCAGAAACTGATCCGTCCATCATCGGTTGAATACGACCGAGGCAGACTGGGGACCGCCATGAAAACCCGTTGGCTCATCTGTTTCTTGCTGATGTTATTCGCCGGCGTTTCGACTGCGAGAGCGGAAACGCCGGTGAATTTGATCGCAGGCAAGCAAGTTGAAGCTGAGGCCAAGCTGGTGGTTGGATCCAAGCTGGTGGGGGTTTACCCCGACGCCAACGGAAAGAAGAAGAATTACCTCGTCGAAATCCGCGAAATCAAAGCGAATAAAATGCTGAAGATTGTGTGGATTGAGGACGGCTCGGAAACGGACGATGTTCGCCCGGACGAGCTGTACTATATCGGTGAGGCCACTGCGACCCGTCGTTCTCGGACGGCGGCACTTCCCGAGGCCTATCGCTCACTCGATAAGAACGGCGATGGTCAGATCGGTCTCTACGAGTGGGATCGGGCGAAGTTCGCCGAGTTTCGCAAGCTCGACAAGAACGGCGATGGTTTTCTCACCCCGCAAGAGCTCGGCTCAACAAGCGGTGGTGCAATGGCCACTTCAGGAACGCCCCCGAAGGAGGGAGATCCCAAGAACGCCACCGCAAACGCACCGAAAATGGCTCCTGCAAACCTGACGGAATATAAGGACAAGCTCAAGGAGACGTTGACCTTCACGCTGACCGGAAAGGCCGATGCGGGGGCGGTCATTGGAACAGGCCCTTACGCTCTCGACAGCAATCTCGCCGCCGTTGCCGTTCATGCGGGCGTGCTGAAGAACGGCGCGACGGGACAAATCACCGTGAGCATCATCGCTCCTGTCGAACGATTCGCAGGCTCAACGATGAACGAAGTAACCAGCGTCGAGCGAAACGAGGCTGGCCCGGCATTCACGATCAAGTAACGACGGCAAACGAGACGCGGATTTCACGCGAATGCCGCTCGTGTCGCATCAGATATCGTAGTACATCGCAAATTCATACGGATGCGGACGCTGACGAAGGGCTTCGACTTCTTTTTCGGTCTTGTACCAGATCCAAGTATCGATGACGTCTTCCGTGAAGACATCGCCACGCAGCAGAAATTCGTGGTCCTTCCGCAATGCAGCGAGTGATTCCTCGAGCGACGCGGGAGTTTTGGGAACATCTTTCAGCTCTTCGGGCGCCAAATCATAGATGTCTTTATCCAGCGGACGGCCCGGGTCAATTCGACGCTGAATCCCATCGATCGCCGCCATCAGCATTGCCGCCATCGCGAGATAGCCGTTCGATGACGAATCCGGGCAGCGGAACTCAAATCGTTTACTTTCCGGTGTCGGAGTATGAACGGGAATTCGGATCGCGGCCGACCGATTGCGGCTGCTGTAGGTGAGATTGATCGGGGCCTCAAATCCCGGAACCAACCGTTTGTAACTGTTCGTCGTCGGGCAGCAAATCGCCATCAACGCGGGTGCGTGCTTCAGGATTCCGCCCAAGGCGTGCAGCGCAATATCCGAAAGCCCGGCGTACCCCGACCCGGCGAAGAGGTTTGCCCCATTTTTCCAGAGCGAGAAGTGCAGGTGCAGACCGGACCCATTGTCGTTCCAGAGTGGCTTGGGCATGAAGGTTGCTGATTTTCCGTGCCGTGCTGCCACATTTTTGACAATGTATTTGTAGAGCAGCAGATTATCCGCCGTTTGCACAAGCGGCGCGTACTTCATGTCGATTTCGCACTGCCCCCCCGTCGCGACCTCGTGGTGCTGGGCTTCCACTTCGACGCCGCAATCCTGCAGCGTCAGCATCATTTCCGTGCGAACCCCCTGCAGCGTATCCGTCGGCGGAACGGGAAAATACCCTTCTTTGTGGCGGATTTTGTAGCCTGAATTGCCGGAAGCTTCGTGACGGCCACGATTCCATTGACCTTCAATACTGTC
This sequence comes from Schlesneria paludicola DSM 18645, assembly GCF_000255655.1. Taxonomy (NCBI): domain Bacteria; kingdom Pseudomonadati; phylum Planctomycetota; class Planctomycetia; order Planctomycetales; family Planctomycetaceae; genus Schlesneria; species Schlesneria paludicola. Next base: position 675,706 of record NZ_JH636436.1, on the reverse strand, counting down.
AACGTGGTAGTACGCTTCGTGCTCATTCTGATCAAAACGCACGTCGTCGAAGACAAAAAACTCGGCCTCGGGCCCGAAATTGGCCGTATCCGCAAGCCCCGTCAACTTCATGTAGTTTTCTGCTTTGCGGGCAACATTGCGCGGATCTTTGGCATAGTCTTCACGCGTAATCGGGTCTTGAATATTGCAGGTCATGACCAAAGTTTGCGTCATGAACGGGTCAACAAAGGCCGTTCCAGATGCGGGAACAACCAGCATGTCGCTCTCGTTGATCGACTGCCATCCGCGGATGGACGAACCGTCGAAGCTGAACCCTTCTTCGAAACTTTTTTCGGTCAGGGCCGTCACGGGGACGGTGAAATGCTTCTGTGTACCGGGAAAATCCATGAACCGTAGGTCGACGGCCCGCAGATCTTTCTGCCGACACAGAGCCAAAACTTCACGAGGGGTCATCACATGCACGTGGGGGAATCTCCGCAGAGCGTTCGCGGGGTTTACTCATCTGACAATCGTTGTCACGCCACGATATGCAAACCGGATGCCGCAGAGCAAGTTGTCGCCCCAGCCTTTACCGGTCAATCGCTCGAATCGCCTCGCGACGATCGTCACAGGCGACAGCCACGCCCCGAAAACAGTTCTATTCGCACGTCATCGACTGAACGATTGACGTTTCGCTCGTTCAGTCGCGTCGCTTACGCGGTCTGCACGAGCGGGGCATTTGCGCCAACGGCACAAAAGGGCAACGTCTGTTCGCTGGAGACGTCCTGACTGTGAACCACTTGGTTCGACTGGGCGGCAACAACCGCATCAAATGACGCACGGGTGACTTCATTCAGTTCTTCCAAAGGAATTGGCAGCGGACCACCTTCTGAAATCGCTTTCAAAAATGCCCGAACTTCATCGACATGCCCTTTATCCTGCTGCCAGAGATTCATCTTGCGGAACGATTTCCATCCGACGGCCGTCATCCGCCGGAAATTATCCAGTTGAATGACTCGGCCAGCACAGAAAACTTCCAACCGTTCCTTCGAGACCGAACGATGCCCATTCGCTAGATAATGCACCGTGCCGAATGACCCGTCGGCAAATGACAGCGTGATCGTCATTTTGTCATCACGAATTGCAACCGCGGCTTCCCGACCGAATGTTGTCGCCTGAACCGCCACGATCGGACTTCCGCACAAGAACCGCAGCAGGTCGATAAAGTGGCATCCTTCGCCCACGATGCGACCGCCGCCGGCATGCGGGTCGTGAACCCAGTGTCCGGCCGGGATCGAACCTGCGTTGACGGTCATGACGAACGACTTTGGCTCGTGCAGCTCACGGAGGAGTGATTTCATTCGCTGAATTTGCGGGGCAAATCGGCGGTTGAAACCCACCGTCAGAATTGGTGCGATTGCCGAATGGTCTGCGCTAGCCTGCTGGTACACAGCCAGCACGCTTGCCAAATCCGCAACATTCAAAGCCAACGGCTTTTCGACAAAGACATGCTTGCCTGCCGCCAGGGCACGTTGGGCAAGACTGGCATGACTGTCGTGTCGCGTCGCAACGACAATAGCGTCGATGCTCGAATCCGTCATGACGGATTCCAAATCGCTGGTGGCTCGTTCAAATCCAAACTTCCGCGCGGCATGGGAAGCGGTCAGTCCGTTCCGTGAGGCAACACACGCCAACGTCGCCCCACACTTTTTGAACGCGGGGATCAATACCTGCGACGCATAGTTCCCCGCTCCAATCACCGCGACCCGTGGCATTGCTGATCGTGCCTGAGATTTTGAACGCAGTGGCTCGAGCCGATGCAGACGAACCGTCTGCTCGCGCAGCGTTTTGACTTCCGCTGCGCGAGGATACTCAAGCAACACACCCAACGACGGCTGCTTACTCGAAATCAGATCATACGCCCCGACAGCCGATTCGACCGCGAATCGATGCGTCACGAGCACAGTAGGATCAATGGATCCCGTCGACATCATGTCGAGCATCGCCTCGAAGTTTCGCTGCTCCGTCCAACGCACGTAGCCCGCCGGATAGTCGATGCCACGCTGCTCGTAGCTCTCGTCATATCGACCAGGCCCATACGAACACGACACCTGAAACGAAAGCTCTTTCTCGTAGAAATCCGTACGCGACAACTTCATCCCAACGACACCGACCAGGACGATGCGACCACGTCGTCGACACATTTGCGCCGCATGGTGCACAGGTTCATCGCTGTCTGTCGATGCCGTGATCAAGACGCCGTCGACGCCGCGGCCACGCGAGAATTTGTGTGCGGCCGCAGCGGGATCTCCGTGATTCAAATTGAAGGTTTCGGCCCCCATTTTTTCAGCCAACTCAAGCCGCGCTGTCGAGAAATCTAAACCCAGCACGCGACAGCCGTGAGCACGCAGCAACTGGACGGTGATCAATCCAATCAAACCCAAACCCGACACAACGAATGCCTCGCCGAGCGTCGGTTGAGCGAGCCGAACGCCCTGCAATCCAATCGACCCCAGAACCGTGAAGGCGGCCGCTTCGTCCGTCACATCGTCAGGAATCCGTGCGCAGAGATTCTTCGGCACGCAGACCATTTCGGCGTGCGGGCCGTTGCTGACAACACGATCACCGCATTGAAAGCCGTCGACCCCGGCACCGACTTCGACCACCGTTCCGACGTTGCAATATCCCAACGGAATCGGCTGATCGAGCTTGTTTTTCACCGCCGCCATGGTCGGCAACAGTCCGTCTGTTTTCACCTTGTCGAGAACCTGACGGACTCGATCTGGTTGTTGCCGGATCTTTTCGAGCAAATTCGCTTTGCCAAACTCGACCAACATCCGTTCCGTTCCGGCCGAGACCAGACTGATCCGTGACTGGATCAAGAGCTGGCCCGATGAGACCGCTGGACATGGAACCTCGACCAGTTCCGTTTGGCCCGTCGAAAGAGACTGGAGAATTTGTCGCATCCGTGCGATTCACTCATCAAAAGAAAGCAATCCGAGTTGAGCGCTGCCAGGCAAGATATAGAAGTACCCTTCCCCCGCGACAAGTCCAGTTTTCCCCTGTTCATGACGGAACACGTGACACGCCGTCCGGCGAGCCTGAGCCGGGCCAATCCGGGATTGACAGTCCCGTAATTTTGGTTGAGATTCCGCCCGCACTCCGAACCACAGGGCAGATCTTTCGAGGCGACGGAACAAGTTGTCAGAGGCCCCTGACTCAAATCGCCCCTGACGCGATACAGCGGAACCAACTTCATGGCAGGTCCTACACCCGATATTTTTCGAGATGCGAAACATTTATGAGTGCGACTTGCTCGGTTCCAGTATCGGCGACAAGGACGACACGCCGAGCCGCGTCAGTCACTCGTAGCGGCGCCATAGCGCTCTCGATTCGCGTCCTCGGCGCTGGCGGGTTGCTGCTGAGTCATATTGTGTTGGCACGCAGCCTAGGCCCCGCCGGTTTCGCCGAATACTCGCTTGCCTTTGCCTGGGCTCAGATCCTTTGCGTATTTGCCAAGCTGGGAATCGACAATACCGTCCTGCGTTATATCGCCGAATACACCGCGAAGAATGAACTGAATAAGCGGGCCGCGATCATCCGAGACTCCACATTCGCCTCGGTCATCGCGGCCGGCCTCGTATCACTCGGTTTCAGCGCGGTGGTCCTGACCTACTGGAATACGATTGGCGTCAAACTCGCCAGTTGCATGTTGCCAGCAGCAGCCATGATCCCGCTGCTTTCGATCCGCCAGATCCAGGAAGCCAGCCTGCGGAGTGCCGGAAGACTGTTTGAAAGCCAGATCAGCACGGCACTTTGGCCCGTCATTCTCTTCGTTCTGGCGGGCGCAACGTGGTGGTTATCTTCTCCCGCCAAACCGCTTTCGTCCTCGACGGCCATGATGTTGCATCTGGTGTCGATCCTGAGCATGTCAGCCCTCGTCCTGTACTTCTTCCTTAGATCACCACTCCTTCGATCTCCATGGCGGATGAACGGCCAGGCCATCGACGACGCAGACCGATTGGCGTGGGCGCGTGTAGCCATCGCATTCCTTGCTGCGGAAATACTCGTCGTTTTGAAGAGCCGAATCAGCATCGCGATCGCCGGCGCGACTTTGGTCGCCCACGAATCAGCAGGTTTGTATAGCGCCATGGAACGTTTCGCCGATGTTTCGATCCTGGGAAGCCAGTCGCTGGGTCTGGTAATCGCACCGCAATTTGCGAGCCTGTACGCCGCCGGCCGTTTCACTGAGATGCGACGACTTGTTGTCCAAGGACAAGCCTTGTGTGTGGCATTTACCTTACCGGTCGCGGTCGGCGTCGCCTGCTTTGGCGATACGATCTTCACGCTGATCGGACGAGACTATCAACCTGGATACCATGTGCTTATCGCTCTTCTCATCTCGGCCTGTATTGCCTCGTTCTCTGGAACGTCGGCTTATGTCCTGCAGATGACCGGTCGCGAACGAACGCTCCTGGCGATCATGGGCCTTTGTGCCGTCGTCAACGTGGCCATCAGCTTCCTGTTGATCCGCCCCTACGGGCTGCTGGGACTCGGGTTCGCCCAGATTGCGACGAGCTTAGTCTGGACGATCGCGGTCAGCGTCAGCCTGCAACAACACCCCGCCTGGCAATCAACGCCTGAAATCTCGACGCGGACGCCTGAAATCAAGAGTGAGGTCCCACAATGAGGACAGTCTTACTGTGGATCGCCGGCACGTTTGTTGTCTGGCCCATTCATTCCACCGCAGCAACCGTCGGCGACAAACCGATCGAACTGATGTTGTCGGACGTCCTTTGTTTGCTGGTTCCGTTTCTCTACTTGTTTGCGCGGACGCCACAACCAAAGTCGATCGCCAAAAATACCAAGCAGGTTGTCCATGGCGACCGTTTGACGCCCCTGATCGCCATTGTGTTCATCGCATACGCCACAACTCTGGCGGGGATCGGAATGGGGATGACCGGAGAAATGATCCGGCTCTATTCGGCGTTCAAACTCGTCAAACCAATCGGATTCGTGGTTTTGGGGCTATTGCTGGGAATCTGGATCGATCCCTTTGAGTTCATCAAGACCATCGGCTGGGTCTTTGGAGTCGTCTCTGCCATGACAATGTGCTGCACGATCACGAGCCCTGAATTTCCGGCGGGTGAGTGGGGCAGGTCGATCTACGAGTGGGACCTGAGCGGATATCCCAATTCGCCGATGAGCTTCTATGCGGCAATGGTCCCGTTGCTTCTGGCTGCCGCCGAATCATCACGACACCGTTTTCTTCCATTATTAGGCTGGTGTCTCGCTGGCGGAACGGCATTGACGATCCTGGGATCAATGTCACGTTCAAGTACATTGGTACTCCTATTTGGAACGATCATCTATCTGATCACCACAGGACGTACGGCTGTCTTGGCCGGGTGTTTCGTCGCGATCATGGTGTTCAGCGTCATTGGCTTCGGCCTGTTCTCGATCGCAAAAGACACTGCGGTTGTGGCGACGCTCGAAGAGCGAGTCCAACAGCGTCTGGAACGAAGCACCGAAAGCGAAGACCCATCATCAGGGCGATTTGACATCTGGCAACTGGCACTGGAACTGGCGGTCGAAAAACCAGTCTTCGGATACATGTTCGAATCGTTCTCACGGTATTCCGAATTCGACACTCCCCATCAACAGTATCTGGAAGTGCTTCACAAATGCGGAACCCTGGGACTGATGCTCTACCTCGCCCTGCTCGTCAGCGGCTTGAGCACGATCATACGCCTCAAACGCAGGGCGCGAAGCGAGTCTGAACCGTGGTATCTGCTGCGCGGGATGCAGGGAATGATCGTCGGACTGATGATCGGTAATCTGACTCAGCCCAATCTGACATTTTCATTGACCGGAAATCTGGTCTTTCTCCTGTTTGGCTGCCTGTCGTCATCTCGGGCCGTCATCACAGCAGGACGACCTCGCCTATCAACTCAGAATCTGTTGCCCCAATCCAAGAAGCCGATGCCGCGGCCGATCGGACGAGTTGCCGCTTGAACCACGTCACACTCGCCCGACCGTATTTGTTTGTTTCTCCGCAAAAATGCGTGAATTTGAGATGAATCAGCGTGAAGAGGACGCGTCAGTGACCGGAAACTTGCCCCCCAACGCATCTGCCATGAACACAGCGGCCCCCGTCGATGAAGCACTCGCACGACTGATGAAAATTCGACGCGAGGACGAACTGGCCAAGGACTTGACCTGTTTTCAGCCCGGTCAGCCGCTCGGCACCATCCGTTTCATCGCGACAGGTGACTCGGTGCATGTGGCACAGTGGCTAACCCTGTTCGCGCAGACGCAGACCTTCGTCGAAATCGAAACGGCAAATCCCGTAGAACCCTTTGAAAACGAATGCTTCTCGATTCGCCCGATCCTGCCACGGTGGATCAAGAAGGCACCCATGTCGTTACGGTACCTGCTGAGCGGCCTGGTCATGCGGTTTCGTGGACCCCGGTCGTCGGACGAGATCTTCCACGCACACTGTGCCTCCGGAAATGGATTTGCCGCCTGGCTGAGCGGTCGACGATACATTATTGGCGTCTATGGCACAGAAGTGTTCGGTGCTCACGAACGCGGATTCGCCTATCGCTGGCTGCTGCGACAGATTCTGCAGGGAGCAGAACGGATCCAGGTCGCCTCCACCGAATGCGTGAAGATTTTGATCGAGCAATATGAAATCCCTCCGGAGCTGATTTATTGCTTTCATCTGGGTCTCGACGGCAAAACCTTTCACGGCGCCAGCGATATCGAACGGGCCCATCTGCGCCAAAAAGCAGGACTGCCGCTGAACGAACCGATCTGGACGGTCAATCGCCGAACCCATCCTCACTATCGCACACGCGAAGTGATCCAAGGATTTTTCAAGTTTTGTGACAGCGGTGGCCAGGGTCGCCTCGTCCTGCTGTGTGGTGAATCGCAAGCCGACTATATGCAAGGTGTTCGCGAGCTCATCGAACAAAGCCGATTCCGTGACCGAGTCACGTTCATTGAACGAATGCTCCCGCACGCCGAAGTCGCTGCGTGGCTAAAGCTTAGTGACTTTGGGATTTCTGTCCCAAAAACTGACATGCTGTCTGTTTCAACGTATCAAGCGTTGGGATGCGGCGCGGTTCCAATCCTGTCTGACCTTGAGTCGTACAATCAACTTCGACCGTGCCGCGCGATCCGCTGGATGAACCGTTTTGAGCCTTCGGACTTTGCAGAGATGTTTGCCGAAACTGCGAACGCATGGCCGACACCACACGCAATGTGGCGAGAAGAAAGCATTCGTTTTGCCGAAGATGGATTCTCTGCCGAAAACGCGATTCGAGACATCGCCGCGTTTTATCTTGGTGTGCCGTTGAGAAAAGAAGGTCTTGCCAAGTGGGCGGCCTGAATTGGTTGGATCTCTTGACCGAGGCAAGGTTTCGGAAAAACCAAATCAAGCTGACGGATTTCCGAACGCCTTGCGAGCTCGTTATTTTCATGATTCCGACCGGCGACTTACACCCCTTGAGTCCGAAAAGGAACTCAAAAACGGCCCCGGTGTTCAGGCGCCCCGACCCGCAACGTTGCGTTGCAGTTTGTGGAAGCCGGTCCTAGAATCCCGAGCTTGGTAGTGGACGTGGCGTGAATGTTGCAGATTGACCACCGATCACGAAGATGGTTTTCAATCCTGCTGACGGCGAATTGTTCAGGTTTCAAAGGCTGACACCGCATGGAGAGTTCGTATCCCGTACTGCTGTTTGTCGGGGTTCTGATCGGATTCGTAATTACGAACCTGGTCATCATTCATATTGTGGGACCCCGTAAGAGAACGGCTGTCAAGCAGATGCCGTATGAATCGGGGATGGACCCCGTTGGTGACGCCCGCCAGCCCTTTGACGTGAAATTTTACCTGGTAGCGATCCTGTTCCTCGTGTTCGACGTGGAACTGCTGTTCCTTTATCCGTGGGCTGTTTCCGCATATCTCGAAGACCCATCAGCCGCCACTCATTTGGGCGTTCCGGTGGAATTACGGGGCACTGTGTTCGGAATCATGCTCGTGTTCATGGCCACACTCGCCATCGCGTATGTGTATGCCTGGCGAAAAGGGGTCTTTAAATGGCGATGAAAGACGTTCCTGATAATGTTTTTATGACCACGCTGGACGCAGCAGCCAGTTGGGCACGCGCGAATAGTTTGTGGCCCATGCCATTTGCCACGGCCTGCTGTGGAATCGAATTGATGGCGACAGCGTCGTCACGATTCGACCTCGCGCGGTTCGGTGCGGAAGTCATGCGATTCAGTCCTCGCCAGTGCGACCTGATGATTGTCGCTGGCCGCGTAGCCATGAAAATGTTGCCCGTGTTGCAGCGAATCTGGATGCAGATGCCCGAGCCGAAATGGTGCATCAGCATGGGTGCATGTGCCTGTACTGGCGGTGTCTTCGACACCTACGCAGTGGTTCAAGGCGTCGATCGGTTTATCCCGGTCGATTTGTACGTTCCAGGCTGCCCGCCCCGCCCTGAACAATTGATGGCCGGGATCATCGCCTTGCAAGACAAGATCAAGCATGGTGGAACGCTGAATGGGACCGAATTCGGTAAACGGACCCAACCGATGGGGCCGACTCCGTTTGACCTCGACGAATTGATCCGAATTCGAGAGGCCAACGAAAAGCTAGTGGCCTTGAACTAGCGATCTTCGCCCGGAATCGTTCAACCTCACGGAAAGCGATTCGTGCACAACGAACGCGGACTGCGAAAACGGTGTTCTTGCTCAAAAGACTGTTGACACACGATGCCCACTGAAGACTCTCTCAAATCCAGATTCCCGCAATCCGAACTGTCTTTCAGCCAGTTTCGCGACAATCACCGCGTTTCCGTACCAGCGGCGAATCTGCTCGACATTCTGACGTATCTCAAGCAGGACCTGCAGTTCGACACGTTGATGGAAGTCACCGCCGTCGACTACCTCGAATACGAAGGCGCCAAGGATCGCTTCGGTGTCGTTTACGTCCTGGTCAGCACCACGAGGGGCGAACGGCTGATCCTGAAGACACACGTCAACGATCCTGACCCTGTGTTGCCTTCCGCCTATTCACTGTGGAAGTCGGCCGACTGGCTTGAACGTGAAGTCTATGACATGTTCGGAATCAAGTTCTCGGGACACCCCGATCTGCGACGAATTCTGACTCCCGATGAATTCACCGCATACCCGCTGCGAAAAGACTATCCGCTCAAGGGACTGGGCGAGCGACACAATTTCCCGGTGCTGACGCGCGCCGAAAGCTGATTTCCGTTTGATTTCGATGGATGAGCCGCGTTGACCGCCCGGCCGAGCTGATTCCAATCACAATTCCACGTCCAAGAGACGATTATGCCTTTCGAAGTATCTGATCTCGCCGAAATGGACGCTCCAGACAAGGAATACCTCTGGACGCTGAACTTTGGTCCGCAGCACCCCGCCACACACACCACGTTGCGGCTGATCCTGACGCTCGACGGTGAAACGGTCGTCAATGCCGTACCCCACATCGGATACCTGCATTCAGGATTCGAAAAGCTGGGTGAGCACCTCGACTTCAATCAGTACGTCACCATCGTCGACCGGATGAACTACATCTCGCCGCTGCACAACGAGATTTCGTGGCACCATGCCGTCGAAAAGCTGTTGGGGATCGAGATCACTCCACGCTGCAAGTATCTGCGAACAATTCTCGCCGAGCTGATGCGAATCCAGGATCACCTGCTCAACACCGGAACCTGTGCACTGGACCTCGGCGGCTTCACGGCGTTCTTGTATTTCTTCCAGCAGCGTGAACGCATCTACGACATCGTTGAAACCGCCTCGGGCCAGCGATTCCACACCAGCTACACTCGCGTCGGTGGTGTCGCGTTTGATGTCAACAATGCCTGGGTCGACAAGGTACGGGCGTTCGTCAAAGGCTTCCCTGACGTCCATGCCGAAGTGCACCGCCTTCTCACCCGTAACCGCATCTTCATCGAGCGTGTCAAAGGGATTGGCCATCTGAGCGCAGAAGACTGCATCAACATGGGTGTGACAGGCCCCTTGGCCCGCGCCAGTGGTGTGCTGCGTGACTTGCGTAAGGACGAGCCCTACCTTGCCTATGCCGACCTCGACTTCAAAGTCGTCGCCGCGAAAGACGGCGATTGCTACGCACGGTATCTCGTGCGAATGCAGGAAATGGTCGAAAGCATCAAGATCATCGAGCAGTGCATCGAGAACATTCCCGAAGGCCCAGTGAACGTTGACGCCGGCAGCAAAGCCGTCATTCCCGCCAAGCCGTCCGTTTACCGCAGCATCGAGGGTTTGATTCAGCACTTCGAAGTCATGATGCCAAACCGCGGCTTCCCGACTCCGAAAGAAGAAATCTACGCGGCAACCGAATCGCCAAACGGGGAACTGGGCTACTACATCGTCGGCGATGGTTCGCCGCGTTCGTACCGCGCCCGAACGCGTCCCCCGAGCTACGTTCACTTCTCGGTGTTCCCGCAGATCATCAAGAACCACCAGCTCAGCGACGTGGTCGCGGTTCTCGGGAGCTTGAACATCATCGCCGCAGAGTTGGATCGATAACCGGGCCGCAGCCCACGACATGAAGATTTCCGTGGCACCCTGGCCACCAGCGCAAAAGACAGACGCAGCGCAAAGTACTGAAGTTTTGTTGTGAAGTGAGAGAAACGATGGGCGTGTTGAGCGAGGAATTGCGAGACCAGATCCGGGCGCAATTCCCAAAGTACCCGAATAAGCGAGCCGTCGTCCTGCCAGCGCTGCACTTGGTGCAGGACGCACAGCGATCGGTTTCGATCGAAGCTGTCCGTGAGATTGCGGAACTGCTTGAACTGCACCCGTCCGAAGTCCACGACACGATGTCGTTCTACCAGTTCTTCAAAGACGAGAAGCACAAGCTGGGAAAGCATCGCGTCTGGGTCTGCCGCAGCATCAGTTGCATGTTGCGCGGCGGTGAAGAATTGCTGCAACACATGTGCGAGAAGTTGCATGTGCATCCTGGGCAAACGTCCGCGGATGGAAAAATCACGATGGAATTTGCCGAATGCCTGGGTGCCTGCGAAGGCGCTCCCTGCATCCTGGTCGATGACGAAGCCCATATGAACATCACGCCCGAGAAGGCGGATGCACTTTTGAAGTCCTTGTGAGAGTCGAATTCAGGAGTTGGAAGCCTAGCGGATGCGACCAGAATCGACGGCGATTCTGATACGAACCGTGCATGCTTCTTCCGAGACACATATGCCCACCTTTGAACCAACACTTTTGGCACGCGTCGGGAAACCAGACAGTGCGTCGCTGGAAACTTACCTGCGTGACGGCGGCTACGAGGGCTTCAAGAAAGCGCTCGCGATGCCACCGGTCGACGTCATCAATCTGGTGAAAGATTCGGGGCTGCGCGGTCGCGGCGGGGCCGGATTTCCCACCGGATTAAAATGGACGTTCCTGCCAAAGGACCATGCCGGACCGATCTATCTCGCCATCAACGCGGATGAATCCGAACCGGCCACGTTCAACAATCGCATCCTGATGGAAGAAGATCCCCATCAGATCCTCGAAGGGATTGCGATCAGTTGCTTCGCCATTAAATCGAACAAGGCCTATATCTATCTGCGATACGAGTATGGTCGCAGCTATCGCGTCTTGCAGAAGGCCGTCGACGAATGCTATGCCAAGGGACTGTTCGGAAAGAACATCCATGGTACCGGATTCGATCTCGACGTTGTGCTGCATCGCGGTGCGGCGGCCTATATCTGTGGTGAAGAAACCGGACTGATCGAAAGCCTCGAAGGCAAACGCGCCTGGCCACGAATCAAGCCTCCGTTCCCCGCCATCGAAGGGCTGTTCCGAAAACCCACCATCGTCAACAACATCGAAACGATGGCATGCGTCAAGCAAATTCTTGATCGCGGTTCGGCCTGGTTCAAGAGTCTGGGTGTCCCGCCCGACCCCAACAATCCTCGCGACGCCGGCAGCTACGGTCCCAAGCTGTATTGCATCAGCGGTCACGTCAATAAGCCGGGTTGTGTTGAACTGCCAATGGGTATCACAACTCGTGAATTGATCGACAAGCATGCCGGTGGTGTCTGGAAAGGTCGCAAAGCCAAGGCGGTCGTTCCCGGTGGAATCAGCATGGGCTTTCTCTCTGCGGAAGAATTGGATCTTCCACTCGATTTCAACGGCCCCGGCAAGGCCGGCTGCCTGGGTCTCGGCACGGCGGCGATCACCGTGATCGACGATGAGACCAGCATGGTCGACGTCCTGTTCAACTGTGCTCGCTTCTTTGCGCATGAATCGTGCGGCCAATGCACGCCCTGCCGTGAAGGAACCGCATGGATGCACAAGATTCTCGCCCGAATTCGAATGGGCGAAGGCCAACTGCGCGACCTCGATCTTCTCGTCGAAGTCGCCTCGTCGATGGGCATCATCCCCGGCACCACGATCTGTGGTCTGTCCGACGGAGCAGCCTGGCCGATCAAGAATGCGATCAAGAAGTTCCGCGGCGAGTTTGAAGAGTACATTCGCACCGGACGCAAAACCGTGAAACCCTCAGACGCATTGATGGAAGTCCACTGAGCAACCTGCTTGCAACTGGATCTTCTGAGTCATCCCTATCCCACGATAAGCCATTGAAGCCTTATGCCCACAGTTATCGTTAACAACAAGCCGGTTGAGATTGGTGCCAACGAGCGACTGAACTGCATTCAGGCTGCTCAAAGGGCCGGTGACGAAATCCCTAGCTACTGCTGGCATCATGATCTATCGGTCGTCGCCAGTTGTCGCATGTGTCTGGTCGAAGTCGGCGAGAAAAAGCCGGACGGCACGATCGCCATGCAGCCCAAACTGCTGCCCGGTTGTCAGACTCCCGTCAAAGATGGCACGGTCGTGATTTCCAACAGTGAAAAGGTGCTCGCCGCACAGAAGGCGACGCTTGAGTACCTGCTGCTGAACCACCCGCTCGACTGCCCCGTCTGCGATCAGGCTGGCGAATGCGGCTTGCAAGACTACAGCTACAAGTACGGACGCGGTTACAGCCGGTTGCAAGAGCCTAAGAACATCAAGCCGGACAAAGATTACATCGGCGATCAGATCACTCTGTTCACCGATCGCTGCATCATGTGTACGCGCTGCGTGCGGTTCACGCGCGAGATCAGCGGCACGGCCGAAATGCAGGTCGTCAGCCGCGGAACGCACGAAGAGATCGACATCTTCCCCGGCGAACCGTGTAACAACAAATTGGCTGGTAATGTTGTCGACCTTTGCCCGGTGGGTGCGCTCTGCAGCAAAGATTTCCTCTACGAACAGCGCGTCTGGTGGCTGAAGTCGAAGAACAGCGTCTGTCCAAACTGCAGCACCGGTTGCAGCATCACGGTCGATCAGAACGAAGACGTCCTGTATCGCCTGAAGCCTCGTGAAAATCCACAGGCCCAGGGCAGCTTCATGTGTGACGAAGGTCGGTTCGGCTGGAAGTACATCCATTCGGACAAGCGGCTCAAGACGCCTGAACAACGTTCCAATGGTACGGTCACATCGAAAGACTGGGATGCGATTCTGCCTGCCGTCCGCAACGCCTTGCAGCAGGCGAAATCCAAGCTGGCGGTACTGATCTCGCCGTGGGCAACCGTTGAAGAAGCGTATCTGCTCGCGAAATACGCGAAGTCGATCAATCCCGAGGTGAAATTGGGGCTGGGGCACGTTCGGATGGTCGGAGGCGATGACCTGTACCCGAAGGACGTCCACGGAAAACCGGTCCTGCCAACGAAGTTTACGATCCGCGCCGAAAAGTGCCCGAACAAGCGCGGTGTCGAAGCCGTCCTCAAGCATTTCGGTGGACAGGTCGTCACGCAATCAGCAATTCTCGAACAAGTCACCCGCGGCAGCATCGACACGCTGTATGTCCTGGGTGGAGATCCTGAAGGCTGGATTGATGCAGCCGACATCGGCAAGCTCGACAAACTGAAGACGCTCATCGTTCAAGACCTGATCGCCACACCCGCAAGCGACAAAGCTCAGTTTGTGCTCGCCGGGGCGGCCTGGGCCGAAAAAGATGGTACGTTCGTCAATCATGCTGGGTTGGCACAAGCCATTCATCGCGGATTGCGTGGACCGGAATTCAGTCGGCCCGATGGACGAATTTTAATGGAACTCGCCGGACGCCATGGCTTGTTCCACGCCTCGACGTTACGACAGGAAATCGCGGGCGAAATCCCCGCACTGGCAGCGCTCAAGGTGGGCGATCTGTCCGAAGAGGGAGTGTTGTTATCCTCGACCGGCGCGGCCACACTTCAACCAGTCGGTTGATGTTCCGCATGTTGTCCTTGGAACCTTTTTAAAGACAAGTCAATCCGCGTCATGCTTGAACAACTCATCAACTGGTTTCCGGAATGGGCTCGCCCCTTCGTCATGCCGATGCTCACGATTGCCATCGTGATGAACATCAATTTGGGCGTGTGTTCCTACCTGATTCTGCTCGAACGTAAGCTGTCCGCGTGGATGCAAGACCGCATCGGCCCCAACCGGGTTGGTCCCTGGGGTTTGCTTCAGCCCGTCGCCGACATGGTCAAACTGCTGCTCAAGGAAGACGTGATCCCGGGTCACGTCAACAAGGTTTTGTTTCTGCTTGCGCCGGGCATTTCAGTATTCACGACGATGCTCGCTTTCGCCGTTGTGCCATTCGGACCGGTTCCAAACAACCTCAGTTCGACCGACGGACAATTTCCGTTCATCATTGCCCCGGGGATTGACCTGGGTTTGATCTTCATTTTCGCAGTCGGCAGCCTCGCCGTGTACGGCGTTATCCTCGGTGGATGGGCCTCGAACAATAAATACAGCGCACTTGGTGCAATGCGGGCGAGCGCTCAAGTGGTCAGCTACGAAATCCCCTTGGGAATGTCGGTGGTTGGTATCGCCCTGCTGACCAATTCCATGAGTCTCGAAAAGATCCTGTTGCATCAGGCCAATGCAGGAATCTTTGGCTGGAACATTTGGTTTCAGCCTTTGGCGTGCGTTCTTTTTTTCACCGCAGCCATGGCGGAAGCGCAGCGTCTCCCGTTTGACTTGTCAGAGTGTGAGCAAGAACTCGTCGGTGGCTGGCACACCGAATACAGCGCCATGAAATGGGGTCTGTTTTTCCTGGGTGAATACACACACGTCATCACGATCAGCTTCCTGACCAGCATCCTGTTCTTCGGTGGCTGGCAATTCCCATTCATCGCCGAAGCGAACAGTAACTATCTGGGTTCAACCCTGGTTAAGGTTCTCGTTCTGCTGACCAAGTCGTTCGCCTTCATCATCGTGATTCAGATGTTGCGATGGACAATTCCTCGCTTCCGATTCGATCAACTGATGGGCCTTGCCTGGAAGGTGATGATCCCGTTGGCGACGCTGAATGTCGTAACTGTGATGGTCGTCAAACAATTCAATTTGAACGTCTGGTGGCTCTTGCCAATGTCTTTGGGACTAATTTTGGGCGCGGGCTTGATGGGCACTCAGGCGACACGTCCATTCGCACGACGTTTGGCCGCAGTACCCGTTGAAGCGGCCGGACATCACGCACACGCACACTGAAGATTGCACAACTGAACTCCGCATTGCTTCTCAGAAACGCCATCAACGCGTGACGATCACGGACAAGCGGAAGTTAAGAACGATAAGGACGAATCATGGCCATTGATCCGAAAGACGTCGACTGGGTCGAAGAACCGCCGATGAACTTCTGGGAATCGACATTCCTTCCCGCGGTCTTCGACGGTTTGCGGACGACGGGAAATCACGTCACGGACTTCAACCCCGTCACGGAATTCTACCCAGAACAAAAACCGGCACTGCCAACACACTATCGTGGCGTACACCGTTTGAATCGCGACGACAAAGGTCGCGTCAAATGCGTGGCATGCATGATGTGCGCCACGGCATGCCCAGCTCGGTGCATTGACATCGTCGCTCAGGATGCCCCGAAGGATGATCCTCACTGGGCCGATCGCGACAAGTTCCCGAAATCCTTTGTGATCGACGAACTGAAGTGCATCTACTGCGGGATGTGCGAAGAAGCGTGTCCCGTTGATTCCATCGAATTGACCAACATCTTCGATCTGGTCGGGTTGACCCGCCAGGAAATGATGTTCGACAAAGAGAAACTGTTAAGCGTCTTTGACCAGACCAAAGACACCCCCAACAACCCCATCCGGACGCACAAAGGCCAGTTGGGTCATGCCAGTGATTTCGTTGAACTGCATACGCTAGGCCCTGCGACGTCTGTCAAAACAGACGACCGCGCGGCCAAGTCTTCCACGGCGGGAGTGATTGAGTAACCACTCGGTATGAGCGTGACGGCTCAAACACCTCGGCTGCTGAATTCATTTTGATTCCTGCAACTAGTTGCTTCTGACGGGAATGAATTGTGATGGAATGGTTGAAAGAAAACGGACTGCTGCTGATCCCGTTGGGATTGGGCTGGCTGGCCGTTTGGTTGCTGATGCCTGCAGGCAAGCATCGCCCGCGGATTCTTGGTGGACTCGTAGGGCTGGCTGCCCTGCTGACTCTCCAGCCCATGCTGTTGCCCGCCACGGGCGACTTCATCCGTAGCGCCCTGTTTTTCGTCTTTGCAGCGACGGCAGTCATCAGTGCCACGTTGATGGTGACCGACCGCAACCCCGTCTACTCGGCCTTGTGGTTCGCAATCGTGACCCTGGCGGTTTGTGGCCTGTTCCTGATCAACTCGGCCCCCTTTCTGGCGGCGACGACCATTATCGTCTATGCCGGTGCGATCATCGTGACGTTTATGTTCGTGATCATGCTTGCCCAGCAAACCGCGTCCAGCGGCGGTTACGATAACCACCCATTCCAGCCAGGAGTGGCATCGTTCGGTGCGTTCGTCCTGCTGGGGGCACTCTTGTTGACCCTCCAGCAATGGGGTGGGATCGACGGCAAATCAACGAATGACGCACCGCAATCCGGGCAGTTCATCGCCGTTCCCGTCACCATCGAGGCGAATCCGCTCAGCCAGGCCGCGTACACCGAAACAAACACCTCCCGCGAAATCGGTTCACTGAAAGTCCTGGGACGTTCGCTATTCGGAGATTATCTCTACTTTGTCGAGTTGGCCGGAACGGTGCTGTTGATTGCCACGATCGGCGCCATCGCACTCGCACCGCGGAGGTCACAAGGAACACTATGACGACCACCGCTTTGGAAAATCAGTTGATCATCGGCGCAACGCTGTTCATCCTGGGGATGATCGGCTTCCTGACGCGTCGCAACTTGATTCTGATCATGCTCTCAGCAGAACTGATGCTGCATGGCGTTTCGGTCAATTTGACCGCTTTCAGCCGCTATCACAACAATCCACAAGGTCAGATCTTCACGATCTTCGTGCTGACCGTCGCTGCGTGCGAGGCAGGATTGGCACTCGCAATGATTCTGTCGCTTTACCAGCGTCGCAAGTCGCTGGACGTGTTCTTGTGGGGCAAACTGGGTGAAGACGATCTTCCAGTGTACTCCGGTTCCGGGGTGGCATCCCCCACCGTGGCTCCTGCTGATCCGAACGCGGATCTGCCACACCTGACCCCGGCCGGAAGAATGCCAAAATCGCCCAGCCCGACACAGGCCAAGACATAGCCAAACGCCAGCGTGACCTCGCGACACTGTTGATCGCGGGTCAGCGAGTCAAAGTTTGACGATTGAAGCCCCGTGGAACGGTCCATGGGCAAACGAATATTCGGAGTTGACCGTGACAGAGTGGCTTAAAGAGAACGTGATCTGGCTGATTCCCACCGCACCGCTGCTGGCGTGTGCCTGGATCGTGCTGGTCGGACATGTCATCCGTCGCAAGTACGCTCACCGCCCCCTGGTGCTCGGTCTGGCGATCTCGTTTGCGGCGTCGCTGTACCTCCTCAGCGTGGTGGTGCCGAGCGGGTTCGGTCATGAAGAGCACGAAGCCAGCCACGCCATCGTGAAAACGGTCTACCAATGGATCAAGATTGGCACGATCGATGTTCCGATTATCTTGCGTGCTGACGCCATGTCAGCCCTCATGTTGACGATGGTGACTTCGGTCAGCTTGCTGGTTGCCATCTTCGCCAGCAGCTACATGACCGGTGATCCCGGATACCCCCGGTTCTTCGCGGCGATGTCCCTGTTCGTCTTCTCGATGTGCATGCTGGTCCTGTCCGGCAACTTCCTGATGATGTTCGTCTTCTGGGAAGCCGTGGGGCTGTGCAGCTACCTGCTGATCGGGTTCTGGTTCCATAAGCCAAGCGCGGCCGCAGCAGCCAAGAAAGCCTTTGTCGTCAACCGTATCGGTGACTTCGGGTTTATTCTGGGAATTCTGCTGATCTGGTTGACGTTTGGGACACTCGATTTCGGCACCTTGTTCGAATCACCCGATGCCATCAATCGAATCGTGGCAACGCAACCGACCATCTTCACCGCGATCTGCGCACTGCTGTTTGTGGGTGCCGTGGGCAAGTCCGCTCAGTTCCCGCTGCAGGTCTGGTTGCCTGATGCGATGGAAGGCCCCACCCCGGTCTCCGCCTTAATCCACGCCGCGACCATGGTGACCGCCGGGGTGTATCTCGTCGCCCGCTGCACTCCCTTCTTCGTACACGCCCCCAGTGTGCAGTTGATTGTCTCGATCATCGGCGCTGCCACGGCCTTGATCGCCGCAATCACGGCGCTCACCCAGTACGACTTGAAACGCGTCCTCGCGTACTCGACGGTCAGTCAGCTCGGTTACATGTTTATGGCATTGGGAGCCGCTGGCGGCGGCGAAGGCCTGGCGACTCATGCTGTGACGTTCGCCATGTTCCACATGTTTACGCATGCCTTCTTCAAGGCGGTGCTCTTCCTGGCAGCCGGTTCGGTGATGCACGCGATGGGCGATGTGATCGACATGCGGCGATTCAGCGGTTTGCGGAAAGCGTTGCCGATTACCCACTGGACGTTCCTGGCGGGTGCTCTGGCCCTGTCCGGATTTCCGCTGCTGTCTGGTTTTTGGAGTAAGGACGAAATCCTGGCTGTCCTCGTCGATGCCTCTCAAGATCCCACACGTGGACAGTACTATCAAATGGTTCTTGGCGTCGCGCTGCTGACCTCGCTGATGACCGCGTTCTATACCTTCCGCGCCTACTTCATGACGTTCTGGGGTGAAGAGAAATTTCCGGAAGAAGCCGGACATCATCCACACGACGCGCCCCCCGCAATGGCAGGACCATTGGCGATTCTCGCCATCGCAGCCTTGTTCATCGGAGCCATCACCGGTCCGACAGAGCTCTATGGCCATTACCTGCATCACACACCGGGTCTGCCCGAAGCGCATCACTTTGATCCAGACTACATCATGATGGGAATCAGTACGATTCTGGCTCTGGGTGGCATCGGTGTGGCGTACCTGTTCTACGTGGTTTCGCCGGGAATCCCGCAAAACCTAAAGCGTGGGATGTCGCTGGGCTTCAATATCTCTCATGAAGGGTTGTATATCGACTGGTGCGGCTACAAGTTTGTGGCAGGACCATTGCGAGCGTTTGCAACCGTCTGCGAACTATTTGACCGCTGGGTGGTTGACACGATCGTCGACTGTTTCGGGTTCATTCCCGGGCTATTCGGCAGCATCATCCGCCCGATTCAGAATGGAATGGTTCAGAATTATGGCACCGTCATGATGATCGGATTGATTGTCTGCCTGATCTCGGTGCTGCGAGCATTGGCGGGAACGATGTAAGGAGTTCGACACCCACGCCTGTCATCCGTTCCCTGTGCCCGCAATCGGCTTTCCGCCGCAAAGGTATGATTCGATGCCCAGTTTGTTAGTCGTCATGATTTTTCTGCCAGCAGTCGCAGCCGCCATGCTGCTGCTGCTTGACCCCAAGGCCACTGCCCAGCGTGCCCGTTGGGTCGCACTGCTTGCCACGATTACGACATTCCTCGTCTCGTGGGCGGTCGCCGCGCAGTATCTCCAACTGCCCGCCGTCCCGGCTGCAGAACGGGGACCCGTTCATCCTCAAATGGTGCAGCGGCACACCTGGCTCGACCTGTCCCAAGCAGGCCCCCATAGTCCAGGTGTGAAGTTCGAATTCTTCCTGGGGCTGGATGGCATCAGTCTAGCCATGGTCGTGTTGACAACGATCTTGACCATCTCGTCAGTGCTGGTTTCCTGGACAGCGATTCAAGAACGGGCGGCCGAGTTCTATGCCTGCCTGCTGATTCTGGAAACAGGTCTGATCGGCGTCTTCTGTGCGTTCGATATTTTGTTGTTCTATGTGTTCTTCGAATTCACACTCATCCCCTTGTTCTTTCTGGTCGGGATCTGGGGCGGTCCGTTGCGTCGCTACGCCGCTGGCAAGTTCTTTATCTACACGCTGTCGGGCAGCTTGATCACCCTGCTCGGGTTGATCTCGTTGGTTGTGACTGTTGTTCAGAAGAACCCCACACTGACCACACCCTTTGCCATTCCTGACCTTGCGGCCGCTCTCGCGACCGGTGGTCTACCTGATTCGACGCAGATCGTCTTATTCCTGATGATCGCAGCCGGATTCATGATCAAGGTACCGCTGTTCCCATTCCACACATGGTTGCCACTGGCCCACGTAGAAGCTCCCACCGCAGGTTCGGTCTTGCTGGCCGGTGTGTTGCTAAAACTGGGAACATACGGTTTCCTGCGCCTGCTGTTGCCGATGCTGCCTTATGCCTGCCGAGAAATCGGACTGCCACTCATCGGAACCATGTCGGTCATTGGCATCCTGTACGGTTCCCTGTGTGCGTTGTCGCAGAACGACATCAAGAAATTGGTGGCCTACAGTTCGGTGGCTCACTTGGGTTTCTGCATGTTGGGTTTGTTTGCGTTGAACACCGAAGGTGTCAGCGGCGGCGTGCTGCAGATGATCAACCACGGCCTTTCGACGGGCGCTCTGTTTTGTCTCGTCGGAATGTTCTACGAACGCTATCACACGCGAAAACTGGACGAGCTTGGTGGCATGGCCACGAAGTTGCCGTTGCTCGCCGTCGCCATGGTCTTTACCTCGTTTGCCAGTATCGGACTCCCCGGCCTGAACGGCTTTGTGGGTGAATTTCTGTGTCTGGCGGGAATGTTCAAGGCCGGTTCGGGCCTCGGTGTAATCCTCGCGTCACTCGGTGCCCTGGGTGTCGTACTGGGTGCGTGGTATGTGCTGGGTGTGTTGCAGCACGCCTTTTTTGGCCCCGTGCATCTGCCTGATGATCACGGTCACGGACACGCACCGGTGACCGACCTGAATGTCCGCGAAGTGGCGGCACTGGCCCCACTGCTCGGTCTGTGCCTGGTCTTGGGTCTATTTCCGCAACCACTGCTGAATCTAATTCGTCCCGATGTCGAAGCCGTGACCAAGCTGTATGGTGAAGTTGGCGACATCAAGCCTGTGACAACTGCATCCCTGACGACAATGCCGAGCATGGCTCTCGGTTCGGAGACTCGCCCGTGAACGTAGCCATTCAACAATTGAATAGCGCCCTGACTCTGATCGCTCCTGACGCCGTCCTGCTGGCCGGCGTGTGCTTGATCTTTTTCGCCGCTCCATTCCTTGTGAATGAAAAGGGCGAAGCCCCTGAAGGGCTCAGACATCGATGGGGGTTCCTGTCCCTGCTGGTGCTGATCATGGCCGGCCTGGTCTGGTGGCAAAGCACGCCCGTCGCGCGG
This sequence comes from Schlesneria paludicola DSM 18645, assembly GCF_000255655.1. Taxonomy (NCBI): domain Bacteria; kingdom Pseudomonadati; phylum Planctomycetota; class Planctomycetia; order Planctomycetales; family Planctomycetaceae; genus Schlesneria; species Schlesneria paludicola. The sequence goes on along the minus strand of NZ_JH636436.1, from coordinate 654,051 downwards.
ACGTTTGGCCCCTTTGCGCTGGATGAACTGACCTGGTACATCCGCGGCCTGACACTGACGTCCGGATTCGTACTGGTCCTGCTTCAATGGAATCAAGCCGACGATTCGCGTTCGGCAGAATGCCATGCCTGCCTGCTCGCCATTTTGGCTGGCGTCAACCTGATCGCTGCAGCCAACGATCTGATCGGGCTGTTTGTTGCACTCGAACTCGTCAGCATCCCAACTTACCTGTTCCTGCTGCTTCCACGTCGCGATGCACCCGCCCAGGAAGCCACCCTAAAATACTTCCTTCTTAGCATCTTTTCGTCGGCAATCGTGCTGTTTGGAATGAGCTACTTGTACGGTGCCACGGGAACGACAAATCTCGGCGCAATTCACGCCGCGTTTGCAGGAGCTCAAGGTCAGCCCGCCAATCCGCTGGTTGCCGTCGCCACGGTCATGCTGATCGCGGGACTCGGATTCCGACTGACAGCCGTGCCATTCCACTTCTATGCTCCCGACGTGTTCCAAGGTGCTCCGACCTCGGCTGCGGCCATGCTGTCGTTTGTGCCCAAGATTGCCGGGTTCGTTGCCCTTCTTCGATTGATGGTTCCCGCCACGGGTGCCGAACAAGCCATGAATTCTTGGACTATGACCCCCGCCGCGACACCGCTGCTGTGGTGGCTGGCCGTGGTCACGATGTTCGTGGGAAACCTGATGGCCCTTATGCAAACCGACATTCGTCGTCTGCTGGCCTATTCCAGCGTGTCGCATGCCGGATACATGCTGGTCGGTTTGATTGTGGGGCTGGAACACGAAATCACCAAGGACGTGCTCAACCGCACGGGTGGACACGCCGTCAGCGGCATCGGCGCGATGCTGTTTTATCTGGCGGTATATGGAGCGATGACGCTAGGTGCATTCGCCGTTCTGATCGCGGCCCGTCGTGGAGACAAGCCAATCGAGACTCTCGACGACCTTTCAGGGTTGGCGAAGTCCCGTCCCGCGTTGGCCCTGGTGTTCGCAGTCTTCTTGTTCAGCCTTTCCGGCCTGCCACCGACGGCTGGCTTCCTCGGCAAATTGAACCTGTTCTTCGCGGCCTGGTCGCAGGGGTATGACTCCAGTCGATGGCTCGCCGTCGTCCTCGCGATCAATGCGGCCTTGGGTGCATGGTACTATCTGAAGATCATCGGAGTCATGTTCCTGCGTGATCCGATCTATCGCGACGAGTCGCCAGCAGCGGCCGAAGCACCCTCCCTGATCGCTGGGGGAATCTGCCTCGCGGCAACGCTGGGACTGTTCTTCATGCCGGGATGGCTCTGGGTACCAATTCAAAGCATCATGCCATAAATCGGCGACAGTTCTCGGATGACGTGAGCACGACCGGATAGCCATTCCTGCGGCAACAAAAGCGGTCAGCAATTGAACCCGGTGGGCCGACTGCCTATTCTCAGTCGCCCACCTGTTCACCTCTGGTGTATGATTCTTGATGAATCGCTGATCCATTTTCACGTTGGGAAGGTCGCCCAGACGACTCCGTCGACATCCATGGCTGAAGCTGCTCCCCCACCGAACAATCACACGGTTCCGACCGCTCATGAACATGAGCAGTTGCTGGAATCGTTTCTTGAATTCGAGCAGACGTTTCACAAGAACTATTTTCCGCTCTGGCTGGGGACGCTCATTGGTCCCTTCATTCTGACCTTGGCAGCATTCGCGGCGGTCTATGTCGTCGCGGGCCCGACGTTCTGTAAACATCTGCTTTGGGCGACCGCGGCATCCTTCGCATTCCTGGGCCGATTTTCGATCATTACGCCGTTTCCGGGACTTGAACCGACGCACCTGTTCTGGATGGTCACGTTCCAAGATGTCATGGTGGCTCTGTTCTTCGCGTTCCATGTGGGATTCATGTTTCGCGTGCCCTGGATTGGCCCCAAAATCGCGGCCTTATCCAGCGACAGCGAATTCATTCTGGCTCACCAGCCGTGGATGAAACGGATGACATTCCTGGGGTTGTTGGCATTTATTGCCTTTCCCCTGGCTGCGACAGGCAGCGTCGGCGGCGCCATCTTTGGTCGCTTGCTGGGCCTGTCTCGCTGGGCAATTTTCTGGGGCAGCACGATCGGAGCCGTCATCGGAAATGCCGCGATGCTCTTTCTGGCGGAATTGGTCGTTGAATACCTTCCCGCAGATTCGCTCATCGTCAAATGGGGCGGCGTATTGATCATCGTGCTGATCATCGTCTTCCTGGAACGCCGCTATTCTTCGATGAAGCGTGCCTTCGAACAGCAGCGCCAGGCAGAACAGGCGGGAGTTCAACCAAACTCCACGAACGTCGTTTCGAAGTAGGCCGAACCGGGCCTTCGCGACGAAGTATGGTCGGCGCGACGATTTCAGCGCGATGAAGAATTTTCGGACGTGTAACATCAGGGTTTCAACATCGGATATCGCATTTCAATGATGCTCGTTTCAATGACGTCATTCTCTGTGACCTCAGATTCTCCCTGGTGAGTCTCTTGTTTCTGAGGAATCGACCACCACTGAGACCTCCGCGAAATGATTTCAACAGACTACGAAGCCTCGTGGTCGCGTTCACTCTCGGGCAAGAAATGACGGCTCAGTGGATGTGACTGAAGCCAAAACAAAACGGCCTCTCGTCAGACGAGAGGCCGTTTTGAAGTTTTTCACCGTTGCCGAAGATCGCGGACTATTTCGCCTGAACCCAGACTTGTGATTGTCCTTGTGCGGACACCATTGGTTGCGAGGGACCATTGACGGGCCGGTTGAACAGGCGCGGCGAGGATCCCGGTGCCGAACCAGTGCCCATTCCTGGCCCCGAAATCACGGTTCCGGGCAGCTTCTGGAATTCTTCATACGACACCATTTGCGTGGCGGGCGTTGAAGGAGGAATCATGGTTGAACTTGCAGGCGGAATGTCACTTGGTGTTGCCGGCGAGATCGGAGGCGCCGGTGCGGCTGGTGAGTTCGTATCGACACTGGGCAGTGGAGTCGGGGTCGAAGGCAATCCAGCAGGTGGATAGTTCACCGACGACGGGGATGACGTGGAACCACAGTTGCACCCACCACCACCAGTGCTGGGTGTACCATAGGTCGACATCGCCGGGCTCCCACAAGAAGAGCAGCCGCCGTCACTAGGATATTCGCTCCAACCACTTGTTCCGCAGCTATCGCATCCACACGCAGAATAACCGCCAAACCCGCCACGAAGCCCGGGGAATCGAATCAGCCCTCGCCCCGGTGACATCCCACCACAGGGATCACAGCAGTCCGAAACGACGTTTCGACCGCAGCAGCAACCAACCATAGACAACGTCATCGTGATCGCTGTCAGAAATCGCAGAAGTTTCATTCGAGTTCCTAGCTCTATTAGGAAGACCAAGCACAGAGCATCCTGTTCCTCTTATTTCGGCGTGGCGTGGCGTCAAACTTTAGCGATTACGCTGATTTTTCTGTTTTTTCTTTTTAGGGCAGATTTGCCGCAAACATTTTTTGAAAAACAACTTATGACAATCCGTCAAATTTGTAGCGGAAAAATCCAGGAAACTGGCTAAAATCCCGTGAACCTTTGGACGGATAAAACCGTCTATTCGAATAACCGCGGAGGAAATTGTTTCCTTTCCGCGCGCGGTTTGTGGGGCGTGATCCACGAAGTTCTTCGTATTTGCGGAATTTTTCCGAACACAGAATCAATCTCGTTTCCTGGAGACTGCGGCAATCGCAGGAGGTATTCACGATGCAAGCTATCAATCGCATTCAGAACGCAATTATCAACGCCAATGCTGCCGGTATTCAGGGCGCTCTGGTTGTGGATGGCGCGAATGCACGTCGTGCGTATCCCTCTTTTAAACCCTGCGATATGTATCCGGTCTCGAAATCTCCTGTACCGATGCCGAGTTCGGTAACGCCCCCCCATGTCGTACTTGAATCAAGTCGACGTTGGCGGACGTGCCTACAGACGACGCATCTGACCAACGGCCCTGCTGGCGGTATGTGGCGACATGAAAGTCACCATCTACCTCTGCCGGCAACAGTCTGGGCGACGTTGGTCCTCAATCGCAACTTATGCGGCTGAGCATTCCGAGTACGGGACATTTTCTTCTCGGATTCCGGTGAGTCGTAATTGGACAACGCCAGCAGACCGCGCACAGCGTGTTTTGTTTGGTGGCTCCATTTACTTGAACTCAGCGGGTGGACTTGGTGGGCGTTCGGGTGGCGCGTGATGAATCACGTCTGCACGTTCGGTTCAGCTTATCCCCTCGTTGGTCCTCAACAGAATTCGACCAAATTCACAGCCAGCCAAAACAAAGACGCATCGTCTTGTTTTCTGGCTCAGGAAACGAGTCATATAAATGGACAATGAAGACTTTTTGCCAATTGTGTTGCTGGCCCAAGCAGGATGCCGGGCCTCGTTCGGCGAACTCGTGACACGGTTCGAATCAACCGTGTACGCGATCGCCTTAAGGCGTTTACGAAACCACGCAGAAGCGGCAGAGCTGACACAGGACGTGTTCGTTCAAGCCATGCGAAAGCTGAATCAGTTGCGAGAGCCTGAGCGCTTTCCTGGCTGGTTGCGGCGAATCGCCGTTCGCCTGGCCATCAACCGGGCCGTCAGGCGGCCCCCCGTGGCTCCTCAGGATCCAGAAGTCCTGGGTGCCGTCGATGCGGAAACACGATCGCCACTGGATGTCTTGATGACGGGTGAAGAAGCGGCCCAGTTGCGTGGGGGACTGGAACGCCTTCGCGATCTCGATCGGCAGACCTTGGTCGCCTTCTACTTCGAAGGCCAGTCACTGATCGAAATGAGCGACCGTTTCTGCAGCCCCGTGGGAACGATCAAACGACGGCTGCATACCGCGAGAATCCGATTGCGTGAAGAATTGGCACAGTTGCAACTCGTCTGAGGACTTCTGTTGCTCGGTGTTTCATCGAGAGATGAAACACCGAGCTGCGGGACATCAACGCCCTCCCTTTCTCGGTGACTTTGTGCCTCTCACCTCCCCGTTGGCCCCACTGGTCGTCGGTTCTCGCTCGGGCGCGCATTGGTTGGAGTGAGAGACACAGGGGCGCGGAGGCACAGAGAAGAGCCGGACGGGCTTGAGGTCGCCATGGACATCGAAGAGTTATTCACAAAAATTGCCGCCTCACACGACGTCACGCGTGATCAGTCGCTGGAAAGGCGGGAGCGCATTGAGTTCATTCCAGCGACACCGCGCGACAACTCAACTGCGCGTCTTTCGCTTGCCTTCGGAACTCTGCAGATTCTTGGGCGGCTTTGCCTGACTTTGCTCACTGACCAGGGGACGCCGTGAGTTTTCACGCCAGTGCCGAATATCAATCTCATATGGACCTTTCGGCTGCGTGTAATCGCCGAATTCGGTCAGATAGTTCTCGAGGCGGCGAATCTTTTGGACGGGCTCAAGCTCTCCAGGGTGATCACTTCCGGGTGCACGCCCCCAAAGAATTCGTGAACTTCCCTGTCCGATCAGCACCAGTGAGACGTCTTTTGGATCACTGGACGGATCCTCTCGCGGCACAAAGATCGCTTCGAGCTTCAGCGGCTGCCATTTGTCTCGAAGTAAATTGGCCAGCTTGGCCGCCGACTGCAACGCCGGGTCTTTCCAGACTGATCCCGGCCGCAACGAGGGACTCGGTGCGATGTTCTGAATCAAGGGAAAACTCGCCAGATCATTGGCCGAGAAATCAGCCGTCGGGAGGACAACTCCTGATAGATCAATCGGAATCCGGCCACCAGGAACCTGAACCATGGCCACAGGTCGCCGATATTCCAGCTCAACACGAATCGCAGCGGGAAACGATTTACGCACACTCACAACACGTGCGACCCACGGATGCTGACGAAACGCTTCCGCAACGTCGGCAGCGAGTCGCTCGTCAAGAATCGAAAGTTCTCGCGAAACGTCAAATTGCCGCTCGACCTGCTCAACGAGATTCGCGGGAACTGGCCCGGTTGGGGTCGGGCTAATCTGGATCGCCGAAAATGTCGTTTGATATTCCGCGCGCTTGGCAAGCGAAGGAAGCCGCTGCGCCGCATAAGGCCAGAGGGCGCAGACCCCTGCCAGTAGAGACAGCCGAAACAAGGTACCCGGACGGAAGAACGCTTCCATCAAAGAATTGGGAGCAACCGCCACTGTCGTCTTCTTGGCTTCAGCACTGTGTTTCACCGCACGAGCCATAGGATCGCTGCAATCCAACGAGTTTCACACCGCGCAGCACGAACGGTTCGCACCGCATGATGGAAAGATCGGATCGTCCACGATCGGCAGATGATGCCGATCATGGACGATCTCGCGTTTTCTGCGAACTCGTCCGTTACGAAGCGGCTCGTCGCACTCGAACAGCCTGCAAGATGTGCGGTTGTGGCGGTTGGTGGCCCATCACCGACTGTACGACCTGATCGCACAACTGCGGAAACGAGATCCCCATTCGGGCCGCGGCCTTGGGCAACAGGCTGTGATCGGTAAATCCAGGAATGGTATTGATTTCCAGCACCCATGGCTGCTGTGCATCGTCCACGCGAAGATCAACTCGCATCAAGCCACTGGTCCCCAGTGATCTGCAGGCATCGCGTGCCGCAGATTCGATACGTTCAATGACGGGCATCGGCAGCTTGGCGTCGAAAATGTAACGCGTCGCATCATCGTCATACTTTGCCTGCCAATCGAAGAACTCACGATCGGTTTCGATCTTGATCGCTGGCAGCGTCTGCGAATCGATAAAACCGACAGTCCACTCTGTGCCCTCGATCATGGCCTCGATCAACCCGAATCCGTCGAATTCAAAACATCGTTTGAGGGCGCCCGAAAGCTGCTCACGCTTTCGCACGATGCTGATCCCTAGGCTTGAACCCTGGGTATCCGGTTTGACGACCAGCGGATAACCCACAGTCTCGGCCTGCTGCTGTATCCGGTCGAAATCATCGGTGTAATGAATCAGGGCATATGCGGGAGTCGGTACGCCCGATTGCAAAAATCGCTCTTTCGCCGCCGACTTGCTGAACGCAAGTCGTGAAGCCGCCGCAGAGCTTCCCGTGTAACGCATACCCGCGTCGTCGAGCAATTGCTGAACCTGCCCATCCTCACCGAATCGGCCGTGCAACGCGATGAACGCCACATCAAACTGGCTCCAATCGACGCCTCTCAATTCGACGATTGCTGGATCAAGATGCAGAGCGCGATGACCGAACTGCGACAATGCCGCCTCGACCGCAGCACCACTTTTCAGGCTGATCGGACGCTCATCGGAATCACCACCCGCGAGCACCGCAATTCGTAACGAGTGAATCGATGGATTCATGGACCGCTTCCTTGCGATCAGACCGCAATTGAGTTTGACAATCGGCCGGATTGTCACGGAACGCAGTCGCGACGCGCCAAGTCCATATGGATCCTACCGAGGTTGCACCGATTGGACAGCAGGGGCAATCGCAGTTTGCGACCTTCCTGCTCCAATCAGTCCTAGCGATCATTACCAGATTTTGATTTCTGACTCTAGATGAACTCCGAACTGCTCTGAAATCTTCGATCGAACCAGATCGATGAGCGTCAGAACATCGCCAGATTTGGCACCGGGATGGGTCACAATAAAGTTCGCGTGACGTTCGCTGATTTCCGCCCCGCCGACTCGAGTACCTTTCAAACCAGCTTGCTCAATGAGCTGGCCCGCACGCTGCCCACGCGGATTTTTGAAGATACACCCCGCAGATTGCGAGCTGAGCGGCTGAACGGATTTTTTCGTGATCCAGTTCTTCTTCAAAATCTGGGAAATCGCCTCGGAATCGCCCGGTGTCAGGACAAACTCGGCCTCGAGAATCACCAGATCGCCCAGGTTGCTTTGACGATAGTCGAACGACAATTCGTCCTTCGTCCTGACGACTTTCTCTCCAAGCGAAGTCAAGCCGGTCACACTGTCCACCAGTTGCGAGATTTCACCAAGACGGCCGCCCGAGTTCCCGCAGAGCGCTCCACCGATGGTCCCCGGAATTCCAGCCAGATTCTCAAACCCCGCCAGCCCCACTCGGACGGTTTCGGCGATCACATGGGACAGCAATGCACCGCCGCCCGCACGAACACGCTCGCCCTCGATCGATACATGGCCGAATTCGGGGGCGGTCAAGCGAATGACGGCTCCACTGACTCCTTCATCCTTGACCAAGAGATTGGAACCGCCACCCAGAATGTGAATCGGAATCTGCTCGTCATGACAGACTCGCACGACTTCCATCAGTTCTTTGACGGAGCGCGGTGTAAGCAGGTACTGCGCGGGCCCCCCCAAGTTCAACCACGTGTAGGGCGCCAGCGGTTCGTCCCGCTGCAAAATCGAATTAAAGGCGTCGAGTGAACTCATAGTGTATCCGGTCGATGTCGCCAGCCCCCATTGTCACAATGACATCTCCAGGGCGCGTTGCATCCTCCAATGTGGTCACGATCTGGTCAAGAGACGCGAACGCTTCGGCCTTCACTCCATTTTCGAGTATTCTGTCCGCCAACTGTTCCGCTACCTGTCGCGGCTGGTCGGTTACCGATTCTCTGGCGGCGAACACCGGAGCGATCAGCACCTGGTCGGCATCCCCAAAGCTACCGGAAAACTCATCCATCAGCGATGTCGTACGCAACACCTGATGGGGCTGGAAGACGCAGACGATCCGCCGGGTACCAAAGTGGTTTCGCAAGGCCTGCAAGGTGACTTTCACTGCGGTCGGATGATGTGCATAGTCGTCCACAAACACGATTCCGTCGTAATTTCCGACGAACTCAAGTCGTCGGTGAATTCCTTGAAATGTGCTGAGTGCCCCGCAGATTGTTTCGAGCGAAATACCGATTTCAAGGCACAGAGCGGTAGCCGCCAATGCGTTCAAACGATTGTGTCGACCGTAAAGCGGCAGCTTGATTTGTCCCACGGAGTGACCGTGATGCAGCAGTGTCCAGGTCTGCCCCCCATCATGCTCCTCTGCGTCTTGAATCGACCAGGTCGCCGAAGGATTCGTTCCAAATGAGACCCGCCTCGCTGCTGTCGTGGATGTCCCGAGAACAAGCGGTGAAACAGGACAGTCCGCGTTAAACAGCAATACCCCATCCGCGGCAATCAGGTCTGCAAAATCGCAAAAGGCATTCTGCAGCGATCGGAAATCGGGATAGCAGTCAAAATGGTCCGGCTCCATTCCCAGAATCGCGGCAAACCTAGGGTGGAAATCGAGAAAGCTGCGTTGGTATTCACAGCTCTCCGCCACAAATAGGTCGCCTGCCCCACTCCAACCATTGCGGCCAGATTCGCAAAGTTCGGCTCCGATGACTGCCCCCGACAATCGGCTGGCCGCCTTGAGAATCCACGCCGTCATTGCGGTTGTAGTGCTCTTGCCGTGCGTACCTGCGATGCAGACGCCCTGTGACGATCTCATCAGTTCGCCGACCATCTGGCTATAAGAAACCTGACGAAGCAGTCGTCGCTTCGCCTCTTGTCGCTCAGGATTGCTGATTGGAATTGCAGGGCTGTAAATCAATCGGCTGGCCGAGGCAGGAAGATTTTCGACATGGTGCCCCTGACGAAAGACCAAACCACGTGCCACCAACCGCCCGATCGAGGCCGTTGGCGGCAACAGATCGGAACCCGACAGTAGCCAACCGCGATCAAGCAGCAATTCGGCGAGCGCTTTCATGCCCGAGCCGCAAACTCCGACCAAGTGAGCCGATTGTGAAAGAACTTCATCCATGCCAAAACACTCGGTCTGTGATCGGAAAACGGCCATCCTGTGATGAGTGAGCCCAACAACTCGGCTGAAAGGACGGGAGTCAATCACCCCATTGAATCAGCCTCCAAATCCCCCCAAACCTCGCCGTTGTCATATTCCTCGGCGTGATTCCCCCAAGCCGGGACTGCTAGGTGGAAATTCCGTTCGAATCGAACTCCTAACTCGATTCCACTTCAGAACTTGTTGCCGTCTCGCTCAATTGGGTGGTTGATCATCAGCCACCACAAGGATACACTCTTCCTGCCGCGCCGTCGTCCCCGGTCTTCGAGGTGACCGTCGGAGACTGAATCGGCTTGGGCATTCTTCCTCATTTCGCATCGTGCACAGTTGACCGGTTCAACTTCGGATCTGCTTTATGAATCAGATTGTCGATATTCGCCGCACTGACGACCCTCGCGATGCAATTCATCGTGCGTGTCACCGGTTGGCGGATGGCGATCTGGTCGCGTTTCCGACAGAGACGTTGTATTTGATCGTCGCGAACCCATTGAGCGAGCTTGGTATGCGGAAACTCGTGGAACTCGATCCACGGGGACGACGAACGATTCTACTGAAATCCTGCTTTGAATTGTGGGACTATCTGCCACAGATGCCGCCGCACGCCGATAAGCTTTCGCGTCGCGCCTGGCCGGGACCGCTCACGCTTTCGATACCTCATGCGAATGTTGATGGAGTCTTTCGCGACTTTAGTCACGCCACGCAGCAAGCCCTCATTTCCACCGACAACGCGGTCAGCTTCCGCGTTTCGGCTCAAGAGATTCTGCAAGAAGTGTTGAGGCTATCCCCTGCTCCTTTGATCGCGTGCGCCGAACACATTGGTGACATGCGGATGCCGCGCAACGCAGCAGATCTTGCAGCGCAATTCGGCGAACACGTTGCGATGATTTTGGACGATGGCCCCACCCGTTACGGTGAACCATCCACCACTGTCCGCGTCGATCATAATGACTGGACGATTGCAGAACCGGGTGTCGTCTCCGATTGCACATTGCAGCGACTCTGCAGCGAAGTTTATCTATTCGTCTGCACAGGAAACACGTGCCGAAGCCCGATGGCGGAGGCACTATTCCGCAAACTGCTCGCTGAGCGACTGCAATGTCATGACGAAGAATTAATCGACCGCGGCTTTAACGTTCTTTCTGCTGGATTGTCGGCGGGTAATGGTTCCCCTGCCAGTCGCGAAGCGGTCAATTTGCTCGCGGAAGAGGGGATTGACCTTCGAAATCACGAAAGCCAACCACTGACGGAACGGCTTCTGCTACATGCTGACCACGTGTTAACGATGACCCGCGGGCACCGGCAATCCATTGTGAGCGCTTACCCCGATTTTGCGGATCGCGTTAACTTATTGTCATCTGAACACCTCGATATCTCTGACCCATACGGTGGCGGAGCCAGAGAATATGCAGCATGTAAAGTCAGTATTGAGCATCACTTAAAGACATTGATCACTCATCTTATCCCGACCAGGCCATAGACTCTTACCTAACCACTTTTCTTGCTACAATGCCACGCGGGAAACTCCTTGAACCTGGGATGGGCTGGTTCCGGCGAGCCGATAGAAATGGCCCGCAATCGTTCGAGAATAAACGTATAAGTCCCCGCCCGAACTTCTTCGCGAATACAAAAACGTCTGCCGGACGGCCCGGGTTCAAAAATTGAGTCGAGTCTTATGAAAATTGTCGTCGCCAGTGACCATCGGGGCTTTCAAGTGAAGTCCCGAATTCTCGCCCAAGTTGCCGAACTCGGGCACGAGCCAATCGACCTTGGCCCTGAGACGGCAGAGATCGTCGACTACCCGGACTATGGTGCGAAAGGATCGCGCGCGGTCTCGGAAGGACAGGCGGATCGGGCGATTCTGATCTGTGGCAGCGGGATCGGCATGAGTATTGTCGCCAACAAATTTCCCGGTGTCCGCGCGGCACTTTGTCATGACGAATTGACGGCGGAAATGAGTCGTCGTCACAATGACGCCAATGTTCTGTGCCTTTCAGCTGACCTGCTGGGCGAGCGACTGACTCTTCGCATGATCGAGATTTGGCTCGAAACCGCGTTTGAAGGTGGACGCCATGCCCGTCGGATCGGCAAAATCGCCGACGTAGAACATCAGGTGGAATGTGGACAGCCCACCTCTCAATGCAGTCCTTGTGAATGATGTTCCGATTGCCAACGCAATCGTGAATACAATTGGAGCCGCGTTCGAATGTCGCCTGATCAACTGAAGTACTCGAAAACACACGAATGGGTCGCCCTTGAGGGCACGACTGCGACGATTGGAATCACCGACTTTGCGGTGCACCTTCTCAGCGATCTCGTCTTTGCGGACCTGCCCCCCATCGGCAAGAAAATGACGCAAGGACAGCCATTCGGTGAAGTGGAAAGCGTCAAGGCCGTCAGCGATCTCTATGCGCCCGTCAGTGGTGAAGTCCTCGCCAGAAACGAACGCCTGACCGAACGTCGTGGTGCTGATGGCAAAACCATAGCCGCCGAACTGGATCTTTTGACGTCCAGCCCGTTCGCCGATGGATGGCTGATCAAAGCAAACGTGACCGACGTGGGCGAGCTCGGCAATCTGCTCAGCCAGTCGGAATACAAAGCACACTGCGACGCCTCCGCCCACTAATAGACGATTCCGAAAACGGAGTTTCAAGTAAGGTATTCCCGTTGTCTTATCTCTTCTCGACTGCCGACGAACAGCGGCAGATGCTTGAGCGAATCGGTGTCGGTTCCCTGCAGACTCTGCTCGATCAAATTCCTTCGGAACTGCAGCTCAAACAGCCGCTGGATTTGCCTCGTGCGCTGACCGAACTCGAACTGCAGCAAGAGTTGACTCGCCTGGCCGCCTTGAACGCAGGTGCCACCACACGCGCCTGCTTTATGGGTGGCGGAGCCTACGACCACTTCATCCCCAGCGTGGTCGACGAAGTCACCTCGCGTGGTGAGTTTTATACCGCGTATACCCCGTATCAGGCCGAAGCCAGCCAAGGTACGCTTCAAGCGTTCTTCGAATTCCAATCGATGATCGCCGAGGTAACAGGTCTCGATGTCGCCAACTCCAGCCTGTATGAGGGTGGCAGTGGCGTCGCCGAGGCCGTGCTAATGGCCATGCGTTGCACAGACCGGAGTGGGCGTGTCGTCGTGCTGGGGTCAATCAACCCCCAAGCCACCGAAACGCTCAAGACCTACCTGGTGAACAAGACGACCGAGCTCGTTGTGGTCCCCGCCCCGAATGGATTCGTCAACCCGTCGGAATTGGCCTCAGTCATCAATGACCAGACGGCATGTGTCGTCGTCCAGCAACCGAACTTTTTTGGATGCCTCGAAAGCGTCGAAGCCATCGGACAGGCCGCACATCAGGCCGGAGCGTTGCTCGTCGTTTCGTTCGATCCCCTTAGCTTGGGGATCCTGAAGCGCCCAGGGGACCTTGGCGCGGATATCGCCGTCGCAGAAGGACAGTCCCTGGGCATCCCGCTCCAATTCGGCGGACCCTACCTGGGAATCCTCGCATGTCGTCAGCAATTCGTCAGAAAAATGCCGGGACGACTGATCGGTCAAACGGTCGACCGAAACGGTCAGCGATGTTACTTTTTGAACCTGCAGGCACGCGAACAACATATCCGCCGTGCTGGAGCAATGAGTAACATCTGCACGAACCAGGGACTGATGGCCCTGCGTGCCACGGTGTATCTCGCCCTGCTGGGCCCCAAAGGACTACGCGAAGTTGCGGAACTCAGTTGTCGCAAGGCCCACTATGCGGCCGACCGACTCAAGCTCATTGAGGGATGTGAACTTCGCTTTGCATCTCCGTTCTTCAAAGAGTTCGTGCTGAAATACAAGGACGGCGCCAACACGGCCATCCGCCGGGCCGCCGAAGCCAAGATCGATATTGGCCCCGCCTTGAATCGGTGTTCAGACCTCGACTGGCTGTCCGCTGAAGACCGTGAACAATGCCTGCTGGTCGCGGTGACCGAATCACGGACCAAGGACGAAATCGACCGCCTTGTCGACGCGCTGGCAAACCACTGAAGGATTTGCAGGCGGCAGACAAAAACTTCGTCATGCCTCCACACGGAGGCTCTCTCGACTCGCGCACATTGCCAAAGATCACTTCCGTCCGATGGCCTATCAATTTGACGGCCACATCGACGATATCAACATCCCCAATCTTCGCAGCACCAAAATGGATGCTGTTTCCAAACGTTAGGAAGACGTACGAAACCGATTCCCTTCATGGGAAACGTTGATAAACCCTGACTCTTCGGTCGACCGCAATTCCAATTCGGAACGGACGGGTCACTGAATTCGCGGCAAGCAGGCCAATGAGCCCGTACGCGATACGCGCGAACCTGCCTGGACAGCGTGGCTGCGCCAACAGGCATGCCATACGCCCACCGCGCCATCCCGAAGGGGACGGTCAGAACCGCCGGCGCAAGCCTGAGATTCTTTGTGCGTCGATGCCTTGCCACTAAGCAACTCGCCAGGCATCTGAACGGGCATGAAAAATTTGCACAACGTTTTTCCGCTAGGCATTCGTGCAAAGTCCCAATTTATCGGCCACAAAACCCAACGCGGCACGAGCCTTGCTTTATCAGTGACTTGTCGAAAAGACTTCGACCTGGACCGCCGCACGGACGCTGGACGAATTCGATGTTTCGCGGTCGTTTCCACCAAGGGTACGTCGGCTGGAAGTGTAGCCGGGGTTGGTCTGATGGCCATCACCGGGCGAGCGCCTATGCTTTCAGCCGACTACTCTTTTGAAGTGTGGCTGCGATGAATCTCAGAAGACGCGTGAGTCTGGCAAGTGCCACTCACGCGTCTTGCATTTCCTGGTGAACGATGCGGGCTGATCCACCCAAGTATCTCGAGCATGACCGACCATCAATCGAGCTGGCGTCACAGTCACCAATGGAATTGCTGAATCACTTCAGCCTGACCGTTGACCATCCGAATCGGAACGAGCAATTCCTGCTTGCCCTGCAAAAAACGAATCAGCGGCTGATCTGCGCCTCGAACCTGCAGTTCCATCGTCCACACACGATCAATCAGATAGCGATCGTCACCACTCTTCTCGATCTGGCTGCCGACCGCTGCACGATACCACAGCGCACTCGTCTCGCCTGCCCCTTCGAATCGCAGGATCCGCTTCAGCCCCACTTTTCGATCTGGGCCCACCAAGGGAATCGGCTGATCACTGATCGTGAGCCCCGAGAGCGAATAGCGGAAGATCGGTCGCAAGTTCTCGTCCAGCCGATATCCCAGGAATTGGTACCCTGCCTCTTTCGCAGAAATGGTCGGAACTTCACGATCCGGCTTATCAAGCACGAAAAATGGCACCTGATTGGGCAGCGGCACGACATCATCACCCAGCGGTGGCTCAAACCCCTGGCCACGTCCAGTCCAATGGCGTGAGGCATCCATGAACGCCCCGTGCCAGATCATCGCAAGTCGCATCTGATTCGCATCGAACGCCAGATTCACCCCTTCGGGATACCCCACCCCAATCGCACGCGCGCCGGCGCCTTCGATAAAGTTGCGGTAGATGATCGGTTCCGATTCCGGCTTCAGTTCGATCTGCTGCCGAATCAGCCCCGCGGGGACAGAGGCCTTATTGCGATCCGACAAGTACAACCACACGGCCTGGACCTGCTGGTTGACGTCACCGTTCAACACGTCCCGAATCGTCGTCTGTCCGAAGGGCCAGGGCGCCGGCATGCGAGTCCCCCGACGGTAGACCTGTGGATCAAGCACATAACGATAGAACCATTCGGGCCGCAGCCGCTGATTCATCGTCGTCAAACTCATCGCGCGAACGCCGGTCGATGCATGCGAACCGAAGTCATGGCACTTGATGCAGGACAATGCCTGCCCGCCCACTAGATGACGACCGGCCGACTTGACGCGATATTCCGGCTCGGTGAATTCCGCATTGGGCAGACGATCATCCACCTTGTCGACCGCCTCAAATTGTGAGACCAACTGTTCGACATTTGCAGGACCAAACTTGGGCATCCGTGTCGCCAGATACTGCTTCCGATCGTCCGAACTTTGATTCAGGACATGTTTCAGCCAGTCTCGCTGCAGCTTGTCACCGACCCCTGTCAGAGCTGGAGGCAAGCGTCCTTCATCGCCCATCTCTTTCTGCAATGATTCAAAGGACTCGTTCCGAACCACTTCCACGCCGCCCAGCGTTCCTCGCTGATGGCAGGCATAACAGTTCAAAGTCGCCAGAGTTCGATGCACAGTTTCTGCGAGCGTTTCGTTCGCCGTGGCTCGAAGCGCCGCCCCCAGTGACTGACGCTGAGCGATGGTCAACCCGAACCGTGGAGCGCGTCCCGAAACGTTCTCGGCGAGACATCCAGCCCCTGAAACGAGCTCCCCAAGCGGCTTGGCGGCCAGCGTCGACACGATCGCCTGACCATCGACTTTCATTTGATGGCACGACGCACAGCCCAGCGTCGCGAACAGTGCTCGCCCTTTGACCACCAATTCCTGATTCAACGTGAACACAGGCGAGTCGGGACGTGAAACAGCGGCGGGCACCACCGGATCCAGATAGGCAAATCCCGCGATCGGCTGGCGCGTAATTCCCTGCCCCGAAAACTCGGCTTCTAAACTCGCCCCGCCGCCCTGCTGGAAAAACTCGACAACCACGCGATGAAATCCGACCGTTAACGAAGCACGCCCCTGCTTCGTTTCATGGGGATGCACGCCATCACAGTCGACGATCACCTGCTCGTCGATTGTCAGCCGACTCCCATCGTCGGAGCCCAGCCAGAACCGATACTCGCCCGCCTTGTCGATCTTCAGATATGTTGAGAACTGCACTGCATAATCGTTGCTGCGATCCGCAACTCCCAAACTGAATCCTGACACCACTCCAGACATCACGGGTGTCAACTCACTGAACTTCGGCAAGCCGCTCCAATTCCCCGTGTACAAGGAATACTTCACATTGGGTGACGTCAGACCATCACGAACGAAGTGATGCGCGAGATAGCGAACTTCGTCGTCATTCAAAGCAAACGCCGGCATCCGCCCGGATGGACGAACTTTGAGCGGATCTTTCAAGAAGGCCATTAAACTGGACGCGGTATACTTCTTCCCCACGTCCGGCAATACGACAGATGTCGGATGATCGGGTGCGCCATCGGCATTCGAATTGTGACAAGCGAGACACCCCACACGCCGAAACAGGACCGCTCCTCGGGTTGCCGCGTCCCCGTCGGGGCGAGCTTCAGAGATCGTTCCTGTCGAGGCGAGAAAATGAGTCAACGCTTCAACGCTGGAATCGCGCTGGGCCTCCGGCAATGCCGAGATCACATCGGGCATCGTGGTCCCGGGTTTCAATTGGTGCGGACTCGCGAGGAACTTCCGTAGCCAATCCGTTTTCACTCGAGACCCCACGTCATCCAGGATCGGTGCCTGCTTGGGCGAGAGTCGCGATTTCGCCTCAGCACTGGCCTGATGACACGAAGTACAGTTCAGGTCACCCAGCAGGATTCGCCCACCCGTCACAGGATCAAGGACAACAACATCTTCGTCGGCGTCAGCCGATTGACTGGCGGGAACGGCGTAAAATCGATCGAACCCCGGCACGCGCGGCGCCGTCTGATCGGCGGCCATCGCCGTGAACCCGACAACGTTCATGCCCAGCACCAAACACACACGCGCCATACGCACCAGCATGAAACAGATTCCTCACGAGAGACGGGGCTTTGTCCAAGCCAGACGTGGGTTGTATGCGACTACCCTTTCGGCATTTCCGTGCGACCGAGTGCCGAATCGTACTCGCTTACGGCGGGGATCAGCATCGCGATCGTGGTAAAGCCATAGGCTGCCACGACGAAGAGACACACACCCAGTGTCTGGCCGAGCAAAAAGCTGGTAATCGCATAGAACGTGCAAAACGGCAGAATTCCCGCGGCGAGCGTCAGTGCGGGAGATGGATTCCGGTGCGTCAGCGACGCCCATAGCCCCAGACTGCCCCCGAGAATGAAGACGAGGAAGCTGGGCAGTTGCAGGCCGAACGATGAACGTGCCTGCAAAATCAAGATCATACAAATGAAGATCCCGACAAACAGAAAGAACATCGTACCCAAACTGTTCACGATCGCGATTCGCGAGATCGAATAGCTTAAACCCGAATGCAATCCCAGCATCGCCGCAAACACCACCAGCGAGATGAACCCAATCGTCACATAGACGAAATTCTCGACCGATAGCACACCCTGGAACATGTACCAGATGATGAAGAGGAGCGGCGTCAGAATCAGTTCTTTGCTGTTGAACAGCACGCCGCCCAACTTGCCGAAAATGAACTCTTTCGCGCTGATGTCCGTCACCAGCAGCAATTCGAGCGTCCCGGCATCACGCTCGCTCGTCAAAGCCGTGACCCCTTGCGCGTTCACGAGCATCATGGTGAGAAGACTCAACGCCACGAACGCGGCACCGATCGGGGAAATCATCCCCAGCACCAGAGCCGAACCGGCTGGCGTCGTCAGAACCACATAGAACGCGGCGGCGGCAATCACCAGATATGCCAGTTTAATGACGAAGATTTTGCGGCCATAGGCCTTGGTCATCATTTCACGCCAGATGATGGGACTATTCCAAACGGGACGCGGCGGCCGAACCACACCCCGATCCTTTTCGTCCATCGTCGCCAGATCCCCCAGGGTGCGTGATGGGTTCCAAACCCGAACACGAAGAATCGTCACCGCCACAATCGCAATCGCGAGGAACGTCAGTGCCGCAGTCGACATTGACGCGACCTGTACGAACGAAACGCCGCCCGCCACATTTAGCGGATCGAGCACTCGTAGCATTGCTCGAAAGGGATTGAATGCCCCCACAACGAGCGCGACATTGGAGACGGATCCGATCGCGGCGAGAATCCCCTCGACCAGCCCCATGTAGATCACGATCCCGATCAGACTAATCGCAAGCGTCTGGAACGTCTTGTCGCGCCAGAAGGCGACGAGTGATCCCCAGCTTCCGGCGGCCAGACCCGCCGCCGCAGAAATGGCGATGGCACAGCCAATCTGGGCAAGCGAAACACCGCCCAGCAATTGCACGATCACGAAGACGGGAATCGAAACCGACAGTAGCACGATCGGTAACAGCAGACTGGCCGTCAGCTTTCCGAGCACCAGTTCACGATCGCGAAGGTCGGTCATGAGCAGCAACAACATCGTGCGGCGATCCTTCTCTTGCGCCACGTTGCCCGCCGCGAAGAGCACCGCAAAGAACAGCATCAGCGCCAGTTGGACCACGGCGAACACCTGGAAAACCAGTTGGCCGAAGCGCGCGATGTCGCCCAGATTTCGGACCTGCTGCCAGCCAAATGTCGTCTGAGCGGCGGTGTACATCAACACGAATAGCGCCGCGATGTATCCCGACCGAATCAGAAAATGAGTCAACTGACGTGGTACGGTGAGGGCTTCACGAGAAAACAACGGGCCAGCCAGCACGGCAGCAACTTTCGACGGAGGAGATTTCAGGATTCAGATCACCTTTGTCCAGACGGGCGATGATACCCCGCCCCAGCACGGTGATCCACTCGCCAGCCTACGAGATTGCCGCGGCTTTTGACGGCGCAGCCCGCCCCTTCCCTGTCGACAAATCCTGAATACAAGACTTCGCGACCGACAGCCCTGCTTGACAGAAGAACAACAACATCGCATTGGCTCACAACATTTTACGTCACAACGACAATACAACACCGACGACGAACGGATTCGTGAGACCAGGCAAAAGCCCAATTCAAAACAAGTGAAGGCCCAAATCCTTCTGGGAATTGCCGATCCGACTGCCTGGCGACCGTTAATCCGCCCGAGCCATGCAGAAGATCGAACGACCATTTCACACGAAGCCGTTCGCCCCCTTCAGCAAGTGTGTGCCTCGGCCTGATATGCGCTGGTTCTGGCACCAGTCGCATGCAAAGACATTTCATGAAAAATACGTGACCGAGCTGCATTCAAAAGTGTCTTTTTTTAAATATTGCCCGATTTTCAACTCTGCCTGACAAAAATGAGCAACTTGGGTCATCTTTCTATTTTTCAGGGGGAAACCACGTGATCAAGAAGTTGATCATTGCACTGCACACCCTGCTCAAAATCGCCGTTTTCGCAAACCATCGAACAGACCGGTAGCGGCAGCCTCATTGCGATGCAATGAGACGTCAGCGCGCCTTTGATCGAGGATGAAGGCCAATCCCCGTTGCATGGCACCCGCCACATCATCCACGATTTGGCGACATGGGCTTCGTGATCTTGCAGGCAGCCTGTTGAAGTAAGGGGGACAGACACATCGGCATTCACGATGTGATGGCGTTTCTTAATCTGGTCGGAGCCAGTCCCCGTTACTTCAACAGGCTGCTAGCCCGTGAATCCATCCACTTTCCTGAGTTCACCAGCAACAGTTTGCCAGGATAGCAAAGCCCAGCCGCTGCGCGACGAGCAGTTCCGGTGTCGTTTCCAAACGTTTGGAAGATCCACACCCATTTGAACACACTTCGGATTCATCACGACCATAGATCGAGACAAGTCCCCTTGATTTCCCTCTGTCTTCCGCCCCGAACCTCGTCACGAAAGCGACATACGAATCCCGTCGCCCGCAAAGTCGCCTGATTTTGCAGAGTCCGACTGCACGACGATCGGTAACCGATCACCGCCCGAAGAGAGGGGAACGGGCGTATTTTCCCGGTTCAATTGGAATCCATAGTGCATCGACTCGAATCTCCTTCCCTTGACCGCGGGGAAATGAGCCAGACCCGGTCTGTGAACGGCTATCGGGGAACGCCCTGAGGCAACGGGTTGAAAAACGATCACGGCAAGACCCGCACGTTTGGCATGGATGTTTTGAATGCGTTTAGCCCTGCTTCAGAAAAGCGATGCACGTCAATGCAAAGATGTGTCAAGTTCTTGAAGCTGGTCAGGTGCTCAAGGCATGCGTCGGTGACCGCGACGTTTCGTATCACCAGGACATTCAGTTCGCTGAGCCCCGTCAATTCCTTCAAGCCCGCGTCAGTGATTTGAGTATCGCATAGAACGAGGTCTTTAAGATGTTTCAGGTTCTTCAGCTCTTTCATCCCGACGTCTGTCACTTGCGTCATACTCAAATACAGAGTCGTCAACTGCGACAGATCGTTCAGCCCTTTCAAGCCTTCATCGCTGATTTGATTATTATGGAGGAACAACATTTTCAACTTTTTGAATGCCCCCAATCCCGAGACGCCATCGTCCGAGATTTTGGTCGAAATGAGGGACAGGTATTCGAGATTCGAAAGCCCCCCCAACTCTCGAACTCCCTCGTCAGTAACCGCCGTGGCATCCAAATCGAGGCCCGTCAGCGTCGTGAGGCTCGCCAGCTGTTTGGCTCCAACATCGGTGATCCCCGTTCCTCCAAGCCCCAGGGATTGAAGATGTTCGAGCCCTAATAGAGATTTGAGGCCCTCATCGGAGACTTTCGTACTTCCCAATCTCAAAATCTTCAGATGCTTGAACCCAGCTAGCTCCTCGACGCCAGCATCTGTGACCGCAGTCTTTCCGATCTGCAAGACATCCAATTCACCCAGTGTCTTTAAGGCTCTCAACCCGACATCCGTCAGCCGAGTGCCTTCTAGATGAAGCTCATTGAGATCTTTGTGCCTGGCAATGGCGACCATGCCCGCATCCGTGATTTGAGTGTCATTCAGATTCAGATTTGTCAGGTTTTTGATTTGACTCAAGCTCGAAAGCCCCGTGTCGGTAACTCCCGTTTGCATCAGATTCAGTGCCTTCAAATTCGTCAGGGTGGCCAGTTCCGCAAGCCCGGTATCGTCGAGTGACGTGAAGCCCAAGTTGAGCTTGGTCAAGTCGGTGAGAGTGCCAAGCGATTTCAGCCCGTCAGCGGAAATCGGCGTGTTCCAGAGTTCGAGTGTTGTCAGGTTCCGAAGAGCAGCAACCCCAGCAAGCGCCTCGTTGGTGATCGGCGAATGGCTCAGTACGAGCGTTTTGAGATTCTTAAGCCCACTCAAGTCGGCCAACCCCGATCCGTCGATCTTGGTCGTACTGAGATTGATCGTCGAAAGGTTTTCGAGAACGGACAATGGCTTCAGCGCAGAATCTGTGATCGCGGTCTCGCTCAGATCGATCGCCGTCAAGTTTCTCAGAGCAAGCAACTTGTCGAGACCTGCATCGGAAATCTGAGTCGCCGAAAGATTGAGCGTGTCGAGCTTCGACATCTCGCTCAATTCGCTCAGGCCCACATCGGAAATTGCCGTATATCTGAGATTGAGGGACGTCAGCGCGTTGAGCTTACGAAGCTCTTTCAGACCCAGATCCGTGATCTGGGTGTTGCTAAGATCCAGCGACTCCAATCGTCCGAGCGGGGAAATCAAATGAACGTATCTGTCATTGAATCGAGCGTTACCCGCAAATGAGATCCCCACAATCGGTTGGCCTGGCAGATCGGCATTTCGCTCAATCTTACCGCCAAGTAATTCCAGCTTTTTGACGGCCATCGCCTCGGCCGATGTTTCCTGTGCAACGGAAGCAGAAGCCGCCAGTAACGACACCACCAGTAGAGAGAGAACGCGAATCCGCATGATTGTTCCTAATCGAGGACCTTAGACTCAATCATAATCGATTCGCATCGGAACTACCGTCACGGTGTCTCTGCTGATTCGCGAAATCCAGAAGGAGACGTTTTGCCACCCGACCTTGTCGCTGGCGAGAGACAAGACCGAGCTTGGGAACGAGGAATCAACTGCTCGACTCGATACTGGTATCCGACGCCAATTCGATGACGTCGCGCTGGCAATGTATGAAGAACGTGATGTCGCCGATCCAATAGCGAAAGAACTTCCGAGGGTAACCGTTCACAGGCCGGGGGCTGGCTCATTTTCCCGCGACTAAGGACATCGTTGCGATGGTCGAAGCACTGTGGACCCCAATGGTCCGGAAAAACGTGCCTTCCCCCCTCTCTTCAGGCTGTGAACGGTTACCTTCCGAGGTACCTCAAGAATGTGCCTTAGAAGTAAATTCGTTCTTGTTTCCAAACGTTTGGAAGATCCGTCTTTTGAAAGATTTTTCCACCGATACGATGTTGCCAATGAATCGACGCCGGGGTGAATCAAGACACATTAAAGAGGTGATAGACCCGTGGTCACACAAGAACTGAATGACGCAACCCAAATAGTTTCATCCCCGACTGTGTGCAGCAACACAGACGGAACAAGGAAGTCAGTCATTCCTGATCCCTCCTGAGCCTCCACACATTCCGAGGCTCACAACGCGTTCGACGCAAATCATTGAATTGATATGGCGTGCATCATGACGTAATCGTTCACAATCTGAAGAGAGGGGGACACGCACATTTCCCCGGACCATTGGAATCCATAGTGTTTCGACCATGGCAACTCTGTCCTTAGTCGCGGGAAAATGAGCCAGTCCCCGGCCTGTGAACGGCTACATCATGACTTCACCCTGTACAAGAAAACGTACACACAAATTGAGAAAACATAATATGCAACACATTAACACGCAGTTAAACACTCTTTTCAAATTGATATTGGCCGCATGGCTTTGTTCGACGGGCTCAGAGCACATGGCTCGCGCATTCACAAACGTCTATCACCCAACAAGAGAAAGACAGACACATTTTCTCAGACCATTGGAATCCACGCACTTCGACCACCGCAGCCCATCCCTTTGCCGCGGGAAAACGAGCCAGCCTTCGGCCTGCGTACGGCTGCCCGATGTTTGATCGGCCTTCGAATCACAACATCGAATGCCAACAATACATATCGATCGATATCTGTACACAATGCGACGCAAGATGACGGCACAGATCACGCGATCAATCAGAACCTGACAACGTAACTTGTTCACAGTCTGAAGAGAGGGGGACAGGCACATCCCCGAACCATTGCAATCCACAGTGCTTCGACCATCGCAACTCTGTCCTTAGTCGCGGGAAAATGAACCAGTCCCCGGCCTGTGAACAGTTACCCTGGCTAAAAACAGTAAACACGAAATGAAAGAGCGCCGTGCGTCGTTTGATTTTGAAGTCTTTTCAGTCACCCGGTGATATTGTCATGCTAACCGCGACGGTTCGTGATCTGCATGCAGCGGCACCTGGGCAGTTTCAAACCGATGTTCGCACCTCCGTGGACATGCTCTGGGAGAACAATCCCTATCTCACAAAGCTGAATGAGAATGATCCCAATGTCGAGTCAATCGACATGCACTATCCACTCATTCACCAGTGTAATCAGCGTCCCTATCACTTTATTCATGGATTCACGCAATACCTTGAGCGTCGGCTTGACCTCGACATCCCCGTCACGCGTTTCGCAGGCGACATTCATCTGTCAAATGACGAGAAACTGCAAACGCCTCCCGGAGCATCGTTCGGCGTCCCCGAACACTTTTGGATCATTGTGGCGGGCGGGAAATTTGACTTCACGGCCAAATGGTGGAACCCACACAGCTAT
Source organism: Schlesneria paludicola DSM 18645 (assembly GCF_000255655.1). Taxonomy (NCBI): domain Bacteria; kingdom Pseudomonadati; phylum Planctomycetota; class Planctomycetia; order Planctomycetales; family Planctomycetaceae; genus Schlesneria; species Schlesneria paludicola. The sequence continues at coordinate 629,809 of NZ_JH636436.1, read as the reverse complement.
CAACAGGTCGTCGACAATCTTCAGGGCAAAGTGACGTTCGTTCAATGTGGCGAAGCCAGCCACTGGCACCCGCCCTTGCGCGGTGTCATCAACCTCATTGGAAAGACAACGCCGCGTGAGTTTGTGCGATTGATGTATCACGCGGACGGTGTCGTCTGTCCCGTCACGTTTGCGATGCATTTGGCCGCTGCAGTCGAGACGAAGCCAGGTCGCCCGCCGCGACGACCATGCGTGGTGATTGCGGGTGGGCGCGAGCCAGCACATTGGGAAGCGTATCCCAACCACCAGTTTCTGAGCACAAACGGAGCCCTTCCCTGCTGTGCCGAAGGAGGTTGCTGGAAGTCACGCTGCCAGCTTGTCGGAGACGGTGACCCCAAAGATCGATACGACCTCTGCACGTCACCTGCACAAGTTTCGGCAGATCTGCGTATTCCCCAATGCCTGGATCTGATCAGCCCTCAACAGGTCACCCAGAGCATTGAACTCTACTACCGCGGCGGAGCCCTCTCGCACAACGAAAACACTGAGCGAACTGTTGAAGTAACGGGGACTGGCTCCGACCAGATTAAAAAACGCCATGACATCGTGAATGCTTGACTGACTGTCCCCCTTACTTCAACAGGCAGTTAAGCCCCAAGCCCGAGTTGGTTCAGCTCAACCGACCGGCGCTGCCCGCGCAGTGGAATTCGCTCAGAGAATTCAACTGCGCCCATCGATTCTCCTTCCCTGGCGATAGAACCTCGCCGACCGACCAATGAGGACTCCTTGATGCTGATGCCGCCGACTGAACCGAGGCCGACTTCACCCGCGATGGATGGAACCGCCCCCAAAACCTGGAACGTCCTACTCACGTTTTGTCATGGACTGGGCGATGCCGTTCAATTCACGATCGTACTCAAGCATTTGCAGAAATTGCGGCCGGAGTGGAATGTGGATATCGCGACTCTGTTCGGGAAGCATTCCGCTTTCGAAGGGTTGTGTCGAAACACGTACATCCTTGATCAGGCCGAACCGGTTCCTTGCTGCCAGTATCAGGAGCGATTCCAACTCAATTGGGATGAATGCCGCGAGTCGCTACGTGACAAGCCAAGCACCAAGCCCAGCCGCTGCCTGTCCGAGATCTTCCACCTGCCGGCTCAACCCGATCTCTTCCGCTATGAAATTCAGAGATCCGCTGAGGATGAACAGCTTGCCCGACGGTACCTGGCTTCCATTTGTCCTTTCGGCGCACGTGACGATGGCCGATTTCCCGTCGTCGTCATCCACTACGAAGGAAACACGTCCGGCGAGAAAAAGAATCTCGATCACAACCTTATTCGAAACGTCTGCGAAACCGTTCAGAACGCTGGCTACACGCCACTCATTCTGGACTGGGACCGTCGCTCGCCCTTGCCCGACAATCGCACGATTTTCTGCCCCGATGCCAATCACAAGTTATGGCCCAAAATCGGAACCGGCGACGCGGCTCGCCTGGCGGCGCTCATTGAATGCTCGGCCTTGATGATTGGTATCGACAGCGGGCCACTCCATGTGGCCGGCGCCACCACGACTCCTACGATCGGGGTCTGGACAAATCACCATCCCGTCCATTTTTTTGATCTCGCCGACAACGTAATGCATCTGATCCCACGCCATCACGAGGCACTCGCGGCGGGGCCCGAAGCCTTGGACTATTTCGCCAGCCACTATCAGTTCCGAGGCTACAACCAGCTTCAGGTTGACCTGCCAGCATTGGTCGAACATCAACTGACGGGGGTGAGCATCGATCAAATCTCGAATCAGCGATTCCTGAAAGAGCTACATGCGACCAGTTATGACGCCCAATACTACGATGAACACAAACGGGCGGGACTTGACTATCTCGAATTTGGTGACTGGCAGCGCCAATACGGACGCTGGCTGGTTCATTCGCTCAAGCTTCGTGGAAAGCGAATCCTGGACGTCGGGTGTGCATGCGGCAGTATTCTCCGCGGCCTGAACGAAGCCGGAGCCACTGGTCATGGCGTCGACCTGTGCGAAACGATGATCGCACTCGGCCGACAAAAGTGGCCAGACTTGGCGCCAAGCCTCAATGTCTGCGATGCGGTGAATCTTCACCTGTATCCGGATCAACATTTCGACGCAATTCACTCCGCGCAGGTTGCAGAACATTGGAAACCCGAACTTGTCCCCTTCATTCTGCGAGAACTCGCACGGGTCACCGTGGAAGGCGGGCTGTTTTACTGTGCCCTCGACACGTCGGAGATGTTCGCCCGACAAGGGCGCGAAATGGAAAATGAAGACCCCACTCACATCTGCATCCAGACGATGAATTGGTGGCACGATCAGCTCGCCAAGAGTGGATGGGAGCTTTGCACACACGAGTCTCTCCAACCGCTCAGAATGCATGAGGAAAGTTTCCTCAATCGCTACGACTGGGACTGGTTCGTCGCCCGCCGAAGCGGTCATTAGTCCGAGGATTTCGTCGCAATCAACATTGCGGCGCCTCGAAATCTCCGAAGCCCCGAGTGCTGACGCAACTCGGTTCGCCAAGCATCCATCAGCGCCTGCCTTTCAAGGTGCCGTGGTCGCTGTACGTCTTGTTTTAGGCCTTTCACAGGAGTTCACACATGCCGAATACCGCCCTTCCGACAACATTACCCTCGAATTGGGAAGGTCAAGAACTGACTCACATGCCATTCCTGGCCCGGCGCGGCCGCCGCTTCACACTCTTGTTCGCTCGATCTCCGATGATGGGACGCCGCGCCCCACTCTATAGCCGTGCTGGTAAAAAACGGATCTGGCGACTGGCGTGGACCGTGTGCAACCCCAAGGTCGGTTCGTACGGCGAAGTCCAGCCACTGCGGACCGGCTTGGGCCGCAACGAACTCGAGTGCTCTCCTTGCCTCTCGTATCACGACGGAAACGCCCATGTCAGTTTCGTGGGCTCGACCAACCACGGAACGGGTGAAATGAAATATCACCTGTACCGGATGAGCGGCCCAAGCCTGGACGAACTCGCTCCGGCCGTTCGGGTCAATTCGGAGGAGTGCTACTGTGGGTTCTGGCGCCCTGATCAGACCGCGATGGCCAACTACGACAGCAACATCGTGCACTTGCGGGGCGCGGTCAATTTGCGACTGGACACCGATTTCGGCGTACTTGCAAGAATTAGTTTCGACTCCGAATCCCCTGAGAGAATCTTGATCACCGGCGCGATCGCAGGAGATTCGCGCCGCTTTCGTGGTCGCCCCTTCCCACACACGATCGTCTACGACATCCACGAACGACGCGTTCTGGGCGAGGTCCTGCACAGCGGCAACAACGTCTACAAGCCATCCATGTGCGGCGACCTGCTCGCAACCGCCCGCCCCGGGCCCGACAAGGCGAGCGAGTCGCTGAAAGTCGTCTTCTCTCAAGATTTCAGTATCGCCCCAACCACGATCCAGGTGCGCGCTCTGAGCGAATAAACGTCCCGCCGCATCACACCCATTGTCTAGGTCGCAACACCGCCCACCGAGGCCAACGAACGCAATCGGCTCGGGCGGAACAACGGCTCACGAACGCGTCATTCTCGCGATTCCCGATTGTCATCAAACCACAAATCCCAAGCGAAAGTCTTCTATGAGCATCTGTCCAATCGATCCGAACAACGAAGGTTTGACTCCATTTAAACCCTGCATCCCTCCGCCGCCTGACAAGTGCTGCCCTCCAAGTTCCTGCCCCGACTGCCCCCTCGAAAGCGGCACAGGCGGGCCTGGTGGCCCAGGTTCCGGCAGCGGCCCCGGCTCAGGTGGTGGCGGTGGTGGCGGCGGTGGTGGTGGCGGTGGTGGTGGCGGCGGTATGGGACCTGATTCGCCAATCCAAGGTGGGCGAAGCGGTGGGGGCCCCATGCAGCCGGGAGCAAGTCCCTACGGGTTCAGCTCGTTCCCGATTCGATACGCGAATGGTGAAATTCGACTCATTCAAAAGGACATTGAAGGCAGGGGATACGGCACGAACTGGTCACACACACGCACTTATCAAAGTCGCCACTATGGGGCCACAGGGGGATCGCCATGCGATCCGGTCGATACCGATTGCTCGCCGACAATTTATGATGGCCCCAACGGAGCCAACTGGTATTCGTCGGATTGGCCCTACCTCGTTGGGGGCGGCCCGAATGTCATCAATGTTCGAGGAGACGCGAACAACACGCTGTGGTTCGACTTGCAGCCGGACGGATCGTATATCGCACGGTTCGGTCAGCCTCAAACGCTCGTTCACGACACCGTCAATCACATGTTCCTGCTGACAGGGCTGGACGGTGGCGTCACCCGCTTCAATGACAGCGATCAAAATACCTATCCGCGCGGTCTCTTTAGCAGCTTTACGGATGCTGCCGGGAACGTCACACGCGTCACGGCATACGGGACCAATACCACGATTGGAGAAATTGCGCAGATTCAACGAACGGTCACAATCGACGGAGTGACCTCAACCCAAACGTTCAGTTATTCGTATGACTGGTCGGGGCGTTTGGATTTGGTTTTGCTGCAATCGACAACGGGGGCCACAACGACCAATGTCGCCAAGGCCGCATACACGTATATTGGTAACGTCTACGAGTTTGGCAATCTTCGAAGTGTCGAACGATTCAACTGGACAGACGGCGCGTGGGAATCCCTTGGAACAACCTACTACCGATATTCCAGCACGCTGTTTCTGGCCCCGCTCCAGTTCGTTGTCGGGCCCCAAGGCTATGCGGATCTGATTGCTGACGGATTGAATCCCGACACGGCAACCGATTCCGAACTCCTCAACTACTCAGATCACTATTTCAATTACGACACACAAGGTCGTGTGATCACTGAAACCGTCGATCGCGGCACTCTCACCTATCGCTATACGTACGCCCGCAGTTCGTTCCCTCACGATTACAACAACTGGAAATTCAAGACGACCGAATCGCTGCCAGACGGCAATACGAACATCATCTATACGAACTATGCCGGGATGGTGATGCTGAAGGTCTACCTTGCTGGTTCCAGCGGGTCCAGTTCTTCGTCCTCATCTTCTAGTGGCCATAGTCCTGCGGCCTGGTATGAGTTTTACCGCTACAACAGCAATGCCGTGGCGAGCTTGACGGCATCCTCGGCGGCCGTTTTGGGCTATGACGAATCGATCGCAACGCTCCTGAATTACAATTCCCTCACAGACACCTATCAGTATCTCAGCAACTCGACCGGCGCGATTTCCAAATTCACGTATCATTCGCCCACGAATTGGCTCGCCACCGAAACAGTGCAAGAGGGCCAACTCGGAACCCCCGTCCCAATTCGCAGCAAGTCTTATGTTTCCTGCTGCAACGGCGGATCAAGTTCGTCGTCGGGAAGTGGTGTTGCAAGCTGTCATTATCTGCCTTCGCAAGAGACCGTCTACTCCGACAATTCCGGAGCAGTGCCGATCACGACCAGCTATGCCTACACCTACCATTCAGGCACTTGCGCCGTGAAGCAGATCACGACCACGCTTCCGGTCGTTTCGATTGGGCAAAACGGCTCGGGGGTCGCCGACACCAGGAAGGATTATTTCGACACCTACGGCAACAAGACCTGGATGATGGACGAACGCGGCTTCATTACGCGTCTTGTCTACGACATCCCCACCGGGGCAGTCATTCAGCGCATCGACGATGTCAATATGTCGTTGGTCACCGGTGGCCCCGCGGGATGGTCGACTCCCTCTGGAGGCGGCTTGCATCTGACCACGGATTACTCGATTGACATCCAGGGTCGGACCGTCCGAAGCATGGGCCCCACGCACACCATCGATTTGAACGGCACGGCAACAAGCATCCGCAGCACCACCTGGACCGTCTATCAGGATGGCGATTTTCAAACCTGGACCGGCCAAGGCTACGCGACAGGCACCTCACCCAGCTATAGCTTCACGCTTGTCAATCCGGTGCAAATCACGATCACCAATGCCACCGGAAATGTCACGGAGCAGATCAGCGCGACTCGCGGCAGTGGCGTGACCTCATCCGGCGCACTTCTTTCAACCGACACGTTTGCTCAATCGTCGTACGTCCGTTGGGCGACGACGCAGTATCTGGCGTGCTGCTTCATCGCCAGCCAACGCGTCTACAAGCTGATCCCCACAACTGGAATCGGCACTTCCGGAACGAACTACGACGAAAGCGGTCGTGGCTACGATGTGATGAAACGCTTGAATCGCCAGGTCACACCCGGCGGTACGATTACCCGGACTGTTTATGAACGCCGTGGCCTTCCCGTCGCGACTTGGATTGGCACGAACGACACGGGCGCGACCGACAATGACCCAAGTGGCGGCGGTGCCTCCGGCAACAACATGGTCCAAGTGACCGGACTCGAATACGACGCGGGGCTGACAGGCGGAAACGGAAACATCACACGCCAGACAGACTACGTCGACAACAATTCCGCAAACAATCGCGTGACGACGTTCCTGTACGACTTCCGTGGCCGACGAACCGCCGTCGACGGTGAGATCGACTTCTATCAGAAGAACACGTACGACAATCTCAACCGAGTCATTCAGCTCGACCGATACAATACGACTTCGAGCGGAAATCTGATCAGCCGCAGCGCGGCAAAGTATGATAACCGAGGTCGCGTCTATCAGCGGATCGTCTATGGCGTCGATCCTACAACAGGAACTGTCGGGAATGCGCTGACCGACAATCTGTGGTACGACGCGACGGGCAATCAAATCAAATCTTTCCCGGCCGGTTCCCAGTCATTCATAAAAACGGCCTATGACAGCCTTGGGCGAGCTTCCGTTCAATACCTGGCATACGGTACCGACAGCAGCTATGCGGATGCCTTCACGGTAGCGAACAACACTGTAATTGAACAATTCGAAACGAACTACGATGCCGCGAACTACGCGATTCAGACTACGGCTCGTCTTCGCTATCACGATGCGGCTGCGACAGAAGTCGGCGCCTTGCAGGACCCAAGCACGACTCCGAAAGCAAGGGTCAGCTACACGGCACAATACCCTGACGCACTTCAGAGGATGCAAGCGGTTGCAGAGTATGGAACAAATGGTGGCAGTAGCCTCTCGCGATCATCGACGATTCCATCACGCTCTGATTCTGCCCTTGTTTCCAGCACCGGATACGATATTGCAGGAATGCCCGCAACGACGACAAGCCCGGCCGGAATCGTGACCCGCACGATCTACGACGCTGCCGGACGCGCGCTGTCGATCACGCAGAACTACATCACGACGAGTAGCAGTTCATCCTCTGGCGGAGGCTTGTGCGCCACATCTGACGATACGAACGTGACCACACAAATCACGTACACGCCAGATGGACTGCAAGCGACACTGGTTGCGGTGAACCCAAGAACTGGCAACCAAACTACGGCATATACGTACGGAACCACGCTGAGTGATTCCAGCATTGCCACTTCGATGCTCTTGAGATACGTCGCATACCCAGACTCGACAGGAAGCAGCGACCGCGTCGCCTACTCATATAACCGCCAACGGCAACGCATCTCTCTGACCGATCAACGGGGCTGCGTACATCAATTCAATTTCGATCAGCTCGGAAGGACGATTCATGACCGAGTGACGACGCTCGGATCGGACGTGGACGGAACCGTTCGACGCTTGACGACCACATATGAGGTTCGCGGCCTCGTCTCCGGGATGACAAGCTACGACAACGCCACTGTCGGATCAGGATCAATCGTCAACGATGTCGCAATGACCTACAACTCATTTGGTCAGCCAATTTCGGATGCCCAATCACACAATGGTGCGGTCGTCGTCGGAACGCCGAAGGTCCAGTACGCATACACAGACGGATCGGCGAACATGGTTCGATCGACCACTCTGACGTATCCCAATGGCCGTGAAATTACGATCGACTACGGTACACCCGGCGGAATCAACGACTCACTCAGTCGCGTGAATGGACTCGTCAACGAGGGAACGACACCTCTCGTCAACTACGCCTACCTGGGGTCCGGGCTTCCAATTCAAACGACGTACCCCCAGCCCAGTACTCGACACACGTTACTCGGATCGTCGAGCGGCAATAGCCCCACCACAGGCGACATCTATTGGGGACTGGACCTCTTTGGCCGGGTCGTCGATTCGCGCTGGTACAACACAGGCACAGGCACAGACGTCGATCGCATCAAATACGGTTACGACCGAGCAGGTAACCGCCTCTGGCGCCAAAACACGGTGGCCTCGGCAGCAGGCAAAGCCTTCGATGAGTATTACCACAACGACGGCCTGAACCGCCTTAAGGACATGCAGCGAGGAACACTCAATGGGACCAACACGGGCATAACGTCACCGACGTTTGGACAATGCTGGACGCTCGATCCGACAGGCAACTGGCAAGGCTTCAACGAAGCGTCCAGCGGCGGAACATGGACGACGGTGCAGACTCGCGCGGTAAACACTGTCAATGAGATCACGAGCATCGCCAACAGCGCGGGCAACGCTTGGGCGCAACCAGCCTACGACCCCGCCGGAAACATGACGACCATCCCGGCGGTAAACGGTTTCAGTTGGCCAACACTCTCTGTCGATGAATGGGCCAACCTGACTGCAGACGAATGGGCAGAGCTGGTCGTCACGCCCAAGATGACGGCTACTTATGACGCATGGAACCGCCTCGTCAAGGTGGCGGACTTCTCAACGATCGAAACCATTCAGCAGAGTCAATACGACAGTCGGCATTTTCGAACAGGTGCTCAGAGCTACACAAGTGGTACACTCACCGAGACGCGACACTCCTACTTCACGAGTGACTGGCGTTGCGTCGAAGAGCGCGTCGGAACCTCAACCACTGCAGACAAACACTTTCTATGGGGCGGTCGATACATCGACGATCTCATCCTTCGAGACAACGGCTCACAGCGACTCTACGCGACTCAAGATACCAACTGGAATGTCACAGCCATTGTTGATACTTCCGGAGCGGTACAAGAGCACTACCATTATTCGTGTTATGGAAACCCGTCGTTTTTGACGGAAAGCTTTGACTCTCGCGCGGCAAGTCCTTTCAGTTGGGAAACGCTCTTCTGCGGATATCGATTCGACGCCGATGCCATGCTATTCATGGTGAGACACCGCAATTTTAATTCTTTTGTTGGCAATTGGTGCCAACGCGATCCGCTTGAGTATGTAGATGGTAACAACCTTTACAGTGCAACATTCGTCCCCGGCAGTACCGATCCATATGGCCTTGAGCCTCGCCAGAAGTGGACGCCAGTAGAAAGACGACAAAAACTCTGCGCCGCTTTAGCACATACAACTGACTTACGCACATTTGTCACCACATATGACCCAACCAATGGCAAGACTGGATATCTCCTAAACCTTGAAATCGACACTCCGGATTACGCAAACGTAGACGTCGACTGGATGTTGACAATTCTCAATGCGCACTACGGCAACTCGTCAGGTAGTTGGCTCCTGAAGAACATGGACCCAGCCGCAATATATGACATTGGGAAGTCGATTTGGATCGTGAGCGATTGGTGGACGGATCCAAAAGTTCGTTTTGATCCTAGTCGTTTCGGTCAGCAGAATGAACTAAATGCAATTCGAGCTGCTCGCGATTTGCTGAAGGGGAAAACAACGCTTAAAGAACTGTTTGGACTTGATTGCTCCAACCCGGATTGCCCGCCCGATACACATGGTCCATGGCTCAAAGGCAACGTTGACTCGAGAAGGCATCGCTAAACGTCTGCATCAATACAACATTGTCGCCATATCCATCGCATCGAATCTCGGGAATGGGCGTCAAGTAAGTCCCCTGAAGGGGACTTACCTCACCGAGTATAGAATTGATAACACGAGAGAATCTGGACTAGAGGACAATTAGACTGACAGGACTTGCGTCGCGACCGCCGTCGAAAAACGAAAGTTGGCGCACTCGACAAGGCCGATTCAATAAACTGCCGATCGAGTGCAATGAGCACGATCAAACTATCCTAGAGCAACAACGAAAAGGAGACCTGCTATTACGCTCGCTTTATGCACAACTCCCGACGAGTATTTCCTGTTTTCGGAGTGCGTGCAATCTCGAACACAGAGTAGTGAAGCGAACATAAATCTGAAAGCCCGTGTTACCATTTGAGTTTTGTCTACCGCACCTCGAAAGGATTTAGTATGTCTGCACTTGTCAATTACATGGGATTGTCTGTTCTTTCTCCTGACCCGACTGGGGATGGAGGCAAGGCGATCAATGATGACCTCAAGAGCTTGGTCACATGGAACCCGAAGACCAACGTCAGTAGCTCTGCCTCGCCTGGCGCCTCGGACGACAGTAGTTCTCCGAATTACTACTATCCGATGTCGATGTGGCTGAAAACGCATGCGACGTCTCCGCAACTTTTTGTATGCCAGAGTTCTGCGGTAGGGGCGGCGGTGTGGTCGCCCGTCCTGATGAGCGTAAAGCAGGACACCGCGCCGCAACTGGGAGGAAATTTGAATTGCAGTGGGTTTAGCGTGTCGTCGCTGACGCTCGGCAACACGATGAATGCGAATTCGCAGGCGATCAGCAGCGTTAAGAATCTCGGCGTCGGCATCGCCGCGAACTCGACAATCGGCGTATACGTGTCTGGAACATACACCGGTGGAATTACAGCGCGAGGCCTATTTTTTCTGCCGACGTTTGGAACGGATGTCACCAACCCGATCTGCATGAACGGCGGCGGGACAATGACCTCGGGCGGCGCGACGGCCGGAAATGGCTACACCTATCGCGCCGACGACTGGACGACGAATGGGGTGACCATCACCAATCTGTTCGGATACTACTGCGCCAACCTCGCAGCGGGCACGAACAATTACGCGTTCCGCAGCCTTCTCAACCGGAACACGGGATCGGGCACGAATTACAACCTTTACTTTGACGGGAACGCTCCGAGCTATCTGAGCGGCAATCTGCTCATTGGGACGACGACCATTCCCTCTGGCGTCGTGAGCAATCTGATCCTTGGCGACACAGTCGACATCTCACTGGGAACGGGAACCGGAACCAAGGTCGGGGCGACGAGTTCTCAGAAAATGGGATTCTGGGGGGCCACTCCCACGACCCAATACTCCACCACAGGAACGACGACCGGATTCACCGCCAGCACAGGCACTGCCGTATTGAGCGGCTCTACGTTCACGGGAAATACCGGCACGAGTGCATACACGATCGGCGATGTCGTTGCGGCTCTTAAGAAGAGCGGAATCATGGCCGCGTAACCTTACCGCCTGTTGAACGAAATGAATCGGAAGGGGGGGCAGCTTCTCGAACGTCACGACGCCATCGCAATGTGGAACGACAAGAAGTTGCCCCCGCTATCTCAACTTGCGATTCGGAAATCAATTTGAGATTTGAATCAACACTCACGTACGACGTGATCAACGACACAATCGATTAGGAATGACAATGGAAGGATTAGACGATTTGAAGATGAGCTTCCAGTTGACACTCAATGAGGTCAACTTAGTTTTGGCAGCACTCTCCGAGTTGCCATTCAAAGTGTCGCATGGGCTCATTGCGAAACTGCGACAAGAGGCCGAACAGCAAGTCACCAATGCTCGCGGCCTACCGACAGATGCACCACCTTCGATCGCAAGCCCTGGAGGAAAACCAATCTGAAGTCGAGTCGAGCGAATGAGCTCTGAACGAACCGACGGCTGAAATAAGAAGAAAGGCACCTGGGCGTTGCAACGTCCAGGTGCCTTTCGAATTGGAGCGGAGGCGGCTCACACGACGTCAGCCGTCGGGTCGTTTTCGCGCCAGTCCAAACCCGGCAGCTACTTCGTCGATGTCGCGGCTGCACTGGTGAGAATTGCCTTGATCTTCGCCACGATTTCAGGCGACAGCAGGCTCTCGAAGTGCTCGATGAGTTTGGGCAGGAACACGGAAATCTGATCGACTCCCAAGCCGGCACGACCCAGTCCCTGCAAGAGCTTTGCGCCATCTCCGCTGCCACCGCCCAGAAATTTGCTCGCCAGACCGGCGACCGCATTGAGCAGGCCATTTGAGGCCCCATCCGACGGGCTGTTCTCGTATGCAGCCAGCATTTCGTTGTGGGTCGGGAGGGACTGCTTCAATCCACTCAAGGCGTCTTCACCATGCTGGTCTTTGAGAAAAGACAGAACTGATCCAATCGCTTTTTTCACGGTTTCGGCCGGAATCCCGGTTTGGGACGAGATCGTCTGAACAAGATCCACCACAGTGAATTCCTTTCATAGAAGCCAGCGGGGCCAGAGATGTCGACCCACTCGCATGGATTTCAGTAAATTCGGACAGGAGATGATTCGAAGGGAGAGGCAGACTGCACTGCAGCGGAAACTTACAACCCCGCAGTCAGTTTCCAGCGGCCAGACGCGATTATACCGATTCGTCTTTCATGTCAAAAAGAAAAAACAAACGCGACAGCAATTCGCTGGCGAAGAAAAGAAACGCGCACTCATCGAAATGATGTTATACATTTTCGATGAAAGCGCATTTCGCGCGTTAGGTGTAACCCTGCACAGCCCGAAGAGAGGGAAACAAATACAATTTCCCGGTTCATTGAAATCCGCAGTGCATCGCCCAGAGCAATCCTTTCGTTTGCCGCGAGAAAATAAGCCAGCCCCCGACTTGTGAACCGTTACGCGTTACGGGCATCCGAACGGACCAGCCAGCAAGACAGACATCTTAACTTGCGTGATGCGAAATGCGCATGTGGCCTTGTACGGACTTGTCGCTGAACACTTTGGCGCCTGGTCTTCACCACAGGCAGTCTGTTGAGCTTCGGTCTTGCGCACGTTGCGATTGCTGGCGAGGGTCAGCGACTCTCGATATTCTCGACGGTTCGAAAACCACATTCGTGGGGTCACGGGATCGACAGTCAAAGTCTCATTTCAAAATTGAGTTTTATGAAAATCGGCCCTAAGAAAGATGCGCCCCCCAAGCGATCGGTCACTACCGGTGATGAGGCCACCGTCTACAACGCGCCGGCCGTCGACAAGGCCCTCGACGTTTTAGAACTTCTGGGTGATGCGCGGCGCGGTATGAGCATGACCGGCATTGCCGAAGCGCTGGGACGCAGTAAGCAAGAGCTGTATCGAGTGCTGGTCTGCCTTCAAGAACGTGGATATCTGGTCCGGGATAGCGGGCAGATTTATCGATTGTCCACAAAGATGTTCGAACTCGGCTCGCAGCATTGTTCGACTCAAATGCTGGTCGCGCGCGCGATGCCACATATGGAACAATTGGCTCGACAACTACGAGAATCTTGCCATCTGAACATTGTCGTGCAAAACCGGATGCTAGTTGTGGCTCGTGCCGAGGGCGATGCAGATGTGATGCTGACCGTTCGAATCGGAGCGACGTTTGAACTGCATCGGCGTGTCAGTGGACTCGTCGGGATGTCGATGCTTCCAGAACATCGACGTCAAGACTACTGGCAGCAGTCAGGCGAGTCGGCAAGTCGGATCAAATCGCTTGAATCACAACTGTCTGAGATTCGCAAACGCGGATACTCCAACGAAGACAGCCCCATTGTCGTGGGTGTCAGGGATTGTGCGACGGCAGTGCTGGGAAGTGACTCGAGCCTGCTTGGAGTCCTTTGCGTTTCGCACCTCTGCCGCCGGGATGAGCGACTGGATCAGTCTGCACTTATTGAATCCGCGGTACTGTGCGCACGAAGCATCTCCGCCGAATTCGGCCCGCCCGCCAAGAAAGACAACATGACTTCCGGCTAACAACCTGCTGAAATAAGAGGGGCAGGCGCCTTGGTCTTAACGATGTCATGGCACGTTTGAATCGGGCCAGAGCCCCCTATTTCAACTGGCGGCGAGGCGACAGTGCACGATCGTCCATGTATCACACTCCCGCTGACGATCGAAGAACAGCTCCGTCATCAATGCCCATTTACTTCTTTCAGGCATCCGAAGCAGCGTCGACCATGTCACCGAGGACATCGTCCGATCGAGTGCGCTGTATGCCAGCACGCATGCCCATCAACTTATCATTCGCGCACATCGAATGCCCTATTTTCAAGGATTATGAAGAACATTCAAAGCTCACGTGAAACTTCGGATTCAGGAAATTGATCGCATCCTTCTGTGCCACGATTTGATCGCGTTAACGAACAGAATCGGCGAAGAGATTCCGGTGATTTTTGACGAACGTGACTCGCTCAATCGGCCAGTCACTTAAATGGAGAGCCACCCGCCACTGTAGTGGCACACGACTCGGTCCCCACTGGTTTCCGAGTATCGCCCGCAGGCTCATTGGCCCGCTCGCGGCAGGTTTATCGATGTGATAATTCAGGTTTGACGCGTCACGAGAAATGCTGAAGCCTGAAGCAGTTTCCGAAGCGTGCCGCGATTCGATTTGTCGTCGCACAGACCAATCCGACGAATCATCCCAATGGTATTAACAGGACGCCCGCGCGCGCCACGACGCCGCTTGGACTTCATCGCAACCAAGTCGACAACGAATGGACTCGGCACGAAACCTGCTGATCCGTGTTTCATTAGTGAGTTCCAGTTTCATTAGTAATTACCGGAACTTCGATGCACGAAACGATTGTTTAACGATGACAGACGTCGTCATCGTCCTTTGAACACTGTTCAGAATGGGTATGGCGCTCATGTCACAGATTAACGCGTCTTGGGCCGGATTAGGCCTTGTTTTATTGAGTGTCGCGGGGTGTGTCGCGTCTGCATCAGGACCGGCGGAAACGCTCGTACCTGTATCAGGCCGCGCGACGTTCGACGGAAAGCCCTATGAAAGAATGATGGTGACCTTCATGCCGACGGGCGAAGGTAATTCGGCGCATCAGGGCTCGGGCCTGACAAATTCCGAAGGTGCCTTCGAGATCAAGAACTATCAGAACAAGAAGGGGTTACCTGCGGGATCATATATCGTGGTGTTTTCGCTGTGGTTGACGCCAACGGGCGAGGTTCCACCAAGCGATCAACCGCCGGCGAATAGTCGCGCCGTTCAGGCGATTCCGGCCAGTTGGAAAGATGTGGCAAAAGCCGGAACTTATAACAAGATCACCATCGGGAACGAGGGAGCGACGAATCTTGAGTTCAAAGTGCCGAAAGTCGGGGCCGGCCCCGCTGGAAAGACTCCGCACGCCAAGTTCATGCGTTAGCGCGTTTCGAGACGATGTGGGATGTGATCTGAACGGCCGCCGTTGACGACTCGACGCGGCAGAGGGCGGCAACAGCCGAGAAGACGGTACTTCGCCGAAGACTCCGAAGCCATTGCGCCACATCCCGACTCACCGCCCGTTGAAATGACGGGACGGTCACCGTCCCCATTCGAAAACGCCATGACGTCTTGAAAGCCGGGGTTCCTGCCGCCTGTTATCAACAGCTGGCGAAGCGCTCGTAGACCGTGGTGGCGTGAGAGATGTCTTGATTTTGTCCGTTGTGGTTTCAGTGTTTTTTTCAGCTCATCTGTAAGGATTTGGCATGATTGTCAGAAACCGTCGCGCGTTTACATTGATTGAATTGCTGGTGGTCATCGCGATCATCGCAGTTCTGATCGCATTGCTGCTTCCAGCAGTGCAACAGGCACGAGAGGCCGCACGGCGCACGCAGTGCAAAAACAACCTCAAACAACTCGGCCTTGCAATCCACAATTACCATGACACGTTCAGCACCTTCCCTTACGCGGCATCGTCAGCTGCCGTAAAGAACCAATCTGGGCTGGTGTTGTTACTGCCCAATTTCGATCAAGGGAACTTGTACAACACCATCAATCACAATAGCGCGATGGGAGTATTTGGCTCACCTCCACAGGGAGTTGACCCCGCAAACGCGAAAGCCGCCGCCACAAAACTGGCCGCGCTGCTGTGTCCGTCCGACAACGGACCTCAATCGATTACGGATGCGGGAGACGGGTACTACGGATGTTCGGCAACACCAGGATCGTCGACATATCTGACATCCTACGGCTTTAGCGTGACCAGTCCTTGGAACAACTATTCGGCACCGTTTACGCAGTCGCTGTGGTCAACGGAAGGAATTGCAACGCGCGCCTTGTTCGGATGGAGTTCGAATTCCAACATGCGCGATATCAAGGACGGTGCGAGCAACACCGTCATGATTTCGGAGACCTGCCTTTCGGTTTACAACGGCCAAGCCCCACCATGGTCTTGCCTCGACTGGGTGGGTGGTGCGGGCATCGAGTTCGCCTACAGCAAGATCAATAACTGGGACACAACCGTCTACGGCAGATCCACAGCGGTCCCCGGCCAACTGGCAAGTTGGTCCTGGCCCGGCAGTACACACACGGGCGGAATGCAGATCGCTATGGCGGATGGTTCAGTACGGTTCCTTAGTCAGAACATTAACGCCCAGTTGCAGGCAAATCTGGCTCTGATCGCCGATGGTAACACGGTCGGAGAATTTTGAAACTCGAGTAGGGCCAACGACTTGTTGACGCAACGCCGCAGGGTTTGACCGTGCGGCGTTGCTTTATTTGGGCCGCGTTCTTCCCACAGAAAGGTCAATCACAGAACGACACGACCACGAATCAACACGGATTCAGAGCAATTTCCGTTTCACGAAGACAATCGATCGGCGCGCAGGATAAGAACACGTGCAGGGCCAATCGAATCGGGGCAGGCACTTTGCCAATCGCCCATTGCCCGCCCCAAGACCACCGTGCGTCCCTTCGCTTTTCGTCACTGGAGACACTTGCCGACGGCTGAGACGCCTTTTCCCTTTGCACCTCCGTCTCGCGGCCATTGGCGGATCAACGAGATTTCGCTCGCCTATTTCAGGTCTCAACGGTAGGATGCCCTGCGGAAAGTGCGTATTGTATTTCGTGTAATCCTGTTCTTGCGTTGCGATGTATTGGGGCAAGTTTATGGCATCGAACGTAAGAACTCTCGGTTCCACCAGAAGTCTCTCGATCAAATCCAGCGACGAAGAAACGCACAAAAGCCTCGGATGGACCTTTCTGACGAATCATTCGCACGTTCTCTTGTGCCTCTATCGAACCCCCGATCAAAGACTTCGGGATGTCGCGACCGCGGTTGGAATCACAGAGCGGATGGTGCAACGAATTGTTGTGGAACTCGTTGAAGCCGGGTATCTCAAAGTCTCCAAAGAGGGTCGGCGCAATCGTTACGTCATCAATTCAAAGCTTCGGCTGCGTCATGCCCTTGGATCGCACCATACGATCGGTGAATTGCTGAAGGCCATCTCCTAGAGGCACAGCCACTTAGATCTCACCGCCGCAAGCGTAACGAAACACAGTCCGTTGATGGCTTCAGTCCGGCGCTCTCGTCGACACCGCCTGCTTATGACAAAGCAAGGATCGACGGTCCGTGTGGTTGCTCACAGAGTAATCCGCCTTTCGTGGACGGGGACTTCGCAAACCGAAACATTCACAAAAGTTCATGCGTTGTGACGTTTCTCGTTATGGCAACGCCTGTTAAGCGCATGCGTCTCATTCAGACCGTCGTTCGGTTTCTGAATTTACCGTTGGATACCTGAAACGCAAGGCAACCCGTCTTGCCCTCGTCCGAAGTGGAAATACAATACACGAATTTCGTTTCGCAAATCGGGCCGTCACTCCACCTATTGAGTCAGGCACGCAATGAATCGATCAACGGTCTTATCAGCTTGGCAAACCTTGCAATTCAGCAAAGGTATCAAAGTTGCGGCACTCTGTCACTTACGACATTGTCGTTTAACGCATAGACACCGAGTCTGTGACGTTCCGTGACAGATAAAGACAATGTCGCCCACACACCTTGAAGTGAGATTGCGGGCATAATCCAGACCCACTTGTGGTTCAATGCAAACGTCATTGTCAATCTTGTGCTTCTTGAGATGTGGCTCATCGATCTCTGCCAGCTAACCCATGCTTCGACCTTCCGAACAATTGAGCAAAAACCGCATGAAACACTCATCTCTCCTCACAATCAGCCTGGCGCTGATTTCATTCACCCTGCCTGCATGCAACACGCACAGAGAGGAACATCACCACGAGGCGCATAAGATCGTGGCCACCAATCCACAGTCCAAGCCCGTGACGGTGACCCAGCAATACGTCTGCCAAATTCACTCGCAGCGTCATATCAAGGTACGAGCCTTGGAGATGGGTTATCTTGAGGCGATCCCTGTCAAAGAGGGACAGACGGTTAAGGTGGACGATCTGCTGTTCACCGTCAGACCTATTCTGTACCAGTCAAAGTTTGAGGCAGAGAGTGCCGAGGCAAAGCTCGCGCAACTCGAATACCAGTACACGCAGAAGCTGCATCAGCAGAATGTGGTCTCTCAGAATGAAGTCTTGCTGGTGCAGGCCAAGATGGCAAAGGCCGATGCCAAGGCACAATTGGCGAAGGCCGAATTGGACTTTGCAACAGTCAAAGCCCCGTTTGACGGCATTGTCGATCGACTGCTGCATCAGCAGGGCAGCCTGGTTCAAGAAGGTGAGATTCTCACGACTTTGTCAGACAACAGCGTGATGTGGGTGTACTTCAATGTCCCCGAAAAAGAGTACCTCGAGTACATGACCGAATTGAAGCAGCATAAGGATGAATTGAAAATCCAACTGATGTTGGCAAACCACACCATCTTCGAGCAGGTTGGCAAGATCGGCGCGATCGAGGCCGACTTCAACAACGAAACAGGGAATATCAAATTCCGTGCAGACTTCCCGAACCCGGATCGCCTGCTGCGTCATGGCCAGACGGGCACAATTTTGATCAGTCGCGTGCAAGACGACTCGATCGTGATTCCACAACGTGCGGTCTTCGAGGTGCTCAGCAAGCGATATGTCTACGTTGTCGACAAAGACGATGTCGCGCACCAGCGCGAGATCGAAACGGGAAATGAATTGGATGACATTTTCGTCATCAAGAAGGGACTTGGCGTCGAGGACAAGATTGTGCTTGAGGGGATTCGACAGATTCGCGACGGCGACAAAGTGGAGTATGAGGATCGTCAAGCCGAGCAGGTTGTTTCAAATTTGAAATACCACGCGGAATAGCACTTACACTGCCATACTGACATCCAGAATCCAACCAGAGCCGCTCACAACTATGTTCTCACAATTCCTGCACCGACCCGCGTTGGCGATCGTCATCTCGATCATCATCTTGTTTCTGGGTGGGTTGTCGATCAAGACGCTCCCGATCTCGCAGTTCCCCTCGGTTGCGCCACCCAGCGTCGTGGTGACGGTGGCGTTTCCGGGCGCCAGCGCCAACGTTTTGGTCGATTCGGTGCTAGTGATCCTGGAGCAGGCCATCAATGGTGTCCCGGACATGCGGTACATGGCTTCGGCCGCCACGAGTGCCGGTGAGGCCACGATCCAGATCGTCTTCGAACCGGGTACAGACCCGAACGTGGCGGTCTTGAACGTGCAAAACCGTATTCAAACCGTGAAGAACAGACTTCCGCCCCTGGTCGAGCGCGAGGGGATCATCGTCATGCAGGCCATGACGAGTATGCTGATGTATGTGAACATCTACAGCACGGATGAAGGTCACGATCAGAACTTTCTGTACAACTACTCATTTGTCAATTTGCTTCCCGAGATCAAGCGAGTTCGGGGTATCGGCAGCGCGACGATTCTTGGCAGTCGGCAGTATTCCATGCGGGTCTGGTTGGATATGGACCGCATGCGGGCTTACAACCTGTCCTCGGACGACGTCATGAAGGCCGTGGGCGAGCAGAGCATGATTGGCTCGCCCGGACGGCTTGGTCAGGCCACGGGCAAGACGTCTCAAACGATCGAATACGTTTTGACTTGGGTGGGACGATACAACAAGCCTGAGCAATATGAAAAAATTATCCTGAGGGCCAACTCGGAAGGCGAGATCATTCGACTAAAGGATGTGGCCGAAGTCGAACTAGGCCCCTCGTATTACAACATTTATTCGGACATCGACGGCCATCCCTCTGCAGCCATCGTCCTCAAGCAGCTCCCTGGCACCAATGCCGCCACGGTCATTGAGGAGGTCAAGCACAAGCTGGAAGAGATCAAGGAAGCGTCGTTTCCACCGGGCATGACATTTGAGGTCAGCTACGACGTTTCTGCATTCCTGGAAGCCTCGATCGAACAGGTGCTTCATACACTGCTTGAGGCCTTCGTGCTGGTTTCGCTGGTCGTCTATCTGTTCCTTGGTGACTTCCGCTCGACGTTGATCCCGACGCTGGCGGTTCCGGTCTCGCTGATCGGGACCTTCTTCTTCCTGCAACTGCTCGGCATGTCGATCAACCTGATCACTCTTTTTGCACTGGTGCTGGCAATCGGGGTCGTGGTGGACGATGCAATCGTGGTCGTGGAGGCGGTACATGCCAAGATGCATGAAAGACATCTCTCACCCTATGTCGCCACCAAGGAGGTTGTCAACGAGATCAGCGGCGCGATCATCGCCATTACGCTCGTGATGACGGCGGTGTTCGTTCCGGTAACATTCATGACCGGCCCCGTAGGAACCTTCTATCGGCAGTTCGGAATTACGATGGCGACGTCCATCATCCTCTCGGGGATCGTGGCTCTGACGCTGACGCCCGTGCTCTGCGCGATGATTCTAAAGCCCCACACGGGTCAGGTGAAAAAGCGTGGGCCGTTGGGCATGTTCTTGCATCTTTTCGACCGTGGCGTCGAGAAAGTGACCGGTGGTTATGCGGCATTCCTGCGACCGATCGTCACGCAACGCATGCTGACGTTGCTGGTCGTCGGTGGGTTTTGTGTCGCCATCTACGTTGTGAATACCAAACTTCCGGCCGGTTTCATTCCGCTCGAAGATCAAGGCATGATCTACGGAATCATTCAAACTCCACCTGGCTCGACCATCGAGTACACCAACGCAAAGTCTCACGAACTGCAAGAGATTGCCAAAAAAATTGAAGGGGTTCACTCGGTCTCATCATTGGCCGGTTACGAAGTTTTGACCGAGGGTCGCGGCTCGAATGCAGGGACTTGCCTGATCAACCTCAAGCCCTGGGCCAAACGTAAGATGACCTCCAAGCAAATCATTACACAGCTTGAGCATGACGGCCGTGCCATGTCGAATGTGAAGCTTGAGTTCTTCGAACCCCCTGCCGTTCCCGGCTTCGGAGCTGCCGGCGGATTCTCGACTCGCGTTTTGGATAAAACAAACACGATGAATTATCAGGCACTCGGTGAAGTGACTGACAAATTCATGGAAGCGTTGTCGAAACGCAAAGAGGTGAAAGGCCTATTCACCTTCTTCGCCAGCAACTATCCGCAATACGAATTAGAAATCAACAACGACGTGGCGATGCAAAAAGGGGTCTCGATCGCGAAAGCGATGGACAATCTCTCGATCGTCATCGGTAGCACCTGGGAGCAAGGCTTCATCCGCTTCGGTCAGTTCTATAAGGTCTTCGTCCAGGCCAAGCCCGAGTTCCGACGTTATCCCGAAGATTTCGATAACTTGTTCGTCAAGAACGATCAAGGAGATATGGTCCCCTACTCGGCGTTCATGAAGCTCAACAAATTGCAGGGCTTGAACGAGATCAACCGCTACAACCTTTACCCTTCCGCCGCCATCCAAGGGGCGCCTGCACCCGGATATAGCAGCGGTGAAGCCATCCAGGCGATCCAGGAAGTTGCCGCCGAAACGCTGCCTCGCGGATACGGGATCGGATGGGAGGGACTTTCGTACGATGAAGCGGGTAAAGGTAACCTGGCGATCTATATCTTCATCATCGTCGTGATTTTCGTCTATCTGGTGCTCGTTGGGCAGTATGAAAGTTTCATCCTGCCACTGGCCGTGATCCTTTCGCTGCCGGTCGGGATCTTTGGTTCGTTCCTATTCCTCCAATTCATGGGATTGGCCAATGACGTCTATTGCCAGATTGGTCTCGTCATGCTGGTCGGACTGCTCGGCAAGAACGCAATTTTGATCGTCGAATTCGCCGTGCAACGACACCATGAAGGAGTGAGCTTGAAAGAGGCCGCGATCGAAGGTGGAAAACTTCGATTCCGGCCAATTTTGATGACGTCGTTCGCATTCATCGCGGGTCTGATCCCGCTTGTTCGCGCGACTGGCCCCGGCGCGATCGGAAACCGCACGATTGGTACCACCGCGGTCGGCGGGATGCTTCTAGGCACCGTGATTGGTGTTTTGGTGATTCCCGGCCTTTACTACCTGTTCGGTCAGATTACCGACAATGGTGGGAAATTCATTCAGGACGAGGTCGATCAGCCATTGAGCGAGATCATCGAACACCACTAATCAGACGCAAGCGGCCGACGACTTAAAGGCGGCATTTGCAGCGGCGATCTGGCGAGTTGTGACTTCTGGAGAATTCGAGATGCACCTGGATGGTTGCTCGTAAGAAATTACGAGCAACCATCCAGGTGCATCTCCATTTGACACCCAATCTGTCTTCGGCGCTTTCCGCGCACTGATCGTTGTGATTGTTTCTATAAACACACTTGCTGCAACGATTCGCGAGAGTCGACTCCGACGTCTCCTCTCGAACTATCGACCCGATTTCGATCCGCACCCTGAAACACAAGGGTTTGTGCGTGCCTGATTCAAGCACGACGCGTCAGCCTCAACGCGATCTTCGACGTGCGGCATTCCCGGTCCACGCCTTCACTGCATACGACAATCAGGCATTCCGCAAGGGCCTGACTTCGCGCTAACACAACAAGAAAAAGAGATAACAAAACCGTAACATCTCTCTCTTGGCAACTCACGCAGTGCCTGGGCTTCGAATCTTGTTGCGTCATAAATTGCCGAAACTCAAGTCGATTTCGAACCCCACTTGGCACCCGTCAAACAATAAAGTTTACGCCTTGAAGCAACCTGAGGCCCGCAAGTTCGTCAACTTGTTTAATTTCTCTATACCTTCTGTCTTTGGCTTTTGCTTCTAAATCTCTCAGTCGATCAAATTACTATTCAGATCGCAAATCTGGCAACGAGATTGCCGCTCAATCTCTTGTCTTGACGGATCAGGAAGCCGTCAAGACGTAATCCGATGATAGGATAGTACTTGGAACAGCCATGGATGGACTTCGATTGGCTTGGATGCCAATATCAACCGCGTTTCTGTCACTGACAGAAGTCGAATGTCGTGACGGACGAACCGGTCCGATGGTGCCGGGTCGTTCGATCGTCATTTCGAAGGCGAACTCCATTCGCATGCGAAGACCTGCCACAAGCAAGGTGATCATGCGTGACGCGGGCACTGTCGCTTCACACAGCCCCCGTCGCCATTCTCCGCCGCGTGTCAGATCTGCATCTTTCGGCACCCCTAAGCCTCTTCACGACCACAACAAGCAATCGGCAACTTCCGCCGGATTGTGCTTGAGGGGCCCTTCACTGGAAAAGGGTGATCGCGCGTCGCCAATCGCAATTGAAATGGCAAGCCGGCTTCCCCGCAGGACATCCAACGTTGACTTCGCTACGGGTACGAACATGGGGGGGACGGACTTCCACGTATCGCGGGTCCGGGTTCTTTCGCCAAACGTCGTCACTTCTCGCAGGACTGCTGCGTTCGACGAAAGAGGAGGTCCGGAGTTCAACCACGGCGCGCACATCGGCGCCTCGATCGACGATCTCGTGGCACAGCGACGAGATTCAAAATGGTTCACAAGCATCGCGGACAACTTCGATGGCCTGCTTATGGCAAGGTCTTTGACATATCAGCGCAAGCTGACGCGACCCACACCTAGTTTCCGGCCTATATCACTTGTTCGGTGGGATTGCCGACAAGCTCAAATTCAGCAAGGACGAGACAGATGAACCTCTTAGTGAGATTCTCCAATACCACGGATAAAAAATACGCCATCGCAACCGCGATCGTGTTCAGCCTCGTGCTGATTCTTCCGGGCTGTGGGATACCGCAGCTCCGCAATCCCTGGGCGTCAAGGGAGCTGCCAGGAACCTTCAATGGTGCGGTCAGTGAGGAAAACACCTCTCAAGTCGGGATCGAAGAGTTCTTCAATGATCCGATCCTGACAGGCCTGATTGATCAAGGCCTGACCGGAAATCAGCAACTGAAGATCCTGGCGGAAGACATTCAGATCGCGAACAACGAGATCCTGAAGCGACGCGGGGCGTATCTTCCCTTCGTCACGATTGGGGGACGCGCAGGGCTGGAGAAGCCCAGTTTGTATACGCCAGCGGGAGCTGCAGATGAGCAGCTGTTTTCGGGCAGCGGCAATCACTTTCCGACTCCACTGCCAAATTTCCTCACAGCCGCCAACTTTTCCTGGCAGGTCGACATCTGGAGGCAGTTGCGAAACGCCCGCGACTCGTCAGCACGACGTTATCTGGGCACCCTTGAGGGACGAAACTATGTCGTAACCCGCCTGGTCGCAGAGATTGCCGAGAGCTATTACGGATTGCTGGCACTCGACAAACGCCTTGAGACTCTTGACATCACCATCGCATTGCAAGAGCAAAGTCTCGAAGTCGCCAAAGCTCAGAAAGAAGGCGTTCGCGGCACAGAACTTGGTGTCCAACGATTCCTGGCCGAAGTTCGCAAGAATCAGAGCCAAAAGCTGATCATTCGGCAGGAAATCATCGAAGTTGAAAACCGAATCAACTTTCTCGTTGGTCGCTTTCCAGAACCCGTCGCGCGTCGGTCGTCCGAAGGATTCTACGACCTGAACTTGCACGCACTGCGCACCGGAATGCCTTGTGACCTGCTTCTGAATCGTCCCGACATCCGCCAAGCGGAACGTGAACTGGAAGCATCGGGACTCGACATCAAAGTTGCGCGTGCCAATTTCTATCCCAAGCTGATCCTGAGCGCAGGTGTGGGTTATGAGGCATTCAATACCAGATACTTATTCTTGACGCCGGAATCCTTGATTTATGGGGTCGCGGGAGATCTGGTTGCACCTTTGATCAACAGAAATGCGATCAAGGCCGACTACATGACCGCAAACGCCAAACAGTTGCAAGCCCTTTACGACTACCAGCGTACCGTCCTTAACGCATTCACCGAAGTCATCAACCGGATGTCCAAAGTCGAAAACTACACTCAGAGCATCGAGATCAAGAAAGAGCAATTGCAATCGTTGGAAGCTTCTGTCGATATCGCCACCAAGCTGTTTCAGAATGCCCGTACCGAGTACATCGATGTGCTGTTCGCGCAACGAGATCTCAACGAGGCCCGACTGGTCTTGATCGATACCAAAAGAGAGCAACTGTCAGCCATCGTCAATACCTACCAGGCTCTCGGTGGCGGCTTGATTCCATTTGAATATCCAGACGTGTCCTACGAAACCGCTGCGTCAAACATGCCCACGCCGAGTGCCCCGACCGAAATCAATCCCACCACTGCTGTACCACCCGCACCTGAAAACAATGCAGAACCACAACAGTGACATTTGGAAATTGACGGTCACGCGCCGACCGGCTGGCTAGAAGTTCTGGTTCCAGAAATGGGAAGCACCGCGTCAGCCACACAGGCAGAC
Organism: Schlesneria paludicola DSM 18645; assembly: GCF_000255655.1. NCBI lineage: Bacteria > Pseudomonadati > Planctomycetota > Planctomycetia > Planctomycetales > Planctomycetaceae > Schlesneria > Schlesneria paludicola. The sequence continues at coordinate 604,398 of NZ_JH636436.1, read as the reverse complement.
GCGGTGCTTTTTCATATCGGATTTGAATCGCGTGCTCAGCGGGAGACTGCGGCGGCCGCGGCTCCGGTGCAACGGATCAGATGGTCATGGTCGATGTAGACCACCTGGCTGGATTCATCTTTGAAGTAGAAGGGAACCGGCCAGTCCGATCGCTTGATCAGATCATAGAAGACCGTGCACTTGTAGTGGCAGTGATGCAGGCGGGCAGGTCCGACGAGCGGGTAGAACCGGCATTCATCCATACGATCGACGATCGGCTCGGTCACGATCTTCACATTGTTGCGAGCCGTCTCGGCCAGGAAGACCCAGCCGCCCGACGTATCATTGGGCAGAGTCCGCATCACTTCATCGTCACTTGGCGGATCCTGACAGAAGAGTGGAGCATGCTCACCCTCGACTGCATCCAGGATTGGCACCTTGTCGTAACGCTCTTCCCGGATGTAGGCGTCTTCAATCATTTCGCTGTAGTAGGCACTGACCGGAATGATGGGTGTCATTCCGTAAAAGGCCCCGAGTGCGAAGGTGGTGTCCAGGAAACCGCCTAACAGCACGCATCCGCTGTTACTCAGCGTCATCAGGCCGAGGGTGGCCACCAGAGCAAGTCGTCGCGTCCATGTGCAGGGCTTGATCATCGTTTCTCTCCGGGAGATCCCCGAATCCATTGAATTGGCGGCAATGCGCCGTCTGTAACGTATGTATCGAATGTTTCGTCGCAAGACTTGCGTGAATATTCCGATTTTGTCGCCTGTATCAGTCATTTATTTGAAAACATCTCGATTCAATCGAGTGTCCGGGGTTCCGCCGCAAGCCGTTAGACAGCCGTCGTGTCGACCATCGCGCGAAATCACCAGGAAAGCAGAAATGAGAAACGCCTGCGGCAGATTGACCACCGCAGGCGTTCAGCCATTCGGGTACCGATTCCTCTGCGTGGGCAGAGAAATTTCACTTCGAATTGGTCATGGAACTCGATGCGTAAGCTCGATGTCCAGCCAATCCCGCGATCAGACAACTGGCGATCACCAGTTGTTTGGGTTCATGAACCACCACCAGCGATCGGTACGCGGTTTGAACATCAAATTCCATTGTCCATCATCCCATCGCAGTGTGGCATCTCGCCAGCCGAGCGGAACTTGCGGGTAGGGGTAGAACGGACCAATGTAAGGCCAGGCACTGGCGCTGTACTGTTGAGGATAGCTGACGGCTGCCGAGTTGGGATACTGGGCATACGTGGGCCATGCGTGATCGGGCATACTGGGGCTGTTGTAAACCGCTTGCGACGCCCCGCCACCGGCGTAGCCGTATTGTGGCGGATAGGGAGGAGCGCCCCCAGGTCCCATCGGCATCGCGCCCCCCGCGGGATAACCCGCAGGTCCGCCGGCCTGTTGCATATATCCTGCACCTCGCACGTCGCCCCGGCCTTGCATTGGTCCAGGTCCCTGCATCGGTCCAGGCCCTTGCATCGGACCAGCACCTGGGCCCGGTCCATAAGCATAGGGGTTTTGTCCCTGTGCTGGACGATAGGCTTGTGGTGCGGGCTCTTCGCTGCAGCGAAGCCGATTCGTCACGCTTCGGACACCGGGAACACCCGAAACGGCACGGTGAGCCGCAGCGCGTTCCGCTTGATTGCCGACGCTTCCATCCAGGGTCGCAACCCCATTCTGGAACCGAATCTGAATGTCATAGCCATCCAGTTGGGCTGCAGACAGGACTGCACCGATCTGTTCGGCCACTTCCTGGTTCGCCGTACCACCAGACGCAGCAGGCGCCGCGGGTGGAACAGCACTCGATTGGTCGTCCAATCCGAGCTGTGCGATTTCGGCATTGATCTGCTGAACGCGGCCGCGTCCACGGGGTTCACCCGCATGACCTGCCTGCACAACTTCATCCGAAGCATCTGCACTGCGAAGCCGATCCGTGAAGGTCTTTTTCTTCTCGACGACGTTCAGGCGGTTGTCCACCTTAGAAACATTCGTCACCCCACGAACCAGATTTTCCGCCGTCTTCTTGCTCTTTGGATCCGTTACCGAACCGGTCAGAATCGCGACACCATCTTTGTATTCGATGCCAATCTCGCCCTTGACCTTGCCTCGCAAGGCAGTGGCAATATCTTCTGCCACGCGCTGGTTATCGACTCGCGAGACACGAGCTGGGCTCGCATCCTTCGATTTCGAATCCGCAGCGAAGGTCAACCCGGGTGAAGTCGCCAGCAAGCTGAGCGTCAACACCCACTTTCCGTACTTACGCATGGAACATTCTCCTTCCAATTCCTCCCTGACGTCTCTATGTCTGGTGAGCGGAATCGTTCGCAAGGGCGGCACCCGAATGGCGTTGTGTGTCGCTGAACTTGGTTTCCGAACGCCAGTCCGAGGTTCACCCCGGACTAGTCTCATCCGTCACAGGCAGGCGAAGTAGGACTCCACCCGCGAGGCGCGCTGGCTGCCCGCTATCTATTCATCGGCCGGAGATGTTCGTTTGCACAAACTATTCTGAATAATTCGATGAAACCTCCTGTAGCGAATCAAACGAAAGAAACGCCCTGAAAGGTCGTTTTCGCCGATCCCTGCCCATCGCCCATCTCGCACAATCTACCCAGAACACGGGGGCTCGCTCATATCAATGAACGCCTCGGCGACTTCTGCGGGGAAATTCCGGTTCCGCGAGTCCCTGCACTTCGGAGACTACGGATCAGTTGGCGACCGGAATCGCAACGAGCTATACTAGCTGCGGCAAAAACGACCGGGTGAACGCCTCATCCGGTTTCATCGCAGAAGGTCCGGAACGAAAGAGGCTTCGATCGCAATGGCTAGCAAACGCATGGAACTGAGGAAGCAGGCGGAGGCTTTGGAAGCCCGCGGCGGATCCGTTGACGCACCGAAAAAGACGAAGAAATCGGCTGGCACCAAGACCAAGCGAGTCAAAGAAAAAGTCCAGGCCCGCAAACGCCTGGTTTGGGTCGTCTACAACGGCAGCATGAAAGAAGAAGGTCGCTTCCCTTACGACCAACGCGAAGCAGCCGAAGAAAAGATCGAACTGCTACGCCAGAAATCAAAGAAGATGTACTTCATTCAGCCACTGAAGGAAGTCATCGGCGAGGCCCCAGGCGCAGCGCCCGCGAAACTGGTCACCGCAGAAATCGAAGAAGATGACGTCCGCCCCAGCCGCAAAGCCGCGGTGGCAGAAGACGAAGAGGATGATGACGACGAAGAGGAAGAAGAAGAGGACGACGACGACGAGTGACAACGGTCTTTGCGTCGGCCGCTTCTTTCAATGGTGAGTTCAATCGATCCAAGAAACGATCCTGAGCCGTGTCGCTTGCAGACATGAAAACGTGCCGTGGGTGCTTGCCCACGGTACGTTTTTTTCGGCGCCGCACCCCTGCACTCTTCCCGCCACGGACAACGAAAAAAGCCCCACCAAGAGCTGGAAGGGCTTTTTTCGTTGTATTTGCACGAGTCATCACCAATTCGGCGCAACCCACGATGTTGCTCAGCCTGATGCTCATTTTGAGATGAACACCGATTTCAGCGAAACATCAGCGCTGAAGACAATGAAACAATCAGGCGATCACTTGATGCCGAGCTTGTCTCGCATGGCCTTCACTTGATTGCGAAAGTGATTGGCGTGGAACATGAACGTTCGGCGCTTTGGCTTGCTGCCAGCCACCGAGGCCAATCGCTCGTACTTCTCTGCGAGCGCCACTTTGACATCAATCTTCTTCAAATCCGCTTTGGACATCGTCCAGTCCTTCAACCTGAAAACAACCCAGATGGGGTTGAGTCATTCACCAACCCGAACAAACCACCCTACAGATGGAGTGGAACTCGCCATTCTAGCGGATCTCTCTGGTTGGAACAGCCATCCCGATAAAATCCGCAAGAATTCACGTTTCCGCTACGGGCATAAGATTTTACGACGCGTCAAGCTCGCGAGCCCGTTCGGTTGCCGCTTGAACGGCGTTCATGAGAGTCCCGCGAAGCCCCCCACGCTCCAGAGCATGCAAACCGGCGATCGTTGTTCCACCGGGGCTGGTGACGGCATCCTTCAAGGCCCCCGGATGCTGACCCGTCATCAGCACCATTTGTGCAGCCCCTGCAACAGTTTGCGCCGCCAGCTTCGTTGCCGTTTCACGTGGCAACCCCATCCGAACGCCACCATCACTGAGTGCTTCGATGATTTGATAGATATAAGCCGGCCCGCTACCCGAAAGTCCCGTCACGGCATCCAGCAGCTTTTCCGGCACTTCGACCGCCAACCCCACATTTGACAGCAGTTTTTGGACAAGCGCGCCATCGGCCGCAGTCGCCTTTGGCCCACGCGCAAAGGCGCTGGCTCCGGCCCCGACAAGACACGGCGTGTTTGGCATCACGCGAATCATTCGCACATCTTCGCGCAATCCAGCCGACATCGATTTCAGCGTGACACCCGCCGCAATCGAAACAATCAGCGGATCGTGCGTCATGGCATGGCGCAACTCATGAAACACGGCGGACATTTGCTGTGGTTTGACCGCCAGAAAGATCACGCTTGAAGCCGACGCCACTTCGGCAATCGACTCGCCAAGTCGAGCTCCGGTTTGTTCGACGAACCGTTGTCCCGCTGCCGCCACCACATCGCAGGCAACAATCGACTCCCTCGACAGCGAGCCTGCAGCAATAAACCCCTTTGCCAGCGCCGTGGCCATTTGGCCGGCCCCAATAAACCCAACGCTCAAACCACTACCCGCATCAGACATGCAATCCATCCCTGCTCTAAAAGTGAGGCACTCGCCCGTGAGAACTCTTGCGAGTCCCGCGATACAAGATCAATGCAATCGCGACCAACTCCGCTCTCCCCCGAGCCGCAGCGCCGATCGCCGCGAAACGACCGTTCGCCCTCGCCAGACGAGGCCTCCCACGAACTCTGTCGCAGCCCAAGAGAATGAAAAATCCCTCGCTCGCGGGCCACAATATATAGCCCGCGAGCGAGGGATGCTCTAGCAATTGCTGGATCAAATCGCGCGGATCACCGCGGCGGCACTCTGCCCCATTCGTGTTCGGTTGACACTCAACGCGATACCATTACTGATCTTCAGCGGCTCGTCGTGAATAATATTCAAACGACACAGGGGATCTGGGTTCCGATAGTTCAAGGTCACAGGCAGCTGACCGTGACGCATCGCCAAGAGACTTCCCGCCAGCTCCACGGCCCCTGCTCCGGCATCAAAATGCCCGAAGTAACTTTTCAGAGCCGTCACAGGAATCGAATCAGCCAACGCCCCCAACGCACGGTGGTACGCTCGCGATTCCGCAATATCGTCTTTCAACGTGCCTTTACCGTGCGCGTTGATATGCCCCAGATCGCGCGGAGTCAGATCTGACCGCTTCAGTGCGGCCTCGATCGACCGGGCGAGCCCCAGGCCACTCGATCGATTGGCTGGATCACTGCCATCGCAACCCGCACCCACACCCAGGATTTCGCAATAGATTGGCGCACCACGACTGATCGCATGTTCGTATCGCTCAAGAACAAACGATGCAGCCCCTTCGCCCACGACCGTTCCATTGCGATCACGATCGAATGGCCGGCAGGCAAACCGCGGATCGTCGCCGCGAGCGAGGTTTTCGTACAGATTCAGCCGAGCAATTTCCAAAGGATGAATGTACGAACTGCAGGCCCCGACAATCATCGCGTCAGCCGCACCACGTTCGATCGCCCGCATCCCTTCCGCCAACGCCAACAGCGCCGACGATTCGCAGCTTGTAATCGTATTGTTTGGACCACGTGCGTCGTGCTCGATCGCAACGTGACAAGCAGGCATATTCGGCAGTTGCTTCAGCAACCACAGCGGTGCGATCTGACCGAGCCCTTCTTCGGCCCAGCCTTCGAACGACACGCCGTCTGCGGTCTGCTGCAGATGACGCGACGCATCTGCCAGCTCTTCTGGAGTGGCAGACATATGCCCCGCGCCGAATTCGACACCCAACCGCTCGGGGTCAATCGACCCATGTGGCAGCGCGGCGTCTTTCATCGCCATCGAAGCACTCGCAACCCCCAGTTGGATGTCGCGGGACATCACCTTCAGGAATTTGCGATTGTAGATATGTTCGAGAGGATCGAAATCATGGACCTCGGCAGCCAGCTTCGAAGGCAAGCCACCGGACGGAAATGCCGTCAATAGGTCGATCCCCGACCGCCCGGCAATTAAATTTTGCCAGAACGATTCCTGACCGATCCCAATCGGAGAAACAACTCCCACCCCCGTGACAACCACGCGATGAGAATCGGAACTAGCCGTCATAGCCAGACCCCGTCAGCACTTTGGCAACACAATCCTGGCGCCAAAGTTGTTATTTTCGCGCCCGGCAACCTTCGCCAGTCGCTGTTTTCTTCCACTGATGCCTTCCAACAACCTGGTCCGCCTCATCGCGAACCAACGCTGTGAAATGGAAATCTCTGCGAACAGAATCCAACTCGCACGAGACCGCATCCAACGAAAGACTTCACAATCTGTCTATCGGTTGTTCTGCGCGTCCCGGTCGATCCTGTTTCCTCGAACCTGAGGAACCGGAATTCCCCGCCGAAATTACGACGAAAGTTTCCCGCTCATCGAGCACCAGCACTCAAAAACACCCAAAACCACTGCAAGTCTTAGCGACCTTATCCACGATCACCCAAGGACCAATTGAGTCATCGCCCAGCGGACGCAGTCGCCAAGTTGAAAACCGTACCACCGATTGGTTACGATCGGCGTGCAAGATTACAGTCAAATCGCAGTGAAAAGTCAACAAGGGACCTCATCACTTGCGGGACCGGCGGCCAATCGTTAAACTCCCGGGCCCGATTTCGGGAGCCGTCCGCCGCCGAAAAAGCGAGTCCGGCAGACCAAATCGACTCCTTACCTGGAAAACTGGGACACCTGACGTTGTCAGTTCCGGTTGTCCGGTTCATCCTGAGAAAATCAGGAACAGCTTGCTCTGTTGCAGGATCGTTTTGCGAGTGTTTTGCTCGTAAAGCACTTCGATAGGCGATTTGATCGCAAGTCGATCGTCAGCATCAGATTAAGCTCGAATGCAGCAAACGACATCGAATATTCAGACAACACGGAATCGACGCAGGCCCTGACCGGTCGGCGTCACTGAAGGTGCTGGAATGGTTTATCGCCCACGAACCAAGTTGAAACTCGCTCGCAAAGCCAAACGCTGCCCAAAGTGCAACAAGCTGGTAGGAATGCGAGTTCGCTGCAAAACCTGTCACAAGAAATTGCGGTAATCGAATCCGATTCATCGCTTAACATCCTACGTATCCGCATTTTGCTTCCAAAGAAGACCCCGAATTATGCCGCGTATTGAACGAGATCGCGAGATCGCTCGCCGCCGTCACCGTAAGGTCAAAATTCAAAAGCTGGTCGAAAAGTACATGAAGGCCACCGCCCAGGCGGATAAGGTCGTCATCGCCACGAAGGTGCGACGATTGAGCCCGTACTACAACTTGGAAGAACGCGTCGCCACGCTCAAGGGCGAACAGAAGGCGAAGTAATTTCGACTTCGAAGATCCTGGATTCAAGAAGCACGACGAGGCGCTTAGTCTTAGTCGTGCTTTTTTCGTTGGAATCGCTTCGATTGAAACCTGACAGCTTGCTAGAGTCTCGACAGATTTCCTGCGCTTACAGCCCGCGAAATTCATCAACTGCGATCCCAACTCAGAATCTTCTTGCTTTTTTGTTATGCACGCGATCGCCATCGGTTTGGTAGAGATTTGTGCATCAGAACAATCTGATTGGATGACGGAAGGACCGATACGTGGCATCGTCTCTGACAACCATCCCCCTGGCCGAACTCCAACTTCAATTGAACGCACGAGCGGTTTCGGCCGTTGAAGTCGCCACCGCGCATCTAGATCAGATCCAGCACCACGACAACCAGATCCACGCATTCGTCCACGTGAACCGCGACTCAGCACTCCGCCAGGCCGCCGCGATCGATCAGAAGCGTGCCTCTGGCCAGGAAGTGGGGCTATTGGCGGGAATTCCTGTCGCGGTGAAAGACCTGCTCTGTACAGTGGGCGAGCCAACCACCTGCGGCAGCCGGATTCTTGAGAAGTTTGTGCCGCCGTACGACGCCCATGCGATCACCCGACTGCGTCAGGCCGACGCCGTATTGATCGGCCGAACGAACATGGACGAGTTCGCGATGGGATCGTCGGGCGAGAACTCTGCCTTTGGTCCGACCCGAAATCCGTGGGACACCGAACGAATCCCAGGCGGCTCTAGCAGTGGTTCCGCGGCAGCGGTTGCCGCACGGATGGCCCCCTTAGCACTGGGAAGCGACACGGGAGGTTCGATCCGGCAACCCGCCGCGCTGTGTGGAATTGTCGGCTTGAAGCCGACATACGGACGCGTCTCCCGCTACGGATTGATTGCCTATGCGAGTTCGCTCGACCAGATCGGACCTCTCGCCACCGACGTGCATGGCGCAGCCTTGCTCCTCGAAGCCATTGCGGGCCACGACCCACGCGATTCCACCAGTGTGCAACAGCCGGCCTCTCGCTATAGCCAAACATTCGAGCAGCCACTTCGGGGATTGCGAATTGGCGTTCCTGTCGAGCATTTCGCCGAAGGCCTCGACCCCGAAATTGAGCGGAGCGTGCGCCACGCCTATGAACTCTACAAGACTCTCGGCGCGGAACTGATCGACGTGCATCTGCCGCACTCGCGTTATGCGGTCTCGACCTATTACCTGGTCGCCACCTCGGAAGCATCCAGCAACTTGTCGAGGTATGACGGAGTTCACTATGGGCACCGCAGTTCCAATGCGGGCCACAATTTGGTGGAGATGTATGAAGCCAGCCGAGGCGAAGGATTCGGAGCCGAAGTGAAGCGGCGAATCATGCTTGGCGTGTTTTCCCTCTCGGCCGGGTATGCGGACAAGTTCTATACCAAAGCACTTCAAGTGCGCCGCATGATTCGCGGCGACTTCGACGCCGCGTTTGAAAAGGTCGACGTCATCGCCGGCCCGGTGACCCCGACTGCCGCATTCAAATTGGGCGAAAAAACAAGTGACCCGCTCGCGATGTATTTGTCCGACATCTATACGATCAGCGCCAACCTGGCTGGAATCCCTGGAATCTCGGTTCCCTGTGGAATGACGTCTACGAAGCTGCCAATCGGCCTGCAGTTGCTCGCCCCGCCCTTCGAAGAAGACCGCTTGCTTCGGGCGGCGCGGATGTTTGAACGCGAGACCCAATGGCATCGCGAGATCCCTCAACTCGCCGCGCGTTAAGAATCGCAACGTTCGTTTTCGTCACACAGTTCGCATTCCCCTCGAGCGCACAGGACTTTCTTGTCGTGACTGTGTAAATCCCTGCACTGATTTCGCACGCGTCTATCGGCATTTCTGATCGTGAATCCGGTGGTGACAACCGTAGTCCGAACTCCGATTCAAATGGATTTCGGCAGTTTTCTATTCGATGCAGAAGTGAGTCTGTAGGGCGTCGCCCGAGATTTTGGCATCGAGCGCCCATGCCATTCTTCCGATATCAGCGGATACCACCTCGTATCACTACGTGCCCGCTCGGGAGAAAACTGCTGTGTCGATCCTTCGAAATCTTTCAATCCGCACCAAGCTCATCGTTCTCGTCACGATGTTCGTCGGCTGCCTGATTGGCTTTGGGGTTTTCTCATCATCGATTCTCAACTACACAAAGGTGAATGGCCCATTGTATGCGAGAATTGTTCAGGACAAGAACCTGATCGCGGATATCCTGCCACCCCCGCTCTACATCATTGAAGCGAATCTCGTGGCACATCGCATGCTGATTGCGAAGCCGCCCCAAGCCCTTGAAGCATTGATTGAGAAGTACAAACAACTGAGGGTCGAATACAACCAGGGTATCGAATTTTGGGATAATGCCCTTCTCAAAGGGGACATCCGCGATGAACTGGTCAATAGATCGCGTCCCCCTGCGGACGCCTTCTTCCGAACATTCGAAGAAATGTTTATCCCTGCCATCATTGCAGGAAACACCACACTGGCATCGGAACTTCTCGAAGGTCCACTTGCGCAAACCTATACTGAGCATCGTGCGTCGATCGACAAATTGTCGAAGCTGACCACCGAAAGCGCCAGTGCGAACGAGAAGACGACCTCGACTGCGATCGCCACTCGTTCTTCAATCCTGACGTTCTTGCGATTTACCGTGATCGTCTTTTCATGTGCTTTTGCATATGCCATCGGCCGCGGCATCATTCAACAGATGAATTCGACACTAAAAGTTGTCAGCGCTATCGCGAAAGGGGACCTCACCCAGCACCTCGACGAAAGTGGAAACGACGAATTCGCGCGCCTTGCTCGCGCGGTAAACGAAATGATCCAGTCGCTGAAAGCATCGGAGAAGAATCTCGACGCCGCCAGTGAAATCGCCGCGATTCGCCGAATTCAGGGTGCCGTCGAATACAAGCTGGACGGCACGATTATTTCCGCCAACCAGACTTTCCTTGACGCAACGGGCTATGCGCTGAGCGACATCGTCGGCCAGCATCACGACATCTTCCTTGAACCAATCAAGCGGTCCAGCGCCGAAGCAAAGCAGTTCTGGCGGGATCTCCGAGATGGCCAGTATCAGACCGGCGAATATAAATGCCTCGGCAAGGATGGAAAAGAAATCTGGATTCAGGCTTCGTTCAATCCTGTTACAGATACGAATGGTCAGCCCGCGAAGGTCATTGAATATGCACATGACATTACAGAGGCCGTCAGGCTTCGGCAGGCCAACGCTCTGTATGCGGGTATTGTCGAAGATGTCCCAATCAACATCATGTTTGCAGATACCGAAAATCGAATTCAGTACATGAACCCGTCCGCCTTATCCACGCTCAAGTTGCTCCAGCGGATGCTGCCGGTGCCAGCAGAGAAATTGATTGGCCAGAGTATTGATGTCTTTCACAAGAATCCGACTCATCAGCGACAAGTCCTCGGTGATCCCAGAAATCTGCCTCGACACACCGAGATTGCTTTCGGCGACGAAACGATTGATCTCATGGTCAACGCAGTGTTCGACACCAAGAAGAATTATTTGGGTGCGTCAGTCGTTTGGAAAATCGTGACCGAATCGATTGCTCGAGATGCACGCGATAAGGAAATGACAACCAAGATGGAATCGGTGCTTCGGGTCGTGGCCGAAAATTCGTCAGCGATGGCCGCCGCGTCGGAACAGCTCTCCGCCGTCAGTTCGCAAATGAGTGTGAATGCTGAAGAGACATCAGCCCAAACAGAGGCCGTCTCGGCGGCTTCCGAACAGGTGAGTCGAAACACCGAAACCGTGGCAACCGGCATCGAACAAATGAGCGCGAGCATTAAAGAGATCGCCAAGAATGCAACGGATGCGGCCCGCGTCGCAACATCCGCCGTGAAAGTAGCCGAAGCGACCAATGCCACGATCGCGAAACTGGGTGAATCGAGTACGGAAATCGGGAATGTCATTAAGGTCATTACGTCCATCGCGCAGCAAACGAACCTCTTGGCACTGAATGCAACGATCGAAGCCGCGCGTGCTGGCGAGGCAGGCAAGGGATTCGCCGTTGTCGCGAACGAAGTGAAAGAACTCGCGAAAGAGACAGCCAAGGCGACTGAAGATATCAGCCACAAGATTGAGGCGATCCAGAACGACACTCGCGGCGCAATCACCGCCATCGACGAGATCAGCGCCGTCATCCATCAGATCAACGACATCTCAAGCACGATCGCCAGCGCTGTTGAAGAACAGACGGCGACGACGAACGAGATCAGCCGTAGCGTGGTCGAGGCGTCACGAGGCACGACAGAAATCGCTCAGAATATTACGTCCGTCGCACAGGCCGCCAAGACAACAAATGAAGGTGCACTCAACAGCCAATGCGCCTCGCAAGAGCTCGCTCGCATGGCGGCTGAACTGCAGCATCTTGTTTCTGAATACAACAGTGCACGCACTGAAACCGCCAAGCGAACAAACAACACTCCGGTGTCAAAATAATTTGCGAAGCGATTCACAGATGACCGACCGCAGTGAGCAGCACTGCGGTCGGTCATCTTATTTGAGCAAAGACGAGCGAAACAATCCGGCATCGAGATGGCGACTCGCGCCAATCACCGACCACATTGACCGACGTCTTGCGCGTCGGAACCTCAGGTGCATTCTGACACTCGTCCGAATGCACCTGAGGCACCCACCCCACACCGTGCGGCCGTTAGACTTATTGATCGATAGTACGATCACTATCGAAGATGACTGCGGTGACTGACATCGGCTGCAGCAACACCGGTGAGGGCAAGCATCACCGACGACAGCGACAGGCATCAGTCCCGCTTTAAAAACGCCAACACGAGCCAAAAAGCTCATGCGTCCTGCTGGATGGATCGACACGCTGGAAACACTCTTCACAAATGCAGCGTGAAACATTGGGGGGGGGAATTGTCGCTGGAATCACCTTTGCGAGTCTGTGCGCATTGGACGAATAATCGCCATTGGACACTCTTTAATACGACGCGCGAAGTAAGTGTGCGTTTCTCACATTCACCGATGAATTTTTGACAGATTGGGCCGCTGAAGAATCGATCATTCTTGCAGAGGTTTTGTGTGACACTGAGACTGAGCATATCGTCAATGATCAAGATCCGTGTACTCATTGTTGATGATTCCGTTGTGGCTCGAAAATCGATCACAGAGGTCCTTTCAGCAGACTCGGCTATTGAGGTCGCAGGCGTTGCGGCGAATGGCAAAATCGGGATCGCCAAGATCGCGCAAGTCTGTCCCGACGTCGTGATCCTGGATGTAGAGATGCCCGGCTGGAATGGGCTTGAAACCTTGACCGAAATCCGAAAGCTCTATGCCCGACTTCCGGTAATCATGTTTAGCGCGTGGACACAGCGCGGAGCGTCGTTGACACTCGATGCGTTCGCACGGGGCGCCAGCGACTATGTCGCCAAACCGGTCGGTGAATTCAGCCCGGCCGAAGTTCAACGCACGCTCAGAGATCAATTGATTCCGAAGATCAAAGCACTCTGCCCTAGATTTAAGTCGCCATCAAACTCGTCCGTGAGAAATCCCGAAAAGGGCCTTCAACAGAAATCAGCTTCTCGAATACATTTGGCTGTTCCAACGGCAAATTCTTCGGAGGGTCGAATCGACGTCGTCGCGATGGGTGTTTCGACAGGCGGTCCGAATGCGCTATGCGAGATTTTGCCCGCGATCCCAAAGTACTTTCCCGTGCCGATTCTGATTGTCCAGCACATGCCGGCAAACTTCACCGAGGCGTTGTCCGAGCGGTTGAACAAGATGTCGCAAATTCGTGTGGTCCATGGAACGAACGGGGTTTCGCTTGAGCGCGGAACGGCCTATATCGCCCCAGGTGATTTTCATATGGCCGTGAAGCGTCAATCCACCGAAGTTGTAATGTATCTGAATCAGCTTCCTCCTGAGAATTCCTGCCGCCCTTCTGTTGACGTTTTATTTCGTTCTGTGGTCGAAGCCTATGGAGCGGGTGTACTGGGAGTCATTCTGACGGGCATGGGCCAGGATGGTCTGCGCGGTTGCCAGTTCATTCGGGAGGTCGGCGGACAAATCATTGCACAAGACGAGAAATCCAGCGTGGTCTGGGGAATGCCAGGGTTCGTCGCAAAAGCTGGACTGGCCGACTGCGTGCTTCCGTTGCATCAGATCGCAATCGAAATTCACAATCGGGTGCAGAAGCATCGACAGATATCCCACCACCTGGAGGTCGACGTATGCTCGTGAGTCAATTGCAACTCGATCAGGACGCGGTCATACGGAGCGCTTATGGGTTGCCCGCGCTTCCTCAATCGACGGTTCGGCTGGCGAGCATTGTGGCCAACGACAACGTCGATCTTTCCGACGTCGTGCAGGTGATCGAATGCGACCCCGCATTAACATTAAAATTGCTACGCGTTGCGAATTCCGTCTACAGTTCCTCAAGCCGAACGATCGGTGAAGTCAAAGACGCCGTGATTCGCTTGGGAAGTGGCGCCGTCCTGGGACTCGCGATCGGTTCATGCATTCAACCCAACATCGCGAGCGTCATTCCGGGATATCATTTGTCAGGCCGTACTTTCTGGTCGCACTCGCTCGCTGCCGCGATGACGGCGGACATTTTGCGATCGTTCACTCGGAAACGGATTTCATCACTCGCGTTCACCGCGGCCCTGCTTCACGATATCGGAAAAGTGGTCCTGGGCAATTTTTTGAACGATGAAACACTGGAGTTTCTGGCAAGGGCCCAGATCGACGGAAAGCAGTCCGCTTTTGCAGCCGAGGCCGAGATCCTTTCGCTGCAACACGCTGAAGTTGGCGCGTTGATCGCTCAACACTGGGGGTTACCCGAGCCGCTCGTCCTGGGAATCGGCTTTCACCATACGCCAGAATCCTGCGACAACGATCTTGTCCACGTCACGCATTTCGCAAATGCTGTGGCGCATCGTGTAATCACACCTGGCGAACACACTAACGACGAACAGGTCGCAGTAGAACAGCTTGATCTCACGAAAGATCTAAAACGACTGGGGCTACGCGAAGAGAGTACCAACAAGATTGTCAGTATGGTCAAAGAGCGACTCGCTGCGGTGTCTGCGGAATTCATTTAGCGCACGACAAAGACCAATTCGATCCATTTGTTGGCGCGATGCCCCATCAAGGTGACTTTCCCTCACGAACCGGACAAACACCGCCCTCGCACATTTGCGGGACATTCAAACCGAGGTCGGATGAACGCAGTACAGGTCCTTCGAGGAACCTACGATAAATAACGTGACATTTCATCGGACCCGGATATCGAAGGGTCACAATTATTTCAAGACGATCGATCGTTGGGGTGTGCTTTGGAAACGGCTGACTTCGAATACATTCGCGATCTCTGCCACCAACGCGCTGCAATCGTGCTCGACTTGGAAAAGAGCTATCTGATCGAGTCTCGATTGCAACCGTTGGCCCGTACCGAAGGTCTCGGCACAATCGCCGATCTCGTTGCCAAAATGCGGACAACCGGATACGGAACGCTTCACGGCAAAGTCATCGAAGCGATGACCACGAACGAAACCTCTTTTTTTCGCGATCTGCAACCATTCGAGGCGCTGAAGAAGGTGATCTTGCCAGAGCTGATTGCCCGACGTTCTCTCAGCCGTCAACTACGAATCTGGTGCGCTGCGTGTTCCACTGGCCAGGAACCATATACGATCGCGATGCTGATCGAAGAAAATTTTCCGCAACTTGCCGCGTGGGACGTGAAGATTCTGGCGACCGACCTTTCCACGCAGGTTCTGGAACGAGCTCGGTCGGGACGATTCAATCAGATTGAAGTGAATCGAGGCCTTCCTAGCCCATTGGTCGTGAAATACTTTCAGCGTAATGGCATGCAGTGGGAGTTGTGCGAACGCGTTCGAAACAAGGTTGAGTTCCGTCAACTCAACTTGATCGATGCATGGCCTGCGATCAATACGATGGATATCGTCTTCATCCGCAATGTGCTGATCTATTTTGATGTCCAAACCAAGAAAGACATTTTGGGAAAGGTCCGCAACAAATTGCGGTGCGACGGATACCTGTTCTTGGGAGGTGCCGAAAGCACCTTCAGCCTCGACGACAGCTTCGTCCGTACCGAAGTCGAGAAAGCGAGCATCTATCGCCTGAAGGGCTATGACGACCCCGTCCTGCCCACACGCGCCGTGAAGGCAGCCTCGGTTCGCGCATAGCTCGAAATTGGACAGGCAATCCTATTCAGAACGAGAGGCACGCTATTGTTCCGCTTTCAGTTCCTCAGCCGTCCAAGTGATCGTCTTCGTCTTGGCCACTTCCTGAGGGATAAACTGAATCAAATTCAGCTCAATGTTCTCATACTGGTTGTCGCGCTGAATTTGACTTGTGAGCTGCAGAATTCGATTCGCAATTTCCTGAGCCCGACCCGTATCCTCTGTAGGCGGGAAATCGACTTTCATCGAAATCCGTAAGGTCCAGGGACCTCGTCCTTTTTGACGACCTCCTTCGACGTTCGGACGGGAATGTTTAAATTCACGCCCGATCGCTTCGCGCAATGATCGAAATGGTCGTGTGTGCTGCTCCCAATACACGAACATCAGGGATGTCGTCGCAATCCCCATAATGAGCAGGGAAATGACCAGCTTGCGTCCGGACAGTTGAACGGTTCCACCGGGAAACTGTGGATCGTTGGTCGGCAATTGTGGCTGGCTCACATTCAGACTTTCATTCGATTTATGGTTATCTGCGTCACGCAACGACGCCATCGGCGAGCGGGATCTCGCACTCGAATCTCATTACTTTGGCATTTCAGCCAGTTTTTGCCACAACCCGGCACTGGCGCTGATCCCCCGATGAAAATCGGTGACGGAGAAGTGTTCGTTCGGACTATGGAGATTGTCAGTATTCTGGCCCCAGCCCAGCAGCAAGGTGTCCAGCCCCAGCACATCCTTGAAGGTCTGAACGACTGGGATCGATCCTCCTTCGCGGATCAGCCGCACGGTGTCAACTCCCCACGCCTCACGAATCGCCTGCGAGGCGGCTTCGATGTAGGGACTAGTGGGATCGAGCACGAAGGCGGGGCAACCGTGATAGCTAGTGAATTCAAACGTGAGCGACGAGGGGCATTTCGATTTGAGAAACGTTTCCAACGATTGCACGATCTTGTGGGGATCTTGGGAAGGCACCAGGCGGCAGGTGATCTTCACGGTCGCCTTCGAAGGAACGATCGTTTTTGGACCGACGCCGGTATAGCCGCTGAACAGTCCGTTCACTTCACACGTTGGTCGAGCCCAACGGCGTTCGGTTGTCGAATATCCGACCTCGCCGAACACCTCTGTGACGCCCAATTCAGCCTTGAAGGCCTCTTCGTCAAACCCGAGATCGGCGAACTGCTTTCGTTCGGCATCGGTGAGCGGCGTCACGTCGTCATAGAAGCCGGGAATCTGCACGCGCCCCTGATCGTCGTGTAACGCCGCGATCAATCTGGCGACGCCGCTGGCAGGGTTTGCGACAGCACCACCAAACACACCCGAATGCAGGTCCTTTTTTGGTCCCGTCAGCGTCATTTCGACCGCGACGATTCCGCGAAGTCCGTAAGTAATTGCGGGCTGATTCGGTCCGTATTGGCTGGTATCACTGACAACGGCCACATCACAGGCAAACGATTTCTTGCGAGCTTCCAGGAAGTCTTCCAGATTGCGACTGCCAACTTCCTCTTCACCTTCAATGACGTATTTCAAATTGACCGGCAGCGCCCCGACAGCATTCAACCAGGCTTCTGCCGACTTGATATGTGTGAAGACTTGACCTTTGTCATCCGTCGCCCCGCGCGCGTAAAGGCAACCGTCTCGCAAGGTCGGCTCGAAGGGAGGAGTCGTCCAGAGATCGAGGGGGTCCGCAGGCTGCACGTCATAGTGGCCATAAACGAGAACGGTCGGTGCACCTGGTGCCTTGAGCCATTCGGCATAGACAATGGGGTGGCCTGCCGTGGGCACGATTTCGGCATTGAATCCCAGTCGAGAAAACTGTCGGTAAACAAATTCGGCCCCACGCAACATGTGCGGTTTGCAGGCAGGATCGGCGCTAACGGTGGGAATGCGCAGAAACTCTTTCAGCTCGTCCACAAACCGATCGGCATGCTGGGTCAGATATTGGGCGACAGTGTCGTTCATCGTGCAATTTTTCCGCCGTGGAGTCGAAGTTGTACATCCCGATGATGTCATCCGGAGGATACAGGGATCGCTCGTCGCGCGGAAGGAAACCGCATTGAATCGCGACCAGCCACACGAGCAGGTGTCAGCCCCTACCCATCACGGCGGATTGAAATCATGAGGCTAGGTACCTTGGCATGCTCGATATCAAAGGGGTTTTGAGTCTGGACAAAGCCTGTTCCCCGCGATTTCAACACGCCGATCAGAATTCCGACACCTGTCGACCGTCATCAATCGTCGACAGATCTCGGTAAGCCGTGACCGAGATCTTGTCGCTGATGAACCTCACCGCGCCGTCAGCCAGTAGAAAATGGGCCCCGCCAGAGTGAAGACTGCCAAACCCTGTTGTTTCGTGGCGTCGTGCTTTGAGCCCCAAATTCAGTTTCACACTGGTATCGCCCAACGCCGCGGCGAGCCCCACGGCAGTTGAACAGTCTGGAACTCCAAGCCATGTCCCATCGCCAACGCCAGCACGATTTTTTTTCTGTGGTGAACCATCCATCCATGGTGAATAACGTTCGCCAACCATCAGGGCATTCGAGACTCCATCCTTGATTTCGCGGATCGTGACGGCGCTGTTCTGCCCGAAGATCCCGCGAAAATTCTGTTGGTCACAGTACCTCCGATCCGGGCCAAAGGAACTACCGACGTTCCCTAGCCGACCAGGGTTTTCCTGCGACTCGCCGACATCGGTTCGCTCGATTCCCCCCAGGTGCGCTGGAACATATCCCACGACGCCAAAATAGGCCGATCTTGGAAAACGCCGGATGGAATCCAAAGGCGCGGGAACCACTTCGCCACCGCGAACTTCCGAATTCACGACGGCGAATTCAAAGAATTGAGATTGAGTCGGATCTGAAGGACAGTGAAACACAGAAAGTTCGGTCGACGCAGGCGTTTCATTGGAAGTGCCGTTCAAACCCAGTGGCAAGTGGAATTGCTCGTAGTCAGGCTTTCGGTCGAGATACGGTAGCAGACTGACTCCCCAACCCCACCCGGTATATGGCCCCTCATTGGCCAGGTGATACCCGGCGGGAAAACAACGGAAGACATCGTGATAATTGTGAAACGCGAGGCCGATCTGCTTCAAATGACATTTACATTGGGTCCGCCGACCGGCTTCGCGGGCTTGCCGAGTCGCTGGTAGCAGGAAGGCAACCAAGACGGCCAGGATCGCCACGACAATCACGAGATCGATCAGAGTGAAACCAGACCGTCGATGGCGGGTCATTGTTGGACTCATATCGATCATTGCTCCTCAATGCGATTGAAGTCGAGCGTTTTCGATCAGGCTTCATCAAAAGTCGCCGACTTCTCGACCGTCGTCAATCGTTGACAGATCTCGGTAAGTCGTGATCGAGATGTTGTCGCTGACGAACCTCACCGCGCCGTCACCCATCAGAAAATGAGCCCCTCCGGTGTGACTACTTCCAAATCCCGTGGTTTCTGCGCGCGTCTTAAAACCCAAGTTTACCTTCACGCTGGTATCTCCCAGAGCGGCCGCCAATCCTGCAGGAGTTGTACAGTCGGGAACACCTAACCACGTTCCGTGGCCGACGGAACCGAGTTCGACATTCGTAGGCACGTAACGCTCACCCAGCAAGAACAGATTGGAAAGACCGTCCTTGATCTCTTCGAACGGAATCCCGCTGTTCTGTCCAAAAGCGCCGCCAAAATTCGGCTGATCGCAATAGCGGCCCGTCTGGGAATACAAACTTCCGACATTCCCCAGACGACCTGGATTTGTCTGAGATTCGCCTGGATCAGTTCGGTCGATCCCCCCTAGTTCCATAGGTAGATATCCGACCACCGGAAAATAGTTCGATCTTGAGAAGACATTGGCCGCATCCTGTGTGGCAGGAATGACGACGCCGTCCTTCACGTCGGAAGTGACGACCGCCAGATGTGGAACATGCCTTGACGCCAATTCGTCGGAAGGGCAGCGATATGCCGAAAGAGCCGGATTCATATGCGGTTTGTTGTACTCATGCTGCAACCCACCATACTGATTGACGCCGTTGTAGTAATTGCTGGCATCGAGATAGGGCGCGATGTGAATTCCCCAGCCCCATCCGGTGTAAGCGCCATCCACGCTTAAGTAGTAGCCGGCGGGCAAGACAGAAAAAGTGTCGTGGTAGTTATGGTACGCGAGGCCAAACTGCTTGAGATTATTCTTGCACTGCGTCCGCCTGGCGGCCTCGCGCGTGTTTCGCAAGTTCGGCAGCAGAAACGCCGCCAGGACGGCAAGGATCGCAATGACAATGACCACATCCGTCAGAGTCAAACCAGCACGAAGATTGTGCGATCGCGATAACTTCATGTCGGCGTTCCTAAATGGAGTCATAGCCGTTCACGAGACAAACCCATTTTCACCGGCAAAGAGTTACTTGATCGCGAATGCCTCATCTTGTGCCTCGCGCTATCCGCGATGAAAATCGCGTCAGTCCCCTATCCGTGAACCATGACAACGAAATCCACAAGGGATTTCAGAAAGTCGACGCTGCAAGATTGAGACAACTCGACGTGGCGTCACTTTATCATGAGCAACTCGCAATCGAAATGAGCGATCAGCAGTGGCCATCAAAAGTCACCGACCGGCCGGCGATCATCAATCGTCGACAGGTCACGATACGTGGTGATCGCGATATTTTCGTTCAGGAACCTGACCGTACCATCCGCCAGCAGGAAGTGTGACCCGCCAGTATGAAAACTGCCAAAGCCAGTCGAGTCATCTCGTCCTTTAGATGCTCGATTCAGCTTCACGCTGGTATCGCCCAGCGCCGCGGCCAGTCCCGCCGATGTCGTACAATCCGGCACACCCAGCCATGTTCCATGGCCGACGCTACCAGGTGAATTACTCGCAGGAGAAGCACGTTCCCCAACCATCAAGACGTTACTGGTCCCATCTTTCATATCCTCCCTTTTTACATTGCTGTTTTGCGCGAAGGTGCCACGAAAGCTGAGTTGATCGCAATAGCGACGTTCCGGCGAATAAGATTCCCCCGTCCTTCCAAGACGCCCGGCATTCTCAAACGTTTCACCCACATCTGCACGCTCAATCCCGCCGAGTTCTGCTGGCAGATACCCTGCAACCCCGAAGTAAACGGACCTTGGAAAGATGTCGGCAGCGTCCACAGTCGCGGGAACGACGACGCCATTTCGGACACCCGAGGTCACCACCGCAAGATGCGGAACAGCCGATGAACCGGGATCAGAAGGACAGCGAAATACAGCCAACAAACGGTTCTTCTCCAATTTGTTGTACTCCTGCTGCAAACCACCTTGAAATTGAATTTGCTCGTACAGGGTTCGTTGGTCAAGGTTCGGCAGAAGACTCACACCCCAGCCCCATCCAGCATAAGGGCCTTCTGGAGGCAGGACATAACCCGCGGGGAAAGAATTATGGGTCTCGTGATAGTTCTGGATCGCCAACCCCATCTGCTTCAGATTATTTTTACACTGAGTCCGCCGGGCGGCTTCGCGGCTTCTCGAAACCGAGGGGAGCAATAAGGCCACTAAAACTGCAATGATCGCCATTACAACGACGAATTCGACGAGTGTTAACCCAGGCCGATGGCGGCGAGCGGCGAGCAGAATCATGGCAGCATCCCTTTTTTGATATGGAAACGGCATGCGTGAGAATCTGTTGTCGGAATCGACGGGACAAAACGAGACGTTTCGTCTGAAGTATTATCGAAGATTTTAGCGGCACAGTTTTGAAATCCAGCCCCCATTTCCGAGAAATCTCGACACTTGTCAGGTGTCTGCTTTTTTGACACTGAGCCCCGAACTATGATGCCCGGACTTTGAGCGGATTCATGCAAGCGGTTTTGCACACATCCGGCGTACGCGGGCATCGCCGCCAGCAACAATCCGTCGTGCAGTTGGCGATTCAGAAACGTGAGACAACATGACAGGTGCGCGCTGGATCTCGATTGGATGCATTTTTTGTGGGCTGGCCGTGGCCTTCGGTGCGTTCGCGGCCCATGGATTGAATCAGGTCTTCACCGAAAAGTACGCGGGACAGACACGGGATTTCGCCGGACAAACCGTACCGCTCGCCACCAAGTTCTTGAACGACTTTCGCACGGGCGCCGAGTACCAGATGTATCACGGACTAGCACTGATCGCGGTCGGCCTAGTCTCTGAACGCCGCCCCTCGCGGATGACGTCGATCGCCGGGTGGGCATTCGCGATTGGAATCGTCCTGTTCTCGGGCAGCCTGTACACACTCACCCTCACAGGCGCCACCAAGTGGGGTGCCGTAACACCTTTGGGGGGCGTCGCCTTCTTAGTCGGCTGGCTCTTTCTCGCCATTTCAGCCATCGGCCGAGCCACATCCCCTGCCCTATCAAGCTATTAAGCACTTACTCTGTGTCTCCGTGCCTCTGAATCTCTCCCACCCCGCTGGGACCACGTGTAAGTTGCACGTACTTCGGGGGGCACAAGGGCAGGATGAGGAGACACAGAGACCTCGTATTGCCAATACCTGAGGGTGCGGATGTTTCTCGCTCTTAAGAAATAGATTCATTTTTCGCTGCGTCTATTGTTTTAATCATTTGGACGACTAAGATTTCAGTTGAGACAGCCGCATAGCCAACTGGAATTGTGCGTTTTATGAAATCTTCGCTGGAACATGACGACGAACAGTTTTTGCAGAGCCTGCAACGGCTCGGCGAGATGACTGTCCCCGCCTTGTGTGCGGCGAGTGGCGTGACGGCAACCGCGGTTCGGCAACGGCTGAATCGCCTGCAATCACTGGGTCTAGTCGATCGCGAAACGATCCGTGCCGGACGCGGGCGGCCGCATCACACCTATCGAATCACAAGCCAGGGCCGCAGTCGGCTGGGCGATAATTATACAGAGCTCGCCCGACTCCTCTGGAGCGAACTGAGTTCGATCGACGAGCCCGATATTCGTCACCGCGTGACGGGTCGCATTCGGGATGCGATGGTTCGCCAATACGGGGCCAACGTGAATGGCCCGGAACTGGCGAGTCGGTTTGCTCAATTAGGAACAGCGTTGTCCTCTCGCGGCTTTTCGGTCGAAGTGGACTCACGCGAAATGACCTCACATGAAATGCTGCCAATCCTGCGGGAAAACCACTGCCCCTATCACGATTTGGCGCAGCAGGACCGCGGGATTTGCGAGCTCGAACAACAGGTATTTGAACAAGTCTTGGGTGTGCCATTGACGCTCGCATCGTGTTGTCGTGATGGACACCACTGCTGTGAATTTCATCCGGCATGATCATTCGTAATTGAGATATGGAACGGTCGACAGAACTGCTTCGGCGCAAGCCGGAACGTAGCCTTGGATGAAAGCCGGGACGGTTGATGGTAGAGTTGGGGCTCCAGAAATCTTCACAATTCAGTGTGCCCGACTCAACCTTTCAAACAAGAAACGGACGGAGCAACCATGACGACCTGGATTGAAGGACGCTTTGAGGAAAACGTCATCACCACATCGCTGGAACAGGCGATGAACTGGGCTCGGCAATCCAGTATTTGGCCGATGACATTCGGTCTGGCATGTTGTGCCATCGAGATGATGGCCGCAGGCGCCAGCCGGTTTGATATGGACCGTTTTGGCGCGGGTGCATTCCGCGCGACGCCACGTCAAGCCGACCTGATGATCGTCGCCGGAACCGTCACCTACAAAATGGCCAGTCGAGTGCGTCGTCTGTACGAACAAATGCCCGATCCGAAATATGTCATCGCCATGGGTGCCTGCACCGTCGGTGGTGGCCCTTATTTCAAGTACGGCTACCATGTTGTTAAGGGAGTCGATCTGGTCGTCCCGGTCGACGTGTACGTGCCAGGCTGCCCGCCGCGGCCGGAAGCATTGCTCGAAGGATTGATGCGAATTCAAGACAAAATTAAAGCTAAGAAGATCACGCGATCGCTCGAAGTCTTGCCGATGCCGCATCACACCGGCCGAGTCGCATTGCCCGTCACGCAAAGTTTAAGCGAACTCGTTTAGCCACAGGCTGTCGCCGCATCGACCAGATGTGTGCGAGCCTTTTCCCGTGTTTGAATCTCACCTTTTAGTCACGAGTTTTTTTACGCAATGTCCAGCCTGCTCAAGATTACCGATCTGCATGTTTCCGTTGATGAGAAGCCCATTCTCAAAGGCGTCAGTCTCGAAATCCGTCAGGGAGAAATCCATGCCTTGATGGGACCGAATGGATCGGGCAAGAGCACGCTGGCGTATACCCTGGTGGGACATCCCAAATACGAAGTGACGTCTGGAACCATCGAAGTCGATGGCACACCGCTGAACGACCTGGACCCTTGTGAACGAGCCCGCCTGGGATTGTTCCTGGCGTTTCAGTATCCGGTCACAATTCCGGGTGTAAAAGTGGCAGACTTCCTGCGGCACGCCGTCACGAACATCCGCAATCCCGCCCGGAAGGAAGGCGAAGGTCTGATTCCGATGCGGGATTTCCGGAAGGAATTGAAAGACCGCATGGAAGAACTGGGGATGGACGTCGAGTTCGCTCGTCGATACCTGAACGAGGGATTCTCGGGTGGTGAAAAGAAGCGAATGGAAATTCTGCAACTCGCAATGCTGCAGCCCAAGTTCGCCATCCTTGACGAAACCGACAGCGGTCTCGACAGCGATGCCGTGCGGGTCGTCAGCGAAGGTTTGCGGAAACTGGCGGGTCCGCAAATGGGTGTGCTGATCATCACTCACCACGAACGGTTGCTGGAATACAACATTCCTCAATTCACGCATGTGATGCTGGCCGGACGAATCGTCGAAACCGGAGATGCCTCATTAGCGCACGAACTGCACAATCACGGCTATGCCACAATTCGTGAGCGGCACCCGACTGAAGCGGCGGAAGAACAAGAACGACAGAAAGCCGCCCCTGCGACGACACCTGCCTTAAAATAATCGGCCCTCATACGAAGGCGGGAAATCAGGTCGAGATCGACGAAATGCCTCGCAGCGGTGGATCGCCATCACGGGAACGAGATTCAAAACAGCAGGCCCGCCCTGCACGGCTCGATGGATCTGTGAATCGGACGACTGAACGACATTCCTATCTTGCAACGGCGCAACAAGGCGAGATAGACAGGCTATAAGGCAGGACCATTCTGCCGGGAAGTTAGAACGAAGATGACGACAGAATTGCCAGTTGTTGAAGACGAAATCGGCGTGGGCGACTACCAGTATGGATTCCACGATCCGACGGACAAGTATGTGTTTCAGAGCCGACGCGGGCTGGATCGCGACATCGTCCATCAGATTTCTGAGATGAAAAGCGAACCCGCGTGGATGCGGGAATTCCGCCTCGAAGCACTGGATCTGTTCTATCAGAAGCCAATGCCCACGTGGGGCGGCGACATGCGCGACCTCGATTTCCAGAACATGTTTTACTACGTCAAGGCGTCGGAAAGACAAGAGAAGTCGTGGGAAGACGTGCCCGATGACATCCGGAAGACCTACGACCGGTTGGGCATCCCCGAAGCAGAAAAGAAGTATCTCGCTGGCGTGAAGGCTCAGTACGAGTCCGAAGTCGTCTACGGCAGTTTGCAGGAAGACCTTGCCAAACAAGGCGTGATCTTCACGGACACCGATTCGGCCGTCCGCGACTACCCGGATCTGGTCCGTGAATACTTCGGGACCATTATTCCCTCGGCAGACAACAAGTTCGCCGCACTGAATTCAGCCGTTTGGTCGGGTGGTTCGTTCATTTACGTCCCCAAGGGTGTGAAGATCGAATTTCCGCTGCAGGCCTACTTCCGCATCAACACCCAGAACATGGGACAGTTCGAGCGGACGCTGATCATCGTCGACGAAGGCGCCTCGGTGCATTACGTCGAAGGATGTACGGCCCCAACCTACAGTAGTGACAGCTTGCATTCGGCCGTCGTGGAGATCATGGTCAAACGCGGTGGACGCTGCCGGTACACAACAATCCAGAACTGGTCGAACAACGTCTACAACCTGGTGACGAAGCGAGCCAAGGCGTACGGCGATTCGCTGATGGAATGGGTTGACGGGAATCTGGGTTCGAAACTGACGATGAAGTACCCCGCCATCTACTTGATGGAACCCGGGGCTCGCGGTGAAACGTTGTCGATCGCGTTCGCTGGCAAAGGACAACATCAGGACGCGGGCGCGAAGATGGTCCACTGTGCTCCGTACACTTCAAGCCGCGTGATTTCGAAGAGCATTTCGAAAGATGGCGGCCGGGCTGGATACCGAGGACTCGTCAAAGCCACGCATGATGCGCATCACTGCAAGAGCAACGTCGTCTGCGACGCGTTGATTCTCGATTCGCACAGCCGTAGCGATACGTATCCTTACATCGAAGTGAATCACGACAACCTGACGATCGAACACGAAGCCTCGGTTTCGAAGATCGCGGAAGAACAGCTGCTGTACCTGATGAGCCGCGGCATGTCCGAAACCGAAGCCTCGGCCATGATCGTCACCGGATTCATCGAACCGCTCGTGAAAGAGCTGCCGATGGAATATGCCGTGGAAATGAATCGCCTGATCGAGCTGCAGATGGAAGGAAGTGTCGGCTAATTCCCGACATGGATTGACTCTTGTGTACTCGGACGTTTCGCAAGCCATGTGGAACGTCCGAGTACAGACCATCGGCGGTCGATTCTTGATTGACGAATGCGTCTTGAGTTGCCGTGTGGCAATGCCCGCGGGAACCCATTGCGATTTCGAGCAACACGATCACGTAGTCCATTGCGGCCGAGACGTCATCCGATTCTTCCGTCACCATCAATTGCATTCTATTTTCAAACACTGAAAAATTCTGGACCCATGTTGACTGCATCCACTCTCCGAACGACTTCCTTTGACGCGACTGCGTTCGAGCAGTTCCTCGCCACGCGTTCTGAACCCGCGTGGGTCACAGACCAGCGACGTGCGGCATTCGAGACCTACCGTGAACTACTGGTCACCGAACTCGATCCCGAAGAGTGGAAACGCGTCGACATTCGCGCCTTTCGTCCCGAGAAGTTCTCGCTTCCCGTCGCGGCTCAAGCGGATGAATCCGCCAAGTCGAGCGCGGCATTCGGTACGCTGCTGGCCGACCGAGCCGAATTTGCAGGCGTCGTTTCACATGTCGATGGCGTCTGCAACCGTTCGACGCTCGACGAAAAATGGGCGCAGAAGGGTGTACTGTTCGGGAACCTGAGCGATCTTGTCCGTAGTCATGGCGATGTGCTCAGGCCGCACCTCCTGACAAAGGCAGTCAAACCAGACGCAGACCGATTCGCGGCTTGGCACGCCGCATTCTGGACGGGTGGCACAGTCCTGTATGTTCCACGCAACGTGCAAGTGACCGAACCGCTGTACAGCCTGATTGGACTGGCCGCCGATGGCGTTGCCGATTTCAGCCACACCCTGATCATCCTCGAAGAAGGCGCTTCGGCGACGCTGCTCGAAGAGACGTCCTCCGCATCGCTAAGCACCACCGGACTCCACGTCGGCGCTATCGAGTTGCTGCTGGCGCCACGGTCGAACTTGCGATATGTCCAGCTTCAAAACTGGAACGAGAAAGTCTGGCACTTTGCGCATCAGGTTGGTCGTGTCGAGGCCGACGCTTCGCTCCAATGGACTGCAGGCGCATTAGGGGCCAAACTGGCGCATGTCCATCAAGACGTGTTCCTGGACGGCAAGGGTGCCTCGGCCGAAGTGAATGGCGTAACGTTCGCAACAGAGCGCCAAGTCATTTCCTACTACACGCAGCAGACTCATAACGCTCCGAACACACGTAGCGACTTACTTTACAAAGACGTTGTTCGTGACAAAGCCCGCTGCATCTGGCGCGGGATGATCAAGGTCGCCGTGGACGCTCAAAAAACGGACGGCTATCAGCGGAATGACAGCTTGTTGATGAGCGATGAATGTCGCGCGGACGCGATCCCGGGCCTGGAAATCGAGGCCGATGACGTTCGCTGCACACACGGTGCAACCTGTGGGCGTGTCGACGAAGAACAACTTTTCTACTGCATGTGCCGCGGACTGAATCGGACGGAAGCCATGCATATGATCGTCGAAGGATTCTTCCAGCGAGTTTACGACCGGATTCCGATTGAGATTGTCCGCGAGACGCTCGGCCAGGCCGTCGAACGCAAGCTGGGTATCGGCGGCGAATAGTTGACGCCCCCGAGACGCCCCACTGTTCCAGATCCTTTGATTGTTCCGATAAGAAATTGCCTTTATGTCAGAATTTGAACGTGTTGCGGCGGTGAGCGAGATTCAGCCTGGTGGCCGTCTGTCGATTCTGGTCGACGATATCCCCTCGCTACTGGTCCGAATCGGAGACGAATTCTTCGCAATCGAAGACGTCTGTTCGCACGATGGGCAACCGTTGACAAATGGTCCTGTCGAGAATTGCGCGATCACCTGTCCCCGCCACGGGGCACGCTTTGATCTGCGCACCGGTCGACCGCTGTGCATGCCCGCCATTGAACCGATCACCGTTTTTGAAGTCCAAGTTCGCGGTGACGAAATTTTCGTAAGGTCCCAGTCATGACAACAGAAACAGGCTCGTTACCAATCGCCCCCGCTTCCGGTTGCTGTTCCGAAACACCCGCCTCCGAAAAACTGCCGGTCGCGACGGAATCCAAGTCATCGAGTGGTTGCTGCTCTGATACAGCCACGATTCCGGCCCCGTCAGTTCCGGTCGAGTCGGCAGTCAGTGCGTCGTCCGTCGACGCGGGGACAACGACAGAAGGATCTGCTGGTGAGACGGCCTCAACTGGGGATGCAACGCCACCTGATGACACGGCGTTGATCGATGCACTGCGCGAAGTGATCGATCCCGAACTGATGATCAACATCGTCGATCTGGGACTGGTCTATTCGATCAATCAGACGGACAAAAAAGTGCTGGTCGAAATGACACTGACCAGCCCTGCCTGTCCGGCCGGCCCGCAGATCATTTCGCAGGCCAAGATGTCACTTGAGAAGCTAGCCGGTGTCGAAACGGCAGAGATCAAGCTGACCATGTCGCCACCCTGGACTCCAGATCGAATGACGGACGAAGCCCGCGACCAACTCGGCATTTTTTAACCGTCTTTTTTTCTCTGCGTCTCCGAAATCTCGACCTTCTTCACGAGGTCCACGTGGGCGTTTTCCGCACGCCTAATGACACGTTGGCGATGCGGAACGCACGGAGACACAGTGGGATCCCCCACCGATCAACCGTCTTTTGACGGGTTCTGATCGGGACCAGACTGTGGGACGACATTCAGTTGCGGGCGAGCGATCTGCTCGCCGTAAAGATTCTCGGCGCTCGCATGTCGCTGACTGATGTTCAACGAGGCGTCGCCTTCGTTGTCCGGCTCGCCGCGACCCAGATTGAGAATACCGATGGCAAGGTAAAACAGGCCGACACCGACCATGCCACCGACCGCCATCCAGCCGGTCATCCAATGATTGATGATCGCACCCAGGCCAGCCGCCGACAACGCACAAATGGCGACGGCAAAAGCCATTCGGCTCGCCGGATTCTGCGTGATTGACTTGAGAGAATTCGTCACCTTCGGCATTTCGTAATCCTTGCATCCCTTGGCGAAATCGTCTGCTGAAATCCCAGAATTCAGCGGAACTTCACACCTGGTGAAGCTCCAAGCCGGAATCGACACATTGATGAACTCGCCGCGTGCTGGCCAACGAGCATGCGGGCGATGTTCGAGTCCCAGTCTGGACAAAGCGACTGTGCCATGTGCTCCATCGAACCTCGAGAAATCCATTCAGACGCAGATCGAGCCCCCTGACGTCAACAGACGGCCAAGCAGCCAAATCGATCCGGCATCATGAATGCCTCGTGTAAGCGAGCATCAGACAAAAACACGTTCCGTCTGATGCTCCATCCAATCTTTCGTCACGAAAGTAAGGGGATCCTTACAGGCTGGCAGTGTGGACGGCCGCAGCCGCGGCGGCAACTGGTGCCATTTTTGTCAGAATCGTCGCAATCATGATGTAGACCGGAATTCCGACCGTCACGTTGTAGCTGAAAGTCACGCCCAGCGACGCCGCCAACGGCAACGTCGGGCTGGCCTCGGGAATGGCCAGTCGCTGCACCGCCGGCACAGCAATGTAAGACGAGGCGCCACACAGCACCGCGAACAGTACATACGTTCCCACGTCAAAAGGTTGCCCCAGGAACATGCTGTATGCATGGGCAATCAGCATTCCCGCCGTCGCGAAGACATTCGGAGCAATCAGCGCGAAGGCCACGAACTGCCAGCCCGCGTCACCCAAATCCTTCAGCTTCTTCGAGGCCGTCATTCCCATTTCCAACAAGAAGACGCACAACAACCCGTGGAACAAATTCACGAACAACGCGTCGTCCGTTTTCGTGACGGACTCGCCTTGCAATCGCGAGATAAAGCCGATCGCAATTCCACCGAACAACAGGAAGATGCCTGGATTCAGAAACACTTCATGCAGTGTTTCTTTATTCATGAACGCGCTGCCCTTCTTGACCGGAAGATCTTGCGGATCGAGATTCACTTGCTGCAGAGCCAGATGAGCTTCCGCCTCGTCAGCCTGGTAATCTGATCCGGACGCATCTGCCCCATAGCTGCCCCCGTGATGATTTGCTCCACCGCGACCTGAGCTTCCACCGGTTGACTTCGTGATCGTCGAACCACCTTGCGAGCGTGAGGCGACAACTTTGTGCCCTGCCCCGACCGTGGCCATTTCTTCTTCAAGTTCGTCTTCATGCTCGTCGGCATGTTCCGTCTCGGCCGTTTCGCCGAGATGTCGCGGAGCAGCGACCATCGCCTGGCGGAACCGGTTGTAACCCAATTCGCCGGGCATGTTCCCGGCAGCGTCCATTCCGGCTTGACGCATCTTAGCGATGAGATACAGAGCCACCAGACAGCCTGGAATTTCCATGATGGCCAGCATGACTGGCATATAAGGGGCGTAGGCAATATGAGCGGCCGCCAACACACCCGTGCACGTGACGAACGTTCCCGCCGAATCCGAGCCATAATAACCGGCGACCGTCGCAGCATCGATTTTACGGAGCTTTGTCGTCCAACGCAGAATGACGTATGCGGCGATTCCGATCACGAAGTTTGTCAGTGCTCCGATCAGCATGAAGCCCGCCGCCTGTGCGTACAGATGCGGTTCAAGACCAGCGAGCTCTTCCCCACCCTTCCAGCCGATCGAAAGCAGCAGATAAATCGTGAGCCCCTGATAGACCGCCTTGGGGAATTCCAATTTCACATGCAGGATGGGGATCAGGAATCCCGCGTAGAAAAACAGCAACAGTGGCTTGAACAGGTTATGGGTGAAATTGTGGATGAATTCGTTCAGCACGGCGATTTTCTCCTGAGCGTTGAAAAAGAAAACCTGACTCACCACTCACGAAGAGTAGCGAGCTAGATCAGAGCCTCGGGACGCAGTGGGCGTGCCGAAGTTGGCTGCTGTCAGAAACTTCAGCTTAATTGCTGAAGCGTGTGACGAACCCAACATCACCAGCTACCGGCAAGTGCTTTCTAAGATTTGACTTAGTCATCACACCGAGCAACAAGATCTTTGGGGAGACCCACACAATGTCTTCCCCTGATCGCCAGACGATGCCTTAAAAATGCGCATCGTATTTGCCGCATCCTACGGCACGCATTGATCAAGGGAACTGATTGAAGTCCCTCTGAAATAGATCAATCATGAGGCGCGGTCAACGGCGGAGAGCCTATTGCTTACCGACTTTTAATTGAGTCGTCAAAGTTCACGCACCTTCACAACAAGCCTGTCGAAATCGTCACCCAAGGTCAATCACAGGTCAACATTGAAGTTAACGAAAACGCCATAAAACAGGCCTTTAAATGTCATCAGCCAGTGGAGCTCCACTGGCTGATGCGCGAACTTCACGATCAGTACATTCACTCCGATTTGATGCGATCATCGCACGGTATGAAGCCCCATTTAAGCAATGCAGGCATCCAGTCCCTCATTCTGATTTCTAAGAGCCCTCAACAACCGTCGCCATTTTCTCAAGCATCTCATTTCATCGTTTTTCATCCAACACAAGATCGAGACCGTTTTTCTCGATACGCAGAGGATTTTATTGAGATTGTTGCTTTGTTATTGAGAGATGAAGTGGCACGCCACGAGGTCCTGAATCGACACATTCTCGATTGCGCTAAATGCCCATTGCGCGGATTTCAGCAGCACCATCTAAGTAATACGGACACAGGCTACGAGTGTGTCGTCAAATTATGAATCGAGAATACGCCTTACAGCCTGTTGAGATCGAGGAACTGGCTCTTCAACGATTCGAAAGCGCACAACATTGCGAGACCCCGGCTGCCTGCCCCCTTAATTCGTTAAGCTGCTAAAACCACTCATTGTCATGTCGTGGTGCCGCTCGTGAACCTTCAAACCTGAATTGACAACTCATTGCGGGCAGGCCAATGAGTCTGCGGACGACTTCTCAAGGTCGGTCAGGTCAGAACGACAGTGCCGCTAGTGCGTCGAGGTCGCCAAATCTCGAGGGCGGGTGACGGTGATCACAGCCTCTGCTACGAGATTCTCAGCTCCCGATGCGGCAGGATGCATGGGCAATATGGACTCACGTCGCTGAAGCGGCACAACCACAAATTGATCCACCAACCCGGCGATCAAATAGGCTCCGGCGATCGCAGCAAATCCGACGGCGGGAAAATGGCTACTTGCCAGACCAAACAACGCTCCAATTGCCGCGCACCCCGAGGCGGAATAACAGCTCATGGCAACAGGGCACAACGACGACTGAAAGTTCGACATACGCGACGGATGCATCTTCGGAAATCCTTTATTCAAGATCGACCGCAAGTTCACGGCGTTTTCTTTACGCGGACTGGATCACCGGTGTCGCCACGCGCACACAGGCGTCATAGTGAGAAAGACAATCGAGGCGTTCCAGGCCAACAATTTCAATCGGAACGTTCGAATGGGAATACTCTTTAATCGCATGCATCAAATTCTCGGCTGCGGTGTGATCGACCAGTATGACTCGTTCTTCCAGATGGACTTGAACGGACTTGACATCGGATGGAATCTCGTCGAGTTCCTCAGACAAGTGCATGGCATTGAAACAGACCAGTGGCTTGTCAACGTACATGTGATACACGTGATCGGCATACTCGCGTTTGAAGACCGGGTTTCGAAAGAAATCGCTCAGACACCTTCGTAAGGACAGGTCTTTGACGCCCACGGACTGGGCCGTCGCGATGGCGTGACGGCAGAACAGAGCACTGAGAAAGAAGTTGGCCAGGACACCCGCCGCGATTCCAATCAGCAGATCGGTCAGCAAGGTCACCGCGATCGTAAATGAGAAGATCACAACCTGTTCTTTGCCAATATGCGCCACGTGCCGCCAGACCAGTGGTTCGCACATCTTCCAACCTGTGTAAATCAGAACCGATGCCAAAACGGCCAGTGGAATCATGTTGATCCAGGCAGCCCCAACAAGAAGATAAATCACCAGGCAGACCGCGTTGGTAAAGTTTGCCCAGAGAGTCCGACCGCCGGCCGCGATATTCGCTTTGCTCTTCACGCCACCTGGAATGATGGTCAAACCACCGACAAGACTTGAGGCGACGTTCGCGACCCCCATGGCCAGCAACACGCGATTCGCATCCGACTTGCGATGAAAGGGATCAATTCGATCGATGGCCATCGCCGTCGCCAATGACTCCACACCATCGATCATCGTCAGCATCACCACAGCGACAATCGCGGCCTGCCAGAGATCGCTACGTGCAAGAAGTTCACCGAAATCTGGCGATTGAATTCCATGAAAGGGATTCTCGGGCAGTTTGATCATGAATCCAGGGCCCAATTCGCCAAGATTCAGAAACTGACCAAGAATGACCCCGAAAACCACGGCGACAAGTTGCGGCGGAACCACTTGCAGCAGCCGGACTTTTTTGAAAGACCCCAGCACAAATAAGAGTACAAGACTGGACAGCGCCACGGCGAAAACCCTGGTCGTCATTCCCTGAGCGTATTCCGGTACACTCGTAACGAACTCAAGAAATTCATGCGCATGAACCTTGCCCGTAAAGCCGAAAAACTTGGGCAATTGCTTCACGATGATCAGCAGTCCGATCGACGCCAGCATCCCCTCGACAACGGTGACGGGAATGATCGCGGCAAATCTCGCCAACTTCAGCAGGCTGAGAACGACTTGCAGACACCCAACGATAAAGATGACCACCAGCAGGAAGTGATACCCTTCCCCAAGATGATCGGCATCACCTGCGCCGCCCAGCGAAATCATCACCGCCATGATCGCCGGGGCTAGTCCCGCAGCAGGACCGGCGATGGTCATGTAGGCACCGCCAATGAATGGGAAGATGAATCCCGCAACGATTGCGGAGATCAACCCCACGATCGGCGGCACGCCAGAGGCGATGGCGATTCCCGAAGACAATGGCAACGAAACCAGAGAAACGACAATCCCGGAAACAATATCGTGCCGTAAATGCTTCAGCCCCGCGATACCGTTCTGCGGTTTTTCGATTGTGATATGGGGATCCGAAGCCATTCATCACCCTGACATTACTTGTTGGCGTTGGCCAATTTGTCGTTGCTCGAGGCCGAGATCAATTCCGACTGACGCTCAACAGGCCGATCATGCACGTTGGCCACATCCGACAGTCGATGCGCGGACGTTTCCGCCAGATTGTCATCCCCGATTCCCGGTGCCGTCGTATTCAAATTCAGAAGTCCCACCGCCAGGTAGAACAAGCCGATGCCCGCCATTCCCCCGACGGCCATCCAGCCGGACATCCATTGATTGACAAGCAATCCGATTGCCGCGGCCGCAAAGGCACACAGGGCGACGGCAAATGACATCTTGCTGGTTGGATTGAGATCGTGACGAGCAACCGTTGGGGGAGGTGCAGTCATTGTGAAGCTCCAGAAACATGAGCGGCTTCTCAGCCAGATAGATGGAAGACGGAACAGATCATTCAACACGCAAATCTTGGTCGTCCAACTCCAGGATCGAATCCGCGAAACCGATATGGCGCGGCGACGAGATCAGCTCGTCGCGAAATCGCTGATAATTTCGATCGCCGGCAGCCAGGGTCGGATCACCATGTCGCCGGAAGCGCAGTACCGATCGCGCGGCCGGAGACAATAGACAGATCAATACCGAACCGAGCAGACCAGCCAGGAAAAAAACGGGTGGGTGATAAGCCTGAGCAATCACTGAATTCCAAGAGATCATGAACATCCGACTCATCCTCGCCTGGCCCCGAATTCGATCTCGTTACCCCGCGGAATGCCAATAAGCAGTAGCTATGCCGTACTTGCACTGCCTCTGACCGAAGGAAGCGGGGCCTAACAGTATTGCAACATAAGCAATGACGCAGAAAACACTTACAGATCTCAGTTCAAATTCAGGACCTGCTATCCGCCGCACACGCATTCGCGCAAGCGAAGATGACATCACCGGAATTGGCCAAAGACTGGCCATGAACACTGGCCAGCATTTGTTCTCGGGAGTCCCTCGGAGTCGTCGCCGGTGAAGCTTCGCATGACGTAGCACTCGCCGAAATCGAACTCGGTTGTGCCACAGAGATTGCGGGAGATATGCTGACGCGTCACGACATTTCGTCGACACATCGCAGGAACCCTGGCACGACATGAACGGTCAACTGCGCATTAATCGCCACTTCATCTTCCGGATCGCGGCCCCCACCATCATCATCAGCGGCTTGCTGGTGGCCTTGGGAGTGATCGCGGCCTGGAGTGTGCAATCGCAGCACTTGCGCAGTTCAGAGCTAATCGCCAATGAAGTCCATGGGATCATCGCAGCCCAAGACCTGTACATCGACATGCGCGAGATCCGACACCTGTTGCAGCAGTACGGGCGAAACGATGACGTCAAACATCTGAACGAGATTCGCAGCCTCTTACAACTCGCGGTGCAACATATCGCAAACGCCGATCAGCATGCGCACAACGACGAAGAGCGTGCGCAAATGGAAAAAGTTCGGACGGAATGGTCGAAATTCACCGAGCATCTGACGCTCTTTCTTAATGAAGTTCCCCAAAATGGCGGGGCGTCGAAAGAGAGCATCGATCGGCTGCTACAAGACATTACAAATGTCGTCGAGCCTTCCAACGCGTTCCTGATCCTCAATCGCAACGTCGTCGATACCACCAACGAGGCCAATCGGCGCACCGCCGAACAATCGCGTCAGGGCTTTTTGCTCCTGGGAATTACCGGGGGTGCCGCGGGGCTGATTGCGGGACTATTGATTGCCCGCGGGATCAGCCAGTCGATCGTTCAGCTCGATATCAGCGTGCGTGGCGCAGCGGGATTGATGTCGGATGTCGTCGGCCCCGTTCGAATCTCACGCAGCGGAGGGTTTCGCGAACTCGAAGCCGGACTGCAGGAAGTGGAAACTCACATTGCGACGATCGTCGGCAGGTTGCAGCAACGCGAGCTCGAAGTGCTGCACAGTGAACAACTGGCCGCCGTCGGGCAGCTTGCAGCTGGCTTGGCGCACGAACTTCGAAATCCACTCATGCCCATGAAAATGCTGGTTCAAGGAGCGATCGAACGCGACGACGGCCAGGGCCTGCGCGGCGAACAACTGCTCGTTGTCGAAGAAGAGATCTCTCGACTGGAACATTCGATCCAGGACTTTCTCGACTTTGCTCG
Organism: Schlesneria paludicola DSM 18645; assembly: GCF_000255655.1. NCBI lineage: Bacteria > Pseudomonadati > Planctomycetota > Planctomycetia > Planctomycetales > Planctomycetaceae > Schlesneria > Schlesneria paludicola. The sequence goes on along the minus strand of NZ_JH636436.1, from coordinate 568,032 downwards.
CCCTCCCACTCTCGAGAAACGTCCGCTTGATGTCCGGCTGGTGGTTGAGCAGACAGTCGAGCTGATCTCGGGCCGCGCCGACCGACAACGAGTGCAGATCTTTGATGATTTCCCCGACACGCCGGTTATCGTCGAGGCCGATGCCGCACAGCTTCGCCAGGTGATGCTCAATGTGCTCTTGAATGCACTCGATGCCCTTCCCGATGGCGGACGAGTCGATGTGACGATCTCGAACACCCGCTCACCGGACTGGCACGGCTCGTCAGACACCGTTCGCACAAAACCGTGGACGATCATCTCGATCCATGACAGCGGCAAAGGATTCGCGTCCGAGATGCTCGAACGGTTGTTCGAACCGTTTTTCAGCACCAAGGAAACAGGAACGGGGTTGGGGATGTCCATTTGCCAGCGGATCATCGAGGCTCACGGCGGTGTGATCAGCGCATCGAACAGCCCGCAGGGCGGTGCAATTGTGTCTCTCTCACTTCCCCCCGCCAATTGAGTCGTACAACGATCATTGAAAACGCGCACCGTGTGCTCTAGAAGAGAGCACATTTCGGCGGACCGAGCCGCGTTCGCCGGGTTCCGCGCCTGAACAGAAAAGTCCTTGTATGAAACCCCTCGTGGCACTCCTGGACGACGGCAACGTTCATGGCGGACGGTTGTGGACGTACATTTTGATCATGCATGTGATCACTGCTGGCGGATGGTGGTGGCTGATGCCGGGCGGATTTCCCTGGTGCCATTCGCGATTCTGGATGAATCAGATTTTTCCACTGGTCATCTTTGTCGTTTCGATTGCCGGTTGTTATGGAATTTGGAACAGGCGGGATGCCGTCGCCCGGCTGGCAATCCATGCTCTTCTGGGATTCTGGTCCGGCGCGGTCGTGACAGCTCTGTTGACCTTTCCGATCAGCGCTCAGCGATTCGGAATCCCTGCAACGATGATCTTAGCCGCGATTTGGCTGGCCTGGTTTGTACGGTCACCCCAAGGTGGCACAATCTCGCGGGCTGTACGCGGCTTCGCTCCAACCATGCTGTTGGGCGTCGCCACTCCGCTCATGCAACGTTCCCCTTGGCCAACAGTCGTGCCGCTCAATCAACAGATCTCGGCGTTACCCGCGAATGCGACCGTGTCGAGCAACGATCGGCCACTAGGCAATGGGCGACCAAGACACCCCATGGCCTTCCTCGCCAACCCCTCGATAGGCATGATCCAAGTCTCAATGGGGCCGCTGATGATGGACGTTACTCCGTTGCTGACGTTTGAGAGTTGCTCACCAGATCGATGCTGGACGATTCTTGCTCCTGCCGACTTTCACAGAATGCCGCAACGTGTCCTCCGCGGCGAATGGCAGAACGACGAACGCGCAACGTACCGCTATGGCGGGGATGCAGAACATCAACTGCAACTGTTGGTCGACGAAGCGGGCTCGAGCTGTGAAATCGAAGCGTTCACTCAACTCGGGCACCCCGTCTTCTCACATCTCAACTTCTTTACAGAGATTTCAATTTCGGGCCATCGACGGCCGTCGATCGTCTTCTCACCTTGTCCGAATGTTCGAATTGACATCGAACCCGCCGACTATCCAGCGGGTCGCCCCGCTCGTTTTGCCTATCTGGATGCAGCGCATCGATTCCATGTCGTTGAGGCCGCAAACGGCGAAAAAGGCCCCTTCCACGATCTCGCGAGTGGACCGCTTCAGGACCGAGGCGCATTGAACCTGCAACTTTATGACGAGGAAAAACCGATCGCGAGGATTGTGTTCGAGGACTGGGCCAGCCAATGCAGCACCGCCCTGTCACCGACGGCGGGATGGGGGATCACTCAGAACGCCATCGAGTTCCGGCGCAATGGAGACGCCTCTGATTCGTCGGTCTCAATCTGGCTAACACTTGCCAGCACCTCCGTGGGTCGCGGCTGGGAGAGTGTCGGCCACAGTAAGGGGATCTATCGCAACCGCATCCGAATTGAGCCGTGCGCGCAGTAAGACAACGCAGCGATCGATTTTCTTCGAATCGATCACGCTCAAACCCATCCTGTTAACGTTTCCCGTGTGGCCTGTCGACGTGGGCGAACACCGCCACGACCAACAGGTCCGATCGCTGCCGTTCTTTCCAGGCCTCTTCTCGATTATTTCCCAACGCGATAAACTTCGTGAATTGATCCTCGCGGTGTGTTCGAGCAAGCGTCACTCACAATCTTCCCCCTGAGTTGCCTTATGCGCAAATTGCTGGTCATTGATGATGAGCCCAACATTGTCTTCTCATTCAAGTCGACGTTGGCGTCATCACAATTGACGGTGATCTCGGCCAGCACGGCGCGCGAAGGGATCGAACTTGTCAAAACTCAGCGTCCTGACGTCGTCATGCTCGACGTACGCCTGCCCGATCTGACCGGATTGCAGGCATACGAACGAATCCGACAACTCGACGAACGTCTGCCAGTCATTGTGATGACCGCGTTTGCCAAAACGGAAACCGCGATCGAAGCAATGCGTCTGGGCGCCTTTGAATACCTGGTCAAACCGGTTGACCTCGGACGTCTGCGCGAAACAGTCAACAAGGCGTTGGAAGTCAGTCGCCTAAACCGCGTTCCAGCACTGCTCGAAGCAAAAGAAACCGATGACCTGACGGCCGATCACATTGTGGGCAATTCTCCGGTGATGCAGGATGTCTATAAAGGCATTGGGCGAATCGCGCCTCAAGAGAGCACCGTTCTGATCCTGGGTGAGAGTGGGACGGGTAAAGAACTGGTTGCACGCGCCATCTACCATTACAGCCTGAGGAACCTGAAACCGTTCCTGGCCATCAACTGCGCCGCACTGCCGGAATCGCTGCTCGAAAGTGAATTGTTCGGTCATGAACGGGGTGCGTTTACCGGCGCGGACCAGCGGCGAATTGGCAAATTTGAACAGGTCAACGGCGGCACGATCTTCCTCGACGAAATCGGCGATATGAGCCCAGCCACTCAGGCCAAAGCACTCCGTCTACTGCAGGAACAGCAGTTCGAGCGAATCGGGGGAAACATCACGGTCAAGACGGACGTGCGAATCATCGCCGCAACCAATCGTGACTTGAATCAACTGGTTGCCGAGGGACGATTCCGTCAGGACCTGCTCTACCGCTTGAATGGATTCACCATCCATTTGCCCCCCTTACGCGAACGCGCCGATGACATCCCGATTTTGGCCGAACATTTTTTGAAGTTATTCAATCAAGATCTGAGCAAGAGCATCATTGGAGTCTCACCCGAAGTGATGACGATCCTGCAGGCCCACGACTGGCCGGGAAATGTCCGGGAATTCCAAAGTGCCATCAAGTATGCGATGGTCCACGCAACCGGCGGTGTACTGACACCCGACTGTCTGCCCCAAAGCTGCTTCTCCCACTCGTCGCCAACCATCGCACCGGTGATTTCGATGCCCGCAGTCATTGTTCCCGGGCTGACCTCGCCGACCAAGCCGAGCATCCCCGAGTTCGACTTGATGGAATATGTGCGACAACTGCTCAACGACGACAAGCCGGATCTGTACCGCGTGATCACTCAAGAAGTGGACCGTCTTGTCCTGCAGGAAGTCATGGCCCATTTTGATGGCAGCCAGCTACAGGCATCGGAACGTTTGGGAATTTCACGAATGACCCTGCGTTCAAAACTGCGATCGCTCGGGCTGATCCAGGAAAAGAGCACGGAAGCGGGTGAGACGTAGTTGCCCGCACAAAGAACAAGAACAAGCACCCTGGGCTGTAAGATTGGCGGGCATTTCACCCTCATTGCCAAGTTTCCGCTTGGCAATGCTTCGCGTGAGCTGAAGTACGAAGAAGGGGCTCAAACCGCCTGCTTGATCGATAGAAGCCGAGATCGTAAGAAGTGTTACCAAGTGGAACGAGGGAAACGGACAGGAGGTCTCGCGAGGTCAACAGCCCAAGCACCGTTAGCGGGGGCTCTTGCCGCGGGCGACTTTGGGAACAGCGGTTCGTTTGGCATCCAGAATTTCTTCGTCCTTTAAACCGGTGCTGGGCCGCACCGCACCGCCGACGCCAAGCAGTTCCGGGTTTCGCGCGACCTTGTCGCTGAACTCACGCATATCTCGCAGGATCGGTTCAAGATTCTTCATCAATACGGCAATCGATTGTGAAGAACGGTCCAGGTTGTCATACAACGAAGGGTCCTGGACCAGCTTCTGCAGCGACCCGTCTTTCTGATTCACCACACGGGCGAATCGATTCAGCTCAGTCAACAGCGAATCGATGTTCGTCAGACTGCTGTCCAGCTTCGCGACCATCTCTTCGCCGCGTTTGCCCACCGGCTCGGTGACTTGTGACAGATTGACCAGATTGCGGTTCATCGAGTCGAGCACTTGCCGCGACGCCACCACGGTCTGACGTGTTTCGTCAATCGCCGTCCGCGTTGTATTCACGAGTTTCGGCAGGCTATTCAGTGTTTCCTTAATGGCCTGTTGTGAGGCAGGATCGGCGACAATCTGGTTGGCAGCACTGATCATTGCGTTCGCACTTTGCATCGCCCGGGTGAATTCATGCAATGATTCCGCCGCCCGCTCGACGACCTGATCCAGATGCCCCCGCTCGGTGTCGAGCAACATGTTGATGTTCTTCGCAACGCTGCCCCATTCCTGGCTGGTCTCTGAAAACGCACTGAGTGTTTCGAGCGTCCTGGCTTCCAGCCGTTGAACCATCACCAGAGGATCGGCCGCTGCGATTCCGACGAGATGCCCCCCCGGCTTCAACAGATCTGGATCGGTTCCGCGGATGAAGTCGACCGTCGATTCTCCCATGAGCGAACGTGAAATGATCGCACGGCTGTCGATCGGCAGTCGAATCGACTCCTGGACTTCAACCTGGACGTTCACGCCTCCGCGTGTCTGATTCAACTCGACACGTCGGACGGAACCGATCGTGAGACCGCTGAGTGTCACGGGCGCCGAGGGATAGAGCCCTGCACCATTCTCCAAATGAATTGTCAGTGGATAGTGCCGCTTCCACAACGATTGCGTATCACCAAACCGAATCGCCAATCCGACGCAGATTGACGTGGCGACGATGACGAGTGCACCAACTCGAAATTGAAGTTGCCGTTCCGTGGCCATGTTCATCCTTCCAACCGGGTCCACCCGCGTTGCTATTTATCTCTGAAGGCTGGCCTCAGACCACCAGCCCTGTTGTGAATCCACTAAACCGTCGACGGACGTACTCCATTCCCGACAAACGGTGCGACGCGCGGGTCGCCAGAAGCGAAGACATCATCACCTGTCCCCGAAAAGACCATCTGTCGCTCGTCCGGTTTCAGTTTAGCCAGCGGGTAAAGCATCACGACCTGATCAGCCACGTGACGAACCGTCGTCATGTCATGCGTGACCACGATGCTGGTCACCTTTCGCCGCTGTTGCGTTTGCAGAATCAGATCGTTGATGACGCCACTCATGATCGGATCGAGCCCAGTCGTTGGTTCGTCATAAAACATCACATCGGGAGACATGGCGAGCGCCCGGGCCAGCCCGACCCGTTTGCGCATACCACCTGACAAGTCGGCCGGATGCTTGTTTCCCACATCCATCGAGAGCCCAACCTCACGCAATCGATCGGCGACAATCTCGCGAATCTGTGCGTCACGCAGCGCGGTATTCTCACGCAGGCCAAATGCGATGTTCTCGAAAACACTCATGCTGTCGAACAGGGCGGCCCCTTGAAACAGATAGCCCATCCGTAATCGATCACGCCGAAGTTCCGCCACATCTCGATCACGTACTGAACGACCATCCCAAAGCACGTCGCCTGCTTGGACCGCAAGCAACCCGGCCAGCAACTTCGTCGTCACACTCTTTCCGCAACCGCTCTCACCAATCAGCGCCAGCGTTTCACCTCGGCGAACTCGAAACGAGAGATCCCGCAGGACCTGCTGATCACCGAATGCATGACTGACATGCGACAATTCGACGGCCACGTCGGAACGAACCGTGGCTGTACCGCGGGTTGCGGTTGGCCCACCAGTTTTGACGAGTTTGGTCTTCGTAGCCACCTGTCGGTTTCCTAACCTCTCATTTGAATTCAGCAATCGATGTGACCGGCCATCAAGCGGCCCGTCTTCGGAGAATCAAACGCCTAAGTGACGGGGACCCCGAGCATCCACAACAGGCGGACAACCTGGATTGACACCAGAGCCAACACGAAGTCCAAAGCCAGAATCGCGATAAACGACGCCACGAAAGCTTCCGTCGCCGCCCGCCCGACCCCCTCGGCACCGGCTCCGCAGCGAAAGCCTCGCTGACACGCAATCAGAGCGATCGCAGCCCCGAAACTCATACTCTTCAGGACACCCGTCACGACATCGAATGCCGTGACGAATCGGTCCGAGAAGGACCAGAAATAGTGGCTGCTGACACCGTAGACCTGAGTGGACACAAACCATCCACCGAAGATCCCAACTCCTTCTGCAATCATCGTCAGGGCCGGAATCATCAAAAAACAGGCGAGAAACCGCGGCACCACGAGGTACGCAATCGGATCGGCCCCGAGCGCTCGCAACGCATCGATCTGCTCGCTGACTTTCATCGTGCCGATTTGGGCCGCAATCGAGCTGCCGACTCGTCCAGCCAGCATCACCGCCGCCAGAACTGGTCCCAATTCTTTGACCAGCGTTCCGTTAATAACAGAGCCAATCTGGCTCTGGAAGTGCATCTGATTGAGGATGTCGTAGCACTGAACGGCAAGCACCATGCCAATAAACAGCCCCGTCACGCAGACGACCGGCACGCTGCGAACCCCCACTTCATACAAGATCGGCCAAAGGACTCGCCCCCGAGGAAAGCGCGCGAAGACCCACTTCGCCGTGGTACCGCCAAATGTGACGAGGTCGCCAAGTGCGACTACGGCGTCGACAATGACCTTTCCAATCCAATGAATGGGTGTGGAAGCTGTGGAATCAATTCCAGAAATCGACGTGGACACAGTGTGCTCACCCAAGGTTTGACCGAGAACAACCTCCCCGATAACGAGGTACCGCGAAAGAAATAGCGGAAACTGCCGATTCCGGGGAGATCAGTTGGGGAAAGGTCGCCAAAACTACTCAATTTGCGAAACATCAACCAAGTGAAATGGCGAACTCGGGTGACATACGCAGTTTGCGAGAAGCAAAGTCGGTTTGGGTCTCATTGCAGACTGTCAAAGCCATCCTGACGATGGTCGGTCGCGCGATCTCCGCAACGCGCGACCGACACGATGTCTGTCAAATGACCGCAATTGACGGCATTCGTTCCTATTTTGTCTTAGTTTTGTTAGCCTGTTAATACAATCCCATTGTTACGGAAGCTCATGATTCAAGTTCAATCACGATGCGTGATCCGATGCACCGTGTTGGCAAGTCAGTTTTCCCATTGCCTGACGAACAATCGAAGTCAAATTTGTCATCACCGCATCTGATGGATTTCATCCTTTTGGGCGAGACACTTCGATGACTCATGTCATTGCCATTCACAGCAAGTGTGCGCCACCTCGAAAACGAGGCTTCACAATGATTGAGCTGATGGTCGTCCTGGTGATCATCGCGCTCTTGGCAGCACTGTTGATTCCGGCGATCCATCAGGCGCGCGAGACGGCGCGCCGGACGCAGTGTTTGAACAACCTCAAGCAGATGATCCTGGGGATGCACAACTACGAGAGCACGTATCAGTTTTTCCCACCCGGCATCATTCGGGTTCGCGGGTCTTACCCACAGTATGCTGCACTACCAACGCCATTTTCGGTGGAGACGGTCATCCAAGGCCAGAAGACGACCACCACGATCGAACGATGGCGGGTGGGGTTGGCAGGCCATTCTGCTCCCCTATGTCGGACAGGTTCAGACGACTCTCGATTTCAACTCGCGCAAGTTCGACATCCCCGGCGCCGGCTTCCCTCAACCATCGTACTTGACCACTCCAAACGAACAATACTTGGGAACGACGGTTCCACTCTATGTCTGTCCCAGCATCCCCAATCTGCCTCATCGACGCCCGGGCATGAATGCCTCAAAAAATTGGGGCTATTCAACATATCGGGGATGCATGGGCGCCTTTGACACGCAGCCCCAATGGTACAGAAGTAACAATCCAAACGTTGTCTATCCCCCCAACATTTCCGACGATCAATGGAATCCGAATACCCCGCGAACGCCTAATGGAATGCTGTACGAAGACCGTTCAGTACGGCTGGCCGAAGTCACAGATGGCGCTTCGAACACGGTCATGATCGGTGAATCCTTATTCGGCTATTGGGCCGATGAGTACAGTTGTTGTGTCCGCGTCTGGCACGATCCAGAACATCCAGACTTATGGGATTCGTTCTGGTCTTACACTCCCGAACCCAATTATCCCTGGCTGAAATTTACGTACGTCGATATTTGGCCAAACACCCCAAAAGTCGTTTTTCAGTTCTTCGGGTTTGGAAGCAGCCATCAAGGCGAACTGGTCTGCTTTGCCCTGGTGGATGGATCGGTCAAAACCATTTCAAAACGAATTAGTACCAGAGTCTTCGAAGCCCTTTCGACGAGAAACGGAGCCATGCGGGATTATGTCAGCGGTATCAACGTCGAAAACGTGACCACCGAGTGGTGAATGATCGCGGACTTGTAAGTTGTCGTGAATTTGGCGAATTCTGAGTTCGACACATTCGAGAGTTCCAAACCGATCCTCGACGGGCCACACGACAAAATTCCCCTTCAGATTGCCGAAGCTTCTATGGACTGACGGGGCAAACCATTACCTAATCTCCACTTCGGTGCAAACTCGACTTGCGATTCCCCGAGCTTGTCTCTCGGCGTGCTTCGCCTTCTGGTCGATTCGAAACTTGACATCGCCCTTGCATCGAGAGATGCTGATGCCAGCGTTATCGACGGTACCCCCTGCCTGGTTTTCCTGCCTTATAGTTGATGCGTTGGGCCTGAGAATCTTGCCGCCCCACCGTGATCGATCTTCATGCCTTGTGACGAAGGACTGCTCCATGCAGCGTTTTGCCTGCCGACTGGCCGCCGTGTCGCTGATTCTGTTCGCAATGGATGGCGTCTTCGCCCAAGAGAACCTTGAGCAAAAAATTGCCGAGCAACAGAAGGTGGCCGACGAATCACAGGCACGCAAGGCAGCTGGGGAACCCGCAATCAACGCCGCACGAATGGCAGCCAAAGAAAAAGCCACCGCATTTTCGACATTGAAGCTGGAACTCAACAAAGCGGAAGCATCAATCAAAGAAATTGATGGCAAGCTTCCCAAGCTACAGGAAGCGGTCAAGAAGGCCAGCGAAGAACGAGCAAAAGCCGAAACGGAACTGGCAGCGTTCACCAAAGCGGCGCTCGAGGCCAAAGGTAAAGACACCGAACAGGCCGAAGCCGACAAAGTCAAAACGGCCTCCGAAAAGCTGGTCGCCACCACAAAGGCACTTGATGACGCCTTAAAGGCCGTACAGCCAATCGAAGTGGCCTTGGCAGCTTCGAAGAAAATTGTCGCGGAACAGCCTGCCAAGATCAAAGCTGCTGAAGCCGCTGTCGCGGCATTTCAACCAGAAATCGAAGCTGCCGAAGCCGCCTTCGCGGCACTGACCAAAGAAGCTGTCACGCGTCAGATCGACCTGGAAACCAGCCTGGTTGCGGCGGGACGCCTGGTTTCGTTCGCCAAGCAGGTTGCTCCGATCTTCTCGGAACGATGCCTCGCCTGCCATAATGCACGAACGGCCAAGGGGCGGCTGAATATGGAAAGCTTCGCGAATCTGATGAAAGGTGGCGAAAGCGGCCCTTCCGTCGTCGCGTCGAATCCGGGCGAATCACTGCTGCAATCGATGATCGAAGATCACTCGATGCCCAAAGACGCAGATCCTCTGCTGCCAGAACAGATCGCGATCATCAAGAAGTGGATCGAAACAGGCGCTCGACTCGATGCAGGCGTGGCCGCCACATCGACGCTGATCACGATCATGCCCAAACTCGTACAGCCGATGCCCCCGGAATCATACCGTGTCGCCGTCCCCGTGATGGCACTCGCCTTCAGTCCCGATGGAACTCTGCTGGCCACGTCAGGCTATCGCGAAGTCTTACTGTGGAATCCCGCAGACGGACAACTCGTTCGCCGCATCAAGAATCTGGCCGAACGGCCGCATGACCTTGAGTTCAACGCGGATGGTACGGTTTTGGCCGTCGCGGCGGGCACACCAGGACAGATGGGCGAGGTCAAATTGTTCAACGTCGCGGATGGAACCTTATTGGCAGACCTGTTCACAACTGACGACGAAGTTTTCTCGGTCGCGTACAGTCCAGATGGCACGCGACTGGCCGCGGCGTGTGCGGATCGGTCGGTTCGCCTGTTCGACGTCGCATCGCGTAAGCAACAAAAACTGATCGAAGACCACGCAGACTGGGTGATGGATCTGGCCTGGTCGCCCGATGGGAAAAAGATCGTGACCGCGAGCCGCGACAAGACCTGCAAAGTGTTCGACAGCGTGACCGGAGAATCACAGGCCACCTTCAATGGACACGGACAACCCGTCTTTGGCGTCGGCTTCCTGCCCGACGGAGCGTCCGTCGCATCGAGTGGTCGCGACAACCGAATTCGCGTCTGGAACGCTGCCGATGCGAAACAAGCCCGAGAAATCGTGCTGGGCGGCGAAGTGTTTCACCTGACGATGCAGGCAGACGGGACGGCATTCAGTGGCTGCGCTGACAAATTTGCCCGCCAACACAATCTGACGAGTGGAGCCGAAGTTAAGAAATTCGGTCCACAAGCAGATTGGGTCTACGCCGCCGCCTACCATGCTGGATCGAAACGAGTCGCCAGTGGCAGCCACGATGGCGAAGTTCGAATCTGGAACTATGACGACGGGAAAGAACTGCTGAAGTTCATCGCCGCTCCAGGAATCACTCAACCGATCGCTGCCAAATAGGCTGAATCAGACTTGGCCCCGCTCAAACCAGCACAAGTGACATTGTTACTCGTACCGGACGGCCGCGAGACAACAGGATCAAGCGCACCTCACCCTGATGGTTTATCGCTTCAGCGACGATCAAAAATCACGTGAACTGCCGCGACGATCGCCGCAGTTCACGTGATTCGCTTCGCCATTCCGCAATGCACTTCGCATGCGGCAGCAACACACCCTCGATCATCGTACGAGGGGATTCAATAACGCGGCCGGACTCGATACTCGCGTTGTATTGAAGCAATCAGGACGACGCTCGTTCGCTGGGAAGCCGATGGCGTTCCGTCCGGTCAATCTGCATCACGCGCCCGTCCTGGACCACAACGGTCACCTGACCATAGCGCAGACCACTCAGCGCATCGCGGATCGCTTGAATCGTCAGCTCGGGAATTGCTACGACAGTCGCATCCGCGGCATTTTCAGAATTGATTACACTCATCGCTCTGTCTCGATTTCTTAGGCACTCAATCGGTTTCAGATAGCAAAAGGACGGCGTTGGCTCTGGCATGCATGCACTCGCCACTTCGAAGCACCCGATCCTTTCAATTGTGTTGTCGAACCCAGTCTCGCTGTTTCGCCCGTTATTCATCGAAGCAGGCTGCTCTCGCCGATGGGCGTCGTGCGTGGCTGACTTTGAAATTGCCCCTGAGATGACAAGTGCCGAGCCGCTGCGCTTTCATCCGGTAGTCAGAGGCGGGCTGAACGGAATTCACCGCCAACCGTTTCAGCCCAGATCCTGTCCATTGTTTCGTTCGTTTGATCCCGTTGAACGAAAGAAACCCAAACGGGCCGAGCCTTGTCGCGTGAATCAGATTTTCTGCTCACGACAAAGCCCGGCACCATCGGATTTCGAATTCGTTCCAACCGTCAACAATCGAGACTTAGAATTCGCCAATCACTTCGCCACCCTTTGGCGTGAGCAGACCGATGAACGTATCGAAGTTGATGTTCTCGCTGATAAAGCGAACCGCACCGTCACCGAGCAGGAAGTGAGCCCCACCGGTGTGGAACGCGTATGGAACGCTGGTTCCATGCACACCGAAGACAAACGGAGCGTTCGTGTAAGGATATGCGGCACTACCGTAGGTTGGGTCCGCCGTCCCGACGTCGCGACCGTTCGTGGCATTGAAAGGCGTGGTTCCTAGAAGATCTGAACCGTCTGCCTTCGAACCGTAGTACATGATATCGCTGGCTGGACGTGCCCAACCACCTGCATTCACGTGATTACCGGGCAACGATCCATACTGACGGCTCTTGCGGTAGACAGCAGGCCGACCAGCCGATTCGGCGACCGCGATCGTGTTCGACAGTCCATCGGTCACGTCGCGGAACTTCGCACCGGACAACGTTTGCCCCGAAGCCGTCGTAATCGTCGCATTTTTGGGGAAGAAACCGGCAACGTACTGGAACGTGCTGTCGGCTGGGTCGGTGTACAAGGCAGTCAGCGGAACCGTTGTGAACGGCGCGTTCAGGGGCGAGATTCCGAAGATCGGCGAGTAATCGCTCACGGCGGCAGTATCTTGAGCCCAAGCCGATGGGGTGTCAGGCACACCGTCGAGCGCACCACCCTGGGGATTCGATGGGCAGATGAACGCAGGAATCTTGGTCAGCGACAACGGCTTGTTCGCGGCGGCACTCCAGTTCACGGTCTGATCATACTTGGTGTAGATATTCGCCTGGTCAATTAGCGGGAGCAATGCCGTCAGCACCGAGAGGCGAACCGTGCCCGCTGTCGGCGGACGAAGGCTGCTGGGGACATGGCCGAAGGTACCTTCGAAGTTGTGAACAGCCAGACCGAGTTGCTTCAGGTTGTTCTTGCACTGTGTTCGGCGAGCAGCTTCGCGAGCCTGTTGAACGGCGGGCAGCAACAACGCGATCAGGACGGCGATGATGGCGATGACCACCAACAACTCAATCAGGGTAAATCCGCCGCGCGAACTGGGGCGCAGTTTTCGAGCATGCATTCGGACCATTTCAAATTCTTTCAGGTTTGAGCAGCGTTTCAGTCTGCAAGTTTGAATCGAGATGTCGGACGACGATGTCCGCATCAATTTCGTGTCTCAGCACCACCACAAATCAATCGAAATACAACTCAATGAATCATTGTGTTTGACACATGCTGAGCTCCTTGTTCGAGGTCACGTGAGATCGCCTTCATTCGTTCGACACACCTTCAGCATGCATCGAACGAACGAGGAGCGACGGCCCGCATTCCCGGCGTGTCTGGGTGTCCCCACCCGACCGCTCACCAGGAAGCCTCATTTCTTCAGAGTCAATTCCAAGACGTCGGAATTCTTGGCGGTGATTTCGACCCGCAGATCCGTCGTCGTGGGCTTGGCATATTTGGCCGGCAAGTCATTGGCACCCACGGTCGGATTCTCTTTCGGACCAACGACCGGATAGTGCAGTACGACGGCCTTATAACCGCCTTCAGGAGCCCCATCTTTGTGAGAATAGGTTCCGATCTGGAATGTTCCATCGTCCCCGGATGTCGCGGAAGGACGAACCGAGGAGGGGAATTTTTCGTCCTCGGGAATCAACAGAATCTGGGCACCGGCCAGAGGCTTGCCGTTGTAGACAATGACACCGGATGCCGGAACGACTTTTTCCCAAGGCTGCTTTGCTTTGCCGCACCCTGGGAGCGAGCCACCAACAAGAACGAGAGCGACCAGCCCGTACGGACGCATGAAACCCAGCGACTTCATTTTGATAAACCCTGCTTCACGAAGAGATTTCGCGTCACGTTGACGCGTCTGCGAAATTCACATTCAAACTTGACTGATGCTTACATCCCCGCTCGATTACGGGGTCTGGCCAAGGCATCAGCACGGCCATAAACCAACATGTATCCAGTCACGATTACTTAAATATAATCACGACACAATTAGTATTACTTAATCCTCGCCGTCAAGCGGATACCACATTCAACGGAATTGCATCCGCGTCTCGTCACACAGATTTGTCGTAAGACACAAAACAGAATATGTTTACAACAAACAATGATCGACAACAAAGCCGCCATCAACCGCTGGTCAATTTGCTCGATTCATCACCTTAGGTTCAGAATCCCGGTCACGTCATTGCCTGATGTATCGGCAGTTCCGTTTAATCTGCTAGAGAAATAACCCCCACCAAATCAGTGATGCATTAGATGTAAAAGATTGAGGCATCCAAGTCAACGCAAGAAAAGTAAATTCTGAATTTTGTCTGAAAAAGTTTCAGAATTGCGCAGTGCCACAAAGAATCGTGATTCGGTTTTCAGCAGCTGGATCGCAGACACGACAGAGCCAATTTGCTAGACGTACGCCATAAACACAACACGGAAAATGGCTTGCAGCACTCACGCCGCCCATCAGACCTTGAGAGTAAGGCGCGGGCCAGGCGCCGATCGATCCATTTCAGATCAATCGGCGGCAACAGTGACCTCCCTCCATTGCTCCGTGGTGAAGTCGTTTCTTCGAGAGAGAGAATTTCACCACGAAGCAGCGGAGGCCACAGCGAAGAACTTCATTCGCAACGCAAGGCGAGGTGTGGGACAAAAACTCGGCCACTCGCTGGATGCATAGTTTACTCGGAAGGCACTTCGACGATCGCTTTAATCACGCCTGTTTCGGGCTTTGTGAAGCTCGGGAATTGGCCGATTAACTCGTCGAAATTGGTTCGATGCGTGATCCAGGGACGGGTATCAATCACCCCGGTTTCGATCAGGTTGATAATCCGATCGAAGTCCTCGGGCATCGCGTTCCGACTTGCCAAGAGTGTCATTTCACGGCGATGCATCAGCGGATGCGGGAAGGTGACATTGTCAGTTGTGATTCCGACGAACACGAGCTTGCCCGTATGGCCTACATAATTCAGCGCATTCGACATCGACTTCGGACTACCCGTCGCGTCGATCACAATTGTTGGTAGGTGTCCGTCCGTCAAATCTCGTAGCGACTTCTCTTCATTCCCGCCCCCCGCTTGTAGCGTGTGCTTGACGCCCATCTTTGTGCGACAGAAATCGAGTCGGCTTTCGACCATGTCCATCACAATCAGGTTCGCACCGGTCAGCTTCACGAACTCAATGGCGCTCAGCCCGATCGGGCCTGCACCAATAACCAGCACATCTTCACCGGGCTGCGGTGCGCAGCGGGCCACCGAGTGACAGCCAATCGCCAGCGTTTCCACAAGCGCCAATTGTTCCATCGAAAGCTGAGTTGCCTTATGAAGCTTGCGCGCTGGCAGCTTGAAATAAGGCCGCATGCCTCCGTCAGTATGCACCCCCAGCACCTGCAGGTCTTCACAACAGTTTCCCCGGCCGCGTCGGCTGGCAAAACTGTTCGGATTATTCATATAGGGCTCAACCGAACACGTATCACCCGCTTTGACATTCGTGACGTCTGACCCCACGGCAATGACTTCCACCCCGAGTTCATGACCGGGAATCCGCGGATAAGAAAAGAACGGCATCTTGCCGAGGTACCCGCTAAGATCCGTCCCGCAGATGCCAATCCGGTGGACGCGAACCAAGGCCTCCCCCGCCAGCGGGGCGTCAGGTTCCGGAATATCGATGATGCGGAAATTCAGCGGTTTTTCGAGTTGGATGGCGCGCATGATTGCCTTCAATAAGCGAGCGACTAGCGGAAAAAGATAAACGTGACGGCGATGAAAATTGGGATCAGAATTCCCATCGAGTACGCCATATAGCCGAAGAAGCCGGGCATCTTGACGTTGTTTTCTTCGGCAATCGCCTTCACCATAAAGTTGGGACCATTTCCGATATAGGTATTGGCCCCCATGAAGACCGCCCCGCACGAGATCGCAGCCAGTATTCGCGCCGTCTGCGCCGCTTCTGGCAGGTTCAAGAAGTGATGCAGGTACCGCCCGTCTTCCGTATTGACTCCATACATGCCGCACGCGGTCGCCGCGAATGTCAGATACGTGGGAGCATTGTCCAGGAAGCTGGAAAGAATTCCCGCTGCCCAGAAGAACTCCGCTGGATCGTCAACCCCCAGGGACTTTCCATGCACGTTCAACAGCGCCAGGGCCGGAATCATCGTCACGAAAATCCCTGCAAACAACACGGCGACTTCGATGATCGGCCCAAAACCAAAGCGATTCTTCTCATGCGTGCCGCGGGAAGTGAACAGAAAGCAGATCGCCGTCGTCAAAGCCATCAGCAGCTCTTGGACCCCAAACGGCCAAACCTCGCCATCACCGGGCAAATACTGCTTAAAAAAGGCATTTCCATACCCTTGGCCGCAGCTATAAATGATGGCCACAATCACGGCCAACCCAAGAAAATTGTGCCGCCCTTCGATTCCAAACGATTCCGTCGTCAGCGGTTCTTCCAGGGCCGCTTCTTGTTCAGGTGTCTTGGCCTCGCTTCGAACCGCAAGGGTGTCCCACAGGTAGAAGATCACCAACAGCGTACCGTTCACGAAGGCCCACTGAGGAAACAGACGCAGCGTCCACCCGAACGGCACCCCTTTCAGGAAGCCGAGGAACAATGGAGGATCGCCCAAAGGAGTCAAGAGCCCCCCGCAGTTGGACACCACGAAAATAAAGAACACAACAATGTGCGCCACGCGGTGACGATGACCGTTCGCACGCAACAACGGGCGAATCAAGAGCATCGAAGCGCCGGTCGTTCCAACGAAACTGGCAATCAGAGCTCCCAGACCGAGAAACATCGTGTTGATCGCCGGCGAACCGCGCAAGGCACCGCGGACATAGATACCGCCGCTGATGACAAACAGCGATCCCAGCAAGAGCAGAAAAGCGACGTATTCTTTGCCTGCGTGCTCCATCGCCTCCAGACCGTGATGACCAAAGGTCATCAGATACCCGACGACAGGCACGCCGAGCACCAGTGCAATAATCCCCTTGTTTCGATTGTGCTCCCACCAATGTGGGTTCAGCAATGGAAACAAGGCAATGCACAGCAGCAGAATGACGAAGGGCAGCACGGCAATCGGATTCAGCAAGTCTCCCAGTTTTTCCGTCGAATGATCGGCCGCCTGGGTCACGTCCGCCCCTGCAACCTCTGCCAGTGCGACGGGCGCAATCAGAAAGCTACTGACGAACAAAACCGCGAGAATCCCAAGCAACTTACAACTCACGATGGCACTCGATAATTAGAGTCACGATGCGGGCGAGCGACCACATTCAAACGGAAGCGATCATCAAAGTCGAGCGACGACGTCTTGCAGCATCGGGAGATTAAATTCCCTTCGGTAGCTTGAAACCGAATCGCGACCAATTGGCGGGCAAAGGTGCCTCCAGCCGCAATGCGTCGTAACGAACGGGATGTCGCAAGTGCAATCGCCAGGCATGCAGGCCAATGGGTGAAACCCGGGGATCATAGTCGCTCAACGTCGCGGGACTTTTCGATCCATACTGGCGATCATCGGCAATCGGCCAGCCGCGCGAGCCAAATTGCACTCGAATCTGATGCATTCGCCCCGTGTGCAGTTCAACTTCGACCAGTGCGCGGCCTTGATGAACAGCTAGTACTTGATAATCCAGCACCGCACGTTTGGCTCCTGGTGTCCCGGCAGGGACGACTGTCACATGTGCATCCTCGGCGTCCTTGAATAGCCAGTCGACCAGACACCCTTCCGCCGGGTCCGGAACGCCTTCAGTCACGGCCAGGTAGATCTTCCGCAGGGATCGCTCCCGAAATTGTTCTGCCAGTCGCGCGGCCGCCTTCGAATTCTTCGCGAAGATCACCACCCCCGACACCGGACGATCCAACCGATGTGGAACCCCAAGATAAACATTACCGGGCTTATCGAGCTTCGTCTTGAGATACGCTTTGACCAGGCCCTCCATTGATGCCTGAGCATGCGGAACCCCTTGCGTCAGCAAGCCTGCGGGCTTGTTCAGAGCAATGAGCGGACCGTCGTCGAGCAGAATCTCGAGAGGTCTTGAGGAAAGATTGGTGTACGGAGTGCCAGAGGCTGCGGGTTCGTTGGTCATGGCGGTATCCTAACAGGCAGTGGAAGCCATCGGGAATGCCTAACAAGCTTCACTCTTACACATCCCAATACGTCACCCCAACATCGTGGGATCACCCTCATCTCAAAAGGCAAACACGCGTGTCATTCGCACGCTATTCGACTTGATGTCAAGGCATGTCGACAGCTTCGGTTGCTTTTCGCACCCAGTTTCAACAGAGTCTTACGGTCAAAATGGAATAACTGGATCGTTGATCGAACGCGAAGCCCTGTGCAAGAAGGACGTATTTCGTGAATTTGAAGGATTACATCCGTAGTGTGCCCAATTTCCCCAACCCGGGAATCATGTTTCGCGATATCACACCGCTCCTTTCGGCCCCCGAAGCATTTGGATTTGCGATCCGCCAATTTGCCGACAGGTTCCGAGCGGCCAAGCCGACCGCCATTCTGGCTGCGGAATCGCGCGGGTTCATTTTTGCCGCCCCATTAGCGTTGGAATTGGGCGCCGCCTTTGTGCCTGTCCGCAAACCTGGCAAGCTGCCGTTCGAAACACGCAAATTCGAATACGATCTCGAATATGGCAGCGACGCACTTGAGATGCATGTCGATGCGATCCATTCGGGCAGCCGGGTATTGCTGGTCGACGATCTGCTCGCAACTGGCGGAACGATCGAAGCCTGCGTGAAGCTCGCGGAAGGCAGCCAGGCCGAAGTCGTCGGATGTGCCTTCTTGATTGAATTGTCGTTTCTCAAGGGCCGTGATCGGCTCAAGAATCATGACGTTTTCAGTCTGATGCAGTACGACAGCGAAGACTAACCGCCACGCCTGAGATCGATTCTCCGCAAATTTCCATCTGTTGTCTGTTCCACAAGGCCTGCGCAACAGGCCTTGTGATGGACGAACCTGCTCACCTACGATGACGATGTCGACGCGTGCGCCGGGAACCGTACGTTCCATGAATCATGGGAGTCTTCCTCCTGGCGGCGTGAGCAGGGATGGCAATCGTCTACGGCGGAGCGAATCATGCGACCCTTCATCGTCGGAATCGGGATTGGTGGCGTCATGGGTTGCCTGCTTGCCACAACTCCGGCATGGGCCCAGAATCCAATCACGTCCCGTACCGGCGATTCCCCGCAGAAATTGCCCAAGAGCAAGAATGCAGCAAAGACAACCCTTGTCGAATTCGAAGTGCTGCAAGAATCCGATGCTGCGGCGATCTATGCGCAACACTGGCTGAAAATTCTTGGCCCGCTGGATGTTTCGTTACGCATCCACCGCCCCACATCGAACGACAAACCGGAAATCAAAGAACGAACGATCGGAACCTTGCGATACGTGACAGCCATCGGCACGCTCGACCGAAACGGCAAGATCAACTTCCCCGACAATTCGTTCGCTGTCGGCGATGCGAACAAGCTGAAAGATTGGATCACCGAACTACGAACCTATGGCGCTCAGGGAACTCCGACCGGCCGCCCACTGTGGGGATTGACCAAGGAGCAATTTGCCGAAATCTACGAAGCCCTCGTGAAGCCTGTCGAGTTTGAGACTGAGGGCCTGCCGCTGGATCAATTCGTCTCCAAGCTTCCTTTGCCCAACCAGTTCCCATTGCGCTGGTCCCCCGACGCCAAAACAAAGCTGCCGCAGTCAGCCGACAAAATAAAGATCCGTCAGGATCTGACAGGCTTCAGCGCGGCCACGGCCCTGGCCGTGGGAATTGGTGAAAGTCGACTTGGTTTTCGCCCGAATCGAACACCCGGCGGCGATGTCGAACTTTTGATCGAACCGATACCCGCCAAGCAAGAACTGTGGCCTGTGGGGTGGCCGCTGCAACGTCAAAACTTTAAAGCCGCACCAAAACTGTTCGCCGTGTCGGTCATCGACTTGGAAGATATTGAACTGGTCGATGTCCTGAATGCGATCGCGACATCGGCGGACACGCCGATTCTGGTCGACGATGCGGAACTGCGGGCCGCCAAACTCGACATTGAAAAGATGAAGGTGTCGTTTCCACGCAAGAACAGCAACTGGAACCTGGCACTCACACGGATGCTGGCAACGCAGAAACTCAAGCATGAATTGTGGCAAGACGAAGCAGGTCGCACTTTTGTCTGGATCACGACACCGCGCGCTGTGCGTGCGAAAGACCCCGACATTTCGACACCTTAGAGAAACGGTAGTGGCTTGATGGCCAGTCGCCTTGGATATGACAATGTTGGCTTGGGGGTTGGCCTGAGAACGGTTCACTTCGACCATATCCTCAACCATGCGCCGCCCGTCGACTGGTTCGAAGTGATCTCCGAGAACTTTCTCGATTCCTGGGGACGCCCCCGATACGTGCTGGAACAGATCGCTGAACGCTACCCGGTTGTCATGCACGGTGTGTCGCTCTCAATCGGCAGCACGCAGCCGCTCGACTTCGACTACTTGCGGAAGCTGAAGCAACTGGCCCGAGACACGAAAGCCCTATGGGTTTCAGACCATGTCTGCTGGACCGGTGTTGCGGGGATCAATACACACGACCTGCTGCCCCTGCCCTACAACGAACAATCATTGGCGCACGTCGTCGAGCGTATCCGGATCGTCCAAGACGTGTTGGAACGACCGCTGGTCCTGGAGAACCCCAGTAGCTACGTCACTTTCGCCGACTCCACCATGAGCGAGGCCGAATTCCTCTCGCGGATGGCAGAAGACGGAAATTGCGGGCTGTTGCTGGACGTCAACAATGTCTATGTCTCTGCCCAGAATCATGAGTTTGATCCTGTGGAATACCTCCGTGCGATCCCACATCATCGTGTGGTCCAGATGCATCTCGCGGGGCACACCCACTGCGGCACACATCTGATCGATACCCATGACGGCCCGGTGATCAATCCCGTTTGGGATCTATTTCGCCTGGCCCATGAACTCACAGGAGGTGTCTCGACTCTGTTGGAGTGGGACGCGCAGATCCCCGAATTCCCTGTTGTCCACAACGAAATCTTGAAAGCCAAGCAAATCTTGGCCGGTGAGCTCGCCCCCGAACCTAAAGCCGATCTCCCCCGTTCGCCCCAACAGTACCCGACGGTTCCTCACCCTGCTCTGGTCGTGACGGCCCAGGCAGATTGAACCAGGCCGCCAGCACGCGATTCCATCACGATCGACGAACACCCCCATGCCCGATGCATCTTCTTCCACCGATCAGCGACCACTGCGCGACATTCAATCCTGGATGCAGGTGGTGGTCACCCACCCCGACGGAATCCGTGCAGGAATGATTGCCGCCGAAGCCGTCTCAGGAATCCCGCAGGGTGATGCCGAACGGATCATTCTTCCCTCCAGCCAGATGACCAGCCACGAACGACTGCAGATTTACAATCGAGCCTATTTTGGTCGCTTGATCGAATGTTTGCGGGCTCAGTTCCCTGCGGTCCGCCATGCGGTCGGCAACGACGCATTCGACGGATTGGCATTTGGCTATCTGCTGCAGCATCCCTCGACAAGCTATACGCTCGATCGGCTCAGTCAATCCTTTGATGAGTTTCTGACCTCCACCCGTCCACCGCGGACTATGAAACCGGACTTCGCCGATTTTGCGATTGAACTGGCGCGGCTCGAGCGAGTTTACAACGAAGTCTTCAACGGACGTGGACCGGAATCGGCCCGATCGCTTGAGCCCGCCGATTTCGAAGGACTGTCCCCCGAACGCTTCGCAAGCAGCCGTCTGATCGCCCATGACTGTGTTCGACTGATGGAGTTTCAGTTTCCAGTCCACGAATACACAAGCGCATTGCGGCGAGGTCAGCCTGCGCTGCCACCAGAACCACGTTCGGTATTACTGGTCATCACTCGCCGGAATTACGTCGTGCGGCGATACGAAGTTGCCCGAGACCAGTTTGAACTCCTGACCATATTGCAACAACAGAAAACCGTTGCCGAGGCACTCGACCGTCTCGCCGAAATTCGCCACGACGATTTGTCGTCGCTGGCAAATGACATTCGGAACTGGTTTCGGGACTGGGCCGCGGCACCGCTGTTTGCGAAACTCGTCACCAGCGATTCGTGATTCGAATCAGTGGATCGCGCACGTGCAGGAATTCCTCTCCCTGCAATCTGTTCACCCATGCCATCCCAAGTGAAATATGCGTTTCGATGCCGCTTGTCAGCTTTACGAAAACGACCTTCACTATTGGCTCTGGGCGAAACGAATTTGACCAGCGAAGCAACTCAGCTCGCCAAAATCACGGTCTGCCGGTACTTTCACTGAGACGCGCGCTCGTCATTCTCAAGCAGGAAGCTTCATTCACGAAATGGGGGCTCACGTGTGGAATGCACGGACGATTTTCGCAGCAGCCATACTCCTCGGAGCGGCAGCCTCAACCAACGGATGGTCTGGCGAGCCCGTCGAAGACTTACTCGCCGCGACGTTTCGCCTGACGGACGGCGAGCACTCGGGGACCTGTTTCATCGTGTCTGTCCCCGCTGCAAGCGCCACTGTGCCCCACAAATGCGTGCTCGCCACTGCGGCGCATGTTCTGGATCAAATGGACGCCGACGAATGCGATCTGATTTTGCGCAGCCGCACGGTGGATGATTGCTATGTACGGAAAGTTGTCTCGATCAAAATTCGGGAGGGACAACGGGATTTGTGGACCGCACATCCTGACCTGGATGTCGCTGCCATGCCGATCGATCTGCCTGCGGATGCAACAGTCGCACCGATTCCCTTCGAACTGATCGCCGATGAGTCCCAATTGATCAATCGAACGATTCGCGTCGGCCAGGAGACCTGGATCAGTTGCTTCCCCGCCAAGCTGGAGTCGAACGAAGCAGGGTGGCCTGTGCTGCGACGAGGTTCGATTGCCTCTCATCCACTGATTCCTCTGAAGGCCAATAAGACAATCCTGATCGATTATAAAGTTTTCGGCGGTGATAGCGGAGCTCCCATCGCGACGATCGTCAACAACCGCCCCCTCATTGTCGGTGTCGCGTCCAGCATGCAGCAGCAGACCGACCGATCGACTCTGCCCTTCGAAGAACGAGTCATGCACACCCCCATGGGACTATCCATTGCCGTGCAGTCTGCGTATCTGCGTGACACCATCACGCAGATGCAGCAGAAGTGATGGCTTCACATCGACTTCACCCATTCCAATTAACCTCCGCAGTGTGACAACCCGGACTTTCGGCAAGCTTGTCTTCGGCAAAAGTCGCCTTTCCAGCTTTGGACGGTTCTGATATTTACCGGCCAAAACCGCCGATCCAAGGCAGGATCGGATTACGTGAGGGGCGTATCAATGACACGGATGTCTTTTGTCTTGCTGCTGGCGACATGGCTGACGATTGGCTGCACCAGCGACCCGATGGGGATGCGGTCATCCTATCGCGACCGCAACGTCGCGCCGTCTGCTGTTCAGCAACCGTACAACAGGGCGCCCGTCGCGGCTCAGCCTGGAATGCAGGGAGCGCAATTCGGTCAGCCCGGCGGCATGACGCAATCTGCGATTCTGCCCCAGGCCGCTCTCACCAACATGCAAGTCGCCCAGGCTCAGGGAGCCCGGCTGAACGGGGTGAGCCCCTATCCCATGGTTGCGAGCGCAGGTGGCCAGTTCGATGGCCGCGACTATCAATTGCTCTCAGGACCAGCGCAACCGCCGCGAATTAGCGGGCGTATCCATCGGATGAATGGGATGCAGAGTTCCGCAATTGCGAACGGGATTCCGCCAACACCACAAGAGGACTTGAAATACCGCGGCGGTCGCACGATTAAAGACCTGAAATTCATCAACCTCTACGTGGGCGGATCAGCAGCCTGGGCCGCCAACGACTGGAAAAGCATCGACAAGGCGCTCGCCGCGGCGATGACAGACCAGAACCTGAACAACGTCATTATGCAGTACTTCGGCAATAAGCCGATCAGTAATCAGTTCCTGGGATCATTTTTCGTCGATGGCTGGAATCCTAAAAACGTCACCAAGAACGACCTGGAGACGCAGGTCCAATATCTCTATCGCCAGAAAGCATTCGATGGACAGGATCTACCGAATCTGGTCGTCAACTTCATGCTGCCTCGCGGAACCATTCTGGCCGATCCGAACAGCGGCCAGCAGACGGCCGTGCTGAACAAAGCCATTCCACAGGAAGAGGCCGAAGATTCCACTGGCGGTCTGGGCGGATATCACGGCTCTGCACACATCGACGGCAAGACGATCTACTACGCGGTCGGCGTGTACTCAGAACGTCAGGCAAATAACAAGACAAACGGAATCCCCGTGTTCGATGCCAACTGGAAAAACGTCGTCGCCACGTTCTATCACGAGCTTCAAGAGGCCCGTACCGACCCGGATGTCGACGACGCCATCACGGCCAATACGATGTCGGTACTGGGTTGGACGTCGGATAGCGGTCAGGAAATCGGCGACTACCCGATCTCCGAAGCCCCTCAATTGATGTTGGTCTTCAAAGAAGTACCGCTGACCAATGGAAGTGGAACCGTACCGATTCAATTGCAATACTCAAATGCCGTACACGGCCCCGAAGGCCCCATTCCCTATCCCCACGGAATGGAACCCGGCCCCGGAGATCAAACACCAAGCAATCCGCCGGCGAACAACAATCCACCAACGAACCCCGGTTCCAGCCTGCCCGCGAATTTGCCACCGCAGGTTGTGGACATGGTCAACAACTGGGATCGGCTGGATGATTACGTGCGAAAAGGCATCCTGAAATTGCTAGCACCGTGACGTCTGCACATGAAATTACCCGTATTCCGGAACAATCCGCATTCCGAGCTTCGTAAGGACATCCAGAAGTGAAAGTCATTCGCGGCCGGAAGGCCCTCGTTACCGGCGCGGCTTCGGGGATCGGACGTGGAATTGCATTGGCCCTGGCGCGTGAGGGTGCGGATCTCACCCTGTGGGATGTCGACGAAACAGGGCTGACATCGCTTGCGGACGAGATCAAGGCCTTGGGAGTCTGCGCCGACACGACACGTGTCGACCTGACGCAACCTAATGAGATTACCGCGGCAGTCCAGTTACTCCTTGAGCGATCGCAAACGATCGACATCCTGGTGAACAACGCGGGTGTTGCCTACTACGGGCCAACCCACTCGATGACCGCCGCGCAATGGGACTGGTTGCTGGGTATTAACCTGCTGGCGCCGATCCAGCTTACACGCGAACTGCTGCCGACGCTGCTTGAACGTCCGGAAGCACACATCGTCAATGTGTGCAGTATTTCTGGACTCGTTGCGGGTGGACGATTCGCCGCCTATCACACCAGCAAGTTCGGTTTGATCGGATATTCCGAGGCGCTTCGCGCGGAATACGGTCGTCGCGGACTGGGTGTAACGGCGCTGTGCCCCGGCCCGTGCCTTACGAACCTGTATCGCGACTGCGCCACCGGAAAGCAGGGAAAGACCGTTCCCCATCCACCCCGATGGCTGTGCACAACGATCGACACAGTCGCGGCGAGCACCATCAAGGCGATCCGCCGAAACCACCGAATGCCTTTGATTGGACCGATGGCTCATCTGCTGTGGAACATTAAGTGGCTCGCCCCGGGTCTGCTCGATTTCCTGAATCACTTCCGCAGGAAACGTCGAACACAGCCAACGGGATTGATCTCAGCAAACGATCAGCAGACGGCATCCCGTCATGCGGCATAAAGGGCGTATTGAGGAGCGTGAGACACGCGAATCACCCTCGTCGGCTATCCCAGTCACGCCTCGAAGAGAAGCGGTCTTCGGACTCGCTGGTGGGAATTTCTAGTTGCGATCCCGGAAGCCAACTGGCAGCGAATGAGGCAATGCACACGTCATTCGGAATTGCTTTGCAGGATCGCAAAACTTTGTCGCCGCTGGCTCCGGGCGAAACGATTGAATGTGATTCAAGGTAATTTGGCGCGATCTCAGAAAGATCACGCCAGTTGTGTAGACCAACTTCAATCACCGTAGCGACCAATAACAGGGGCTGGTCCTACGCGGATTCGACGACGCCTATGATGTCGTGAGAATCAAGGTGCCTGTCCTGTTGATTTCAACAGGACACCAACCGTCACGGAATCCAATCACTCCGCTACGCCAGGAAGATCACGGTCGGCGTTGGTGGCTTCATCAATAATCGCGTGGGCCATTGCCTGACCTCGCGTCAGACGGGCCTGAAGTTCCCCACGGTACGTTCTGAGCGGGCGAGTCATCAGACGCTCGATGACTTGCTTCCTTGTCTGCCATTCGGCGTCAGAAATC
Source organism: Schlesneria paludicola DSM 18645 (assembly GCF_000255655.1). Classification (NCBI taxonomy): domain Bacteria; kingdom Pseudomonadati; phylum Planctomycetota; class Planctomycetia; order Planctomycetales; family Planctomycetaceae; genus Schlesneria; species Schlesneria paludicola. The sequence goes on along the minus strand of NZ_JH636436.1, from coordinate 541,908 downwards.
CCTGTCGTCGCGGCCAACTCGTTCATCGCCGCAAGCCCCTTTTCGACAGCAAGCAAACTTTGATCGACATCGTCCATCACCTTCTTCGATGAGTCTTCACGAATGTTTTGTCGCACTTCCCATCGCACCCGCAGGGTCTGAATCATCCCATTCAACGCGTCAAACCGATGCGTGTCATCGGGAATCGATTCTGGATGACTCACCAGCAATTGAATCGCGGTGGCAACGTTACGGACGGACGCATCCACCGTCGGTGAGAAATAGATGACATGTAGGCGATACATCAGTTCGCGAGCAGGGTCTTCACCGGCCCGCGCTAGCAGATCGGCCGTTTCCTGACGACCGAAGTAACTGACCAGGGGATCGTAGGGGTCAAGCTGCTGCTCTACGGCGGCCACCTGTTCCCGCGTCGGTTTTGGTCGGCGCGCGGCATTTCCAAGAGCCTCAAAATAGTCACGTCGCCGCGAATCTTCGGGATGCAACCCTTTCTTGTCGACGGCTTTGACCTGCTGGATCGCCGTACGAGGTCGATCTTGCAATTGCTTCTTCAGGATGCGGCGATATGCCCACCAGTGTGTATCAGGATTCTCACGTACCAGTGAACGCTGTGACGTGACTTCTTCCAGCCGCCGAATCAATTCTTTCGAAGCCCCACCTTCTCCCAGCCATTCCACCAATCGCGAACGACGCGACAGATCGCGTTCCTCTTCCAACTCCTTGGGCTGTCCGGATTCGTCAATCCAGAACGGTGCAGGTGTCACCCGAGTGGCCGTCAAGACCGCTTGGACCTCCTGTTGTTTGTTCCCCCAACGCATGACTTCCATCGGGGCACGTGCGGCGATCGTTCCGTGAAGGCAGGAATTGTGAGCCACTTTATGGTCGTCACACATCTCACCCAATGCCAGATGATCGAAGGTCGGAAGATTCAAGAGTGCCGACCAATCCATTCCACTTCGAGCGAGCACGCGACAAACGTGCGGCATTTCGAGTCGCTGCGCGAGATCACTCGGGACAAATAGGTCTTCACACATGGTGCCGAATAACAGCAAATCGCCTGCAGACGTTTCGATCGCCATGAGCTGGCGAAACGACTCACGCATCGATTGGATGACGCTCAACATCGGTTCGGGACCAAAGTCGATCCCTTCGAATCGCTGGCAGAACACCCCCCGTTCTGACAATTGCTGTGCGGCGCGCTGATAGTACTCGGTGGTATACGAAGCCAAGCCACTGGTCAGAGAGGACGAAGGCGGACAGCTCAAAATCACATCGAACGATTCGTCTGGCTTTGCCATCAAGGCCAGCTCTGGACTGACGTTGCGCAAGGTGACACGATCATCTGCCAATGGGTTTGCGCCCGTCTCCCGATGCAATTCGCCACGCACAAGACTGATCAGATTGGAATCACCTTCGACGCACACCGCTTCACGAATTGGAAAGCTCAGGCACGTTGACAGTGGAACTCCGGCCGACAACCCCAGCAGCATCACTCGTCCTGGTCGGTCGGCAATGACCAGCGAATAAACGGCCTGGAGTACTTCTGGAGAAAACTGAGGGACCGCGTCAGCCGTATTTGTGATAACAGCTCGGGGAATTCCCGCTTCGCGGACATAGAGTTCGGCCACGCGGCCGCGCCAAAGCGTCAGCGGCCCCGTTCGGCCTTCCCGTCGATGAAGCAGTCGCACATCGTCGAGTGACGCAAGGTATTTCAGTTCCCATCCGGTGCGATAGGCAATCACGGCAGGAGCCGAGAACAGCAGCTTGGCGCTGCGAACAGCATCGTCGCGATGGTGCCAGATCGGAAGTGACACCGCAGTCAGCAGTAGACAGGCCGTCGCCACCAGCCCGTTCCAAGAAAACTGGGCCTGAAGTGTGCGAATACGAAGTCCCGCCGCCGCAACCGACATCGCCAGAACGCAACAAATCAGGACTGACGTTGCGTCCCATAAGCCACCCATCACGTAGGTCGCCAACGCAAAGCCTGCAACACAGGGAACGCCGTAAAACACCATCCGCGATCGCACTTCATTCGAGTTCGAATCTGCGACCCACGACCAGGCAAAGCCGCACGGGAAGGCGAGGGCCATCAAAAGCAAACACCGAGCCGGCAAAAGCAAGGACACGACCGTCAGTGTGGCATTCATGCGCAGCGACAAATCGACCAGCAGCGGCTGCAAGGCCAGAATCACACTCGCCGCGACCGCCGCAATTACCCCCCCCCACGCAGCGCGATCAATGGATTGACCCAGCCGCGATGCCACGAACAGACCGGCAGCCATTCCAAAAAAGAGACCTGCCAACTGCACATCGACGACGAACGCCCCTTGCGGCATCAATTGATTGGCCAACCGAACATGACACGCCAGTAACGCGCCCGTCAAAAAGACCATCCCCCAACGAATGACCATCACTCCCGTGTCATGACGAACACAAGACTCTGAAAAACTCACGCCTCGTTGTGAGGAAACGCATCCAAATCGCCAGATCGTCAGCCCCAGGATCAGGCATGCGGCCATGATGGGAATGAAGAGCCCGAACCGAGGTGACAATACCAACGAATTCAAGACCAAACCGCACGCGATCCCGCACAGCATCGTTGCGTTATTCGCTTGACGCACGCCCGCCGACGAGGCGGGGCCTTGTGTCACCTGCATGACGAGCGCCGACGCGAGCATTCCTGGCATGATCCAGGCGAGTGCGGCAACCACCAAGGCGACCACGGGCGCTGTGAACGAGTTTTCCAGCCAACTGACCGGCAACCACTTCATGCCAATCGTCAGCGTATCAATCCAAAACGGATGCAGGAGAGACCATGCCCCAAGGCCGATCACAAACGTCAGGGGCGTGCTGCGTTCGGTGCCGTCAGCTCGCGGCGCTGCCCAGTACGTCCCCAGCCAAAGCGAGAATGCCAGCGACAAGCTGGCCGCGAGTTGGAAGCCGGGATCAGGCCCAAACGTCAGACTCCACTGCTGCCACATCGATGCTGCGACAAGCCCCAGGAATAACCCCAAGCCTGCAAGTGCCAGCGATAATTTTGAGAACCGTGCGGACCAGCGATTGCGATCCACCCACGTTAACAATGTCCCTGCGTTCATGGCGTCCCTGCCGTTGAATGCCCGTCAATCTCGGCGCGGACTCCGTCCGCCCTGTCGATGCTCCGGCAATTTCTACCGGAGAACGGAGTTTTCGGGCAAGAGCGAGTTGGCCCCAGCGCGGACAAGGCAAGAATCGAGGTTCAGACCGCTCGAAATTGTCCTCCCCATCCGCCGCCTGTTCTCGGCCGCAAGGTTCCGCTTTTGAAGTCGCGAGTTTGAGAAAACTCCCCTTCGCAGAAAAAAGTGGCACGCACGATCGCCATCCGCCTTGCCGCGGCAACGTGGTGCATTACCGTTGCCCAAAGTGCCAGACTCGCCAATGATCCTGAGGCGTCGTCCACTGTGGGCCTTACGCTTTCGGTACCAGCCCCAGTTGATTCTGAATATCGAGGCTGACCGCTTCGACGCTTTGCGAACCGTCGGTTTGAATTACCAGTTCTTTGCGGCGAAACAACTCGAGCACCGGTTCGGTTTGTGTCCGATAGTCCTGCAGCCGCTGCCGTAATCCGGCTTCATTATCGTCGCTGCGAATGACCAGCTTTCCGCCGCAGACGTCACAGGTATCGATCACCGCCGGACGATGATGAATCAGGTTGTAGTCGAGACCACACTGACTGCAGAGCCGTCGTGCCAGGACGCGTTCGAAGACGACTTCGTCAGGCACAGCAATGTGAATCACGGCGTCAATATCGTAGCTCTCAAGGAAGAACTCGGCCTGAGTTTTCGTTCGTGGAAACCCATCGAGCACAAAGCCGAAATTCCAATCGTGCTGCGACAGACGGTCGCGAATAATTTGCTCGACCGTCTCGTCTTCGACCATTCGTCCCGCGGCGATCAACCGCTTGATCCGCGCGCCAAGCTTCGAATGAGACTGAATGTGCCAGCGAAAAATATCTCCCACCGAGATATGTACGATATCGAAGTCGCGTTTTAGCAGCTTCGCCTGGGTTCCCTTGCCACAACCCTGCGCCCCCATGATGACATATTTTCGCATGCTCTTTTTCTGTTCGATTTCGGCTCGTGAAGAGCGGTTATCTCAAATGAGACGTTCGGTCGTCCGGCGGACTCGCCCCGATAAGACGCGGGCATTCCGCGGTTCAGAAGATAGAACCGATCGATTTGCAGTCGTTCCGGGAAGCCTATCGTGCACACCATGAACGGGCAGGTCAAATGGCTCTGGCACTTCCGGGCAAGAGATTTCCCGCGTCGCCCTAAAAGTCAACCAAAACCTCACGAACGAAACCCACGACGAAGGTAGTCCGCAACCTCTTGAATCGCGATCTTGGCGGTTTCAAATTGTTGCACGCGACGCATGAACGCATGAATCATCCCGTCATAGCGACGGACGGTCGCGTCAACTCCCGCCGCGCGTAAGGCCGCGGCATACACTTCACCTTCGTCTCGCAGCGGATCAAACTCGGCAGTGATCACAAACGCCGGCGGCAATCCCTGCAGCGACTCGGCTCGTAGCGGCGACGCATACGCTTCGTGCATTTGCTCGGGCGACGAAACGTAATGCTTCCAGAACCACATCATTTCGCTTCGGGTCAGAAAATACCCCTTCGCATTCGCGATGTACGACGGTGTCTCGAAATTGCAGTCGGTGATCGGATAAATCAGAACCTGGAAGGCCACTTTCGGACCGTTTCGATCCCGCGTCATCAGACAGGCGGCCGCAGCCAGATTGGCCCCCGCACTATCACCCGACATCACGATCCGGTCGGGATGGCAGCCAAGTTCTGCCGCGTGATTGTACACCCATTGCAGCGCCGTGTAGGCATCTTCGGCGGCCGCAGGGTACTTGTGTTCGGGTGCCAGACGATATTCCACACTGACAAACACACTGTCCGACGCAGCAGCCAGCCGCCGGACAAGGTCATCATGAGTGTCGACGCTGTTCAAGACCCATCCGCCGCCGTGAAAGTACAGGCAAGCCGCCAGCGGCGTGGATGTTGTCGGCAAGTAGATGCGAATGGGCAGATCGGTCCCATCAGGACGTTTGATCAAGAGATTCTGCACCTGCCTTAAGACCGGCGGGTTGGGAGCGGGCTTTGCGCCGATCGCCAGCGCCCGCCGCGTCACCTCGATCGGCAGAGTCTCCATCGGGGGCAGGTTCTGCTTTGCAAGTTGATCGAGAAACGCGGCGGCTTCGGGAATTAGTGGCATATCGGCTCTTCTCAACTCGGCGTGCGCGACGACAGGGAAATGCGGCGTTCAATTTGTTCATGCCGTGGCCAACGAAGGCTCGCGGTACCCAAGTCTCGATCTTACGCGCTTTGCAATCCACTCGCAAAGTGCGGGATGTCAATCAACAGGTGTGAGGATTGATTGCGGCCTTGGAATTGGCGTGGACGAGACCCTTGCGCTCACAAAGACGTATCCATTTTGAGTGGCGCGTTGGGATTGGGGTTCAGGATCGGAATGTGGCTTGAAAGCGACTGCTCTAAAGGCCCAACGGGGCCGGCAAGTCTCCTAGCCAGGGTCGAAAGCGTCTTCGCTGTAGGCCCTGGATTAGACGAAGATGGAACGATCAGGTCTGAAGGACCGGCCAGTCGAATTCAATCCCAGACGTATCGTTCATCGATTTCGAGTCCGTGTTTGCGACAAAGTTCGCGGAATTCATCCTGAAATGAACGATGTCGATGATGCTCCTCCTGCCGCTGGACGTACTTGATGACATTTTCGAGGATTGATTCGCTGATCGAAAAGGCACCATACCCTTGTTGCCATGAAAATGCCCCAATCTGAAGGGGCGACTTCTTCGCCCACTTTGACGTTTCGATTTTGATTTGTTGAATGAGGGCGGAAATTGTCACAGTCCGCGACAACCCGCAAATGACGTGAACATGGTCAGTCCAACCCCCACAACATTTGGGGATGCATCCGGCTTTCTCAATTTCGTGACCAAGCATTCGAAACAGTGCTTCACGAGAGTCCAACCTCGGAAGAAATGCCTGGCGGTCTTTCGTACTGAAAGTGAAATGCAACCAAACACGCGACAAGGATTGAGGCATGGCGTGACACAATTGAGGGAATGGGATCATCTCAGATGATAAACACGCACCACGCGAAAAAGTTGCTGCGGCCAGACCATACGATTTGGTCTTGTGGATCTTTGAATCATCGCGAATCGATAGGTCGGTCCTTCAGACCTTCGCTGTCTCGTGGGAACGATTCCAGGGCCTGCGGCGAGGACGCCTCCGACCCTGGCTAGGGGACTTGCCGGCCCCGTTGGGCCTCAAAGCAAATCCGCCGCTCATCGCGACTTCAGCTCGTCTCGAATTTCCGTCAGCAGCTTGTCGGTCAGCGACAACTCCGGTGTTGCAGGCGGAGCGGCGGCCTCGGATCGCTTGAAGGCATTCATCGCTTTGATCATCGCGAAGACGCAAATCGAAATAAGCAGAAAATCAAAGCTCGCCTGCAGAAAACTACCGATATTGATCGTCGCGGGTTCCAGCTCTTTTAGACCGCCTGGCGCTAAGGGATCGAGGATCTTCGTGCGGGGAAGCACGAATTTGATCTCCGTGAATTCCTTTCCCCCGATCAAGTAGCCAATAGGCGGCATGATGACGTCATTGACCAGCGAGTTCACGATCTTTGTGAACGCCGCCCCCATAATCAGTCCCACCGCGAGATCGACAACGTTGCCGCGTCGAATAAATGCCTTGAATTCGCTGAAAAGGCTCATTGGGATTCCTCCGCGATTGAGTCAGGCTTCGACCAAAAACACCGCACACCAATGGCGGCATCTGACGAGCATGCTGACGGGAACACCAGAGAGGCCGTGAATCCCCAGCAACCCCGATGCAAGAAGCCATTCTCACTATCGGTTGGGGGATTCGTGCGAATGACTGGCCGTGGCTGGCCGAAGACTTTGCGAGGGAAATGACTTCAAAATTGACGTCAGCTCTTCAATCTCGTCCTGCTCTTTTTCGAGATCGACATTCGCCTGCTCGAGAAACCCCTGATGAAACTCGCCCTGCCCCTGTGCTCCAGGCGCGTCGAGGATGATCGGCCCTGACGCGTCGTTCACGGCGAACAGCGCACTTCCCACCGGCTGCAATCGCATTGGACTGGCGACGCGCCCCAGCAAAATTGTGCCGATCACGGTCGATCTGGACACATCACCAGACTTCGTGACCGAAATCGCTCCTTCGGCAGACACACGAATTTCATGGACTCCGTCCGGAACGGTAATCACAGGTTGTAGCAGAAGCTCTTCACCGGTCGTGGCGAGACACAACTGACGATTGCGATTCAGAGTGAATGCGCCACACCGCGTCAGGTACGTATTCTCCACCGATTTAAGAACGTAAAATCCCTCACCAGAGATGGCCAGATCGAGCGGACGCCCGGACTTTCGAAGTGTGCCTTGAGTGTGATCGACGAGCAGCGGCCCCATCCGACACCCTTCTCCCTGAATCGGGGTCCCCAGCGATTGCAATACCGCAGGCTCGCCGGTGGCAGGCGAATCCCCCATTCGGGAACTATAAACATCGACAAGCGTGACACGCAGGCGTTTGAAACCTGGCGTGGCGGCATTTGTGACGTTGTGCCGCAACTGCGAAATCGTCGCTTCAAGAGCCGCCGACGAGGCCAACTGGTCTGGTGCATTGAAACGAATCCGGGTGGAGGCGGGTTCCGCGGCGATCTCACGACTTCGACTCGGAATCTCATCCAAATCGGCCGAGGCCAGCTTTTCGGGCATCCCTCCCATCAGTTTCGGCAGTGCCCGCAATTGTTTTCGGACCTGAAGCAGATCGCGAACGACCGCAGCGGGAAGCGTTTTGAGCTCGTCGAACCAGATTTCGCGTTCTTCCCGGGTGGCATGCGACAACTCATGTTCGATGACACCGCGAACGGCTGAAGCTTCACCGGCATCCGGCGTGGGCTCGGCACTTTCGGGAATCTCATCGGGCAACGAATCGGCAGGTGATGGGACTTGGGACGGGGGATCACCCACTTGAAGCACTTGGGGAAGCACGATCTGGTCTTGTTGACTCAACGCAGCGACCACTTCACGTCGGATCTGATCTTCCAGTGCCGAGGGTTGTTGAAGACGCGAGCGACCAGGTTTCGATGGCCCGGGTTCGAATACCTCGTCCGTCGTACAACCCGCGTCAAACTCTGCAACCTGCTTCAAGTTGGCATGCGACAACGGAACTTGACTGCGGCGTTCGAAATGGCGGTGAATGGCATAGTGCCCTACCAACGATGCCAGTAACGCCAGCGAAACCACGCCCCCAGTGTTCCGCATGCCTCTCATCGTCAACTCCTTTTGGCGAGAACGACAACGACCATCAACAGCGTCGTCAATTCGTGTCCTGCGGCTGGCTGAGCGACACCCCATCCCAGCAGAAACGGGTCGACAGGGCTTCTCAGCACGAGGCAATCCATGCCTCATATGTCGTTGGACGGTAGTGGAATCGGTCAATTTCGGCAAGCCGCAATCGTCGAGGATATTTCGGTTGCCCGACGACGTCGAGCAACAAATTTTTCCGACGAATTCCTATTTTCGGGCCGAACTGCGGGTTACGACCTGCCCGACCTGGCGGTTCGGCCGTTGTAAACAGAACGGGCGCTTGATTTCCCTCTGGTCGGGCGGTCAGAATACGCCCGCTCTGTAAAATGCCTAGAGTTGTGCTTCGGCCCGTCATATTCATTCGAATTCGCGGGCGATTTCGGTTTTCGCGATACTCATCTTCGACTTCAGGGAAACGACGACACATGAAATTCATTGCAGGCCAAACTGTCGGCATCGACCTGGGAACAACCTACTCCTCGATCGCACAACTCACTAAGGATGGCCAACCCTTCTCTTTGCTGAATGCCGATGGGCGCAATATCACCCCATCCGTCGTGCTGTTGGGTGAAGACGGACAAATCGTCGTCGGCCCATCCTTCGAACGCATCTCACAAGAATCGCCCGATCATATTGTCGAAGCCGTCAAACGCCAGATGGGCAACAAAGACTACTTCGTGGTCTATCAGAACAAGAAATTGACGTCGGAATTCATTTCCGCCCTCATCCTGAAAAAGCTGAAACAGGATGGAGAGAAGGCCATTGGTCCGATCGCCAATGCCGTCATTACCGTTCCCTACTACTTCAACGACGTACGCCGCAAGGCCACCCAGGATGCAGGCCGGATCGCCGGCCTGAACGTCGTCGACATCATCAATGAACCCACCGCCGCCACGCTGGCATACGCCTGGATGAAAGGCGAACTCGGCAGATCGGATCTCAAACAGGACTCCAAAACGATCCTCGTTTACGACCTCGGGGGTGGTACGTTTGACGTAACTGTCGTGCGATACACGCCAACCCAGTTCCGCGTGCTGGCCACCGACGGCGATGTGATGCTGGGAGGTATCGACTGGACAAAACGGATTACCGATCACGTCGCCGAACAATTCTTCCGCAAATTCGGCGATGACCCCCGTAGTGATGAAGAAGCCATCCGTAACTTTGCGGTGGAATGCGAAGACGCCAAGCGGGCACTCAGTACGAAACCTCAAACGTCGTTGTCGGTGTACTTCAAGGGGAAGACGCTCACGCTGCAGTTTACGCGTAAAGACTTCGAACGCATGACGGCGGACCTGCTGCAACGCACACGCGACACGACGGAACTGGTGCTGCAACAGGCCGGCGTCGAACCGAAAGTGCTCGACGAAGTGGTTCTGGTCGGTGGTTCGACTTATATGCCGTCTGTCGAAGCGATGCTCGTGGAAGTCTGTCAACGAACTCCGTCACGTGAACTGCGTCCCGAAGAAGCCGTGGCACAGGGGGCCGCCATTCACGCCGCGATTCTGGAAGCGCGCGAAAGCCGGGGGATTGCCGGCCTGAGCGACTTGGTCACCGCTCGTTTGCGTTCCGTCAAAACGAATGACGTGAATTCACACTCGCTGGGAGTCAAGGTTTCCAGCCCAGAAGACCGGACGCGAAAAATCAATCACGTCATGATTCCCCGCAACTCGTCCATTCCGTTCAGCATTAGCCAACGGTTTGTCACCAACTCGGCGAATCAGAAAACGATCCACGTCTATATCTTGGAAGGGGATGCCAGCGATCCAGATGCCTGTACGCAAATTGGCGATTTCCGAATCGTCGACCTGCCGCCCAATCTGCCCGCTGGCTCGCCCGTCGAAGTGACGTATAGCTACGATTCGAATGGGCGAATCCATGCCGCCGCCAAGGAACTGACCGGCAATCGCATCGCCACCACGGAAATCGTTCGCGATTCAGGCCTGACCGACAACAACGTGAATGATTTCGAACTGCTGGCACGCGACTACCACGTGGAATAATCGCCACGATGCTGGTCCAATCACTGCGGGCGCTGTGCGCCCGCAGTACGATGAAGGAGCATTTCGTCGAAACAGCCGCATCGATGACGACATAACAGGAGGTTTCCCTGGTGACGATCGACGTCTACAAAGATTGGCTCGGCATTCCCGAAGGTCCGCGGCCACCCGATCACTATCAGCTATTGCGACTCGTGCAGTTCGAAGACGACGTCGAGAAGATTCGCAAAAACTACAAGAAACTGAACGCCCATGTTCGCAAGTACGCAACGGGCCAGTATTCGAACCAGTCGCAGGCCCTGCTGAATGAACTCGCCAAGGCAATGTTGTGCCTGACCGACGAAGAACTGAAGGTCGAGTACGATCGCAGCCAGGGACGGGTTGTCGATGATCGTGACGAATCGGGGCGTCGCCCCATGACGTCGTACCTGCTTGATGAAGGTGTGATTACCGCCGAGCAGGCACGGAATGCCATTGCGCACGCTGAGCGCACCGGCCTGACAGTCCGTGATGCCATTGTCCAGTTGAAGATTGTGGATCAGGAAACCGCCGCGCGGGCGTTTGCCAGCGAACTGGGACGTTCCTACGTCGATTTGGGTGACTTGGTTCCTGAAAATGACGCGATGGACATGGTGCCAAAAAATGTCGTCCGTCGCCATAACTGCTTACCGCTGTTCATTGACGAAGCAGCCGTTGTCGTAGCCTGCGCCGACGAACCCGATGCCGAACTGGAAGACGAGATCCGCTTGCGATTCGGCAAGCCGATTCGTCCCGTCATCGCGTCTGGAAAAGCAATCAACCAGGCGATCGTCGCGAATTACGCCGAAGGAATGCGGAAAGAAGTCGCCGAGCCCGCCAAATCCAAGAGCAGCAAAAGTACGGCCACAGTCGCTGCCGTTAAGGCCGCAAAACCAAAGAAAGAAAAACGCGAGTTTTCGGATGACGAGAAAGCCCAGCGGAAGCAATTGGGCCTCGTGCTGATGTGCTGGGCGCTGATCACCCCCGCGCTACTCGACACTTTCCTGCTTTGGGACAAGTTCTGGCGGTACATTATGCCACAAAGCCTGGATTGGCTGCCGGTTTCGATGCTGCTCGTCGGCGTCCCCCTGAGCGCCCTCTTCTATTTCACCCACGTCAAGCAAAACTGACGGATCGACAAGGTCGAGACGCACGCCCTGCGTCTCGACGATCCTCTAGCGACTCGGCAGAAACGGCGCATCTTTGCGACGCTGTAGAGTCTAACGCGGCAATTTCTGCCGAACCGGTATGGACACGATTCTCACCATCCTTACAATCCCGCCCGATCCGACGCTGGGGGGCGACGGCGCGTCGACAGTTCTGTGTCCGTTCCAGAGGGACTGGTCGCATGCCATACCGGTTTGCATATCTCGTTGGGTTCATCGTCGTGACGATGCCTGGCTGCTTGTATCATGGGGGCTACCCTAACGGTTATAACTACGGCGGAAATCCGGCCGTGCTGCAACCACAGCCCTATAATGGATATCCCAGCGGCGGTTATCCTCCTGGGTCATATCCCTCGGGACCAACCTATACACCGGGCGCTCCTTACAATCAGCCAAGCGCTCCGCTGTATCCACCTACAACCAGCCCTACGCCTCTCAACGGCGGTGGCGGGACGTTTACGCCTACAGATCCACTGACGACACCAAACTCGCCACCGGATCAGAATCCTTCGACGTACGGTCCCGATTTTAAGACGTCGCCCAACAACGGCGTGCCAGAACCTGACGACACCAACAATGGCCGCTCGTCACAGGGAACGACCCTGACCCCGACATCCGGCGCGCGTTCAACCGAAATGGATTCGCCATTTCAACAGGAAGAATCGCGAATTCATCGGAACTTCGAGCATCAGAATGTCGCCGACGACGATTCGCCTTTCGAAAGCCCACTGAAAAGGACGGCATCTGAGGAAGAAGAAGGTGCGGGCGAAGCCGAAATTCAGTACGCCAATCGCGAAACATTGTCGATGCCCGAAACATCGAAGACCTACGGACACGATCCTAAATTCAAGTGGATCAAAGGTGTCGTCGAATTTGATGAGCCAAGCGGCACCTGGCTGATGATGTATGACGACAAGCCTGGTGCGTCGGATGATTTTGGCGGGTTTCTGGCACTCGGCGATCATCCCAAGTTGAAGAACCTGAAGTCAGGTGACATCGTCCGCATCGATGGGGCATTCGACCCTGATCGAAAAGACTCGCGTGGGTTGAATCTGTACCAACCCAACAAGATCAAGAAGCAGTAGCGAGATTGCACCAAGTCGGATCGGCAACCGCGATTGGTTCTCGCGTGAGCAAGGCAGACGCTGAAAACAACGGTTGCCAATCTGAAATGATGGTTGCGCGCCCCTTTCAGTCGAGAGATCAATCTGATTTGATGAATCCGAGCGACTCCGAACCGGAAACGAAACGGCTCGAACGACATTTCGGCTAACCGAAAATCAACTGCAGGGATCCGCCCGAAAAGCCGTGCCTGCATCGAAGAACCGATGGACGTGGCACGCGATTCAGATCCGGCGTAATCGCTTTGATTAGCTTGAGTGGACGCACTGCTTGCGATTGATATCATTGCGATTCTTGCTCGGTGCACAATTGATATCTAGTTCTTATTGGGCCGTCGGATTGATACCAGATCCGCGGTGAGCTTTCGGAAAGCGAGCCTTGTCGTGACCGCCAAATGGATTGCGTGGCAGCAGGTAACGTCGTTGATTCAAGCGGATGATGGTGTCCGCGTCCTGCAGGCCGTAGAGCAATTGGTCGATGCCGCCGTCTCCGCCAATTCCGATCTCGATTTCCTGCGAACGCAACTTCACGAACTGGCTGGAGAACTCGCCGCACACTCAGTTGGCGTCTATTTACGTACGCCGGAATGGGTCGCTCTGGCCCAACATGGTCGACTCGGCTTGAACGAGATGCCCAAAAGCCTGCTGATGGATGTCCTCGACCGTGACGCAGGTTTCGTGGGATCGATGGATGCCATTCCGGGCACATTTATTGTGGTCACGCCACTGCACAGTCGCGCTCACGCCAGCTCGGTCCTGGTCTTTGCCGGACGTAGCTTTCCGGACGACGCGTTGCCGTCCGCGATGCTGATGTCGAAAGCCATCGGTGCTTGTCTCGATTTTCTTGCGGCGCGAAGCAAGTCGACCCGCCGAATCGAACAACTGCAAAGCATCCTCAAGATCTCGCTGAACCTCTCGGCCGTTCATGAGACCGAGCCACTGCTCGAATTGATCGCCCGCGAGGCCACCCGCCTGCTCGACTGTGATCGTGCCAGCATTTTCATCTGGGACAAAGATCATCACGAAGTCGTGGCCTGCCCCGCCTTGGGCGTTGAAGGGAACTCGCTACGCCTCCCAGACAGCACCGGAATCGTCGGCGAAGTGATCCACACCGGAAAAACGCTACGCGTCGATGATGCCTATCACGACTCTCGCTTCAGCCGCAAGGTCGATATGGCCAGCGGCTACAAGACGCGCAATCTGCTGTGCGGACCCCTGCACGGTTCCGACAAGAAATTGCTCGGCGCATTCGAAGTTATCAACAAGAACTCAGGATCCTTCAGCGCCGACGATGAACAAACCTTAGCAGACTTGTCGCTGCAAGTTGCCGTTGCACTGCAGAACACCCGAGAACGCGAAGTCCTCCTGCGATCGCACCGCCAACTGACCGAACAGGTCACAAAAGGCGTCACCATCATCGGCGATAGTTCCGCCATGCAGGCGATGCGAAGCACGATTCGCCGTCTGGCAGCGACCGACCTGCCAGTTCTGATTCTGGGTGAGAGCGGCACCGGAAAAGAGGTCGTGGCGCAGTCGCTGCACTATCAGGGCCCGCGGGCCAGCCGCCCCTTCATTGCCGTGAATTGTGCAGCCCTCACGGAAACACTGCTCGAAAGCGAACTGTTCGGCCACGAGAAGGGGGCCTTCACCGACGCGAGAGAGATGCACCGCGGCAAGTTTGAAGTTGCGGAAGGCGGTACAATCTTTCTGGATGAAATCGGCGACATGAGTCCGGGCGGACAGGCGAAACTGCTCCGAGTTCTCGAACAAAAAGTCATCACACGCGTGGGGGGATCACAATCCATCCCCATCAACGCGCGAGTCATCGCCGCAACGAACGCCCATTTGGCGGATGCCGTACGAGCCAAGAAGTTCCGCGAGGATCTCTATTTTCGACTCAATGTCGTCACATTGGATTTACCATCGCTGCGCGACCGCCCGGACGACATTCTGCCGCTGGCCGAACATTTTCTGAATCTGTTCGCCATCCAGGCTCGCCGGGCAAACCTGCAACTTTCTGCAGACGCGCGATCGCGCCTCCAGGCACACACCTGGCCTGGAAATGTTCGCGAACTTCGCAACCTGATGGAACGTGTTGCGTTTCTGGCTCCTGGCGAGAAAGTGGAAACTGAAGATCTGGCCTTCATCCTGAGTCCCGAACAGCAGAACGCGTTTGAACCATCGCTCGATCTGGGTCTCGGCGAAGCCACAAACAGCTTCCAGCAAGAATTCATCCGGCGCGCCATCAAGCGGGTGAAGGGGAACATGAGTGAAGCCGCGCGCTTGCTGGGGCTCCATCGATCAAACCTCTATCGCAAGATGCGGCAACTCGGTATGACCGAGGCGAGCAAGGAAGACGACGAAGAGTTCGAGTGATCCGGGCAGGTCAGTCGTCCCATTTCCACCTAGCCGGCTCGACGCCGAAATCATGGATTCTGTTCGTGTTGCGCCATCACGCCTCATTTGTTTGATACACTTTTTGGCCACGTCGATCCGACATTCTCGGAAACAATTCCCCTAGCCAAGTTCCAAACACGGCGTGGAAAATGGGATATCTGCCACGAGTTTGCCCAATGTTCGGATTGCACCGCAATATCCTCCCATACAGTCCGATTCTCGCCTGCGATCCATAAAACCGTCACAACTCAACCAACCCTCGCGACGATCAGTAATGCTGAGCGCTGAATGTCAGCGTGTCGGGCCCAACCGGCAGAGATCGCCGATGGACGGCGAGATTGATGCGAGGAGACGGAGATGAGTATTCGGAAGCGAAACGAACTGCGGGCGTGGATGCTGGGAGCGGCCACCACCGGACTGTTTTTGCAGTCCTACCCGGCGGTCGGCCAATCCGCCGGCACGGTCGCTTCAAGCACGAAGGCTGCACCTGCCAAACCAGCCCCCGCTCAACCACTCGCCGAACCTCGACCACTGCCGGCTTCCGGCGACCCCACCGAGTCGAATGCCATCCAACTGACAGCGCAGACCAGCGACGGAAAGTCGGAAGTCCAGCGTCAGCTTGAGGCACTCTACGAACAAGACGGTCGTGAGATGCCCGACACAGGCAATTTCACTCTGCAGCCTGTCACTCCTCAGGCAACCACACCTCAGCCGCCCGTACAAGCCCAGCCGGCGCCACAGGCCGCGGCCAAATCCGCAGCGAAGCCCGCAGCCCGCCCCGTGTTCTCACCCCGTACACAAGCCGCACCGGTTGCGACGCAGAAGCCACGGTATCAACAGCCAAATCAACAGCAATATCAGCCCCGCCATCAGGCGGTTCCCTATCCCAATCAAAATCCCGCCTATGCACAGGGAACGCAGCCAGTGACGGCCCCTGTCGACCCCATACGTGCTCCGTCGTCACCGCCTCCCTCAAAAAATCCGGTCGTCGGCTTCTTCAGAAAGATCTCGGGCACACAACGACCACTGCCAACCCAAGCTCCCGTTCCACCTGATGTGGTTCATCAACCAGCGACTGAAGCTCCGATGCTGACGGCCGTTCCGAATGCTCCCGCCGCGGTGTCATCTTCGGGAATGCGTCCGCTGACTCAAGCTCCGATTGTTCAATCTGCCCCTCGCCAGGTTCCACCTGGGACCTTGGCCGGGATGTTGAATCCATCAAACCCACAAACATCCCAAACGTCGCGCTCTGAAACCCAGACGAAATCGGCGACCGTGGCCACCACGCCTGTGCAAACGGTTTCGCGAGTCGATTCGACATCGCCAGAACCGCTGGCCGCCGTCAGCTCGTTGCCGCCCTTGGCTGACGAACCAATTCCGCTGGCTGTGACTCCTGTAACCATCACTCCCGCCACGACGGTTGCCAGAACGCCTGCGGTACCGGTTCAGCCGCTTACGATCGAGCCACGAGTGACCGTTTCGACCGTCGCATCGCTGCCCAAGCCAACGAAAGTTGAACAACCACCAAAGGTGGAGGTTGTCGGCGACTTCCCGAATCCATTCCCTGATGAACCGGAAGCGATCGCGGATCGCAAACAGCCAGCGGCACTACCAACCGTCGCGGCAGCGCCCGCCACGGCAGAGTCGCCAAAGTCCACCCTGACTTCGAGCAGCATTGAAGTGCCCGAAGTCATTGCGGAGGCATCGCCCAGCACCGACATCGCAGAGCCCAACTCGATTGAAGCTTCTACCGATGACAGTGACGAACCTCTGCCAATGAATGTCTCGGCCGCCGACGAAGACCCCTTCGCGGTCGAAGGCAAAGACTTCGTCGAACCCGTGATTCAGCAAGGAACCGAAACCAGCCCCAATCTTGGCGTCCCCACACTGGGAGCTCCTCCAGAACTGGTCGAGATTCCTTCGGATGACGCGAAACGAACAACCGAACCTGCACCGTTCAGTGAACCGTCATCAGGTGATGCACGCGAGTTTGTTCCGCCCGCCAAGTCGAGCGAACTACCGAAGAGTCTCGAACCGCACATCGAAAAGATGAGCCGCATACGCGAACGATTCGGCATGAAAGGACTCAAGGGATTCTGCCCGGTGTCGCTACGTGACGAACGAGAACTGGTGGATGCCCGCCTGGAATATCAATTCACGTATCGCAAGCAGAAGTTCCATTTCTCGTCCGCCAAGGCACGTGAAAAATTCGAAGCCAATCCGATTCGCTATGCCCCCGCCGCGTACGGTGCCGACGTCGTCGCGCTCACTCGAGATAAGGATGTCGTCGAAGGAACTCTGGAATATGCGGCCTGGTACAAGGGCCGGTTGTATCTGCTCGGAACGCAGGCCAACTACGAAGCGTTCCTGGCCGACCCTTCTCAATATGCGACACCCGATGGCATCGAATAAGCCTGCCGTCCCGCCATAACCCAAGCCCTCATCCTGGCGCGTTCAGGATGAGGGCTTCTTCATTTGGCAAACTGCGGGCTATCGGCTGAGCGAAGGATTGTCGAATGGAATCGGCCACTGCATTCCACAGGTGATTCCGCCGTCGACATAGATGACTTGCCCCGTCAAGAATTTCGCTGCGTCACTGGCAAGAAACACTGCGGTACCAATCAAGTCTTCCGGTTGCCCCAGTCGCTTCATCGGACAATTCGCATCGTTCCACGCCTGCATCGTCGGGTCTGACCAGAGTTTTTTTGTCAGATCGGTCAGGATGAACCCCGGCGCGATGGCGTTCACGCGAATCCCATGTTCGCCCCACTCCATCGCCATGCCTCGCGTCATGGCACTGACCGCCGCCTTGCTCATGGCGTATGGCTGAACCCCTTTCAGCGGACGGAACGAGTTCAAAGAATCAATGTTGATCAATGCGCCGCCCTGTCTCTGGGCGATCATCTTCCGGCCAACCTGCTGTGCGACGAGAAACGCGCCCTTCAGATTGATGTCGAGAATCTTGTCGAACTCTTCGACGGTATACTCCTCGACGCGTTTGCGAACATTGATGCCCGCAACATTCAATAGTACATCGATTCGCCCCAGCTTTTCGACTACCGTTTCAACCATTTTCGAAATCTGGTCGGGCTGCGAGACATCGCACACCACCGGCGTCACAGGATGCGTCCCCTTCGAAATCTCACGCGACGTTTGTTCGAGCGTTGCTGCGTCGCGACTGGCGATGACAACACGTGCGCCGCGCTCAACAAACCCCTCCGCCAGAGAACGGCCGATCCCACGGCTTCCCCCCGAAACCAGGACGACTCGATCTTGTACCGAAAACATGGAGTCTGACATTTCACTTCCTCTTGAGAAAACTGGCTCCCCATCATCCTGGGGTACGCTCGACGATTCATTTGGATGGTAACTTAAGAGTTTTCGTTGACGGTTCGCGGTGGCTCGTGCCCGAACATGACAGAATCACATCAGCTTCGCACAACGTCACGCCTCTCTGCGGATCGCTCGATCATTTCAGCCAGTTGCACCGTTCGAACCGCTTCCGTCAACGATGGCAGTGACGACGCCTCGCCGTTCCAGCTCGCAACCAGTTCCCGGACAAACGAATTGTCCGGCATGTTCGGAGGCGACAACGGCTCATCAATGACTTCGCCATCGGTCGTCACAGTATAAAGCCGGTCATCGCGATAACTGCCCTGGGCACCTTCAAGCATCCACCCCGTTCGTTGCGACAACCGTGACTGGGATTGCAGATCGATCTGGGCAACACAGCCATTTTCGAACTCGATCGTAGCGATCAGCCCCGTGTCCTCGCCCCCTGCCGCAGAACCCAGCCTCTTGGCAAACACATCTTTCGGATTCGATGCCGTCAGCAGTAAAAGCTGATCGAGCAAACTGAACGCGATCTCGGTCAGGAATCGCGGCGCCGCCAACTCCGACGCCAGGCACATTTCGTGCGAGACATATCGCGCCGATTGAAGCGTCCCGACGCGGCCGGATCTCATGGCGACCAGAACGGTCGGAAAGTCCGAAGACCAGCGTCGCAAGCAAACAAACGTCAATTGAGCCGACGATCTCCCGGCCGTTTCGCTGAGTTCCCGCCATTCGCGAGAGGACACGCCCCAAGGGCGATCCACGACAAGGTGCTTACCGTTCTGCAGGCCCATTGCAATCGATTCGGAACTGACTTGATCGGCCAACACGACCGCATCCACATCTGTCGCAGAAAAGGCCTGCGCCGGATGATCCCAAACGCGACAGTCCAGCTCGTTCGCAAGATGGCAGCGTGATGGATCACGGTCATAGATACCCACAACTCGTACGTTCGGAATTAAACGAAACTGTTCCAACAAAAACAGCCCGATGGGATTCAATCCAACGATCCCCACGCGCCATGTTTTTGACTCGTCGCCCATGACTAGACCTTATGCCCCCACTTAACTCACCAGGAATTCAGATGAAAAAGTTTTCATGCAAAACTGACAGTTTGCAAGAAGTCGCAGAGATTTGCGGATTTGCTGCCACAACAAATCACCGAAACCCCATCTTCCTACCCCTCGTAACGTACTCGACACAGGGCATCGGATCTATGATCATGCTGTGATCGTTCGCCAGTTCCCGATGCGACGAGATCGCACAGAAGGCTGATTCCATGCTTGAGAAGCTGATCGACATTTCCCTCGCCAACCGGATGCTGGTGATCTCGCTCGTCGTCATCATGGGCGGACTCGGTGTCTACTCCGCGGTGAACCTGCCCATCGATGCCGTCCCGGACATGACGAACGTTCAAGTTCAAATCGTGACGGACGCCGGAGCGTTGTCGCCCCTCGAAGTCGAGCAGTACGTGACATCGCCCGTCGAACTGACAATGAGCGGTCTGCCGAATGTCGAGGAAATCCGCAGCGTCTCGAAGTTTGGCCTGTCCCTGGTCACGGTCGTCTTCCAGGAAGGATCAGATATCTTTCGGTGCCGACAACTGATCACCGAACGATTGACGGATGCCGCCGAACGAGTTCCCAAAGGGTACGGTACGCCCAAGTTGAACCCGCTCACCACGGCACTCGGTGAAATCTTGCAATTTGAAGTCAAAGGCAAAGACTATACGCCGATGCAACTGCGCACGATTCTGGACTGGCAGATCGCGCCACGACTGCGACAAGTTCCGGGCGTCACCGAGATCAACTCGCACGGCGGTTACTATCAATCCTTCGAAGTCCGTCCCGACCCTGACCGATTGGCCAGCTTCAATGTCTCGCTGCAGGAATTGTTTCGCTCGATCTCTGCGAACAACAGCACTTCGGGTGGTGGATACGTCGTACATCATGGCGAGCAGCGTTTCATCCGTGGCCAAGCCCTGCTGACGAACGAAGCCGATATCGAAAACGTCGTGATTCGCGTCAATCAGGATGGCACCCCCGTCCTGGTCCGCGATGTGGCCGATGTCCTGATCGCGCCCCTGACTCGACAAGGTGCCGTCACTCGAGATGGTCGTGGCGAGGCCGTGATGGGAATGGTGATGATGTTGTGGGGAGCAAACTCACGCACCACCGTCGTGGCCGCGAAAGAACGATTGGAAGAAATCAACAAAACACTCCCACCGGGTGTGTTCACGGAAGTCACCTACGATCGTGCGGACTTGATCAATCGCACGTTGAAGACGGTCGAAACCAATCTGGTTGAAGGGGGTTCGCTCGTCGTCATCGTATTGCTGATCATGCTGGGCAGCCTGCGGGCGGGCATCGTCGTCGCGCTGGCCATTCCGCTGTCGATGCTGTTCGCTGCAAACATGATGGCCGTCACCGGGATCACGGCGAGCTTGATGAGCCTGGGGGCCATCGACTTCGGACTGATCGTCGACAGTTCGGTGATCATGGTCGAAAACTGTATCCGCCGAATCTCGCACAACAGTCAGGATCGGCCGCATCTGGACGTCATTCGCGACGCGGCCATCGAAGTTCGCAAACCGACAATGTTTGGCGAATTGATCATCGCCATCGTGTATCTGCCCCTGCTGACCCTGCAAGGAACGGAAGGCAAACTGTTCCGCCCCATGGCCCTAACCGTCTTGTTCGCGTTGGCCGGATCGCTCGTCTTATCACTGACGCTGATGCCCGTCCTGGCGTCGCTCGCACTGCCTCGTAAGATGCAGGAAAAAGAAATCCTGATCATTCGACTGATCCACCGCGTTTATCATCCGCTCGTCCATCAAACGATCGCACGACCTCTGATGACGGTGGCAGCCGCAGTCCTCGTCCTCATTGTCAGCGTGCCGATCGCCGCCAACCTGGGTGGCGAGTTTATGCCGAAACTGGACGAGGGCGACCTCTTGATCGAAGTCAATCGCTTGCCCAGTGCAACACTTGAAGACTCGATTCCCATGGGTGAACAGATCGAGAAACTGCTGCTCGCGTTTCCTGAAGTGAAAACCGTGTTCTGTAAGACCGGGCGGCCGGAAATCGCGAATGACGTGATGGGCGTACAGCAAACAGACGTCTGGGTCCTGCTGAAACCGGAACGCGAATGGCCCGAACACAAGTCACGACTCGAAATTATCGATGAGATGCGGACCCGCCTGAACGATCATGTCCCGGGAGCTCTGTTCGGATTCACACAGCCAATCGAGATGCGAGTCGATGAACTGGTCGCCGGTGTGAAGGCCAATGTCGCCGTTCTGCTTTACGCCCCCGTTGGCTCGCTGCAGTCTGATGGCGACCTGTCCAATTTGAAGGAACTTGACACGCTGACCAAGTATGGCAAGAAGATCGAAAAGGTCTTGCGAGGCATTCCGGGGGCCGTTGACGTCAAAGCTCAGAACCAGGCCAACCTGCCGACTGTGCGTATTCAGGTAAAGCCCGAAGCGCTCGCTCGCTACGGCATTGATGCTGATCAGGTGATGCAGACTGTGGCGACGATGGGCGGACACAAAGTTGGTGAAGTCTTCCGCGGACGCATGCGATTTCCGATCGTAGTCCGCATTCCGACCGAATGGCGTACGGACCTCTACCGCCTGGAACAAATGCCGGTCTTCGGAGCGAACGGACGGCAGATCCCCCTGGGTGAACTGGCCGATCTGATCATGGAAGACTCGCCGCCTGGAATCGACCACGATCGGACACAGCGACGAACCTATGTGCAGTGCAATGTCCGAGGTCGCGATGTGGAAAGTTTCGTTCACGATGCACGCAGTGCCATCGAACGCGATATCAAACTGCCCACCGGCTACGAAATGGAATGGGGTGGTGACTTCAAGAACCTGCAATCGGCCAAGCAGCGATTGATGATCGTGACGCCGGTGGTCTTGTTACTAATCTTCCTGCTGCTGCACACGACGTTTCATTCGGGGCGCCTGGCAAGCCTCATTTTCCTCGCCGTTCCGATCGCCGCATCGGGTGGTGTTTTCGCACTGGCGCTTCGAGGAATGCCGTTCAGCATTTCTGCCGGCGTGGGCTTCATCGCCCTGTTCGGAGTGGCTGTATTGAACGGTCTGGTCTGGGTGAGTGCCGCCGAACAGTTGCGTCACGCGGGACATTCTCCGCGTGGGGCCGCTGAAGAAACGGCCATTCACCGTCTGCGGCCCGTGCTGATGACGGCTCTGGTCGCCAGCCTGGGCTTCTTACCAATGGCCGCCTCGCATTCCGCCGGTGCCGAAATCCAACGCCCGCTCGCCTCGGTGGTGATCGGCGGACTAATCACGTCCACTCTGTTGACGGCGTTCGTGTTACCCGCCATCTACCCCTGGTTCGTCGACCGAAACGACACCCCACACTCCGCGGCATGAGCAGTTTTCGGCCAATCTGAAGAACGAGAAATCGTCTCGACCACTGATTTAGGCGAGAAAAGAAGCATCCCGGCAAGTTGCTTCGTTTAGCCCTAAGCCGACGGGGAACGCGGTTCTCAAACTGCTCCTCAGGTCACTTTACACACCGGATATTCGTTGCCTGTCCGCACTCCGCTGACTGGCCTCCCCGCACCTTCCGGGAGCGAACATTCACTTCGAATGACTACTCGTGACTTCGATTTAAACCGCCGTCGTTTCCAAACGTTTGGAAGATTGGTCTCACCAGCGACGTATCGAGAATCACACCGGTCCTTCTTGCCCCTAACAACGAGCGGGTATGATGTTTCCAAGCGCGAAGGAGAGCTTTCATGAACCCATTTCTCCGCAAGCTCGGGATCGAGCTGCCCATCGTCCAAGCCCCGATGGCAGGCGTGTCCACAGCGGAATTGGCGGCCATCGTCTCGAACGCCGGGGGCCTCGGCTCCATTGGAGTCGGCTCAGTCGATGCCGAGGCAACTCGCAAGATGATCGCCTCCGTTCGATCTCTGACGGACCGTCCGTTCAATGTGAATATTTTCTGCCACCAGCCCGCGAAGTCGGACTCCGCTCGAGAAGCGGCATGGCTTTCTCGACTGGCCCCTGAGTTCGCCCGTTACGGCGCAAAGCCGCCGACACATCTTGCCGAGATCTATCGGACGTTCCTGACCGACGACGCCAAGCTCTCGGTCCTGCTAAACGAACGGCCCCCGATCGTCAGTTTTCATTTTGGCTTGCCGTCCTCCGCGCAGATCGAGGCTCTCCGCTCGGCTGGAATCATTCTGATCGCCACGGCGACGAATCTCGATGAAGGAAACGCCATTGCCACAGCCGGAATCGATGCTGTGGTTGCTCAAGGCTATGAAGCGGGTGGACACCGTGGAGTCTTCGACCCCCACATCCCTGATGATCGACTAGGAACGATCGCTTTGACCCGACTGCTCGTCCGCAAATTGAGCATCCCGGTCATCGCAGCCGGTGGAATCATGGACGGAGGCGGGATTGCTGCCTCACTCGCACTTGGTGCGGTCGCGGCGCAACTCGGTACGGCCTTTGTCGCGTGTCCAGAATCGTCGGCCGACGCGGCATACCGCAGTGCCCTGCTGGGGACACCAGCCGAACACACAGTGATGACATCAGCGATCTCGGGCCGCCCCGCCCGATGTCTTTCCAATCATTTCACCGCCCTTGGAATGTTTACAACTTCTGAAGCCATTCCGGATTACCCCATTGCGTACGATGCCGGGAAGTCACTGCACGCTGCGGCGAAAGCCGTGGGAGAATACGGATACGGAGCCCAGTGGGCAGGACAAGGAGCCCCGCTGGCTCGCGAGATCCCTGCGGCCGAACTGGTCGTACAACTTCGAACGGAGATGGAACAGGCCCTCGCACTCTATTGAAATCCACAGGACCGGCGATCTGCATTTTGCAGTAAACGTGACGGGGCCGCCTAGATTCGACACACCCCTTTCCAACAAGCGGTCAGTGGGTCGGCATATCGAGTGATCCAGCCGCGATCAGACGCCTGTGTTCAGCAGCAGGTAAACCATTCACTCCCCAATCTTCCATCTCAACTTCTTGAATGATCACGAAGGTCAAACTGGGCAGTTTGTTCAAGACGTCGGCCAGCAGGTTTGTTGCCCCTTTGATCAACGCCGCCTTCTGGTCGGGCGTTGTTCCTTCACGGGTGATTTGAATTGTCACGATCGGCATGATTCATTCCCACATAAGTATTACCAATGTCCGGCATGTGCGCCACCATCGACGTGCAGTGTTTCACCAGTCACAAATCCCGCCGACTCCAGGTATAAAACGGCATCGACCACTTCCTGCACTTCGCCCAGGCGTCCAAGTGGATGCAGACCGGCCAAAGCAGCATGAGTCTCAGGCGCGTGCATCGGCGTCCGGATGATGCCCGGAGCCACAGCGTTCACGCGGATGCCCTGCTCGGCGTACTCAATCGCCAGCGATCGAGTGACCGCATCCAATCCACCTTTGGTCAAAGACGCTAACGCTGACGGCACGCCTTTCACTGGTTGATTCACCAGGGTCGTTGTGACATTGATCACGTGGCCACGGCGCTGTTCAAGCATCTGACGAATGGCCTGTTGCGAGACATAAAAAAAGCCGCCTAGATTGAGCGAAATTTTGCGAACGAAATCGTCCTGCGTGTATTCTGTGAACGGTTTCGAAATGAACATCCCCGCGTTATTTACTAGGGTATCCACGCGGCCGAATTTCTGGACGGCGCTGGCGATGACCTGCTCGGCCACATTTGGATCGGCAATGTCACCCGCGACCGTCAACAGGTTCGGAGAATTTTCGGACGCGATTGAACGGGAATTCGCAACGACTTGATAACCCCGATCAAGAAAGCCCCGGACCAGGCCGGCACCGATACCCTGTGACGCTCCTGTGACAACGGCGACCTTTTGTTCAAGACTCATGATGAACCTTTCCAAGGAAGCTTCCATGGTGCCGATACACATCAATGCACCGGCGTCTGTTGAGATCTTTCGCACCGGTTTACACCAGATTAATTACGACTTCGATATTGCCACGCGTGGCTTTGGAATAAGGACAGATCTGATGCGCCGCATCAACCAGGGCCCGGGCGACATTGTGGTCCAAGCCTGGCAGGCTGACATTGAGACGGGCACGCAGCAAATAGCCGCCATCGTTTGTCCCGAGATCGACTTCGGCATCAATGGCGCGGTTGGCAGGGAGGGCAACTTTCTTTTCGCTGGCCGCGACACTCAACGCGCCGAGGAAACAGGCCGACCAACCGGCAGCGAACAGTTGCTCGGGATTAGTCCCGTTACCCGAGACACCGGGCGACGACAGTTTGACGTCGAGTCGTCCATCGGTGCTATTCGCGGCACCATCCCGGCCTCCCGTAGTGTGAGTTTTCGCCGTGTACAACACTTTCTCCATTTGAGTCATGACAGATTCCTTTGTGAATAGAACGATTCGTGATTTGCGGAAACGTGATTCTGAAAGGAATACCGGAAGTGCAACGGAACCTTACAGCTGCATCGCCTCAGAGCGACTTGCGCCGCCCCTCGCGTCGCGGAAGTCCCCTTTCGTCGAAGAGGAACGCCGTTTCGAAAACGACAAAAACAATAGATTCCAATGAGGCCTGAGTGATTCAATCACGAAGAAATTCGACGTGGCGGCTTGTTGAATAGGGTCACAGACTCCACAAGTTGCCTGTCACCCTATTCAACAAGCACTTCGCAAACTTTTCATCTACCAGTCGCCCACCCATCGCTATGCATTTCTGAAATCAAAAGACCCCAAAACAGGTGAGCCGTATCAGATTTCAAGGTAGAGCTCGAATCCAGTTGACATCACAAGCACCGACATCGGCCATCTCCCTGATAATTTCCTCCACAAAATCAATGCTTTGCCCGGCGAAGAAAATAGATCGCGACGGACGTCAATCCCGCGAATCGATAGTTCGGATCGACATAGTTCTGGAGGACGTAAAACGCGAAGTAGTACGCACGGCAAAAGGACCAGATACAGATTCCGAGAAGAATGGCCGTCCGTACCTCAGGATGCTCGAGCAGAATCAATCCCAGCGCCATCACCCCCAAAAGAACAAACAATCCACCCTTGATACAGATGACCCGCGGACTTGAAAGATCCCCCATGATCGCCTCTTCCGTAGAACGCCGTAGTTGGGAACGAGCACACCCTGATCGTAAGAGTTCGATCTCAAGATTTCGACCACACCACAATCGGCTTATCACGGCGTCATCACGGGCGCTGCCCGCTGTCGGGTTAGGGGCTGACGCATATTTATCGCAGAAAACGCGTGACACCGCGTGGACCTTTTGCAATCAAACCAATCATTGCCAATATAATAAGTCTGCACTCTCACTAACCTGTGAACCGTTACGCGGCAGAAAGGTTCGGGAGCGTCCAATCGAACAAATGATCGATACCCACGAAATAAAACAGGCAGTCCGAAACAGATCGCGCCAATGCGATCACTAGCCGAGCCAACTTCCAAGAAACGGGATCCAGTTCCGATTGGAGTTAATCCACACCCTGAATCGTGACGATCCATACACGATCTGGATTCCGCCTTCGACTCCAGTGAATGTCACTCGATCACCCCATGGGTTCATCATTCTTGCGGAACCCCATCCAAATCCACCAGCGTCCTTTTCGTACTCGAAATGAAATACACGTTGCTTACGTCCAGCGGGGATATACAGATAGACTTTCTCGCCTGGTGCAACAATAAGATTGGAGGCAATTGTCATCGCCTGCGGGATGTTCTTCCCTTCATCGTCAGACAACTGCCCCGACGCCAACCCTTCAGAAACCGAAATATCCAAAAATCCAAGGGCAGTTGATGATGGATTTGAAATCGTGATCAGATTCCGGGTCTCGTTGTGCAGAATAGCACTCGCCAACGTCATTGCGATCAGAAGAAACGCAGCAAAGATCCAGCGAATCCGAGTGACAAGTTGACCGGGAGTCATTCTTCGAGATTCCGATCGTTGTATTTTCGAAGGCTCGTAATCAGTCAGATTAAAAATTTGCGTAACACATGCATTGTCGAACAAAATTCGGGATCGCTCGCAACTCGTGACGATCCGTCTGTAGTCTGGCCTCACGCGGGGCGGGAATCAAGAGTTGGCTACGTCCCCAAGACGACTCAGAAATCGCGGGGACAAGCACCTTGGTATTCATCGTGTCATGGCGTTTTCGCGCCTGCGTTGGAGCAGTACCCCTTACTACAACATCACTTGGTTGTCGCTGATCAGCGGTGCAATGTTTTCGGCAATGAAGACGCGATTCACGCAGCCGAAGTGGCCGCCGAGATTGAAGGCAGCGATCATGCGGAGATGGTAGGACACTTGAATCAGTGCTGCGGCGTTCGGCGATTCGGGCGTCTGAGCGGGGTCGCTCGAATTGGAGGTTTGATGAAACCCCAACATTCCTGCGGCCGGGGTGTGCTGGCCATCGACGGTGCCGAAGATCGTGGTACCGATTCCAACGAAGACACAATCGAGCCAGGACGAGAAATTCCAGATTCCCCGTTCGACCTTGCTCAGGATCGGAGAGATATCGAACCGTGGTGAAATTGCAGCGGCCAACAAGATGAGTCCCGTAAGTCGATGATTTTCCGGCAACGCGTTCGCCGTGAGGAGGGCCATGGCGCCACCGCCAGAGTGGCCAACAATCCAGACGGGTCGGCCGGGATATTCGTGTTGGTATTTCACGATGCGTTCGGCGAGCCTTTGTGCGACGGTCAGATTCCGGCGCAACGCACGCAGATGATAGAGGGTGAAGAACTTGTTGCCAGTCGTCCAGTCGAAGACTTCCAGGGCATGTGGCAGTCCGCCGTCGACGAGTCCGTTGAGAATGGAGACGTTCAAGAAGCTGCGGCCTTCAATTCCCGGCAGTATCAGCACCAGCCCTCGATCAAGCCGTTCGTCGCTGACCGTTTGAAAGAACCGATCCGGCAGGAGTGCGCCAAATGGGGTGACGCAAAAGGTGGCGAGGCACATCAGCCCTCGCTGCCATCGTGGTGGTCGCCGTGAAAGCAGTTCGGAAGGAGTCGATTTGCTCATGATTCGATCGACCTGACCGTTTATTCTCCCCCTTGGCTGAGGGCGGCTTCTGCCTGCTGGATTCCCTCGAGCAGGCGAGGGTCATCAAAGCGTAGTCGCTGCGCCTCGCGGAACTCGGCAATCGCTTCTCGAGGTCGATTGAGTGAAATCAAAATGCTTCCCAGTAGAAGGCGATGGTCAACGGACACGGAATCGAGTTCGACGGCATTCCTGGCATACTGATAGGCTTTGCCCGTTTCACCCGCGTGCATCAGGACCGTTGATAGCGCAGTCAAAGCGACCGTATTCCGAGGATCGAACTTGAGAGCTTGTTCATAACAGGCCGCCGCGTCGTTGTAACGCTCGAGCCTTGTCAAAATCTCACCCAGGCGCATGTTTGCGGCGATGAAGGCGGGTTCAATTCGAATCGTTTCGCGAAATTGTGCCAGCGCGTCATCGATCTGATGCAATGTGTATAGAACCTCGCCCCATTGAAAATGCGACTGCGCGATCTCGGGATCTTGCGCTACGATTTCCCGGAATTGGACTTCCGCTTCTTCATACCGGCCCTGGGCGGTGAAACAATGCGCCAATCGCAGTCGGATTCCGACGACTTCAGGCACGAGATTCAGAGCGGAACGGTAGGGCTCGACCGCCTCATCATGACGGCCTTCTCGACTCAGACAATCGCCTAAAAGAATGAATGCGCCCACGTAGTCATCGCGTTCCTGCACGAGTTTTCTGAGTTGCTCGATCGTATCGTCGAGCTTTCCGTGCAGGCCTGCCAGCCGTGCCCTTTCGTATTTTGCGAGATAGGGCAGCATGTCCTTGACGTCTGGCAAGACTCGCGTGTCCCGTCGCTCGGCATTCGTGTTGAATTTCCCATTTGACAGATATCCGAGCGTTTCCAGATTGGCCTGTTGCTGCTGTGACAGCTTTACGTCCACTGCGCTGTGCTGGTCAAATTTTTCGCGCATCACATCAAGAACCGCTTGCAGTTCCTGGCGTTCGTCCCTCGCGAACTCGATCAAATTCGTAATTTCACCCGGATCATGCTGCAGGTCGTACAGTTCGGGACGTGTGGATTCAATATATTTCCATCGGTCGGAAATGACCGTCTTCAGCGGACACCACCGGTTCACATAGAATGGTGCTTCGGCTTCTGCGTAGCAGACTGTCGCAGGAATCGAATTCCCCTTTAGAGCCTCAAGCAGGCTTCGCCCACTGACCTGTTTCGGCGGTGGAATCTGGAGGATATCGAGTAGCGTGGGAGTGAGATCCACAAGCGAGACCGCTTCGGCAACACGCGTCCCTGGTTGGCCGATTTTGGGGCCCGCAAATGCCAGCGGCACGTGAAGTGTGGAATTGTAGACGAGCATCCCGTGCTCGATTTCCATATGGTCATCAAGACCTTCACCATGATCGCCCGCGACAACGACAACAGTGTTCTTGTCGAGATTGCGTTCCTTCAAAAACTGAAGCAGACGACCGAACTGTTCGATCTCGACAGCAACTCCCGCATCATACGGATTCTGTTCGAATTGATTCTTGAATTGCTCTGCTCGCATATCATAGGGACCATGCGCATCATACAGATGAACCCAGCAAAAAAACGGGCGAGAGGTTCGCTGAGTGATCCATGAGATCGCAGAATCGACAATCTCTTCACCATTGCGACGGAGTTCGTCCGACTCAGACGATCGCGTTGCTTTGGACAAGTCGTCATCGTAGGTATCGAATCCTCGGTCGAGGCCAAACATGGAATCCAGTACGAATGCAGCAACGAAGGCTCCGGTGTCATATCCATATTGTTTCAGGATTTGTGGCAGTACCGGGATTTCGTCTCCCAGTCGGCTACTCCCATTGACGCGCAAACCATGTTCCGGCGGGTACAGCCCCGTCAGCATGGTAGCGTGAGAAGGGAGTGTGATCGGCGCAGGTGCGTAGGCCCGATCAAACACGACGCCATTGCGGGCAAAATCGTCGAAGCTTGATGTCAGCCCACGTTGATACCCATAGATCCCCAGATGATCAGCTCGGGTGGTATCGAACGTGACAAGAATCACATTCAGGCGGTGCGATTTTCCCAACCAGTACGTCGTCGCAGCAGCGATCAAGGCCACGCAGATCAACGCGGTGATGACCAAAAGTCGTCGGTTCGCCAGGAAGGACACGACTATTACTCCTCTCGTCTCGATTTCGGCCGTTGGACGTTCGCGGATTCAGCAACGCCGTCGTGGCACAGCCACTCGGCCCTGACAGGTCCGCGCATCGCCTGCAGTCACGTGGCCCTGCTCACGGCGAGTTCATCAACGTGTTAATTCAGGTTTGAAGCTCCAATAGAAACAACGAAATTGGCTCTGACGATTTCAGACAAGGACGCGTCGAACTGGCATTGTGAAGTGGTGCTTTTGCACGTAGAGCGCTCCCCCGAATGTGGGTGACGTCGGCAAGTTCGATCCGCGTTACCGCGACCAACACTTGCTCCTGGCCCGTCAACACCGCAGCCTCAATCGACTGTAGGCAGACCGCTCTGGATTGCCACTGGATCATGCTTGACCATCCATTCATCAACCATTGCGAATTGATACGCGGTCAACTTCGCCAAGGAATGAAATTGCTGACGTTCTTGTAACGCACGGCGTATTCGACTGTCCAACGATCCGCATGGGCGGCGGAATCGGCCGGTGGCCGCTTGGCTGACCGGCAGTCTTTTCCCAGACTTCGGAACCGGCCTCAATCACGTCACGATCGAATTGAGGTGGTGCCGATAGTTCACGGACAGCGAATCTGACGGGGAGGTTGAACGTGCGGCATCTAACAAAATGGCTTCAAGCGGCGTTCAAGAAATACAGCGGTCGATCGCGAGTGATTCGACGAAGATTCCTCTGCCTGACACTGAGCGCCATCGCACTATTGCCAGGCTGCCAGTATTCGAATAACAGGCAAGCGGGTACCGCACTGGGAAGCGGAATTGGCGCCTTGACGGGTGCCTTGATTGGCCAAGACTCTGGCCATCTTTTCGGCGGGGCTTTGATCGGCGCGCTGGCAGGTGGAGTTACCGGCGGTCTCATTGGCAACGCCGCAGACGTGCAGGAGCAACGCGAGGCCGCAGCGGTGACGCACGCTCAGTATCTTGCATCGACAGGACAAGCGTTGACGAACATTGACGTGATTCGGATGGTCCAGAGCGGTCTTTCGGATGAGGTCATCATTGGAACGGTCAAGCACTCTGTCGGAAATTATGACCTCAGCCCAAATGCCATGATCCAACTGAAAACATATGGCACCAGCGACAGAGTTATTCTCACACTACAGAAACTCCCCAAGATCCCGGCGCTTCCGGGCAGTGGTGGCATTCACGCAAGTCCCTCGACAAGCGTCGGAGTGGTCGTCGCCCCCGCGCCTGTCATGGTCTACGGCTATCATGGCGGCCCTTCTCGTCGACATTGGTGATGCATGAGCTCTCGGAAATTGACCACCAATCGTTTGCTTGATTCCAGGAACTCGATCAGCCTGCAGCAATCGGCTTTGATTCGAGCTGAGTTATTTTCGATCTGTGCAGCAAACTGATTTTGCTCGTCGACGACAGGCAGGTCGAGCCCCTGTTTGCGAATCACTTGAGTTTCCTGCGATCATGTCGCGATCGAAGAATTTCCCGAATCCTCAAAGCCTTTGGGGCCTACCGGAATCCACAAGGCAAGCGGCGAACCCGTTCACCGCAACTGTAGCCCACAGCTCACACCTATTCAGAATCTCAAGCCGCAGTCCCCTGCACGGAGGAGGCAAGCTCATGGAGATGATCGAAGTCGAAGTCTACTACCTTGAGATGCGGTGCCCCTCACCACGTACTGTCCCTGCCCCGCGAAACGACTTGAGCGTGGTTCACCTCCGATCACCGACCGTGCCGTTTTACCGCCCGCTCTACGAAGCGGTTGGCCAGCCTTACCGCTGGCTGAGCCGACGAAAGATGTCGGATGAGCAGCTTGCCGCGCTCTTTGGTGATCCACGAAATGAATTGCACGTCCTTTACGTCAATGACACACCGGCCGGCTTTGCCGAATTGGATCGTCGCCAACCGGATGAAATTGAGCTGGTCCAGTTCGGCCTCGTTCCTGGCATCATTGGCCAGGGAATTGGCAAATGGTTCTTGCAACAAGTCATCGACAAAACATGGAGTTACGAACCAAAACGAATCTGGCTGCATACCTGCACGCTGGATCACCCCGCCGCCTTACCCAACTACATCAAAGCCGGATTCCTGCTCTACAAGCAAGAGTCAATCCAAAGAGAGCCTTGAGAGACGCGCAACCCGATCTGCCTGTTGAACTCAGGGGGCCAGGCACCTTGGCGTCCAGAATTCACATCGTCATGACATTCTTGAGTCTGGGCCAAATCCGTCTTCGTCATTTTAACAGGCGACTAAGTTGTCGCGACAAGCAGTTCTTCTGAATTATTGGGAAGTCGAAGACCGTCGGTCCTGCCTGCGAAATAACGCTGCGTCAGTGTGGCGGCCGACACGTGCTCGACGTCTTTAAAGCCGGCTTCGCGGGCCAGCGCCAGCATCTCTGCAGGTGTGAAGAAGCTGATGAACGGCGTTCCGCTGGCGCGCGCTCCTTCGACCGCCCGCTGGATTCCGAGGCGCACTTCGGGGTCTGCCATTTCGATCGGCAGCATGAACGACATCGCGAACGTGGAGCCGGGCGCGAGTGCGGCGACTTGGCGCAGCGTCGCTGTGATCGCATCCTTCGTGAGGTACATGCTGACACCCGTGGATGCAACGACAGCTGGCCGCGTTGCATCGAAGCCTGATCCAACGAGCCGATCCCACCATGTGTCGCCGGCTTCGAAATCAACCGGCACCAACCGCAGATACGGTGCGATGCCAAACCCAGTTTCGACAAGTCGCTGACGCTTCCACGCCTGGGGCCCAGGCGGATCGACCTCGAAGACAATCAGACGGGAGGCAAGTTCAGGGCGACGCTGCGAAAAGGTATCCAGACCTGCGCCAAGGATGACATATTGTCCGACACCGCGAGCAACCTGTTCTGCGACAAGATCCTCGATGAAGCGGGCTCGCGCGACGATCGAGGCGCGGAAGGGCTTCGTAAAAGGGCTCATGTCGGGGCGGCTTTGCCATCCGTCATCTGGAGCCACCAGTTTCAGTCCGACTTCGTCTTCGAACACATGCGGGGGTGAGTCGATCGCCACGTGCAACGCACGCCATAAGGCAACCCGCACTGCAGTGTTGTCTGGCTCCACGATTTGCTTTTCCTGGCTCATGGTGCAAATTTTCGATTGACTCGTCATCCCCCGCGACATTTCTGTTCACGATCGACGATCGAGTGCCTCTTCGATCCCAAGTACGTCGACAGCCATCACCACTGAAGAGAAGTAGGACCGGGAACCTAGACATGATCAATATTGTTGACGGAGGGTTATGATATCCATCCGGGCAAGGCCGCAGCTTGCTTCACCCATGAAGCCACTTGCGCCTCATCGAGTTGATCATCTTCATGGATATGAAAGTAACGCGTGTTCTTGTCCTTGCTGGACTGTGGCGGCATCGGTTGCAGCGACGTTCCATTGAAGAATGCAATCTTGACGTAGCGTGCAAACGTGTGGACACCCAGGAACCAGCCCTGGCCTTCGACGCCATACAACGGCGAGTTCCACTTCACGGCCTTCTGAACGTTGGGCACACACTGCACGATAAGAGCATCGAGCCACCGGCCGACATCACTCTTCCAACCCGGCATCGCAGCAATGTATTGCTGGACCGGAGCGTCGCCGTCGGCTTTCGCGATTTGCGGATTACCACCTGAAAGGAGTTTCACGGGTTTGGCATCGCTGGCAGCCGGCCTGGCGCCCTTCGCTTTCGAAGTCGTCGAGCCATTCTGGGCCACTGCCGCCTTGATGAGTGATTTGAAGGCGACGGCATCAACCATCTCTCCTTCGTGGATGTCGATCGCCCTTCGCGTGTTACCATCCAAGCTGGAATTGAAGAGACGTGAGGGGTCTGCGACTTTGGCCCCTTGAGCGAATGTCAGCTTTACAACCTTTTTGTAAGACTCTCCGGTGCAGACGATCCCCTGATGCGCCCAGACGGGAGTGCCCATCCATTTCCATTCTTCGGTCATCTCGGGATCGGCCTCCAGAATCAGGGCGCGCATACGGGCCAGAACATCGCCGCGCCAATCCCCCAAATCACGAATCCGCTGATCGATGAGCAAAGAGGCGGTTTTCCCGGTTGCTTGCTCATGGCTTTTTTTCGCCGCCAGAACCGGAGTGGCGCCGTCGGCTTTTTTCGCACTCGTCTTCGCCGATCTCTTCGTCTTGGCGGCGGGCCTTGGCACCTCGCTCGTACGAGGCTCACTCTTGGTCTTCGGCTTCGACTTGCCCTCAGTCATGATCCGCCCCTTCTCAGTTCGAGCCATTTTCGAGCCAATCCAAGTCGTCATCCCGGAACCGCTCATGGGTAATTCATAACAGGCTATTAAACGTCACCCGCCCGACGCAAATATTCGTGAGCCTGCGCCGATGATCAACGCAAAATGTGAGGACGGCTGAATTCGTCAGCGATTAGGGTTCGCATGGAAAGTCGGTTGCGACAAACCCTCCAGTGGATTGACATCGCTCAAACGCAGAACCGCTTATTTCGTCCAAAAAGGGAATAATCTCCGAGTCGTAATTGGCAATCGTGTTTACGTCGTAAATCTGAAGATTCTCAGGGTTCTCGAGGTATTCTTGTGATTCGGTTCCAGCGAGAAAACGCCAACCGCTGTCGTCTTTGAAATCCGGTGTCTCTCGGTACATATAGCCAACGCTCATGCCCTGTACAGTGATCATGTCACTGGCAACACAGCATCCACGCTGAAGTGCCAGCGGGTCGATTTGATCAGGACTGAGTTTGAATACCTTGCCAGTCATTAAAGATTCCCGCCTTGAACCGAGACGAATTTGGCGATGTCGTTCGGGCCAAGGATAATGGCGAACGCCAGTTTCGGCGAGTCAAGAGATTTCGACAACCACCACATCACCATTCTGGCTCTCCTCGACAACAAACGTTCGATACTTGAGAGTCAGCTTATAGAAATGAAAATGGACAGATCCATATATCAATCGATACATAGACCTGTCCACTCATCCGCCTATGAGCACGCGCCAGGAATCGAAGGCATCCGTTTCTTCTAGAGGATGGGACGACCTTCAGATGGCCATCGTCTGCGACTAATTATTGATCGCTTGCGAACGGAGAGCCTGTCGATGGTCGGTTTGCATCAGCTCCGATTCAAGCTCAAAATCGAATCTGTTTCGCCCCGCGGAGACATCCGCCGACAACTGGCCAGGTCTCCCGAATTTTTCGGGAATCCTGACCGTGGGAGTCATCGAAATGGGCACACCTCTGTCATCCGTCTCCGGTTCGCGATTCTCAATCAATACGTGATGTAAACCACGTTGGGCTCCGGCACGACTTTGACTGAACTGCAACTGATATCGGCCACTCGCATCAGTTGCACCATATGAGGGTGAACCTTGTTCCTTGGGAACAAAGACAATCTTCAAGCCAGGAACGGGATCACCATTTAATGTGACTGTGCCGGACACAGCTTCAAGTCGTGGACCGGATGTTCCTCCACACCCCACGCTCAGGCAAACTGCGAGCGCCACCATCAAAAGATTTCGCCTCGCCGACTGATGCATATTCAAGACCCTGATAAAATCCGTTGCCATCCAAAAAACCACAGACCGAGATTGATGACCAAAGCGATTGGTCAACTTTTCGGAACGACGATGTCAATCCCGAGAGCAGGTGGCAAACCACTCCTCCAGGAGCGGTTCGCGCATCGTCCCAGCCAGGCTGACCTGCTTGCGACGGGCACATCAACCTGTCACGTCAGATTTCGAACGCAACTAAAAATCAGAGATCACCTGACCATCGTTGACCCCGGAGAGTTGCTGATACGTCCCATACGGCCCACTGAGATTCGAGGGGCTGGCAACATAGTCCGTATTGGTATGATTGATACTGTCGCTGATGAACCGTACGGAGCCATCGGCGATCAGAAACTGAGCCCCACCTGTATGCAAGCTATGGAATGCACGGTCAACGTTGTTGGCCGACAACAACGGCGGATTGATTTTCTCGCGAGTCCATCGAGCGTGCAGATGCAGACCGTTGTTTCCCGGCCCATTGTTGCTACACAACGGCCCCCCACCTGTTGTCACGTTGCCATAAATGAACTGCCGAGACGACCCGTAGGTGCTTCCGGTCGTATCCGTTCCATTGGCGATATAGCGAACTTCACCCACGGCCAACACATTCGACGTTCCGTCGGTAATGTCACGAAACCCGAGAGACGTGTTGATTCGAAACAGGCCGATGTTTCGCACTTCGGAGACAGGTATCGTTGCATCTGTTGCGCTGGCCACACAAGGCTTTCCATCAAATGGACCGGCGCTTGCCATGTAGTTCGAAAGCGCCACGGCGTTCGTCCCTTTCCCTGCGGCGGCGTTCCCTGGATTGTTGGAGATCACGCTCGGCCCCACGTCCGATGGACACCGAAACGCAGGAAGCGATGTCGCGATGAGAGCTTGATTTCCCGTCGGTATTGTACCACATGTGACACAACTGTATGGAGTCTTGCTGAAATCAAACTGATTGTACAACGAACCTTGATCTAGTTGTGGCAGCAGGAATACCGACCAGGCCCAACCATCGCCGATCGTCTCTGAGTTTCCCATCACCGTATCGGTGAACCCCATCGGGAAGACCTGGTAAACATCGTGATAATTGTGAAGAGCAAGGCCTATTTGTTTGAGATTGTTTTTACATTGAGTGCGCCGAGCCGCCTCGCGGGCCTGTTGCACCGCGGGAAGAAGAAGCGCGATCAATACCGCAATGATTGCAATCACGACGAGTAGTTCGATCAATGTAAATCCACGGCATCGGCAGCGAACAGCAGTCATGGGACGTTTCCTATTTTCGTTCTCATTATCTGACCTGTCAGGTCAACAAATTGATTCTTGATTCCTGCCAACCGCGAAGGCGGACGCCAAAACCGGGAAAGACGGCGAGCACTCCACCTCGCTTCCTCACCCTGCAGCACGCGCGCAATCAGAGCCGCGCGGCATTGGGATCGGCAAATCGAGACGCTTCAACAGCAGCAACCAGCGCTCAACAACGGGTCAGATAGAGGTACACACTGGAATCTTGAGATGAGCCAGCATCGTGCCTCGATCGCAAGATTGAACCGGTCCGTTAGAGCCCCGGCGGCTTGAAGACGATGTTCTTCGTCTAAGAAATCCATGGAGACCTCCAAGGGTCCCGCAAAACACCTCTGGCTTCAGCCAGTCAGCGTTGCACGATATTGACGATGCTGGCAGCTACAACGCCTCACCAACATATATCACCCATACAATGGGAAAACAAATTTTCGGAGCTAGATTACGTTTTGTCAACATGATCACCGCAACACGATACTGAATTCTTCTTTAGGAAGACTCACGCACTTGTTCTTGCTTGCTTCTACGGCCCGCAACCGCAAACGGCGTCTTGAAATGTGGACGGACAAGTACGTTGACCTTCACGGTGCCATGGGGGTTTTGAATCCGGGCGGAGCCACTCCCGCTTATTTCAGAAGGCTGCTAAACGTCTTTTCCGACGAAGTTGATCGCCACTTGTGCGAGCCCCCCAATGACGCCTCCGACGACACATAAGATGATTGTCCCGACGCAGAGGGTCGCGATTGTGCCCCACTCCATTGTCTCGGCAACAGCTGTGTATACGCCACGCCCAAGCCCAAATCCGACAATGGCACCGATAACAGTACCAGCAATTTGCGGTGAGAGCAGCACAACAGAAGTGTCTTTCAAATTCGCCGTGGACGGCAATGGCTGCTGACCGAACACTTCCTTTTGTCGTTCATTCATTTCGGGTTTTCCTCCATAACCGTCAATCGAAAACACTCAATGCTTGAACAGTCAAACAGCTTTTTCGTTGATCCTGTTTCTTGCAATCACTTGGCCTTCGCCCGGATTGTGCAATCTCTCACCAACGTTCTTGCGGAACATTGGATTTTGTCGTTGCGCAGACGCCAGCACAACACTCTATAGATTGAGATGTAACCGTTCACAGTCTGAAGAGAGGGGGACAGGCACCTGGCGGAGTCAGTGTCCTTTATTTCAACGCGAGCGACCACATCTGACAGACCAGTCTCAATGTTTGACCGAATCGTCTCACACATCTTGACGCTATTGAGATCCGAGTGATAGTTTTCGGGCTATGGCAGTCCTACTCGAAAACATTCAGTTCGCTTCCAATGAAAATCTGCGTCTTCTGCACTGGCAGGCCAGCGCGAAGTCGTTGCAATCTCTGGAAGCAAGTGGACGACGTATTCCCGTGGCGGGTGTCGGGGGACGCTGGCACAGCCATCCCGAGATGGAGTTCACGATCTTTCAGCGCGGCTCAGGCACGCGGTACGTCGGCGACCATGTCGGCACGTTTGGCGAGTTGGATTGTGTGCTGCTCGGTGGTGACCTGCCGCACTGCTGGATGGAAGCCGAACGCACGGATGGCTATGTCTTGCAGTTTCAGCTTCCCGCAGAGCATCCGCTGTATCGCTTGGGCGGTGCTGAGGAGCTGCAGCGGCTGTTCTACAGCGCCAGGCGAGGAATACACTATCGGTTTTCCATTGCGCGGCGGGCACTGGTGCTGCTCGAAGCCATGGCGACGAGATCATCGCTCGCCCGCGCCGGCTTGCTGTTGGAATTGTTGGCCCTGCTGCACGATGCCCCGCGAAGCCAGACCACGCTGCTGAGTCGTGGGCAGATTCGCGTCGGGGTCAACGAGGCCACGCGACCGTGCCTGGAGGCCGTCGTGCAATGGATGCTGGAACATTTCACCAAGCCGATTGAGCTGGAAGAAGCGATCAAACGCAGCGCCATGAGCCGCGCCACATTTTACCGACAGTTCCTCAAGCAGACCGGCAAAACGTTTCACACGTTTCTCACCGATGCGCGTCTGGTGCATGCTCACCAACTGCTCACGCAATCGCAGCGTGGTATCGCAGAGATCGCTTATGCCAGCGGTTTCGGAAGCCTGACCCGTTTCAACGCCGCCTTCCGCGAAAAGTTCGCGAAGTCACCACGTGAGGTGCGAAAGTGCGTTGATTCGGCCTTGGCTGGCCCCCGCGGAAGTGGAGCTTAAGGGGGCTGCAGGAAGGCACAGATCAGCGAAGGGTCAAAGTGCCACCATCGACGGGATAGGCACTTCCCGTCACGAAAGAGGCTTCGTCGCTACACAAAAATAGCGCGGCCGCAGCAACCTCATCAGGTGTGCCCATGCGACCGATTGGCTGGGCCTGAGAGAGCTTGTCGAACATTTCCACTTCGCGACCCGCGTAGTTTTTCGCAATGAAGCGATCGACGAACGGTGTATGAATCCGACCAGGCATGAGCGCATTGCAGCGGATGCCGTGGCCAAGGAAGTCCTTCGCAATGGAATAGGTCATCGCAAGTACGGCTCCTTTACTGGCCGAATAGGCAAATCGATCTGCGATACCAAACTGGGCCACGGTCGAGGCGAGGTTCAAGATGACTCCACTTCCCGCTTTCGTCATCTCCCGTAGCGCGGCCTGCGTGCAATGCGCCACTCCGTTGACGTTCACGCGCTGCACCTGGGCGAATTCCTGCGGCGAAGTATTCAAAGCGCTGCCGACATGAGCGATCCCGGCATTGTTGACCAGGATGTGAATCCGCTTGTGGCGAGTCAGGATCCGGGAGAACGCGGCGTCGACAGAACTAGAATCACTCACATCGCAGGCCTCACCGTGTGCCCGATATCCCATGTCGCTAAGTTCCTGTACGGCCGCGTCGAGATTGGTCGGTTGCAGGTCGAGGATTTCGATTGCAGCACCATGCGCGGCAAAGCGTTTGGCAATTGCGAATCCGATACCAGAAGCACCACCGGTGATGACAGCGGTCCTTGATCCTAATTGAAAAGCGGGCGCATTCATTGAACTTTGTGCTCCTGATTGGGAATTCGACCAATGATGGGATATTGCTCAAGATCCACGACACTACCGGTGATCGGACGGCTGGCGGGACTGACCCAGTAAAGGGCCGCTTCGGCAATATCCTGGGGCATCAACAGCTTGCCGGACGGCGCGGCAGAGAGAGGCAAGGTTTCAGGCCAGTTGGCCGGAAGACCGTCGCCGATCTTCGTCTGATATTCGTTGTCCGTCAGTGTCCAGCCGACGTTGAGCTGGTTCACGCGGACGCGATCCGGGCCAAGCGTGTCCGCAAAGTTGCGGGTAAGCGTCATGAGACCGCCCTTACTAATGGAGTACGCGGGAAGATTCGATTGGCCGCAGTGTGCGAGGATACTTCCCACATTCAGCACACAGCCCTCGGCCCGTTTCAAGGCGGGCAGCAGGGCGCGAATGAGCATGAACGGTGCACGCAGATTCACGGCGATCATCCGATCGAAAAACGCCACATCGGTTTCTTGAAGATGCGACCGAGTCGTGAGCGCGGCATTGTTCACCAAAGCGTCGACGCGGCCGAAGCATTGCAGTGAGGCATCGGCTAACTCCGCAGGAGACTCCTTTTCGGCAAGATCCCCTAGGACGAAACCCGCACAGTCGGTGCCCAACTCCGCTCGTAACGCTTCGCCGCGGGCCGTGTCTCGACCATGTAGGATGACTCGTGCCCCTTCGCGAACGAATCGGCGTGCCATGGCGGCGCCGATTCCAGTCGTACTGCCGGTGATGAAGATGACCTGATTTTGTAGACGCATGTTGTGACGCTCTTGAATGATTCAGTTTGAGGAGTACGAAACGGCGCAATCGTTCACAGGCCGGGGACTGGCTCATTTTCCCGCGGCAAAGGGAAGGATTGCTCTGGTCAGTGCACCGTGGATTCCAATGAACCGGGAATATGTGCCTGTTCCCCATTCTTCGGGCTGTGAACGGTGACCGAAACGGCCTGCTGCCGAGATTCGCCCAAGCCCTCAATGCCTAGTTCAACAACATCGCCGGGCTTCAGAAAAACAGGGACAGGCTTCAATCCGAGGCCGACTCCGGGAGGAGTGCCCGTGCTGATGACATCCCCCGGCAGCAGCGTCATAAACTGACTGATGTAGGCGACAAGAAACGGGACCTTGAAGATCATCTGTGCCGTGCTGCTGTTCTGCCGAACGACGCCATTGACCTTCAGCCACATGGACAGCGAATGCGGGTCGAGGATCTCGTCGGGCGTGGCGAGGAATGGACCGAGCGGCGCGAAGGTGTCGCAACTCTTCCCCTTCACCCACTGACCTCCACGTTCGAGCTGCCAGGCACGTTCGCTGTAATCATTATGAAGTGCATAACCGGCGACATGCTGCATCGCTTCGGTCTCATTCACATAGCTGGCGCGTTTGCCAATGATGACGGCCAATTCGACTTCCCAATCCGTCTTGCTTGAACCGCGTGGAATCACGATCTCATCGTTCGGCCCCGCGAGCGACGAAGTGCTCTTCATGAACAGGATCGGTTCCTTCGGAATCTCGACACCGGATTCCTTCGCGTGATCGGCATAGTTCAGACCGATGCAGACGATCTTGCTGGGACGCGCAATGCACGAGCCCCGTCGCACGTGAGAATCGACTGTAGGAGCGGTTGTGGCGTGCGCGGCCGCCCATGCGCCAAGCCGTGCAAGACCGTCGCCGCCGAAGAACGCTTCATCGTAGTCACTGCCAAAGGCGGATGCATCGATGCAGCGGCCGTCAGCGAGGATCAGCCCCGGCTGTTCCTGGCCGGGTGTCCCGAATCGAATGAGTTTCATGAGAGGCTTCCATGGAATGAGAAGGATTAGTGATTGTGCCGCGGAATCGTGCTGCACACGGAACGGAAGGCACAGGCAAAGTCGAGACAGGCACCGGTGTGGAGCTGGCCAACATGGCTGCGGTAAATTTGCTGCCAGGGTGTCGCATTCGGCGGCGGCACATCGAACAAGGCAGTGTCGCGTGCGTTCCATTCGGCGGCGGGCACCAGCGCATCGACACGGCGGGTGCGAAGATCAACGCGAATACGGTCCCCTGTCCGCAGCTTCGCCAGGCCGCCTCCGGCATACGCTTCGGGCGAGGAGTTGAGGATAGACGGGCTGGCCGATGTCCCGCTTTGCCGGCCATCGCCTAGCATGGGAAGTTCTTTGATCCCCTGCCGCAACAGGGCATTGGGCGGCTGCATGTTCACGACTTCGCCACTGCCAGGAAAGCCGATGGTGCCCGTGCCGCGAACGACCAGCATGGTGTTCTCATCCATCATCAAGGCGGGATCATTCAGACGCGCGTGATAGTCCTCGGGGCCATCAAACACCACGGCATGGCATTCGAAGCGATCTTCGCTTCCCGGCGTGCAGAGATAACGATTGCGG
Organism: Schlesneria paludicola DSM 18645; assembly: GCF_000255655.1. Lineage (NCBI taxonomy): Bacteria > Pseudomonadati > Planctomycetota > Planctomycetia > Planctomycetales > Planctomycetaceae > Schlesneria > Schlesneria paludicola. Next base: position 499,047 of record NZ_JH636436.1, on the reverse strand, counting down.
AAGTCCTCGCTAATCACGCTGGTCTTGATCAGCGCCGCCTCAAAGAGATTCCCTGTCAGTACCAGGAAGCCCGCCCGCTGGCGCATCGGCGATTCCACGGTGTGGATGATCTTTCCATCTGGAGCTGGCGCGTCAGCCACATTCACAGCCAGGCTGTGTCCCGTGATGGTGAAGGCGTTGCCATCGAGCAAACCATGCCGCAGCAGCTCTCGCATCACTGTCGGCAACCCACCCGCTCGATGAAAATCCTCACCGAGGTACTTTCCGGCAGGCTGGAGATTCACGAGCAACGGCAGATCGTAGCCCGCCGTCTCCCAGTCCTGGATCTGCAACTCCACCCCCGCGTGACGCGCGATGGCGATGAGATGCGGGGGACAATTCGTGCTCCCGCCGAGGCTGGTATTCACGCGGACGGCGTTCAGCAGAGATTCACGGGTGATGACTTTTGATGGCCTCAGATCTTCACGCACCATCGCGACAATTCGTTGGCCCGCCAAGTGTGCGATCTGGCCGCGTTCGCCATACGGCGCCGGAATGCTGGCACTGCCGGGCAGCGCCATGCCCGTGGCCTCTGCGAGGCAGTTCATCGAGAGTGCGGTTCCCATGACATTGCAATGTCCCGTACTCGGAGCAGATCCCGCCAGCAGGTCCATGAACTGCTTCTCGTCGATCTCGCCCGCACCAAGCCGCCGCCGAGCTTCCCAGATGATGGTACCTGCACCGGCGAGTTCCCCATTGAGATAGCTGTTCAGCATCGGCCCGCCGTTGAAGATCAGCGAAGGCAAGTCGGTGGTGGCCGCAGCCATCAGTGCGGCGGGAGTCGTCTTGTCGCAACCTGTGGTGAAGATCACGCCATCCAGCGGATAGCCGTGCAAAACTTCGACGAGTCCCAGGTAGGCAAGATTGCGATCCAGCGCCGCCGTTGGCCGCCGCACTGATTCTTGCAACGGATGCATGGGAAATACAAATGGCACGCCACCCGCATCTCGAACACCGTCGCAGAGTCGCGTCACCGTCTGTAAATGCACGCGATTGCACGGAGCCAGGTCATTTGCCGACTGCGCAATGCCAATGACCGGACGCCCACTTTGAAGCTCGCCCGGCGTCAGGCCGTAGTTGAGAAACCGTTCCAGGTAGAGTGCGGTCATGCCGGGGTTGGCTGGATCATTCCACCAGGATTCAGAGCGCAATTTCAGCATCGATCGATAACCATCGGTTTGGGTAGCGAGAGAACTTGGGTTTCGAGGAACTCGCGAAAGAACTATCGCTGTTCGATGCGATCGAGTCTCACCACGATGTCTCAAAGTCTGCTCAATTCGTCTCACGAAGGTCACGAGCCAAACTGGCACCAGCTCACACCAACGGTTGGATCGTTTAATGGCTCGCTGGCAATTCCCCCATCGCACGGCCAAACTACAGACGCGGCGTCACAAATCTGGAGCAAGCTCAAATCATGCGAGAGTTCTTCAGGGGATGGAAACGCAAAGCTGGCATTGCCACGCTGGCTTTGGCGTGCGTGGCCACAATCGGATGGGTGAGAAGCTTTTACTTCACCGACATGATCATGTTCCCAACGTCGCATGCGATGAATCGTTGGATTTCTGATAAACATGGGCTCGTTTGGACCAGGCACAGCCAAACTGATGAAGAGCTTGAGGAGCAAGAATGGGACAGCCTGTTTGACGTCCCCATACCCGCGATTTGCTTCGCTTTTCCTCAATCACTCGATCTGCATGAAAGAAAATACCTGAATGGAAATGAATGGACACGGAAATCGGCTTTCCTGGGATTCATATTCCTTGACGGACAAATCTTTGGACTGAAATCAACAGCGACGGTGTGGATCATTCCCTATTGGTCCGTTGTCGTCCCACTGACACTACTTTCCGCGTACTTGCTGCTTCTGGGGTCGGGCCAATCGAGCTCGGAATGAGAAAACCAATAGCGTCGGAATCGATGTTGCCTGGGATTGTCATTCGCGGGTGTTCGAGGTCAATCGCGCCGATTTCCGGATGCCCGCCGAATGCGTTCGCCGGTACAATCCTGAACGGCTCTTCCGAGGGAAGAGGCCCATCATTCCATGCCAAATGAGTCACCGACATGAGCAGTCCAGCCTACCTTGCACACATGCAAAGCGACGACGGGTCTCTCTCCGCCGCCGACCTGATCGCGACCTACGAAGAACAGATCGACTTGCTACGTGCGGCTGTCAGCGGTCTCACGACCGAACAACTGCGTGCCCGCCCGATCGCAGGCAAGTGGAGCACCCTGGAAGTTGTTTGTCATCTGACAGACTGCGAACTCTATTTCTCTGAACGGATGATTCGGACAATCGCGCTGGAGCGGCCTCTTTTGATCAGCGTCGATGAAGGCCCCTATCCAGAACGATTGAACTACCAATCACTCGACATCAATGAGCAACTCGAGCTCTTCACCGCCCTTCGCCGCCACGTTGCCCGCAGTTTAAAAGCCCAACCCGTAGAAGGCTGGCAGCGTTCCGCTGTTCACAGCGGACTGGGTCTGGTCACCCTGAGAAAACTGGTTCTCTATGCCATCCGACACATCTCACATCACCTGCCGTTTATTGCAGAGAAACGCGCCGCGCTCAAGTAGTGTCGACAGGCGCGAACCGTGTCCAGAACCACTCGACGACGAACCGGAATACGATCCCGATCGCGTTCCAATGGCAGCACGACGGCGTGCCACCATTTTGGATCAGGCCAAAGCGAGTCTCACTTGTCCTCGGAACGCGGCGGCATCATCGACGTCACACCTGCACCCAATCATACCGCTTGTCGAGCTTCGAGAGCTGACTCGCGAAACCTTCCTTCTGCATCTGTGTGAACTCCTCGTTGTGCATGGGATCGAGCGTGACAACCATCCGCACGGTCGTTCCCGAGGGGAAGAATTCCACCTTGATCGTGCTCTCGTACGGTTTCACTCCTGGCAGAAAATCGATCAAGCTCGTAATCGATAACCGATCGTGAGGCGCGAACACAGTAAACGTTGCACGCCCCTCATGGGATGCTGGTCGGCCCATTTGCTTCATTGCCGCGACCATCTCGGGTGAATCGGCGATCATGTCATAGTGTAGGGTGCCGTCCTGCCGCGCATCGAGAGCACGCACTTCGGCGCGGAAGCCTTCAGGTCCCCACCACGATTCAAAGCCTTCCTTGGTCGTCCACAATTCCCAGAGCTCCTTGACCGCGGCGGTGTACGTGCGTTCGATGACGATCTTTCGCCGGTTCGTGTCGCCAGTCGCCGAGGTTTCATTCTTGTCGATCATTTGCTTTCCTTCTTTGGGGGGCTTCCGCTTGAGCGCCGCTTCTCGAGCGCCGCTCCAAATCGGTCAAGGCGTGCTTCCCACAAATTGCGGTACTGCGCGAGCCACTGATCGAGTTCGCGGAACGGTTCGGGTCTGAGACAATACAGGCGCCGCTGTCCATCCGGCCGCATCGAAACGAAGCCCGCTTCGTGAAGGATGCGCAGATGACGAGAGACACCAGACTGGTGGATACCGGCCTCTTCAACGATATCGTTGACTTGCCGTTCACCCTTCCGCAGCGCCTCGACAATGCTACGGCGAGTCGGATCAGCCAAGGCTTCAAAGGCATTCATGTGCACGCTCATGCATATACACTATCGTAAATATTCTCAAGATCAAGAGATGATCATTTTTTAGCCCCCAAAAGCCCGCAGCCATTGGTCAGCCGACCCAATGCCCGCAAATGGGAGTGGATGAGCCCGGCTTGTGGAGACCTCTATGGCAAACTCATGTTGTCAATCACGGCATCAAAGAGACATCGAGCAGGAATATCCTAAGCGAGTTTGCAGAGACCGGATTGGCAACAGGCTCCAAACATGAAATGACGCAGGAAGCAATTCAGAAGATCCGCACCGAGCTGAATGACCTCGACGGAATGTGATGCGTGTTCAAATTCCGAATCAAGAACATTTCCGATGTGGCTGATGTTTGACCTGAGCGGAGACGATTTGAGCGATCGAAGGCAACGCTCTTTCACGTGGGATGAAAACGACGAGCGGCCGAAACCGTTGGGATTTCGACCGCTCGTTTGATGCGAAAATTAAAGTCCAAGTTCGAGTCGAGTGACTTGAGCACTCAGCTCGAAATTTTTGTCAGTTGTGATCGTCGGAGATCCGCTTTCCTGCCGATTTGGCGATATGGAAAATCGGCGCGATGATCACTTTTGCGCCTTGTGGCAAATCATCAGGCATTTCAACAGCCGCTGCCGTTTCGTCAGCCAGTTGGATCTGACCGTCTTGACGGTAGCAATTGCTCAACGCGAGCAATGCGCGTTGATTGAACGGGGCGGGAAACATCCGAGCCGCTCGATTGAGAGGCTCGATTGCGTCCGCATACTTTTCCTGAGCCTGAAGCGCTTCGCCGCGGAACAGTTCCGCGATCGGCGCAAATGGCCCGGCATCTACGACACTGTTCAATTCTGCCAAGGCATAACCTGGCATTCCCAATTCCAGATATCCTTCGGCAGCCGCCAGGCGCCGAACGACCGACTGGGGATTAATCATCGACTCGGTTGTCACTTCTTCGGTGGTCATCGCAGCCTCCCTCCCGTTGGGTAGAAGACCAAAAACACGGCTGAGCAACTCATTCGCCAAACGGCACGTTTTTTATATGCAGTCTGCGTGCCAAACCTCTCAGCAATCGCCCAAAAGCCTTCATACTTAACAATAGACGGTACTTAAGACACGTCAAGTACGTTACGGTTCGGATTTTTGTAATGTCAATTTGACAATCGGCGGCTCAAAAATTAGCGTCAATGACTTGCCTATTGGCTAAGCAGGCCTGCCACGTCGGCCAAAACTGCCGGAACGTCGCGACGGTTTCTGCAGCGGACGTCCCATCCTGAATACGAAGTTTCAGCTGTTTCCGCGGCTGAAACTGCCGGTATTATCCCTCAAACGCGAAGAATTGCCGAACATCAACGGACCTCACGATGAATTGTCTGGGGGGATGTGGCAGAGAGTGTCAAGTTTCCGAGAACAGTCGGCCAAATTGACCAAAAAACCAGAGCGACCTCTGTGGACGAGGTTCCGAGCCCACGTCATCCGGGCCGGAAGACCACACCGGGACGTGTAATCACTTGCAAACGAATGCAGGCGGCACACCTCAAGGAACATCAGATCAAGCTGGCGCCCTTCAGCCGAATCCCCACAGGACGCCGATGATCCGAAAACAACCAAAGCGTCGCGGCACGGAAATGCGCCACGACGCTTTGAATGAATTTCAAACCTCAACCAACGCAGCCCCGAAGCCTCACGGATTGAATACACCTGCGATCAGAGCGCGACACTTCACTTGCGGGCGACGACTACGGGCGACGTCCCATGTCGCACGAGACCCCACCGGCGGCAGGGATGTATGCGTTCTGGACATAATCCATCACCATGCGATCCGCATTGAAGCGCCAGCCCAGAGTTCGAACCGAGCGTTTCATTCGGGCGATCCATTCTTCGGGCAAGCCATCTTCGTCATTGCGATCGAAGAAGAGTGGAATGACTTCATCCAGCAGAACGCGCGTCAGCGACTTGGCGTCGCGATCATCCTGAATGTCCTGATTCACGTGTGAGCGACCATTTCCGATCGTGAAGCCGTTCTGACCGTCGTAGGCTTCGGCCCACCAGCCATCGAGAATGGAACAGTTCAAGCCGCCGTTGAGCACAACCTTCTGACCGCTGGTACCGGACGCTTCAAGCGGACGACGCGGATTATTAAGCCAAACGTCAACACCCTGAACGAGGTGCCGGGCCAGATTGATATCGTAGTCCTCGAGCAGCATGATCTTGCCCTTGAACGCTGGTTGCTGCGTCAATTTGAAGATGCTCTGCAAAATGGCCTTGCCGTTGTCGTCGGCGGGGTGCGACTTGCCCGCAAACACAAATTGTACAGGATGCTTCGAATCACAGACGATCTTGGTCAGGGTGTCGATGTCACGCAGAACCAAGTCGGCTCGTTTATAAGGAGCAAACCGGCGAGCGAACCCGATCGTCAGCGCTTCAGGATCGAGCAAGCTTGAGATTTCCGTTTTTTCGGCATCCGACAACCCCAAGCGTTCGGCACGACGCAGCATCCGCAACCGCGCGAACATGATCATGCGGTTTTTCAAAGACTGGTGCGTCTCCCACAGCTCACCAGGCGTCACATTCTCGAAGCCGGCCCAAACTTCGGGCTCGCCAGACCGCAGATGCCAGTCCAAGGGCAACACGCGGTCGTATAGGGTTTTCATCTGCGGAGCGAGCCAACTGGACACATGCACTCCGTTGGTGATGTGACCGATCGGGATCTCTTCTTCACTACGCCACGGCCACAAGCCGGTCCACATCCGCCGACTGACGACTCCATGCAGATTGGACACCGCGTTGGCTGTCCGACTGCACTTGAAAGCCAGCACCGTCATACAGAAGGTTTCGTTTGTATTGTTGGGATCGACGCGTCCCAGTCCAATCAGCCCCCCAGGCCCGATTCCCAACTGGTCGGCAATGGGACCAAGGTGTTCTTCGAACAACCCCCAGTCGAACCGATCATGCCCAGCGGGCACCGGAGTATGCGTCGTGAAGCAGCAATGCCAGACCGTCTTGAGCATCGCATCGTCAAACGACTGTCCGTCGTTAACCATGCGCATGCGAATAAATTCGAGTGGGGCGAAGGCCGAGTGACCTTCGTTCATATGAATGACGCAGGGGTCGTATCCCATGGCCGTCAGGGCTCGTGTACCGCCGATTCCCAGAACCAGCTCTTGCCGAATTCGAATGCGCTGATCGCCGCCGTACAATCGTGCGGTCAACTTACGGTCTTCGGGTGTGTTTTGTTCGACGTTGCAGTCAAGCAAGTACAGTTTGATGCGACCGACATCAACCTGCCACACCTGTGCGTAAATCGGCCCGTTGCGTGTTTCGACACTGACGATTACACGTTCGCCCGCCGGGGTTTTGGCGGCCGTAATTGCCAGCCGCGTGTTTTGCACATACGGATAGATTTCACGTTGCCAACCCGTTTCGTCGATTTGCTGCGAGAAATAGCCTTCTTGATAAAACAGTCCGACCGCCACGAGAGGCACACCCAGGTCGGACGCACTCTTCAAATGATCCCCCGCCAAGACCCCGAGACCACCAGAATAGTTCGGGAGCGATTCGTGAATGCCGAATTCTGCCGAGAAATAGGCCACGGGATTGTTTCCCAAAAGGCCAGTATGTGTATCCCCCCAAGTGTGCTTGGAAGTCATGTACTCTTGCCAGCGCCGAAAGGCGTAGTTGACACGAGAATGCAGCACCGCTTCGCGTCCACGCGCTTCCAACTGTTCATGGGTGAATGACCCCAACAACAAGATGGGATTGTGATCAAATTGCCGCCAGCGAACAGGATCGAGGTCGCGAAAAATGGAAACCACTTCGGGCTGCCAGCACCACCAGTAGTTGCGTGCAAGTGCGTCCAGCTTTTCGGAAAAACTTCGTTGAGTCACCTGCGGCAGAACCATGAGTTCGTCTTCCCTGCTATCGTGGTATCAAACGGTCAGATCAAAGATGATGGAATGCAACGGAGATGAGCGAAATAAACGCCAGCTGTTCGGTGGCCAGGAGAGTTGACTGAGAAATCGCCTTTCCAAACTCAAACCACATGACACGAGAGACTGCCCGATTCTGACCCAGAACAAGCCTCTGATGAGAGATCGGTCCGCGATGAACGCAAATCCTAAGCCGATCGATGGCTGATCCCGTCGCAGGCAGAGTATAACACCTGCGGCAATGGGCTTCGAGTGTGCGCACGCACGACCGCGCTCGCGGTGCCCTAAAAATGTGCGTGCCAAGTTTGACAATAGGATAATGGGGCGAGCTCGACCGTTTTGTGAAGGCTTTTGGCTCGCCTCTCGACTCTCGCGAAATTTCCCATTTAATCGTTTCAGCCTGCCAGCAAAATAGGCAATGTTGCCTGAGACTTGTCGCACCTCGGGGTGGCGATCCGCTGGAGAATGTGGATTTGATCCCGAGCTTGATCGCCTCATCACACGCAGATTCCGACACACGGTTACATTCCGACACCTCGCGAGCCGAAGCCAGGCAGTTGAGCAGGAATTCAAATTGACACTTAAGATTTCATTCACACCGCCGTCGAATCGATCCAATGCGTTGAGACTCTTGTTCGCGCGCTTTCCAGTCGATGAGCAGGAAACAAGGATCGCTGACACGCTTCAGTCATCAGAGCGTGGCGGACTGAACTTGAGCGGACTGATGACCGCGGAAGCCGACGGACAAGTCGTTGGGGCCGCTCTGTTGATGCATCAACTCGACGGAGTGACTTTGGTCTGGCCGCCAGTCGTCTCGTGCCAGGCACCCGCCCCGGCCGCAGTGGAAGACGCGTTAATGACGCGGATGTGTGACGAGATCGATAGGACGGATTCACGGCTTGCCCAAATTTTGCTTGCGCCGGGCGACACCGCCGAGACGGAACTCATCGCGCGATTTGGATTTGAACACCTCGCCGATCTTTGTTTCATGGCACGCACCTTGTCTGCCGATGACGTGGCACTGTCACCGAATGATGGCGAACTGGAATTCGACACGTTCGATGACTCGCGAGCCGACCGATTCGCGAGTGTCATCGAGCGATCCTACCAGGACAGCCTTGACTGCCCGTTCCTGGACGGATTCCGCAATGGCCGGGCAGCTCTTGTCAGTCATCGATTATCAGGCCAATTCGATCCGGCTGGCTGGCGGTTGTATCGCCAAGGGGCGGACGATATTGGCATCACACTCACGAACGAGCACCCCGAACAGAATGCGATCGAGCTGGTCTACTTTGGAATTGTGCCTGAATTTCGCGGACAAGGATTTGGCCGTCGAATCTTGTCCGATAGCGTTCAAGCCGCAGCCTTCACGGGCCGCAGCACAATGTTTCTTGCAGTCGATTGTGGAAACATCTACGCAAACAATCTTTATGGCGAATTGAACTTCACAGAGGTCGCGCGAAGGCAGGCAATGGTGCGACGTTCCGCGCGAGTGGCACGCGAGTAATCCACATCATTTGCACAATGACCTGAAGGTGTTGAGGACCAATCATAGACCATGCCGCATGAAGCAAGTCGGCTTAATTCAGGGACTTTAGCGCGGGCCAAGACCGCGTATGAAAATCACGAGAAATTTCTCATTCCTTTTGGTTTGACTCCCTCGTGCCGCAAGATAGGATCGTGCCCGCTCGAACAATCATCTGAACGAGGCCGACGACTGGGGGCCATCCAAGTCTTCGGCACATCTTTTCCGGTTAGCTCTACCGCTATCAATCTCCAACTTCTGTCGCTGCGGCGGCGGGGTTGGTGCGTTGTGCTCGCACTGTCAGAAGGATCTGTGGCGCACATTTTGTGCGCCGGCGGAAGACTGGCAGCGGTTCGGCTTTGTTAAGGGGGTGCAAGATGCAACCCGGCATGACGCCGTCCGTCCGCGCGGAGATGACCTCCGCTCATTCCGAACACACAACACCCGATTTGAATCAAGCGGTCCTGATCGCGATCCAGGAACGCCTGGGAGCCAAGCGATATGGCCTGTGGTTTGAAGGCAAGGTCAAGCTCGCAATCACAGACGATCGACTGACTGTCGCTGTGGGCAGCCCGTTCTTATTGAACTGGATGCAAAAGCAGTTTCGCACGGAACTGACGTCCGCTGCACAATCGGTATTGGGCCCTTCTGCGCAAGCGAATTTCACCGTCGATTCCGCTTTGGCGATCACGTCGGCGACGGGTTCGTCCCAATCCTCCACGGGCGTCCCAACACGCGACAAGCCCGCGAAATCGCCACGCGCCCTGGCGGCAGAAGCCAGCACACCTGCGATCCAAGGCTCATCCGCGAGCCCCACGACAACCCTGCCACCCAATCGCAGTCGGCGACTCGCAGACTTGAATGATTTCGTGACAGGCCCTCAAACCGAACTGGCGTTGACAGCAGCTCGCCAGTTGGGCAGCGGTCAACCGGTCCCATTCAATCCGCTTTATATTTGCGGCCCCGTGGGATCGGGCAAGACACACCTGCTCGAAGGAATCTGTCGGCAACTCAAACGCACCCAGCCTTCCGCGAATGTGTTGCTGATCACGGCGGAATCGTTTGCAAATTACTTCACGCAAGCACTACGCGATCACTCGCTGCCCAGCTTCCGTCAGCGCTTTCGCAGCGTTGATGTGCTGATTGTTGACAATGTGGAATTCTTTGAATCAAAGCGCGTGTTTCAAGAAGAATTCCTACACACGTTCGTTGAGCTCGCCGATCACGGTCGCACGATCGTTCTGAGCGGGACACGGCATCCACGCGTCTTGACCAAATTGAGCGACGAGTTGGTCTCGCGTTTTCAATCGGGACTGGTCTGCCGCCTGGAAACCCCTGACGTCGCGACACGGCTGAAAATTGTCCAGGTGAAAGCCGGACGAATGGCCGGCGAATTCGCGACGGAAGCCCTGGAACATATCGCGCAACGGTTCCAGGGAAGTGTCCGAGAACTTGAAGGAGCGTTGAACTGCCTGCAAACGTACTATTCGATGACCAAGAAGAAGGTCACGCAATCAACGGCACGCGACGTTCTCGCCGATCTGGAACGCGACTGCATGCGATTGATCCGACTGGGTGATGTCGAACGCGTTGTGTGCAACCTGTTTGGAGTGCGCCCCAAAGACCTGCAGTCGGAAAGCCGTGTCCGGACCATCAGCCAACCGCGAATGCTGGCCATGTTTCTAGCAAGAAAGCTGACGCCTTCGGCCTACACAGAAATCGGACAGCACTTCGGTGGCCGCAACCACAGCACCGTGATGTCGGCCGAACGAAAAGTGCAGCAATGGCTCGAACAGAACGAGACGATCCGCGTCGCGTCGCAATCTTGGTCGATCGGTGAGATTGTGCAGATGCTTGAGCAGCAGTTGATGGCGGGCTGATTATTGCGGGCCGTCAAAAGCGGTCCCTGCACTCAAAAAAACAGCGGAACGACAAAAGCAGAAACATGGGCACTTCGGCGTGCCCCACTGGCGGTCGTCTTGACCCGCCAGTGGCACCCCCTCGTAGGCGCGTTCCTCATTCGCTCTTGAGCTCAAACGTTGCTTCGACTTCGACGGCGATATTTGCAGGCAACGACCCCATACCGACGGCACTTCGCGCTCCACGCCCCTTCACCTCGCCCCAAACTTCCACCATCAATCCGCTAAAACCGTTGATGACCTGCGGGTGATTGGCGAAATCGGGCGTCGCATTCACCATCCCAAGGGTTTTGACGAGCCGCTCGATCCGATCCAATGAGCCCAATTCGCGGCGCAAGGTCGCAAGCATGGTGAGGCCAACTTGACGTGCCGCCTTGTGGGCATCGACTTCCGACATCGTGTCGCCCACCTTTCCAGAAATCATTGTGCCATCGTTTCGCACGGGGCCATGCCCCGACACGATGGCCAGATTTCCGACGATCAGCACGGGATGATAAATCCCCCCGGGCTTGGGTGCTGGTGGAAGTTCAAGACGCAATTCGGCAACGCGGGCTTCGGCACTCATGGAATTCCTTTCGAGAAAAGATGTGATGACGTGATGAAAATCCATCATACTGATGACAACCCAGGCAAGAAACCGAATCGCCGGGGTGGCGCAGAATCCGACAACTGACGTAGAGTCGCTCGACCGCAGTCACCCTGTCTCTTAGAATCAGGGACGCTGCAGTCAACATCTCCTGGGGACGTTCGCCAATGCCCGAAGAAACAGTCAGAATCGCGTTGATCGTTCTGGTCGGGTTCGCCGTACTGGTGATGGTCATCTTTTTGGCAGTCATCGCGGCGTACTTCAAACTCTGGCTTCGCGCCTTTGTCACCCGTGCTCGCATTGGTCCATTCGCTCTGTTGTGGATGTCACTGCGAAAAGTGAACCCGACGGCGATCGTCGACGCCAAGATCATGGCCGTACAGGCGGGACTGCGTGACATCACTACGAATCGTCTCGAAGCGCACTATCTCGCTGGCGGGAACATCAAGAACGTCGTTCGCGCGCTCATCGTGACTCACCGCGCTCGCATTGAGCTCGATTGGAACACCGCGGCAGCCATCGATCTGGCTGGTCGTAATGTGCTGGAAGCGGTTCAAACCAGTGTCGATCCCAAAGTGATCGACTGTCCAGATCCGAAATCATTTGGCCGAACAACGCTCGACGGCGTTGCCAAAAACGGAATTCAGTTGAAAGCTCGAGCCCGCGTCACGGTGCGAACGAACCTTGCCCAACTCGTGGGTGGTGCCACGGAAGACACGATCGTCGCACGGGTTGGTGAAGGAATTGTCTCGGCCATCGGCTCCTGCAACACGCACAACGAAGTGTTGGCCAATCCAATGCTCATTGCCAAAACGGTGCTCGCCAAGGGACTCGATTCGCAGACCGCGTATGCGATTGTGTCAATTGATATCGCGGATATCGATGTCGGTGACAACATCGGTGCCCGGCTTCAGGCCGACCAGGCAGAAGCCGACATGCGTATCGCTCGAGCGAAAGCGGAAGAGCGGCGCGCTCGGGCCGTGGCAGCCGAACAAGAGATGAAAGCACTCACAGTCGAGAACCAGGCCAAGGTGGTTTTGGCCGAAGCCGAGATCCCGCTCGCAATGGCCGATGCATATCGGTCGGGATGCCTGCGTGCCGGCGCCTCAAAGAACGGTTCCGCTTGATCTCTAACGGAAGCTCTCACGTCACAAGGGATAGGGCGGCGAAGGAATTTCATTGGCGGCTCATCGCCAAGACGTGCCCGATGGAGTGCGTCACGAATCAAAAAATCGGAAGCCACTGCTGCGCCAACGCCCCGTCCCCAGCGGGAATGCCTTCAACACCGGCGGGAACGTCGATTGACGCGGCAAAGCCTTCCAGGGACACTTCTCAGACGGCGAGTGCGTTCGTTTTGCTACCGCCCTCAGACGGTCGTCGGTCAAAGGAGTGACTCGACACATGCTCAACTTGCGTCATCGAGTGGAATTCTTCGCCTTTCAATCAATCGTCTGTTTGATCGATTGTTTGTCTCCGCGTACGGCAGCATGGTTCGCTCGCCTATTCGCCACGTTCATTCATTACGGCTTGCCCCGAAAATGGACTCGTTTCAAAGTCGCGCAAGACAACGTCAAACGCGCTTTCGGCGACCGATATACGTCGGACGAAGTGGACCAAATCATTTACGAGATGTGGGTGCATCTCTTTCGTACCGTTGTCGAATTCGTGCATTCCGCGCGGAAACTCCATTTGCACACCTATCGCCAGATGGTGCAGTTCGCCGATTTTACGCGAACGAACGACGCAATCTGTTCGGGACGGCGCGTCTTGATGCTCGGTGGCCATTTCGGCAACTGGGAAGTCGGAACCTCGCTGTTCGGAATGTGGGGGTTTCCGATGGGGATCGTCGCACGAGAAATGGACAACCCATATCTGCACGACTGGTTCCGCAAGCAGCGCGAACTGACCGGTCACCGAATGTTGCTGAAATCCGGTGACTATGACGAAATGATCCACCTGCTTGAAAAAGGCGGAAATCTGGGCCTGCTTTGCGATCAGGATGCAGGCCCACGCGGGATTTTCGTCGATTTCTTCGGCACCCCTGCTTCAACCTTCAAGTCGATCGCCTTACTGGCACTGGAATACGACGCGCTGATCATGGTGGGCTATTCGATCCGCCTGCCCGATCGTTCCGATGATCGATTTGGAGCACGCTTTGAAGTCGGCTGCGAAGCGGTGATCGATCCAAGACAGATCACCAGCGGCGATCCGGTCGGCGAGATCACTCAGCAGTACACCTCCGCACTGGAACGCGCGATTCGAAGAGCTCCCGCGCAGTACTTCTGGGTCCATCGCCGCTGGAAGAGCGAACGTCGTCAAAAAAAGGCGGCCACGACCGAACAGACGCCGCGCATGGCGGGATAAGGGAACTCACCGAATTTGATGAACGGAACCTTCCGCAGGTTTACGCTCGTCGACATCCCGGAAATGCGAACCTCCTCTGCGCTGAAATCTCTTGAGTGATTGACTCACCCTTGCCGCTTGTTATTATTTCGCTAATTAGCGAAACACCAAATTAACGAGGCGTGCCATGAACGATGCATTCCAGGCACTCAGCGATCCCACTCGGCGAGACATTTTGCGATTGCTGCGTGAGCGGGAAATGACCGCCGGTGAGATTGCGGACCAGTTCACACTCGCCAAGTCGACGCTTTCCGGCCACTTCAACGTCCTGAAAAATGCCGGACTGATCGTCGCAGAGAAAACGGGCACCACGATTACGTACAGCATGAATCTGTCGATCGTCGAAGAGACGGTCGACACGCTGATGGAGATTTTCGACGTGGGTCAGCTGAAGCAGCCGCGCCGAGCCAAAGCAAACAAACCGCAGATCGTCGGCGACCCACCGCGGTGACAACTTGCGGTACTAACCCCAAACGTAGGGCAAGTGCTTCGTCACGGAAGCCGATGAGGGTGCCACTCGATACAGGCAAACGTCGCGAAAATTTGGTCAAAGCATTTTACGTGCAATGAGTGCCCCGTATTGCAAAGGCCCTGAATCATGCGAACTCAATGGCGTATTGAAGCACCTCAGCTATTTCTCCTCGTGGCGATGTTTACTGCCGCGATTGTGGCTTGGCCGTGGGCCCCTGTTCAGATTCCCGTGCATTGGAACCTCGCGGGTGAAGTCGATCGATTCGGCAGTCGATTGGAAGGTCTCTTCATCCTCCCTGTGATCGCAACGGGGCTGTATCTTCTGCTGCGATTCCTGCCACGGATCGATCCGGCTCGCGTAAACTATCCGTCATTCGCACCGGCATATACCGTCATCAGGATTTCGCTCTTGATTGTCATGACGGTCATTCATGGTTGCTTGCTGTTCGCGGCTTTGGGCTATCAGGTTCAAGTGGGGCAGATCGTTCCGATCGTCTTGGGTGCGATGTTCATCACACTAGGAAACGTGATGGGAAAGCTGCGCCCCAATTGGTTTGTGGGAGTGCGAACCCCCTGGACGCTCTCGAGTCGCCGATCATGGAACAAGACTCATCGATTGGCCGGTTGGCTGTTCGTCGCGATGGGCGTTGCGGTCGCGGGAGTTGGTGTGATTGCGTCGGCATGGACCATGGCCCTGGCGATCGCCGTCAACATGATCGCCATTCTGTGGATGGTGATCTATTCGTACCTCGTATGGCGCGGTGACCCAGACCGTTTACCCGCCACTGCAGTCTCACCCGAAAACACGAAATAAGACAGTGATGAATCGGGACCAGAATCAATTTTACAACGTCTCAACTCATCGCCAAGATCGAGCTTCGAAGCTGATTGAAGTAGGCAAACGGTGCCGAAAAGTAGGCATCTGGTAGAACACGGTACAGTCGCAAGGCCGCGTCAACGTTTGACCAGCCGACCTGAGCGGCCAGCGTGAATGCCGTCATTCCTTTCTCGAGTCGCTCCGCCTGAGACGCGAAGTTACAGAACTGCATCGTGGTTCGACCGGGGAAATAGGCAAATCGGATTCGCGGACGCAAGGCAATTTCGCGAACGAGCGGCCAATCAAACGCCTGGACGGCTTCAATCAACGTTGGTCCCACGACGTGCGCCTGCTCGTGACGGAAATGCGCTTCAAACACAATCTGTTTCTCGCGTTCGGATAGTTCACGATCGGCCGCGATGGCGGCGTGCATGCGATTCAATGGGTCAAGCAATTCCGAAGGGATGAAATCAGAAGCATTTGCATGCTGGCCAAATTCGCGACTGAAATGGAAGTTGACGTACGAATCGATGCAAACGCGACGATTGATTTCTCGAAAGACATCGGCGAACTCGACCAACTTCTCTTGTTGCTGCCGTCGACGCTCGGGCCGACCGAAATATTGCCACGAAAGGACGGACCCCAGAGACATACCGAAGCGAAAGTATCCTCCCGACCATAAGGCCCCGTGTGCCGCAATCAGCGGAAACGTGTGATTGCCACGGGAAGCCAGGTACAGATGTCGGTAAAGCGTCGCCCGCCGCGAAAGCGCTGCCAGTCCGCCCGCAAGCTTATGGGCTTCTTCTTGTCGTTCAAAGAAAGAATGTGCTAGACGTTCGTTTAACATGCTTCGACTCCTTAAAAGGAAGAACGTTCCCAGCCACTCGCAGCCCTTCAGAACGAAGGGGACAGGCTTGCTGAGCACGAAGAATGTCGCCGCGGTTCCGAGAACCAAAAGAGGCTGCGACATGTTTTCACACGCTGTTAGACCGTGCTCGACGAAGTTCATTAACCGGGATTTCATCAAAGAATCGAAAGTTCTTTGTTGGTGCCAAAATCATCCCGACGTTCGCCAAAGAACGGCCCGACCACCGGCTTTCATTCTGCGTGCTGTGCGCCACTGCGCTCGGTGACGCCTGTATTATTGACGATCCATTCGGACAGGCGTCGCTTCGGACACTACGGCAACTTCTACCGATCTTCGACTGGATCAATACTTCAAGTTGCCACTGCGAACGCCTCGGCAATGGTTCGTCTGTAACGAACCTTAATTTGGAGTGTTTAGCGAGCTTTTACCGTCAAGCACATGCGAAACGCTGCCGATTAAATCGACTGGATCAGTTGTAGATGGATTGTCTACCTCATCGATAAAGATTAATGAACATCTCTCACTCCAACACTCCCCCGGGCGATCTTACCCCGCCATCACGGATGAACGGTCCACGTTCGTCGCGTTGGCCAATGATGGGTTTGATGTCACTTTCGGGCCTGCTTGTCGTCGCGTGGGTCGTGATCATCACTTCGATGGTCCCCTCGTCCCAGCCAATCTCTGCCGCGACGAAGCCAAAGAGCACGGACGCGGTCCCGGAAGAAAATCCCCAGACCCGGGTCAAATTGAACTATTTCTCCGCGTCGTGGGCACGCGTCTTCCAAGACCTGGCCGAAACGGGTGATATGGAAATCGTCGCGGACAAGATGCCGCACGGGCGATTTTCGCGCACCGATCGAACGATGTACACGCGTGCTGAAGCGATGCGGATCGTCAATAAGGAACTGGAAGAACAGGGATTGAGACTGATCGAAAAAGGCCAGTTCCTGATTCTGATTGAAATTCATACTCAGAAACCGAACTATCCACCTGCGGTCCTACCCAGGAAGCCGTCGCCAAACTCTGCACAGCAACATCTGGATGAGGCCGCGGCTCCGCGTCGAATGCAGTCGGAGACTGTTTCAGCATCACGCGAAAAGGCCGTTGATCGCGCAGGCTATCAAGAACCTGCCCCAGAGCGCCACGCTGACGCCACCGCTCGCCGCGCATCGCCAGTTCGTCAGGCGACCTCACGCAATAGCACGCGGGAATCGCGTCCCGTGCGACAGGCCTCGCTGGATGAGTCGAACTCCGATACCTCCGCAGGGCGTGGCCGCCACATCATCGAGAATGATCTTGCCACAGAGTTGAGCGATGTCGGTGATGCCGCTCCGCACACCACCTATCGGACGAAGAATCTGGCCGCGGTCGAACTCTCGAAGCGAATCTATCGCGCCATGAAGTCCGAGGCCGAGCTGTTGGACTCGGGTCGATTTGGCCTGCCCGCCTTCCGCGTGGTTAGTCCCGAGTTCAAATCGGTTGATCCGTCCTCGCCAAAAGCAGCACAGCCCGCCACCATCGAATTCATGATCTCGATCGATGAAGAGCGCAATGAGCTCTTGATCGATGGCACGGCAAAAAGCATTGATGCAGTCATGAAACTCTTGAGAATCATCGATCGTCCCGCCAACCAGGATGTCCAGACCCAAATCAAAGCGACGTCGAAGTACGTCTGCCAGGTCGCAGATCAGCTTCCGGCCGAAATCGATCGATTGCGGGCCGCCGCCAATTCACGAGCCCTGGCACGTCACGCCACAGAGGGCAAACCAGTCTGGCTGGCGGACGAAAATCAGCGGCGTATCCCCGACGATGCCCAAGAAGAAGTCCCACCCCCGAACGAGAAGGCTCCTTCCCGAGACCAGTCTGTCGAAGAGACGCTGGGCAACTTCAAGGGCGAAGTAAACATTGAAGTGATCGATGACCTGAATGTGATGATCATTCGCGGCAATCAGCGCGATGTCGATCAGATCATGAAAGTCATCAAGCAGATCGAAACACTGAGCGAAGCGACGGCACCGGAAGTCCATCTGATCCATTTGAAGAACGTCGATTCCGAATCACTCGCAGAACTGCTGACATCGGTCTATGAAAAGCTGACGAAGTTCCCGGGCCGCGCGACGCAACCGCATCAAAGCGTGGCGATTATTCCGGTCTCGAAACCGAACGCACTGCTGATCGTGGCCCCAGGCGCTGAAGTCGAATCGATCCTGGACTTGGCCGATCAACTCGACCGCCCGGTTGACCCACAGACCGAGTTTCAGGTGTTCCAGTTGAAGTCGGCCATTGCGACGGATATTCAAGAGATGATCACCGAGTTCTACAAAGAGCGTAAGGCGCTCGGTGCCAAGGTTCTGGTGATTGCCGACTCTCGTTCGAACTCGGTCATCGTCCGCGCCCGACCTCGCGATCTGGACGAGATCAAAGAGCTGATCCTGAAAATGGATCGTGACGAAGTCGGTGCCGTAAACCAAGTCCGAATTTTCGTCCTGAAGAACGGCGTCGCAACCGAAATGGCTGCCGTGATCAACTCGGCCATTCAAAGTGTGCTTGCTCCGCCGCGTGCAGCCAGCAGTTCAGGTCAGAATGCCAATCTGGGACTGGGCGGCGGTCAGATCGACGAGCAATTCAAGGGAGTCAAATCGTCCGTTCTGCAGTTCCTGACGGTGGAAAAAGGAACTTCTCGACAACTTCGTTCGGGAATCCTATCCGATATCCGCGTCACGCCTGACGCCCATGCGAACTCGTTGATTGTAACCGCCTCCGAGAACAGCATGGAGCTGATTGCGGCGCTGATTCAGACACTCGATCGCCCGACGAATACCGTCTCGGTGATCAAGGTCTTCACGCTCGAGAATGCGGACGCGAACCAGATGGTGCAGCAGTTGAATGCCCTGTTCAACGGTCAACAGCAAGGTGCCGGAAATACGATTCGTCAGCAGTTGGGAATCGCACTGGCCAATGCCGACGACGCGAGCAGCAGTCTGGTTCCGATGAAGTTCTCGGTCGACACGCGAACGAACAGTGTGATTGCGACAGGCAGTGCCGACGCCCTGCGAGTCGTCGAGGCGATCTTGCTGCGACTGGACGAAAGCAATCTGCGGGCACGGGTGAACGAAGTCGTGCGTTTGAACAACGCCCCGGCAACGTTGATCGCCACAGCTGTGACGCAATTCTTCCAGCAGCAGCGCGATCTGTCGCAAACCGATCCGAACCTGGTCAGCAATGTGGAACAGGTCGAACGCGAAGTGATCGTGATCCCAGACACGGTCTCGAACAACTTGCTGGTGAGTTCGACACCGCGGTATATGCCCGCCATTTTGAAGATGATTGCGAAGCTCGATTCCGAGCCGAAGCAAGTCGTGATTCAGGCCATGATTGTGGAAGTCCAACTGAACAACACAGATGAGTTCGGAATTGAGCTTGGACTGCAAAGCCCCGTTCTGTTTGATCGCAGTACGAAAGACCAGCCCGTCGTTCTGACCACGACTTCGACGCCGATCGGACAAACTCAAGTCACATCGCAAACGTTGCTGTCGCAGGCAGGATCACCCGGGTTCAACTTCAATAACCCCGGCGTTCCCCTGGGGAACAACATCCTGGCTGCCGCGGGTACGGTGGGTGCGCAAAGCCTAACCAACTTTTCACTGGGCCGAACGAACAGCGATCTGGGGTATGGTGGCCTGGTACTGTCTGCCGGATCGAACTCTGTCAATGCGTTGCTGCGAGCCTTGTCCGCTAGCCGCAAGATTCAGATCCTTAGCCGCCCACAGATTCGAGCACTCGACAGCCAACCCGCTTCGGTGTTCGTCGGTCAGAACATTCCGACCGTGACAGCGTTCAACACCAATGCGACGACGGGAGTCATTTCACCAATTCTGACGCAACAGCCGACCGGGATCGGAATGGACGTGACGCCTCGCATCAATCAAGACGGCAATATTGTCATCCAACTGTATGCGTACCGAAGTCAGCTCAGTAAAGAAACGGTGAACGTGACGACGGATTCGCGCGGTCAACCCGTCGGACAGCGAATTACGGATCTCAGTAACGTTCGTTCGACCGTACTCGTTCCATCGAACAGTACGATCGTGATCGGTGGAATGATCAGTTCGCGCGATGAAGCGTCGGTTCGCAAAGCCCCCTTCCTGGGCGACCTGCCGATCGTCGGACATCTGTTCCGCTACGATTCGCGAGCCTCGATTCGTAGCGAGCTGCTGATCTTTCTCACACCGCGCGTCGTGAACGGTCCGATCGAAGAAGAATGTCTGAAGGATATCGAAATGGGCCGCATTCACTTTATCGAGGGCGAGGCCGAAGCGATGCATGGTCCACTGCGCGCGATTCCTGCCGAAGAAGTCTTTGACGACGCCGAGCGATGGGTTGCACCTGGCTCTATCGTCGCACCTGGTGCGGATCTGGTCCCACCACAGCCCACCCCGCTGAATCCTGTGCCGAGCAACACTGTCCCCAATGCAAGGCCGACAGAGCTGGTTCCAGCAAAGCCCACAGAGTTGCCACCCGCCAAACCGACGCAGCCAAATCAACCGACGTCGGACAGCCCCGTTCCACCGGCACCCGATCAAAAGATCCAACAATTGAATGCCATGCGGTCCGCTGCGACGGAAACTGATGATACGCCACCAGAACGCGTCACGACGGCCAATTGGACAGCACCAGAACCTGATAAGAAAAAATCCACGAAACCAAAACGCTGAAACGAACACCAGAAACAAGATTGAAGCGTCTCGATCAATTCCGGCAAAGCCAGTCGCGAACGCAGATTGAATTAGGTGGGCAATTGACCACGGCAATGTCAAGAATCATGTCGACTTCAGGGGTCGTTTTGAACGCACGATGCCCCGAGATCGCAGCGGAGTTTGTGAAGATGTTTGGCACTCGATCCCTTCTCATGATCCTGTCATGCAATGTTCTGCTATGCAGCTCATTCGGATGCGCGACGTTTCATTCGCCTTTTGAGAAGAGACTGCCGAAAGCCACCGCCGCCAATCCTGCTGTCCAGATCATCGGCCTATGGCAGCATGCCGATGGGAACGATCCAGATGGACGCCCCTGCAAGGGATTCTCTGGTCAGATCTTGTTTCTATCAAATGGATCTCCCGTTCCACTCAAAGTTGACGGAGATGTTCGGATCTACTTGTTCGACGATCAGGGCACACTCGAAGAACAAGCGAAGCCATTGCGTGTGTTCGAATTTGATAGTGGGTCATGGGATGTTCATCTGGCGCAGTCGACACTGGGGCTGACTTATACCGTGTTCATTCCCTACACACGGCGCGGCGTCAATGATGCCAATTGTTCATTGCGGATTCGCCTGAAACCCAAGCAGGGCCCCACTGTCTTTTCCGATTTCTCGAATATGCCCTTGAATGGGAACAAAAAGCCACAACGCGGCGACGACGCAAAGCCGTTCTCGGACGAGGAACTGAAGAAGATTGCGACCGATGCCATGACGGGAGAACTGCGACGGACCACCACCATCAGCACGGGTCCGAACCCACAAACGATAGAATCGACGGCCGGAAGCAAGGCCGCGCCGCCACCCAACCCGATTCAACTCGCGTCGCATCAAACGACGGAGCAGCCACCCGCAACCTCGACTGATTCCGATCGCGTGAAGCGACTTGAGGCGATGGTGCAACAACTCCTTGAACAGAAAGCCAGTGCCGCTGCATCCTCGGCCACGGCCCCCATAGTCGCGGCCCCCGCCGAACTAAATGCGGAACAAGCATCACCTGCCAATAACGCATTGCATTCACGTCAGATCCGAATGCGACGTCGCGACGAGCGCCCGGCCGCCCCCGCTTCGCGCCGCGGACATCCGCTCGACGATGACGACATGGAATCCACCGGCATGCGTACGAACAGACGTTCAGTCGATGCAGAGGCCTTCTCGGGACATCAAGGAACCGAACCAGACAGGTTGTCCGCCAATTCCGCGGATGAAACGGAGCCCTATCGACGCACGGCGCGCTGATGCAATCGTCACGCTTATACCTAGGCGTCAGACTCATCGGCGAAGTCTGCTGATGCCGAATGTTAATCTGCGCTGAATGCGGATTACCCAGATTCAACAGCCGATGTATTCTCCATGTAATTCTGTCTGAGAAGGTCGGTACGTCGAACGGCTTCGACGAGTCTGACCGATCGTCGGGCGATCGATTCACGGCCGACGATAAAGACACAAGACGATCCGGTTGAAGCCTGGCTTCGATCCGTGAGGAGAATCATCGTCATGACAATCGCTTCTGTGACTCGTTTGAACTTGGTTCGCTCAACAGCTGTGCTGTTGATGCTGTCTCTACTTGCGATGTCTGTCACTACGACGCGCGCCGAAGATGAGGCAGAGTCTGCAACCGGCATGTTGGAAACATTAAAACGTCGCTCGGCAGAAGAGCGATGGCAGCGTGTGAAGCAACAATACCCGTCTGATCCGCCCGCTCCACAGCGCAAGGTGCCCTCGCGACTTCCGGACGAGGCACAGCTGGCGGGTTCTGAAGACAAGCTTCCTTCGTCATCCGAAGGGGGGCCGCTGATTCCTCGGTTGACGGCACTTCCCACTGACACGTCGAATGACTGGGTGTTGCCCGCTCGCCAACCGTTGCCTGACGACGACCTCAATGCCAGCGCCTCACCCGACGTCGGCAAGACAAGTGATGCGGGCACCACTCGCGGGGGCCAGTTGGTGGCAGCCAGAGTTCAAGAAACCGCACCACCACCTCCTCCGTCACCTGACACTCCATCGCCGGATGTCCAAAAGCAGGAAGTGGCACCGCAAGCCCCGATGGCCGATAGAGTCGGTGGTGTCATGCGCAATGCAAGGACCCGTACGATCTCGGATATCGATCCGTTTTATGATCGAACACGCGATCAGGATATGCGGGAGTTCGCCCTTGAGAAGGGGAAAGAATTCGGCCTGAATTTCACTCAAACCACCTATCCACAACGCGAGTTTCCGCCTGTCGTTCTCGCATGGGAAGCCTCGAACTTCCATTGCCATCCACTGTACTTTGCCGACCCAGCGCTCGAGCGATATGGCCATACCTATGGACATCTTTTGCAGCCCATCGCTTCCATCGGTCGTTTCGGACTTCAGGCAGCCTTCCTGCCCTATCAGATGACAATCGATCCGATCTGCAAGGACGAGTATATGCTGGGCTACTATCGTCCGGGCGATTGTGCTCCAAAGCTGCACTATCCAATCCCGCTGAATGCCGAAGCTGCCGTGGTGCAGGCCGGATACGTCGCAGGTTTGTATTTCGTCATCCCATAATCGACATCGCTTTGCATGTCGATCAAAGACAGACGATCGGTAGATCACGGTGAACATTGACCGGCTGGAACCATTGCGATTCCAGCCGGTTTTTCGTTTAAACGGTGAATGCAAGACTCAACAACATCACCGCGAAGGATGGCCTACTCACAAGGACGTCGTTCAATCTCGATAAAAATCAAGTCGGGAGTTCTGCGTGAAGATGCGAAGCGAATTCGGCCCAGAGCCGTGGCCCAGCAGCGAAGAAAGCCTGACCTTCACGGTCGCGGGCGGGACGTGTCGATGTGCCCACCTATCGGACGGGACGATCGCATCACACTTCCACGGGGAAAACGCACAGCGAAAATCGGCATCGATGCAAGCGAGTCCCCGGCCGAAGCCTATCGGGCGGCGCTGCCTGCCATCGACCTTGTCCCCGCCGTTCGATTGTCGCTCACTTGATTGACGGATCGTCGCGGCAATTCCCCGGCGCATGCGACCACGCACTCGCTCGTCACGACGGTCTCGTCCTGCCCCTTGGCGGCCAACAGCGCCAGACTGCATAGCATCACGATCGAGTTCGGAACTCCGCACGTGGCCTCGAAGACCGCCGCTGCGGCTTCATCGGTGAAGAGCATCTCTTTGGCATTCGCCCGAGCCAGGCAAAACCGAATAAACTGCGTCGTCTCATCAGCAGTCCACGGGACGACGTCGATTCCGAGTTCAATATGATCTTGAAGCAGACTCGGCACCGCTCGTTCGCGCGAGGCCAGAACCATCGTCAATTTGGTCCCCGCCGCATCGGCAGCCTGACGAAGTCGACAAAGCGCCTGTTGACAACCATGCTCTGTGCTGTCGAAATGGTCCACGATGACCAGTACCGGTTGTTGCACAAGGGTGAGCGCGGCGAATCGTTCTCCAATCCCATGCCAGACACGCAATGGCGAATCGTCCATCGCAATAGGAACATGGCAGCCGATCGCGATTTGAGTCGCGAGTTCAATCCCACTCATCCCAGTTGCGTCGCAGCGAACTGTCAATCGACCGAGGCGTTCCGCACGCTCATGCAGCAACCGTAGCAGATACGTTTTGCCCGTTCCTGCGGGGCCGGTCAACAATCCCGTCCGTCGAGATTCTTCGACGAGGAACAGCAATCGTGCGAGGGCCTCTTCATGGATCGGACTCGAATAGAATCGGTCCTGCGCGAACGTTCGTTCGAACGGCCAGCGCTGGAAGCCCCAATAGCTCAGGTCCATGAGTGATCCTCTCGTTCGTCTCCGATCAAACTCAACGGAGCCGCCATTCTCCGGGACGAGGCGTTGATCGCCGGTCCGCCGTCGTTTCCGGGAATGGAAGTTCCGTCAAATTGATCGCATCGGCCGCCGAACAAGAAACAGATCCTCATCCGCACGAGCCGCAACGTCAGTCTTATCGGCAAACTCGCCGAACTCTCATCAGCGAAGTCGAAAGAAGTCGGCGGCAATTTCTGCCGGGGCCCCGCTCAGCTTCGATTGAAGACCGGAACCGGCAACTGCCCCCGCTGCCAGGTCTTTCCGGTTTCGCTGTCGGGCACGACCGAACGAACCTTGATACTGAACGTCGAACCGGTTCCCTGGTTCGCCCCCCCCTGCATCTGTTTGTCAGCCAGGCGTCTTGAGAGCGTCACGATTTTCTGGGCAGGAACGTTCGGGACATACCACTCGGCATACGTTCCCGCATCCGTTTCCAGCGTGATATGAAAGCTCATCGGGCGGATGTATGACAAGTTCCGCATGTGGCCTTCCGTCACCAGTTCACCGGTGGCTCCATTCTTCACCGCAGTGACTTCGACTTCACCCAGATTCGACTGCAAGATCAAATAGCCTGGCTGACGTTGTTCGCCAAACGAGACCTTTTGTTTTCTGGCGGCACGCTCCAACGAGGCGGGAAACTCGCTCTGCAGTTTTCCAACCGGCTTGCCAAACACCTTTTCGAAGTCTTTGACGCGCGTTGACGCGTCATCAATGGCGAGTGTCGGCTTCTGACCGAGAAGCTGCAGGTATTCGAGATATTGCTTGGGATACTTCGTCACCAGGAACCAGTGAATGCTCCAGGCGTGTGCATACGCTTCACCCGCGAGAACGTCACCACGAAACGACTTATCGTCAGCGACGACTTCATCCCAATTGACGTTCTGAGCTTGCATCGCCGCGCGAACGTACCGAGTGTTGATTCGTAGCGGCCCACCGTTCACTTTCTCTCCGCTGCCTTCAAACCCTGTTGCGATTCCTTCATTGAACCAGGACGGAACTGGGGCCAGCCGCTGAATCAGTCCGCGGTTGTAGACCTGTTGGTGAATTGCCTCGTGCAGTGGTGTCGAAAACGTATGGCATTCGCTCATGCGAATGACCAGCCGGTTGGTGAGCCCGCTGTAGTAGCCCAGCATCGCACCGGCCGACAGGCCGCGTCCACCCGTTTCGGCTTCGGCAAATCGCGTGAAATCATCATCCGTCTCAAAGATGATCACAACTAGTGGATACCGGGGCCTGGTTGTTTCAAACTTCATATCGCCGGCGAAATCGAGAAAGACTTTCTCGACGCGTTTCATGAAGCCCACGGCCTTCTTCAAACATGCGGCGGCACGGTTTTCGTATTGCTTCTGCAACGGCTCAGACAGCACCAATCCAATGACATAGGTTGCGTCGCAATGTGCGCGAAACTTCTCGGCACCAAACTGTTCCGTCAGGCGTTCGACAACCGTTTCGCATGAAACGGGTTCAGGATCAGGACCAAGTTCACGTTTGACGACCTGCTGCTGCGGAACAATCTCAATCCGTCCGTCCGTCCGTTCGAGCGCCACAAAGCCCAGTCGCTCGCCAGCAAGCCTTGCTTCCACGGTTGCCAGGTTGCCGTCATCCTCGCGGATCGTGAATGTGTCGCCTCGCACCACCGACGACCAGCAGATCACGGCAACAAACAGCAACGTCATTCTGTTCCGCATGAAACAACCCTTGCGCGGTCGGAACGATGCTTTTCGGTCGCATCAAAACTTCGTGTTCGAGGTGAGACACGTGATTCCGATCACGAGATCTTACCACGGAGTAACGAAGGTCACCCGGAAATGTCTTTGCACATTCATCTTACGCCTTCGAATGTGCGGCTTTCCAGAGATTGAACGTAATGTGGGCCTGTCCCTGATGATGGGCTTCATGCCAGACCAGGATCTGCAGAATCCGACGCAGCGTCCAGCCCCGCCCCGTATACCATTCAGGAATCGTCTCAAGATCGTCCTCGGTGAACTTGGCGAAACAGGACTGCACATGCTGCCGTGATTCGGCCAGCACCTGGCGAATCAATTCCACCGAGGGGATTTCGTCGTCGGGTGTGCTGCCAAACTTGTAACGCGGAACGAGATCCGAAAATGCAGGAACGGTTCCCACGAGCCGTTCGGTCGCGGTCAGTTCTTCAGTGATGCCAATATGCGTCAGTTGCCAGCCAATGTGCGCCCGGCCGGGTCCCGGTCGCCACCCCAGAATGGCGGCTGGATCTGGCGACTTGGCGATCTCGTCCAGCGTGCCCAGCGTCCGCATCCGGCACAGTTCCATGGCATCCAGCATCACACGAATGGTACTCATCGTCCGTCCTTAAAAAAACATTTCTGACAACGGGTGTGCGATTGCATCCACGAACCGCACGGCTTGAAAAGGCCATCGTCGGCGAATTCATGCTTTCTGCAGTTTGCCTGCGACGTATCTCGAGAGAAGTCTACGAGTCATCAAAGTCGTATCGCAAGGCGCAAGATCTCTGATCTTGGACGACAGATTCATCAGAGTCCCTCCTCAAATGGGACACAAGATTTCCTTGGACGCCAACGAGCATGCTTCATGCTTCGACGCCGGATGGCACCAAAGGCCACGTCAGTTGGCGATCTCACGCGGCCTGATAAAATTCGAACCGTAAATGGAAAAGGTCCTCTACGGACGTTTCGGGTCGCGATTTTTGTTACATTTGCGCAGAGGGCTCGCCTACACTAACGTCAGGTTATTTGGTCGCGGCTTAGAGGGTGTTATGAGATTCGGGAAACTGATTTGGCTGGTGAGCATCGGATTCATGTCGACCTGCTGTCATGCGGCAGACGGCAATTCCGATGAGTCGGCACTGGGTGATTTCTTCGAACGCAAGATTCGCCCCATCTTTGCCAAGCACTGCTATGAATGTCATTCCGTCGATACGGCGGAGGACAATGGGCATCTGGCCCTCGACGGACGAACCAGCTTACTAGCGGGTGGCTCGCGCGGTCCCATCGTGATCCCGGGTAAACCAGAAGAAAGCCTGTTGATGACGGCCATCGGATACGGCGATCCGAAATTGCAGATGCCGCCTGAAGGGAAGCTGTCGGCGACCGAGATCGAATTCCTGACACAGTGGATTCAAAAGGGTGCGTTCGTTCCGGAGTACGCGCCAACAACACAAAAGAAAGGCAAGGAAATCGACTGGAACGAGGCACGCGCCTTTTGGTCGTTTCAGCCACTTCAGTCTCACAGACCTCCTGCCTTGGCCCCGAACGCACCGGCTCAACAGCCAATCGACGCCTTCATCCAGCACGAACTGGTTCAGCACGGTCTCAGCCCGTCGTCGTCGGCTGACCGCCGGACATTGCTCCGCCGATTGTCATTCGACTTGCTCGGGCTGCCCCCAAACGTGGACGACGTCGCAGAGTTCGTAAACGATTCGCGCCCCGATGCCTATGAGCGAGCCGTCGATCGGTTGCTGGCATCACCCCATTTCGGCGAACGATGGGCCCGGTACTGGCTGGATCTGGCGCGATACACCGACATCACCCCGTCGTGGTTGAAGAACGCCGATCAAGCCTGGCTGTATCGCGACTGGGTCATCCGCGCACTCAACGAAGACCTGCCCTATGACCTGTTCGTCAAACGTCAACTCGCTGCGGACCTGCTCGAACAAAAATCTCCTGAGGACTATGCGGCGCTGGGACTGATCGGACTGAGCCCC
Organism: Schlesneria paludicola DSM 18645; assembly: GCF_000255655.1. Taxonomy (NCBI): domain Bacteria; kingdom Pseudomonadati; phylum Planctomycetota; class Planctomycetia; order Planctomycetales; family Planctomycetaceae; genus Schlesneria; species Schlesneria paludicola. The sequence continues at coordinate 470,652 of NZ_JH636436.1, read as the reverse complement.
ACCTATTGGAAAGAATTGCGACTGGCACCGGGCGTCATCGAAGTGATTGTCGCGGACGAATGGGACGAGCGGATCGACGCGGTCTCACGCACGTTCCTCGGCCTGACCGTTGCCTGTGCGCGCTGCCATGATCACAAGTTCGATCCCATCACGACCCGTGACTATTACGGAATGGCGGGAATCTTTGCCAGCACTCAACTGTCTGACCGACCACTGCTGCCGTCACCTCTGGCCGAACAGATTGCCGAAGCGCGTCAGCGCGTCGATCAGTTGGAAGAATCACTGAAGGCAATGAACGATAAGGAATGTGATGAAGCCAAGAAATTGAAGACCGACATCGATACCATCCGGGGCACGACGCCGATGTTTGGTACGCCGATGGCCCATGTCGTCGAAGAAGCCAGCATCTTTGTTTTGCCCGACGGCCCCGAAATGACAAAGCTTGACATCCGCAAGAATCAACCCCGAGACCTGCCTGTGTTTCGCCGTGGAAACCCGGGGAATCCGGGAGAGATCGTTTCGCGGCGATTCATTGAAGTGCTTTCCCCTTCGACGCCTCAGCCGTTTGTGTCGGGAAGCGGACGTCGCGAATTCGCCGAGGCGTTGTTCAACGAATCACGCGGCTTGACGGCGCGCGTGATCACGAATCGGCTTTGGACTCATCATTTCGGCCGCGGTTTGGTTCGCACGCCCAGCGACTTCGGCATTCAGGGTGAGCGTCCGAGCCACCCCGACCTGCTGGAATGGCTGGCAGAAAGCCTGTCCGACAACACCGACCCCAATTCGCCCCGCGCCTGGACAATGAAGCGTCTGCACCGACAAATGGTGACCTCGTCCACCTACCGCCAATCGAGCGAAACGACACTGGGCGTCGACGGATCGAGTGCAGGCTCGCAGTCGTTGCAGCTTGACCCCGAGAACCAGTGGCTGGCACGTATGAACCGGCGTCGGCTGGATGTCGAGCCTTGGCGAGACACCATGCTGGCGGCCGCGGGACAGCTCAACTCGACCATGGGCGGCCCCGCCGCAGAGCTTGACCTGCCCACGAATCTTCGCCGAACACTGTACGGCAGGGTGGGTCGCGATGAACAGAACGACATGCTGCGACTGTATGACTTTCCGCCACCGACGTCACACAGCCCGTCGCGCGATGCCACCACAACACCACTTCAGCAGCTGTTCATCTTGAACAGCGAATTCGTTGAGTCGCAATCCGCCGCCTTCGCCGCAGCGGTACAACAACAGAAGCCTGACGCATCAACCGACGAGAAGATTTCGCGTTGCTATCAATTGCTGTTCCAACGCGAACCCTCGCCGCAGGAACGACAATTGAGCCAGAGGTTTCTGACAGGTGGCACCGGCTCGGTCGACGAGACGCGTTGGGCCATCTATATCCAATCGCTGTACGGACTGAATGAATTGCTGTTCGTGGACTGAGGATTCAGTTCCCCCGCTCGGCAACGATTCGCTGATCTCCTGCTCAGACCAAGAGGTCCCGAGACATCTCATTCTCGGTCAAGGTGGAGTCATGTGGATACGGTGCAGTCTTTCCAGTTGGCGAGAACCCAAGCCTCTCGTAAAGTCTGATCGCGCGCTGATTGTTTGAGGTCACTTCCAGCTTGAGCATCCTCAGGTTTCGAGTGTGCGCCCACTCAACGATGGCCAGGATCAATTGTCCACCAACGCCAACTTTGCGATGGGTGGGGGCAACCCACATCGACTCCACCCAACCAACCGTGGCATCGACATCATCTGTAGCGCCACGGACCATCCCGCACGCGACGTCTGACTCAACGGCAATCAAGCCGATGCTGCGTCCATCGTCCAGTTGATCGGCACGGACCAGCCAGTCCAAATCGCGCAACTGGCATTCCTGGTGGTACGTACTGGCAAACGCCATCGGTGAGTCGCGCAGCGCCCGCAGGCGAAGCTTTTTGAAAGTCCAAATATTAGAACGAGAAATCCGTTCGAGTACCGCCATGGAGTGCTCCCCGCCTTGAGATCAACGCCGAATGCAACATCTTCGTCGAACCGCGCCTCGTCGAGAAGCGCGCCATTCGCGCGCTGACCTCACCATTTAAAGGAGCGAGATGGCTCAGAGGCCTTGGTTTTGAGCTCGTTTTCAAGACGAAGACCGCCGTCGCTTTTGACTCCAAGCGAAACGAATTGCGAGACACGCGTAATAGGTGGCGACAGAAGTCGCTTCACGATGTCCGCTCATGTCGCGTTCGACACCAGCCACTGTTTCAAACCCGATTCAAGTTCCGACAGACACTTACGAGCTGCCGCCTTAGCTTGGTCCAGCGGCAACTCGGTCGAGCAGTTTGTGAACAGGTAGAACTTGATCTTCGGTTCGGTCCCCGAAGGACGGCCTGCCAGAGAGACTCGGCAAGGACCAGAAGTTCCTTCCAAAATCAGCAGGTCACCAGACGGGTATGGAAGCTGAGACTTCGTCGTGTTGGAAGGCAGCGAGCGGACTTCGTGCCTGAGAAAGTCGCGAGCCGTCGCAAACACCACGGACCCCAGTTTCGTTGGGGCCTTTTCACGCAGTGCGAGCATCATCCGCGTGATCTGAGCATTCCCCTCAGGACCAGGACAAACTTGTACGAACTGTGTTTCGTGATAATAGCCATGCTCGACATATAGTTCGTCCAGACGATCGACAAGCGTCTTCCCCTGACGTTGCAATTCGCTGGCGAGTTCCAGTCCGAACAGCGCCGCGACACACGCATCTTTGTCGCGGCAATATTCGCCCGCGAGATACCCCACAGATTCCTCGGCCGCGAAGACAAACTTGTCCGGGCCATGTTCGTCCATCGCCGCGGCGATGTATTTGAATCCTACGAGCAGATCGCTGATGGCACGAACCCCAAAGGCCCTCGCAATCGCCTGCAACATCGGCGTCGTGACCAATGTCTCAACAATATAGTGCCCGGGCGACAGTGTTCCCTGGGCGGCGCGTCGAGACAGCACGAAGTCAGCCAGCAATGCCCCGAATTGATTCCCCGTCAGGCAGACAAATTGATCGCCGGACGTTCGAACTGCCACTGCCAAGCGATCGGCATCGGGGTCTGAAGCCAATACGAGAGCATGGCCATGTTCTCGGGCGTAGTCGATGGCTGGCTGGAGCGCCTGCGGTCGCTCTGGGTTGGGAAGGTGGTCAGGGACGTTAGGAAAACTCCCATCCTGGACCCGTTGCGGCTCGAACAGCTCGACCCCCTCAAACCCAGCATGTTGGAGGACTCGATAGATCGACGATTCACCGACCCCATGCATCGGCGTATACAGTGCTTTGACGTCGCGTGCCGGGGAAACACTGAGCGAGCAGACCGCGTCGATATACGCCTGATCCACTCGCGGGACATCCCCTTTTTCGGTCAACAGCACGATCTGGCCCGCGCTGACGGCTTGTTCAAAATCCGCCGCGGGAATTTCCTGACACGCATCCACGCACCCAATAATCCCTGCGTCGTGAGGGGGCAGAACTTGGCCGCCGGTGCTCCAGTATGCTTTGAATCCATTGTCGCTAGGAGGATTGTGCGACGCCGAGATCATCACTCCGGTATCACAATGGAGGTTGCGCACAGCGAACGACAATTCGGGCGTGGCTCGTGGTTCAGGAAAGTAGAAGACTTCAAATCCATTCGCCGCCAGGATCGAAGCGGTCAACCGCGCGAACTCTGTAGACCGATGGCGAGTATCCCGAGCGACAACAGCACGCAGCTTTCGCTGGTCCGAGAAGGACCCGGATTCTCGCGCAACTTGCCGAACATAGACCGCCAATCCCTGTGCAGATTCGGCAATGGTCCGGGCATTGATCGTCGCCGACCCGAATTCGCTCATCGGCCCCCGGCGACCTCCCGTCCCGAACGGAATCCGTTCCCAGAACAAACGATTCAGTTCGTCAAATGCGGACTGTTCGATCAGTGTCAGCAGCTTCGGACGATAATCCGCATAGTACGGTTCGCTCAGCCAGCGTGTCAGGTTCTGGCCAGCCGCGAGCAACAAGCGTCCGTCTTCAATCGCCGACTTGACAATTCGCCCCGCTGCACTGACTCGTTCACCTTCGACGAAAGACATTTCGCAATCCTTCACTGCCATTCAACGGACCAATTCAATCGGAACCAACACGCTTCACACTGATTCAACGCAAGCAATATCGTACGGCGACTATTTCGTACGCTGACTTGAGTGTGAGAAACGCCCGAATGAAATATAACTCCCGTACAAAAAATCTGACCTGAATCTCGACTTCCGCCCGCGCGTCAAGATTCAGAAGGATTGGACATCGGCACAGGCACTCTCATCGAAGCCCGTTCCGATGACGAAATCCGGCAGAGGCGGATAGTAACAGAGGCGTCGTACGCGAGGAATCATTCGAAATGTTGCATGCAGTCATCATGGCAGGTGGTTCCGGAACCCGATTCTGGCCCCAGAGCCGCCGTCAACTGCCCAAACAGTTCCTGCGAATGACGGGTCACGAGACGTTGATTCAGCAAGCAGTCAATCGCTGTCAGCCCGCAATTCCGATTGAGCGAACCTGGGTCGTGACGGGCGCTTTGCACGCCGTCGAATCCGCACGGCAACTTCCAGATGTCCCTTCAGACCAAATCCTTGTTGAACCGTGTGGACGCAATACCGCTCCCTGCATCGGCCTCGCCGCCATTCAACTATTGGCCGTTGACCCCGATGCCGTGATGCTGGTCACACCCGCAGACCATGTCATCTCCCCTGCTGAGAAATTCCAGCAGGCCGTCAACGACGCCGTGAACTTGATCAAGAACGAACCAGATACCCTCGTTCTGTTCGGCATTGAACCGACGTACCCATCCACGGGATTCGGTTATATTCAGAGGGGTGAGCGCCTCGCGTCGCAGACATCGCCCTTGTTCCACGTCAAGAGCTTTCAAGAGAAGCCGAACCTGACGGTCGCCTCGCAGTTCATGGCCAGCGGCGAGTATTACTGGAATTGCGGGATCTTCGTGTGGCGCGCCCAGACGATTCTCGAAGCATTGAAAGAATTCACGCCCGATTTGTATGCGCGACTTGAGAGACTGCGCCCCGCAATCGGCACGGACGGCTGGCAGACCGCTCTTGAAACCGAATTTCCCCAGATGCCATCCATCTCGATTGACTATGCGGTACTCGAAAAAGTCACTGGCCGTGTCAGCGTCCTCGAAGCACCGTTCGGATGGGACGATGTCGGAAGTTGGCACGCTCTTCCGCGCCTCTTGCCCTCGGACAGAGACGGCAACACCCTCGATGGTTTGTGTTGTACGGTCGAATCCAAAGGATGCATCGTCCGTTCCAGTAACGACCATCTAATCGCCACATTCGGCTTGAAAGACCTGATCATCGTACACACCGCGACGGCAACCCTCGTCGCGGATAAGAGCGACGAGGGAGCTCTCAAGAAGCTCTTGGCCGAGCTCGAAAAACGGCAACTTCACGACTACCTCTGAACTGGCACGAAAACGCTCACCGCTATGACAACAACGCCCGATACGCGCGAAATCCGCGACCTGCCCCTGCCCGTCGAGCTGCAACCGAAAGAGCTGCCTGCGATTCCGGGTGGATGGACGGAACGCACCTGGACCGTCGAAGGACACACCTTTCGCCTTGTCCTTCCGGCGGTGCCCGATGCCTTCCTCGAAGACCCCGAGGTGCATACGGCCTTCGATCGGGACGAGTACATGCCATATTGGGCCTATCTTTGGCCTGCGGCACTCAAGATGGTCGCCACCATCTTGAAAACAGACTGGCCAAAAGAGGCAGAGGTCTTGGAGATTGGCGCTGGTATTGGCATCGTGGGTCTCGCCGGTCTCGCCCGCGGACTGCGCGTGACGATCAGCGACTACGAACCCAAGGCGGTTGAGCTTGCGCTCTACAACGCTCAACGGCATGGATTCACCCAGGCACAAGGCCTGGTGCTCGACTGGCGAATCCCGCCCGACAAACAGTACCCATACTTGTGGGGCTGCGAACTGCTTTACGAAGACCGGCACCACGAGCCACTGTTGGAATTGACCCGTCGCACCTTAGCGCGGGACGGCGTCGCCTGGTTCGTCGACGGCGGGCGGATGCGCGCCGAACGGTTCTGCCGCATGATCCCTGAATACGGGCTGACCGTTCGATTGTTCGACGAAGAACTGCGGCCGCTGACAGCACCGCGCGTCGGACAGTATCAATTGATCGAAATCCGGCATCAAACATGACCGGCCGAGATCGTCCGATCCTTTCCAAAATCGCAACGCAGAACGGTCAGCGCATCGCCTTGTAACGTTGCGTTGAGAAATCTCAACATGATTGTTTTCGATCGTCAATGAATTGTCAGCAATCACGGCTGCGTGGGGAAAAATCGAAAGATTTTCTTGTATTTAGTCCCCCACGGCAGCCATCCTGAGTTCATGCTCAAGATCAACCACAAACCGCTTCCGCAAACGTTGCTCAGTTATGCCGCCTTTCGCGTCGCATTCCGAGAAACCTTCGAAACCCTGTCACTTCACAAGCGATGTCTGAGCGAGCCAATGAAGCCGTTCGGATATCTCGGCAAGGTTCCCTTTCTTCGCGAAGTCGCACCTGCCGTGCAGTTGGATTTACTTGCGTCCACCTGGCACAAGCATGTCAGCCGCGAAGCATTCCAGGCGAATCTGCTCGAAGAAAGTGTGGTCTATGCGGCCTGCGAATTGACGGCACAGTATGTCGAGAAAGAGCCCGAACTCGTGGCGAGACTGCTGGGCGGCGGTCCGATCGACTTGTCGTTTCCGCTCGATTCCTATCTTGCCCGCGAATTGCGACTGCTGTACCTGGAACTGCCGAATGACGTTGATTTCCTGCTGTTAAACCAGTTTCTGGATATGGCACCAGAGGAATCGATCGAACGGAAAATCCAGATGGGCATCGATCCGAATCGTCTGGAGTCGATGTTCGAAGCTCTGAGCCGCTGGCACGCGTCTTCAGACATGACGATGCGTTTAAAGGGGTTGCTGACGGAATCGGAAGCTGGTCGAGTCGCGACCATCCTACGCGTCCCCTGCCTCGCCTGAATCTCGGTACGCAGGCTGGGGTTCCAGCATCTTCCTGGGACACGCGCAACTCGTCATGGCAGTGCCCAAAACACCGATCCATCGGCTTTGGAACTGCGTTTCCCGCTCGAATCCGCACGTCAGCCCCAACACTCTTGGCAAACGGCTCGTAGGCCATTCGCGTGCTTGGATCTGGTGAGTGCTGACGCCGATTTTGACGCCTCACTCTCCGTCTGTTGCAAGTCTCCTCTGAACAGTCAGACTGAGTTGGTTGACCAGCAAAATTCAGCGGCTTTACCATGGACCACATCATCCGGTCCTGACGTTATTCTACAGCGAGCGAGATTGTGCCTGAACAACCTGACCAGCCACTCGACCCAAAGCCTGCCCCCAACGAGCCATCGCCCGCCCTTGAACCCATTGCGAGCCAGGTCCCGGCCATCACGCCGATGGCGGATGAAGGGCTTCCCGAATGGGAACCGCTCACGCCGGAATTGGTCGAAGACGAAGCAATTCGAGGCGATTTTGTGATTCGCTGGGCCGTCGTTGGGTTGGCGCTCTTGCTGGGTGTCTCCCAGATCGCTGAAACGCGTACGCTGCTCCACATCAAAAGCGGACAGTATCTGGCCAGCCATGGTTTCCTCCCGCCCGCGCAGGACCCGTTTTCGTATACCGCCAGCGAACGTCGCTGGATCAATCTTCCCTGGGCTTTCGATCTCGTCGTCGCCGGCATCCATGCCGTCAGTGGGGGAATTGGCCTTTCACTGTTGCAGGGGCTGCTCGCCTGCCTAACGTTTGGATTGCTCGCTCATAGCGTCCGCATGAACATCCGAACCTGGTGGGGATCGATCTGTGCGACACTGGCCCTGCTGGTCTGCTATCCCCAGTTTACCATCCAACCAGAACTGATCACGTTGCTGGGCGTCAGTCTGGTACTGTGGGTCTTGGTTCGATCGGAAGAACCGGGGCCACGCCATAGCCTGTGGCCCCTGGTCCCGCTGATTTGGATCTGGGCTCAGTGTGACCAACGCGCCTGGTTCGGCTGGTTCTTGCTGGCGTTGTGGACTGTGGGTGAATGGTTGAGCCGCGAGCCGGCCGCAGACGGAGAGAAATCTGACATTCTCAAGGTGACACTCGCGTCCCTGGCAGTCGTTGCCGTCCATCCGTTCCTATGGGAATCATGGCTCGCACCGCTTCGAATGTACTTGACCGACTATCCGGCGATGCGATTCGCCTATCCGCAGCCCGCCATCGCCGATCAGGTCTTTTTTCCGATTCTTAGTGATTTCCACTGGAACGCACTGAATCATCGCATGATTGCAGCACTGGTTCTGGCTGCGGCCACCCTCGTCAGCCTGATCTTGAATCGGGCACACTTGCGCTGGTCGCACATATTCATTGTGCTGGGCTTTAATGGAATGAGCTTGCTGGCCACGCACGAACTGGCCGCTGCGAGTCTCGTGAATTGCGTCATCGGCACGATTAACGCCCAAGTCTGGTATCGCGAAAAATTCGGGCAAACCTATTCGATCGACTGGCGCGAACTGATGTTCTCGCGCGGGGGGCGGGCTGTCACCGTCATCGGGTTCTTTGCGCTCGCCTGGCTGATTCTCAGCGGCCGAATCGACGGACCGAGCGGAAAACGAACCGGCGTCGGGTTTGACGCCCATCTTGCAGGAGCAATGGAGGACTATCAGAACCTGCATTCCTCGTTAATCGACGATCACCCCTTTAACTTCTCGATGCGCCAGGGCGACCTGATGATCTGGGGAAACCAGAAAACATTCGTCGACAGCCGAGCGGGCCTTTTCTATGGCAGCGACGAAGCCAACCTGCTGCAACTCCACAATGTCCTCCGGAAAGCGCTGCGCGAACGAAATGACGAACGAGACGATTCAACGATCTGGAAATCGAACTTCGTCAAGTATCGCATCCGACAGGCCTGTCCTCGCCTGAACGGACCACTGCCCCCGGCGGATTACCATACTTTGTTTAGCCTGCTGGCGTGCAGCGACTTTGAAATGACCAGCTTGAATGCCTCAACCGCCGTCTTCATCCGAATCGACCCCAGCGACGAAACGGCCACCTCATTCGTGCGAGACCATGCGTTTGACGTGGTCAAGCAGGCGTTCCGAGACAAGCCGGAAGTCGTCGAGGAGGTGACACGCGAGTACGCAAAGCCCACAACCACGTACGACAATCTGTTTTCACTTCGGCGTCCCGTCGTGCCGCACGCCGTCCAGTCCGCTCAACACGATTTTGCGCTCGCCACGGCGGGCAACAGCACCTCGAATTCAAAACGTTGCGCCTCGGCATTGTTGGCGATACGAAATGCGAACGAAGGCCTGCGAGACGACCCCAACTCAACCGAGGGCTATAAGGTCCTGGGCATGGCCTACTCGATTCTGGGCCAGATTGAATCGGGAATCCTCAGTCAGGGCGGCCCCCTGCCCCCGAACAAACTTCGATACTACGAATCCATCAGCGCGCTTCAACAAGCTCTGTCCCTGCACCCGGAAGATTCCAACACCATTCGCCAACTGCTTCAGCAGTACGAATCGATGGGACGAATCGATGTGCAACTGGAACTGCTGCGGAAACTTCAATCACTGCCACCGATGGCCAAATTGTCAGAAGAAGAGCGCGAACAAGAAGCAGAACGAATTAAAGAAATCATCGTCCAGTTGGACGAATCTGTCGGCCGCATTCAGACAATGACCAGCGATCATTTGAACCAGGGATCTGATCGACTTCAGGTCGCACACGGAGCCTCTCAAGCAGGCGGCCTGCTGACCGCCATCAAGACGCTGGAAGAAGATGCGATCTACCTTGCAAAGAATCCACTGGCGAAACTGGCGCTGGGAAGCTGGCTGATGGAAGTGGGCCGCAATCGTGAGGCCGCCGAACAGATTGACCCCCTGGAAGGCATGGGTGCGGATACGGCATTGATGACCTGGCGTGATTTTGCCGCCATCTCGGCCCTGACAGCCGCGAATTACACTCGTTCGATCAAGCTTTGGAACGATCAGACACGCTCAATGATCTCGTCGCAGACTCAATCCACGATGTCGACGCTGCCCTTTCTGACCTTCAATCCGGACTGGGCGGATTACTATCCGGCCGCGACAGTGCAAACCACCGCACAAGCACTTCAGGTGATGCGAATCGAAGGACCAACCGTCTACTTTCAGTTGGCCGTTGCGCAGATGGAATCCGGTGCCGTCGAAGACGCGACGGCCTCGCTGCGAAAGGCTCTGGAACTCAATCCGCAAGCGGGATTGCGACCCTTGATTCGGTTCTATCTGGACTGCCTGACGGGTGAACTAATCGACCTGAACGTCGCGCCGCCGGAAGTGGAAGAGTTCCGCGAATTGACCGACAAGTAGCGATTCAAATCTCTTTGGCGGAATGACGATGGGGGCGATTCGCGTCTGCGAATCGCCCCCATCGCTTTTTGGGTTAACGGATTGTGAGTTCAGATCAAGTGGTGACAGGAGCCTCTTCCGCGACCTTCCCTTTCGGAGGATGGAAGAACAGCAGTAGCAGAATCGCCGCAATCAAGCCGCCTGCAGCGGGATACAGCAGCAAAGTGCGATACTCGATCACGCCATCATGCGTGTATCTTGCCTGAATGGCCGGCCACAAGTAGCGCGACACAATCGGCCCCATGCCCAGAACCAGAAAGTTGAACAACCCCTGAGCACTCGTGCGTGCATCTTTGGGGAAGACTTCGTCGACCAAAATGTACAACGTCGCAAAGAAGAAGGCATAACAAATCCCGTGAAGGATGTTCACGGCGACGGCGACGTAGGGGTTGGGAATGAATGCGAACACCGCAAATCGAACCGTGTGCCCGAGGATTCCGAGGATCATCGTGGTCCGCCAGCCGAGGTTTTTCAGCACATACCCCAGGATCGCCATTGTGCCAATTTCGGCAATCTGCCCGACGCTCATCGCCGGCTGAATCCAGTTCGGAGCAACACCCACCTTTTCCAGGTAGGTGAACGCGAAAATGAAGAATCCATCATGGACCGTGGCATCAATAAATGTGACAACAAACAGCACGAGCAAGAATGGATGCTTCAGCAAACGCATCGCTTCCAACCATGCCAGAGAATGCTTTTCATCGTGCATCGGCTTAGGAGGTGTATGCGGCAGCGTCAGGCTCAACACGGCCAATAGAATTGAGGCAACGCCCCCCGTCAAAAAGGCCCAGCTCTTTCCTTGATTCAAGGCCGTCCCGGTCAGAGGCGTACCCAGCGCAGCTCCCAGCCAATCCGTAAAACCAACCGATCCGAATTGAGGAATCTTCGCCCAATCGGCAAGAATGAAAATGAACGGCCAACTGGCTGCAATCCAGCCAATCGTCCCCCACAGCCGTACCGGACCAAAATCTTTCTGAGGATCGGACATGCTCGAAAAGGCGATCGAGTTCGTGACGGAAATCGTCGGCACGTAAAAGAAGCAATGCGTCGCCATGCACGCGAAATACAGCCAGTAACTTCCCACCGACTGCCCCTCTGCCGAAAACGCCTTCCACGACAGAGCACCAAATCCGATCAGAGCGAGCCCCCCCACCAAATGGCTGAACGCCAGAAACCGTTCAGCCGCAAAATTACGGTCAACAAACTGGTTTCCAAAAAACATGGCGATGATGGCCGACATGGGAAAAGCGGCCGTCAAACCAAATTGCTGCCATTCGTCGAAGCCCAAGGCCCCCGCACCGAAGAAACCAAAACTCGGCGGAAACCACGCTCCCCAGATAAAGTACTGGAGGAACATCATCGCGCTGAGCTTCAAAAACACAGACCGCTGCATCGGGGCTTCCTTCAAACTTGTCAAATAATCTCGCGAAAAACGGTTCCGCAGATGATGCCGTGACAGACCCCGCCCGGCAAGCAACGAATCGGTTGTTGCGATTGTATTCGTGGCTTTGAGCCATCGCGGCGACTCGGGATCACATCAAATTGCGAAACCGCGCCCCGCAAAGGAGCGCGGGTTTCGGTTTCCCCACACGATCACTGAATCACGACGCCCAAGCTCGCTGGAAGAACTCGACAAAGTTCCGCGACATGATTCCTTCGACGTCGGCGGCGGAATACCCGCGTTTCGACAGCAGTTCACCCATTCGGCCCAGATCGGCAATCGTGTCGAGATCCGAGGGAGACTGCTCTTTTCCGAAACCGCCGTCCAGGTCTGTCCCCAGCCCGCAATGCTTGGCATTGCCCGCAAGCTGACAGATATGGTCGATGTGATTGACGATATGATCCATCTTCACAGTAGACGGATCGGTGACGCCGATCTTCCAGCCCGGCTGAATCATCCAGTTATCGAAGGCAGCTCCGATCACCGAACCGCGGCGGATCAGCTCGAGAATCTGACGGTCTTCCAACTGGCGATCGCCAGGAACGAGAGCACGGCAGTTGTGATGGCTGGCGATGCAGGGCCCCTGGTAAATCTCCATCGCGTCCCAGAACGATTCGTCCGCCAGATGGGTGACGTCGAGCAACATCCCGACCTTGTCCATTTCGCGCAAGAGCTTCTTACCGTCCTCGTTGAATCCGCCGGTGCTGCCCGTGCCGTAGCAATACGGACTGGGTCCATAGTGGGCGGGCCCCAGCAAGCGCAATCCCGCCGCGTACCAGTCGGCGATCTGTTCGGGATACAGAATGGGCGGACTGCCTTCCATACTGAGGATGTATCCGAGCGGAAGCGATTCGGGTGGCGTACCATCGGGCAACGCATTCCATTCCGCGACATGCTTGTCGAGCGCCGCCTTGTCAGGAATTTCACGCAACACACCGCGCGCAACCATCGCGCGGTAGTACATCAATTGTCCCTGCGACATCGCGTACGCGGTTTCACGCTGCTGCGGAAACGTCAGGGGGGCATGTTTTCGGTGGAACCGTGGCAACAGCGTCACGATCATCAGCCCGACACGACCACGTCGCAAGGCATCCCAAGAGACCGTGCATTCGCCAGGAATGATATTGTCGAAGTGCTGCTCGAACTCGCGAATCTTCGCCACTGGCAGCATCAGATCGCGATTCCACTCCAGCGCATTCCACGCCATATCGAGGTGTGCATCGAATAGGAACATCGGTTCGGTCTTTCTTTCTCTCTTGAAATGCGTGACATGATCCAGACGCGCAGCACGGCCGCAACATGATAGCAGCCTGTTTAGACGTCGTCCCTCACCGCCGCCCAAATTCGCTCAGACACGCCACGTACTTTCGGCAAAACCCACTGAGCAATTGCGCAATCACGATCGGCACCGAGACACTGCTCTCGCGAGTCGCCCATGGGACAGTGAAGGTTGTCAACGTTTGGATCGAATTGTGGTTTTCGCCATCGTCGTGATATCGCGATGTGCGTTGCGTCGTCCCCTAGGCTTCGCCCACGCCCTCCCCGACTCAACGCTGTTTTCTCGCCATCCGTTCGCTTAGCATCCGTCCAGAAAGGGCCTGCAAGGAATGAACTGGTTCACATCGCTCTGGGATCAATTGCCACTGCTGTTGATGTTGTCACCCGTGATCGGGTTTCTCGTCACATCAGCTGCGGCATTGACCGAGCGGGATCTGGTTCGTCACTTTGCCGTCTCTAACGCAGTGTGTACCCTGCTGCTCTTCGGTGGCGTCGCCTGGCAGTCGATACTCGAGCGGAATGACGAGATTGCGGCCAGACGCCTCGTTCCTGAACCGGGCGCGAGCGCGCGTTCCATCGCGGATGACCGTGAAATTCTGCACAGGCAAGTCGACAAACAGAGGGCCGACCAATACTCGCAGCGTTGGCTGGCCGTCGACGGGATTAACCTATGGCCCACGTTCGTGTTAATCCTTTGCACGTGCATCATCTTGTGGCGAACCGAAGAGCCTCACAATGGCTCAGGATGGTGTGCCCCTGGTGTGCTGTTGTTTGAATCAGCATCGATCGGCGCCATGCTGGCGTATGACCTGCGGTTGTACCTTGTCGCGTTTGGAACGGCAGTGCTGATCATGTCCGTGCTGATCGGCCAATCGGGTGGATCGCAACGGCGAACTCTCGCCGAACGATTTCTGTGGATGCAACTCTGCGGCGGAGCGTTCGTCATGCTGGGGTTCGCGATGCTGGTCATGGCGGTTCCCTGGATGAAAATCGAAGATGCGTCTCCCCCACCGAAAGCCCTCTGGAACATCGCCGCAATCGTGTTCGAGATTCAAAAATGGATGTCGAACAATCAACTGGCGTTTCATTATGCAGGCGACGTTTTTCCCTGGATGTTTTGCCTGATGTCGTGCGGCTTCGCTATCCAGTTTGGACTGTTCCCCTTTCATTCACCGATGCTTGCCATCTTTCGCAACACGCCTGGCCCCATCGCCACGTTGTGTCTGGTCGGTTTATCTTCGGTCGTCGGCACGGCATGGCTGCGATTCGTCTTTCCCATCGCACCATCATTGTTCATGGAACTGGACGGAATGATCGTCGCCGTCGCACTGGGAAGTGCCCTTTGGGGCGCCCTGCGCGCGATCGTACCGAGCAACCCGCAAGTGCGTTCCGCGAATATCTTCCTGAGCCTTTCCGGTCTCTCACTCCTTGGCTGTCACGCGTTCAGTCTGACAGGACTTTGCATGACATGGCTGATGCAGCAGCAACTGATCACCTCGCTCGCACTGTCTTGGATCGCACTTGGCGCCACCTCAGTGGGAACTGCGGACACCCCTCCCCGTGAGACGTCGCGGGAATCGAACCGGGTACTGCTCTTGATGCTCGCGCTCTTCGCGGCCGGACTGTTCGCCAGTAGTGACCTGTTGTTTTCGGAACTGATCGCGGGCAGCTTGCTCGTTTTGGCTTGCACCCTTGTGGCCACTATTCTTTCGGCAATCGCGGTCTACAGCATGTTCGATGAATTGACCGCCCGAACGTTGATTCCTACCGAGACCACAGCCGTCAAACGCCGCAGCCACTGGACACTGGCCCCGTTGATTGTCGCTGCGGTCATCGTGAATCTGGCCCCGAATCTGATGTTACGTCAGTGCGAGCCTGAGTTTGCGCGCCACTTTCCGCGGCTTGAACCGACGGCATCGGCCAATTCCGCCGCAACAAGCTCTGACAACCTGCCAGAAACGCCGTAACGTAGTCGCAAAATAAAACGATTGCGAAAGATTCTCTCAGTTTTCCGATTTTGACAACAGTTGCAGGCCCGGGTTCACCGATACACCGAATAGCTGTTGTTGTATGACGGGCCGTCGGAACACGGAGCACGATTCATGGAATCGCAAGTACAGACTCGAGCCTGCTCGAGTCTCGATCTGTCTCCGATCATGCATGGCGGCCATACTTCAATCCGACCGCTGATCAATCGAGGAATCTGGTTCATGAACCATTCACTGTTCCGCAATGTGACCTTGGCTTTTGTGGCATGCGCTTGGCCGGCCATTTCCGAAGCCCAGTTCTACGGACAGCCCCTTCCCGCCTATTGCACGATCGACCCACCGGTCGTTCCCGTACAGTGCACCGTGACGCGCAATCGCCCCGTGGTGACGACACAGCTTCAGGCGCAGCAAGTGACGACGTTCGCGGATGTCGCCGAAACCCAGGTTTGCCACAAGCAAGTGGTCGAAAACATCCCCGTGACGAGCTGCAAGACGGTCACCGTCGATGAAGGCGGCTACCAAATGGTCTGGGTTCCGAAACCGGTCACCAAACAAGTCCAGCAGACCACGATTCAACAACAGGTCAAAACGGTCGCGGTGCCTGTGCAGGTCACCCGTCGCGTCCCCCAGGTTTCGACGCGAATGGTGCCCGTCCAGTCGGTGCAATACGTTCAGGAAACAGTTCCAGTCCAGGCAACGGCCTTCGCTTCAAGTTGTGACACCTGTAACGGCGGCCCCGCGCTGGGAATGCAGTTCGCTCCGACGACGATCGGTGTGGCGGCACCGCGGTTTCAACCTGCCCCCTATTCATCGGCCATGATTCCAACCATGCCTGCGATGACGGTGCCATCGGGTGGCTATCCAGCAATCAGCTCCACCCCTCAATTCCAACCTGCAACTCCGGTTGCACCGGCACCACGGCCTAGCCCCTACGAAGAAACCGTTCCAGCTCGCTCCGTCCCCGCCCCACGCGAAGAAGCGACGGTCCCCGCGCGAAAGACGTCAATGTTCACGGGTGTTCCTTCGGCCGCAGCTGCATGGCAACGGAACGCACGCTAGTGGTACCGCTCTTAAAATGACGACCCGACCCCGGCCATAAACCGGGGTCGGGTCGTTTCTGAGGGAAGAGTGACGATGATCAGTTTGGATAAAGCGCTTGCGCTGTTCGAACGTCGCGTTACGGAGAGAGGATGGCGAATCTCTGCCGAGACAAACGTGCGGAGCACATGGAGTGGGGAAGCCTGTCTTCAAATTTCGACACGACACAAACACTCTCGCATTAGAAGCCACTTATAGAACGGCCGGTCGCTCCGCATCTGGCTGGCTCAATCTGTATACGGAACCACCTGCCCCTGGTCCAGAAATGCCAACGTTAGACGAGTGCATCAGTTATGGATTGGACCTGATGGGGAAATATCTAATCGACGAGGGCATAACCGACGACCGACTCCCACCTCGATCGTTCCTGCAACAAGCAAATCTCAATCATGCATGTCGGAACGTTTGGTAATCTGCTGAGCTAACGGAGACTGGCGCCGCCCAGATCAAAAAACGCCATGACATCGTGAATGCCAAGGTGCCTGTCCTCCTTACTTCAACAGGGTGTTCGAGGACCAACTCAGGCCTTCGACCTTGTCAGCTTTTAGGACACCCGCTCTCGTCATGCCCCCCAATTTCATCGCTCTTGCTGGGAATCTTATCCGCGCCTAAAATGCACGGTCCCGAGGGAGTGCGTAATCGGTCATGACGACGTGAGTTATGTCGACACATCCCTCGACTGCGATGGTCTCTGCGAGTGATGCGTGCCTTCTGATCCGCCAGCTTTGAACCGCATTTCCGTCCTCGGCTCTACGGGCTCGATCGGCACCAGTTGTCTGGATGTGATCGAGGCGCATGGCTCACGTCTGCAGGCGACCGCGCTGACCGCTCACCGCAGTTGGGAACCATTGGCCCGGCAATGCCAGCGAACAAAACCTCGCTTTGCCGTGCTGGCCGACCCCGCGACACAAAAGCTGATCGGTGGCAACGCCTTTCCGCGCGAAACCGAGGTCTGGTTCGGTCCTGAAGGCGTGGAACGAATCTCAAGTCATCCTGACGTCGATACCGTCGTCTGCGGCATCGTCGGTGCAGCCGGACTTCGCGGCGCGTGGGCGGCGATCGAATCGGGCAAACGAGTTGCCATCGCCAATAAAGAAACACTCGTCGTCGCCGGCCCGCTGGTCATGAATCTAGCCGCAAAAACAGGCGCACCGCTGATCCCCGTCGACAGCGAACACAGCGCAGTCTTCCAAGCCATGCTTTCGGGTCGCCGACGCGATTTGAAGCGAATCGTACTCACAGCCAGCGGGGGACCGTTTCGCGGATGGTCGCGAGATCGGCTCGAGCAAGAAGCGACCATTGCCCGTGCGCTGGCACATCCCACCTGGCAGATGGGACCCAAGATCACGATCGACTCCGCGACGATGATGAACAAGGCTCTCGAAATCATCGAAGCCCGCTGGCTGTTCGATCTGGATGCCGATCAGATTGCGGCCGTCATTCATCCCCAGTCCATCGTGCATTCGTTCGTCGAATTTCTGGACGGCAGCGTGCTGGCTCAACTGTCGCCGCCCGATATGAAACTGCCGATCCAGTATGCCCTGACCTACCCCGAGCGATGGGCGGGAACCAGTCCGACCATGGATTGGACGCGCGCCCACCAGCTCGATTTTCTCCCTCCCGATCTCGACGCGTTCCCAGCGTTGGCACTCGGGTTTGAAGTGGCAAAGCGCGGCGGGACCTGCGGCGCCGTGCTGAACGCGGCGAATGAAGTCGCCGTCCAGCGATTTTTGGACGGAAGTTTGAAATTCACAGAAATCCCACAGGCCTGTGGTGATATTCTGAAAGGACACAACTTCGACGCTCAACCAAGTCTGGCGGAACTGCTTCGCCTCGACGACTGGGCGCGAAAGGAGATGCAACGGTGGAAATCCTCGCTGTCGAATTAATGCCGCTGGCCATCAAAGCGTCGAACGTCGCCCTGGCGGCGCTCGGACTGGGCCTTGTGATTTTCCTGCACGAACTGGGGCACTTCGCGGTGGCCAAGTGGTGCGACGTCAATGTCGAGCGATTCAGCATCGGGTTCGGCCCGGTCCTGTTCAGCCGGAAATGGGGCGAGACGGAATACGCCTTATCACTGATTCCCTTCGGGGGCTATGTGAAAATGCTGGGCCAGGACGATGCCGACCCCAGTCAATTGACGAGTGAAGAAATCGCCGCCGATCCACGATCGTATGTCGCCAAGACAGTGCTGCAGCGCATGGCCATCATCTCGGCCGGCGTGACGATGAACGTCCTAACTGCGTTCCTCTTCTTCATCGTCGTCTTTAAAGCCGGGTTCCCCACATCACCGTCGTTGATTGGTGATGCACGACCTGGAATGCCCGCATGGGAAGCCGGAATCGCCGCCGGTGACTTCATTGAGAAAATCAACGGCAGCCCGATTTCAACCTTCGTCGACCTGCAAATGAGTGTCGCTCTGTCGTCGGGCCCGCTGCGTCTTGAAGGCAAACATGCCAATGGAGAGCAGTTCGATATCACCGTCGAACCCGACGCGACACGATCGCATCCTCAGATCGGCGTGACCCCAATGGAAAGCCTGACGGTTTATGAACCAGTTCCAGGTCGATTCGCGGCAGACCCCGAACACGGAATCCGCAAAGGTGACCAGATCACCAAAGTGGGCGACCAAGAGGTCAAAACGGCGGTCGAATTCCACCGCGCTGTTGCCGCCAATACCAAGAATCCGCTCGTCATTACCGTCGAGCGACACTTTGACAACAAGGGAATCAAGCTCGCCCAGCCAACGACCGAGACAATTACCCTGACCGACAATTTCTTCCGCACGCTGGGCATCACCCTCGATACGGGACCGATCGTTGCCGTCCAACATGGCTCCCCCGCGGAGAAGGCCGGGCTGCAAAAGGGCGACAAACTAGCGGCACTCGACGGCCTGAACATCGGCACCGAAATCGATCCGCTAAAGCTTCCCGTCGAATTCGCCAAACGGGCGGATACCGAAATTGAAGTGATCGTCACACGACAGCCGGTGGGCGGTGGACGCGAAAGCGTCACGTTGAAACTGGTTCCTGACGACGCACCGGGTTGGCTCGATCAACCGGAACAACCGGGCGAACCTCTTTCGATTCCTTCGATCGGCGTCGCATTCCATATGCTGCCCGTCGTGCTCGCGGTCGCGCCAAACAGCCCGGCCGAAAAGGCAGGAATCAAGCCTGGTCCTCTGAAGCAAATGATGCTGACCAAGCGAGCCGACTTGCCGGCCAGCAGTCAGGACGAGGTCAAAGATTCGACGATCACCATCAAGTTCGATGACTCGGACGTGAAGAACAACTCGGCCTGGGCTTTCTGGATGCTGCAACGGTTCCCGAATCGCAAAGTCACATTGACCGTGACGGAAGATTCGACCCCTGTGAATGTCGACGTCGATCCCGAGCCCGATCCCAACTGGTTGCTTCCGATCGTGGGTATCCGCTTGGAAAGTAAGCGGCTCATGCAAAGAGCTGATACCATCGGCGAAGCCTGTGCTATGTCGATCAAACACACACGCACATCCGCCCTAAATATTTACCTGACACTTCGCAGCCTGGTAACCGGTCGGGTGTCCTATAAAGAATTGCACGGCCCACTGGGCATTGCGAAGACGGCCTATCAGTTCGCACAGGAAGGCTGGATCGCGATGCTCCTGTTCCTGGGCTTCCTGAGCGTCAATCTCGCGGTGTTGAACTTCCTGCCGATCCCGGTCCTCGACGGGGGGCACATGGTCTTTCTGTTGTGGGAAGCCTGCACGCGACGAAAACCAAACGAGAAGGTGCTAATTGGGGCCACCTATGTCGGCTTTGCCTTCCTGCTGTGCCTGATGGCACTCGTGCTGTACCTGGACTTGTTCATCCATCCCTTCGCGAAGAAGTGACAAGCCAACCGTACGGACCAATGACGACGATGAAGTGAGAAGGGCCCGGGACGTGATGTCGTCCCGGGCCCTTTGTCTTGAATCACATTTCCTGCCACAAACCAAGGGTCTTGCACTTCCACATAACCCGACCGAGCCTGAGGTTCAGAAGGCCGCTTCAGTTCCTCAATCCGGCCACCACTTTCCGCCCCCTGCGATATTCACTCACGGAGTGAAATCGCTCGTGGAATCCACCGACAGGCAGAAGCGGGCGATCAACTCCGCCGCATGATCTAGATCTTCCAGCGACACGACTTCCACCGGGCTGTGCATGTAGCGGTTCGGGATACAGACCAGTCCCGTCGCCACACCGCCCCGCGTTAGTTGCAATTGCGCCGCATCGTTGCTCGCCGCCGTCGCCAGACCATTGATCTGGACAGGCATCTCCAGTGCCCCCGCCTGCTCAATCAACCGCTCGAACACCACCGGGTTCACATTGGGACCACGATAGAGCACCGGGCCTTTCCCCAATTTGACGCGACCGTATTGGTTCTCGTCGATCGTCGGGCAATCCGTCGCATGCGTGACGTCAACGACAATTCCTAGCTGTGGATCGATCTGATGAGCACTGGTCTGGACACCCCGCAGACCTATCTCTTCCTGAACCGTCGACACTGCAAACACCGCCGCCTTGGGGTTTCCTCGCCGGACGCGTTCTGCCGCCGAAATCACGGTCCAGGCCCCGACCTTATTGTCCATCCCGGGCGCGGCGGCCAAGCCGTTTCGCAACTCGCGATATCCCAACTGGACTGTAATGGGATCGCCGATCGCCACCAGGCTTCGTGCTTCTTCTCCATCTTTCACGGCGATATCGACCCACAAGTTTTTAATCTCGGGGACCGTCTTACGATCTTCGGGTGACTGCAGGTGAATCGGCTTTCGAGCAATCACTCCAGCAACGGGACCTGTTTTGGTCCAGACCTGAACGTCCTGCCCGATGAGGACCTGCGGATCCCAGCCGCCGATCGCATGCACCCACAGAAATCCTCGATCGTCGATATGCTTCACCAGCAGACCAATCTGATCGCAGTGACCGGCAAGCATGATCCGGGGCGAACCCGTCGGATTGACCGCGACAATCACATTCCCGTGCCAATCGGTGCGCACCTCATCCGCGAACGTACCCGCGTAACGACGAACCACATCCTGCACCGGCCGCTCATATCCGGACGGACTAGGTGCGTGAAGTAAATCCTTGAGAAACTGCAAAGCCGCGCTATCCATGAGGATCTTTTCGTCGAAAAAGGAACCAGATCAACCACCCCCACAATCATAAACATTGCCCCCAATCCCTGGCGAGCCCCCCTATTTTCCTCTTCTCTGTGTCTCCGCGTCTCTGTGTCTCCCTCACCACCAGTGCGTTTCCGAAGTACGCGTCGCGTCCATGTGGGTCCAGCGGCGGTGGGGAAGACACTGAGGCACGGAGACACAGAGGGAAATCTAAGGCGTGCCGTTTATCGAACGGTCCGTCGCGGCAAAGTTCACGGAACGGAAGCGGGCGGCGCGGCAGATGTCATAGACGTAGATCACGTCGCCGAGGGGGACCTCTGCCCCAATGTCGAGATTCACAGGAATCTCATTGGCTGCCGCGGCCAGCGAACGGAGCGTCGCCCCGAGATTCGCGAGATCATCAAACTCACGTTCTTCGAGAAACGCACGCGTCTTTTCACCGACACGTTTCAGCCGAATCCAGACCTCGCCCAATGGCTTTTCGCGTTCCTGCTCCGTGACAGCCCCCACATCGCCCGCGCGGAAATCCGTGGGCAACAGCAACTCTTTCATATGGCCGGTCGACGCGCAGATGAAAAAGATGAGCAGTTGAAACACCACGTCAATCAGCGGTGTCATGGCCGTTTGCATGTCGGCTTGAGAAGCTCGTTGACGTGAGGTCGGAATCCGCATGAAGGGCGCTTTGGTTCTGAAAAGAGGAACTCGTTCGATCACGTACCGTAGTTCAATTTCTCCGAATCCGACAGATGAAGTGACTGGCCCAGATCGAAAAAGCACATCCTTCCGATTGTCGTTTTTTCACCAAGTTGCCAACATGACGGACTGTTCAAGACACAAGGAAACTCGTTTGGATGTCGTCGTGCTCGAACTTGCGTCTCAAGGATTGGAACCGGCTCATCGGTCGAGACGACAATTGGCGCCCGGTCAACGGTATGTGATCGGCCGCGACACCGACGCCAGCATCAGCATTCCTTGGGACCCGCAACTATCGCGTCGTCACGTTCAAGTCGACGTGCATCTGGACCATTTGCAACTGACGCGTCTGGATTCCGCTCGCAATCCGCTGTTCTTCGCCGGAGAATCCGTCGCCACTTGCCGCGTCGAGATCGGGCAGCATTTCGTGATCGGTTCGACGACCTTCCATCTGGCACCGATGGAAGCCGAACCCGGCATCGTCGCCGTTCCGTTTGAAGAAGTTGCCTTCAAACCACAAGAACTCAGAAAAATCCGCTATCAGGATCCCGAGAATCGCATCGAAGTTCTGACTCACCTGCCCGAGGTGATCTCCGGCGCCAGAAACGACGACGAACTCTATCACCGCCTGGCGAACCTTCTGCTGAAAGGCGTCGTCCACGCAGAAGCTGTCGCCATCGTGACGACGGCGGGCACAGACGATGTCCAGATGTTGCACTGGGACCGTCGGCATGAGACTGCGGGGCCATTCCGCCCCAGCCGCAGGCTCGTCACGGAAGCACTCGAACGCCGCAGGTCGAGCGTCCTGCATATCTGGGAGAAGGATTCACCACAGTCTCACGACAAGACTCTGATGCAGGAATTCGATTGGGCCTATTGCACTCCTGTCCCTGGCCTGGCTCTGGAATCGGCGGGATTGTACGTCGCGGGACGGATGGGAAAGACATTCATCCCCGGCACGACGCTTTCGGACGCATTGCAGCTTGAAGCGGATGTGAAGTTTACGGAACTGGTCGCCGAGATCATCGGAGCGGTCGTGCGCGCCAAGCGATTGGAACGACAGAAGGCCGGACTGCGGCAATTCTTCGCGCCGCCGATCTTGGCCGCACTCGGTGATGAACTCGACACGACACTGCTCGAACCGAGCGAATGCGATGTGACTGTCATGTTCTGCGACCTGCGCGGCTTCAGTCAGCGAGCCGAAACCGAAGTCGGCGATCTGATCGGTCTGCTGGAACGAGTCAGCCGCGCACTGGGAGTCATGACGCAGCACATCCTGGAGAACGGTGGTGTCACCGGCGACTTCCAGGGTGACGCGACACTGGGCTTCTGGGGTTGGCCGTTTCCCTCACCCGATGCCGCCGTGCATGCCTGCCGGGCGGCGCTCGGAATTCGTGCCGCGTTCGCCAAAGCCGCCGCCACGCGCAATCACCCGCTCGCCGACTTTACGATGGGAATCGGAATTGCGCACGGCCGGGCGGTCGCCGGGAAAATCGGAACCGCTGAGCAAGTGAAGGTCACGGTGTTTGGCCCGGTCGTGAACCTCGCCAGTCGACTGGAATCGATGACCAAACAGCTACGAGTCCCCATCGTCTTGGATGAAGCCACAGCCCGCATCGTCAGGCCACGACTGGCAAGCAGCGAAGGCCGCCTCAGACGACTGGCCAAGCTGCTGCCCTACGGCATGGAAAACCCGGTCATCGTCAGCGAACTCTTACCGCCCCTCAGCGATGATCCCGATCTGTCCGACGCCCAGATCGAAAGCTACGAACGCGGGGTCGAACACTTTATCGAGGGCCAGTGGGACGAAGCCTATCGCTGTCTGCACGCCATGCCGCCTAGCGACCGCGCCCAAGATTTTCTGATGCAACAAATCGTCTCACACAACCGCACCGCCCCGGAAAACTGGGACGGCATCGTGCGTTTGCCGAGTAAGTAGGCTTGGTTTTACTCGCCGAATTCGCCAGCGGGGATTGCGTAAAACAGATCTGTCTTACGGTGCCTCGAACTTCTCAAAGCCGTTCAACTCTGGGGCGGCATTGTCCGAAGAAGTGCGTTTCTTGAAGATGGAACTGCGTTCCTTGGGAATCACCGGACGGATGCGCTGATCAACATCAAGGCGACGAAGTCGAAACCCCGGTGACTGTTCAGGCGGGATCGGGCCCAAACGGATCGACTCCGACTGCCCCGACAGCATTGTCAACTTTTGCGTCGTGAAGTAACTCGTCACCCCTCGTTGCGTCTCAACCGATCGCTGCACCGCAATGGCGCCAGGCGGAACGAATCGCTGATCGAAAAATCGGTCAGGCAAAATTTCCGTATCCCAAGTGTGAAACTCGATATTCGCGACAGGTTGAGTGACGAAGTGAATGGACTGTTTGTCGTCTTCGTCTTTCGCGATAGTTCCGTGCAGCCGCGACCATGGCTCAAGTTTCACGCTCTGATCATTTGTGAATGAGGAAAGCGGCATCAAACAAAAACCGGTCTCATGAATCGCAGCAAGATATTCTTCCTCCACTTCAGACCGAATCGAAAACAATCCCCGTGCATCGGCCACGACACGATGTTCATCGTGGGGATCTCGCAACTGTCCATTCCACAAATGAATCGCAACATTCTGATTTGCCGTCGGGAGTAATAGAACGTCTGCACCGGCAACCGATTCACCTTTGACATCCACGATTCGTCCCGTTCGCATCTGGCTTCCCAGAGGCACCAAGTCACCCGCAATTCGCAAGCGGTCATAGCGGGCACTGGCACGCGTTGAAGCGACTCGGCTTCGCACTCCATCAACTCGATCTTTCTCAAAGAGCCGACGATAAAGTTGAGACCGTTTGGTGTTGATTTCCTTCTGTCGGGCTGCGGACCCGAGCGTATTGACGAATACGGGAGTTACGACTCCATGTGCGTCAGATTCTTTGTTCAGAATCTCTTCGATCTCGTCCCATGTTACAACTTGATCATCATAAAGTTGGACATGCTGCGCGAGAATGAAAGCGACATGATTCGCTCCTGTTGGATTCTTGGATTTTCTCGATGGCCAATGGATTTGTGATGACAAAAATGAGTGCGGGTCAACGCGGACCATCGCCATTTCGACCTGACGTGCGAACGGCTCACCGTCAAATTCCGTCGTTTCGCCGGACACGAGATTCTGCTTCGAGACCAGATGCGACGAAACAGTTCTCGAATCGTGATTCACGCGTCGTATCGTCACCGGCCCAGGCACAACGAATTTTTCATCGAATGTTCCATCGGGATTGGAACGCTTCGACCAGACATTGAACGTGGGTGGCTCGATCTTCGAAGAGGGCTCCCCGATGTTCGGACTGCTGGCAATCCAAATTGAATGCTGCGGTGGTGCGTTCTGAGGGAATCGCCAACGAACTCGAGACCAGGGCTTGAGTCGCAAGATGTGATCCGTCTTGAATTCGTCAATCGTCGCAATTGCAAACCCGCGTGGATGGATCCCGACGAGAATCTGTTCGCCCATCTGTGCGACGATCTCGAACCGTCCCGCCGCGTCACTGACAACGACATATTCATCGTCCGGATTCTCTAAGCGACCGTCGCAAAGATCGACGCCTTGACGATCGCTCACATCTCCAGGAAACAGCGTCATGGTACTCCTCAAAAGCAGGACTTCCGCGTTGTCTTGGGGCGCCCCGTCTGGATCAACGACTTGCCCCTTGGCCCGCAGAGTATCAGCGTAAACGACGGGGATTTGTGGAAGCTGGTCGTAGCGGTTTGAGATTCGCAATGACGCATGTCTCACCGCAAACGGCTCAATTCTGCTCTTTTGAGAGAGGCGCGCGTAAATCTCTGCAAGTTTCGTTGATGGATCAGAACAGAAACGGGTCAGCAGAAAGACTGGCTGAATTGTTCCGTGTTGTTTGCATGCGTCATTCAGAATCTGTTCTGCCTGGCCCCAAGTCACGAATTGTCGGCGATGAACCAGAACATTCCGAGCCACCGTGAACGTGACGCGGGGCAATGGATCAGCCGCGGGAACGGCCTGAGTGTTGTCCCCTGATTTCAACTCAGACATCGGCTTCGTCTGCGTTTCTTCGGCGCGACGCTTTCTCTCAAATTCTTCCAGCGTTTCCTTTTTCTGATTGTCAGGAATTGGACCAACATTCACTTCCGCGGATTCACCGGGTTTTAGTGTTGGCGAAGCGACTGGAAACAAATAGCGAAACATCGCATCAGTGACGATGCCTCGTTGCACCGTAATCGAGCCCGGTGGAAGAAATTTCTGATCGAACGTTCCGTCTTTCGCGAGTGGAGTTTCAGCGACGTTGAAGAGGACATTCAGTCGATTTGCCGAAAAATTGACGGATTGCGTCACGTCATCTTTCAAATAAACGCTGCCATGGATACAAGACCAAGGCTGCAATCGCAGCAGCCTCTCTCGCTCAAATTTTTCCAGACTCGTCATCACGAATCCATGCGGATGAATCCCGACAATGAGTTTCTCGTCGGGCTCGACAACCACTTCAAATCGCCCCAAGCCATCGGAGTTGACGACGTGCTCGTCGTGTGGATCGCGTAAACGCGCGTTACGAAGGGACAGGCTCAATCCTCCTGGCCATTCTGTGGGCAACAGGACGATCTCCGCATCGGCGAGTGGTTTATCATCCGAGTCAACAACCTTGCCCGTCCATCGCGCCGACTCATCCATTACAAAATCCGCAGGCGTTTCGATGCGGTCGTAGCGTGCAGAGGCGCGCGGTGAGATCGTGCCCCCAACCGATCCGTTGAGCTTTTTTGAATCGGACAACCGCTTACAGAGTTGATTGACGGGAAATTTAGCTATCCGCTGAAAACCGCCATTGGTATGCAGAAATGCAGGCCGAATCTTCCCATGGATCGCACATTCGTCGTCGACAATCGTCTCGATCTCGTCCCAGGTGACGATCTGCCCTTCGTGGAAGAGCTGATGCTTGGCGACGACGAACACAACCGTTCGGACATTCTCAATCGCAGGGGCCGTCCCCTCTTTTTCATCGTCCGATTTTTTCTCCGCCTCAGGCAGCTTCGCCTGCTGATCTTCAGCGGTCGCCTTGGCAGAACGGAAAAGTGAGGATGCCGTCACGAAAAACATCAGCAACAATCCCGCCAGCACGATCGCCACGGGGCCTGCCACGACCGATTTCGCCGCAGGTAAACCCATGATGCGACGAATCCGATCTGCCAGACGGCCTCCGTCAACAGCGACGGCCAACGACATCGGCTGAGTCGCCTGGCGCGCCAGTTCGAAGAGCGCTTTGGCATAGACGTGTCGGTCGCCAATCGCCTGAAGCGCGATCGCATCACAACAGTGCTCACGTTCATCACGGATCATGCGGCTGACCCACCAGACCGACGGATGATAGAACAGCAGCGTCTCGACCAGACTTTGCAGCACGTTGACCAGATAGTCATGACGCTTGATGTGTGCCAGTTCGTGCGCCAGCACCGCTTCAATCTGCTCGATGGTCAGACCCGAAGTCAGTGAGACGGGAATCAAAATCACAGGGCGTAACCACCCTAGCACCAGCGGGACGCGCACCAACGCCGTCTGCATGAACTGCACACCGGCCCGGACCTTCAGGCGCTCGGTCAGCGACCTGATCGTGCTGGTGAGCAGTGAATCCGTAACGACGACGCCCGATCGTCGCAATCTTCGCACGGCGTAGAGCGACAAAATCATTCGCGTCCCGAATAACGTGACACCACTCAGCCAAACCGCAACCAACATTCCAGACCAACGTTGGATCGCCGTGTCAAAAAATTTCCGCCAGGTGAGGGTTTCGGCCCTTTGCGCCTGACGCGGTCGATCGACGACGTCATCGGCATTGAGGATGGCGACTTGGGCGGGTGAACGTGGCACCTCAAGGGGGAAACTCCGTTCTGATGTCATTGTCGGATTCGACAATTTCAGCACGGGACGAACGTCACCGCTCAGCACAAATCCCGTGACCAGCGGCAAAGCGGTCATGACCAACAGCACCCCGCAGGCCAACCCATACCGAGTCCTCGACGCCCGCTGATCCACGACCTTCAACGCAATCCAGAGCAGCCCTCCAATCGCAGCACCCTGCCAGACGAAGTGCAACAAGATCCACGACAACCAACGGACGATCAGATCGAGTGGAATCATGGCCATGACAATCCCCCTGGTTTTGCCGCGCGATGTGATCGAGCGTTTATTTGGAACGTTGCTCAAGTTCGTCGAGCATGCGCCGAATCTCAGACAGTTCTTCTGGTGTCACTTTCTTGGCAGCCAAGGCCTGCATGACCAATTTGTCGGCCGAGCCATGAAAGGCTGACGTCAGCAGATCCTTCACCAGTCTGCGTTGTGTCTGTTCTTCGCGAATTGAAGTGGAATAGACGTGAGACCGCTCGGATTCATCGCGTGTCACCAACCCCTTGTCCGCCATGATCTGCATCAGCTTCAAGATGCCGGTGTAGCCCACCGTTCGAGACTTGCTCAGCACCGTGTGCACATCACGGACGGTCGAGGGCCCGTTCGCCCAAAGGACACGCAAAATCTCAAGTTCAGATTCGGTCGGCGACTCTTGTGGCTTGGGTGACATCAGCAACGTCTCTCATCAGAACAGTCATACGAAGTCATTCGTAGTTCCAGATCGTACGAAAAAGTTCGTAGTTCGTCAATAAAAAAAGGGGGACGAGAAAATCCCGCCCTCCAATTGAACGCGTCGCCGTGCCTCAAACACGGCACAAAGGAAGCCCACTCGAGCTAAAAATCCACAACGCGCGGGCGGCCTCCCGATTCGCAACTCATCCCCCGACGCGGACTAAAGAACGCGGGGGGAAATCATTTTCTCGAGTTTGACGATGTCGGCGGCGAACTTGCGGATGCCTTCTGCCGTTTTTTCGGTGGCCATGGCGTCTTCGTTCAGTTCGAGGCGGAATCCCTTCTCGTCGAACGAAACTTTTTTCAGGTCTGCAGACGATGCGGCGTTTGCGTCGAGCTTCTTGGGAAGCGGGTCGGTGGATGCGGCGAGTTCACCCAGCAGTGCCGGACTGATCGTCAGCAAATCGCAGCCCGCCAATTCGGTGATTTCCCCCTTATTTCGGAAGCTGGCGCCCATGATTTCAGTTTTGTAGCCGAACTTCTTGTAGTACTGGAAAATTTGCGTGACCGACTGCACGCCGGGATCTTCCGTGGGTGCATAGTCACGTTTGTTGGCCGCTTTGTACCAGTCGAGAATTCGACCGACGAACGGCGAGATCAGTGTCACTCGAGCCTCGGCACAAGCGACCGCCTGCGGGAACGAGAACAACAGAGTCAGATTGCAGTGAATACCTTCTTTTTCCAGCTTCTCGGCGGCGCGAATACCCTCCCAGGTCGAGGCGATCTTAATGAGGACGCGGTCACGGGAAATCCCATTCGCTTCGTACAGTCCAATCAGTTGCTTCGCTTTCGCGATCGTTCCTTCGGTATCGAATGACAGACGAGCGTCCGTTTCGGTGGAAACACGACCAGGCACGATCTTCAGAATTTCCAGACCGAAATTCACCAGCACGTGATCAATGATGTCTTCGATCTGTTTGGGTCCGGTCAGGCCCGACTGTTTGCGATCGGTAACCGCCTTATCGACGAGATGCGCGTATTCGGGCTTCGACGCCGCGGCCAGAATCAATGACGGATTCGTGGTGGCGTCGCGCGGCTGATAGGCCTTCATCGATTCGAAGTCGCCCGTATCTGCCACGACCACCGTCATTGTCTTCAATTGATCGAGCTGTGAATTTGAACTCGCCATGAAAGGCCTCCCGTAGCCTGATTGTGAAATTGCGACGACTTCTTCAATGTTATCGAGGTACCATACGTCGCGACTGAGAATTCCAGGTCTTGGACAATCGAACGCAAATCTTATTCCGACGGCAATTCGATCCAGAGTTCACGACCTTCGATGGTCACTGGAAATCGAGGATGCTGTAGCTGAGCATTCAAACAATGGCGGCCCGTGGTCACATCGAACTGCCATCCGTGCCAGGGACAGGTCACAACATTCTGGGATAGGGCTCCCTTCGCAAGCGGTCCGCCCGCGTGAGGGCAGATCCCATCCATCGCATGGAACGCACCTTCAACATTGAAAAGAGCCACAATTCGCCCACCCACCACGAACTCGCGCCCTTCCCCCACCGGCACATCACCAACACTCGCTACCCGAAACCGTTTCGTCACAACCACCATCCCATTCGTATTGATCCGACCCTCTGTGTCTCCGTGCCTCTGTGTCTCCCCAACTCCCGCTGGACCCACATGGACGCGACGCGTACTTCGGGACCACACTGGTGGTGGGGGAGACACAGAGAAATACCAAGACGGTTATCCAAGAGCCTTGGCAACCGCCGCCTGAGTTTTTTCGAGACCGGTCTTGGCCACTTGGAACGCGTCCTGTTGCCAGTATGTGCGATTGAAGAGTTCGAGTGAGAGCACTCCGCGATAGCCGTTGTCACGCAGCGTGCGGAAAATCTGCCCCAAAGGTGCGACGCCGTCACCGGGATAGACGCGTTGTGAATCGTTGATCGTGTCGCGCGGCGGGTCTCCTGGATAATCGTTGACGTGAAAGTTGTGCATTCGAGACGAAGCAAACATCCCCAGCCCTTCGAAGTCTGAGCCACCTTTATAAATGTGGTAGATGTCGAGCAGGCAACAGGCGGCGGGATGAGCCGCCTCAACCCCGATGAAAGCCACTTCGCCCATCCGGTGCAGCGTCTTGGCGAATCCCCACAGTTCGAGCTGCGGCAGCACACCTTCCGCCTGGCCGACTTCGCACAAGGCCCGATAGCGTTCCGCCAGCTTGAAGGGATCAAGCCCTGTCTTGTCGGTCACGCCCACTGGAGGCGCCGCGATTCGAGTCCCGCCGATTTCTCTCACCAGCCCCATACAGCGTTTGGCTTCTTCCAACCCCTTCTTCCGCTCATTTTCATCCTCATGCAAAAAAGCGGCGAACCCAATCGCACTTTCGACGGTCAGTCCGGCATCAGAAATCCGCTTACGCAAATCCGACAGCGAACCTCCCCCTTTGACATACGTGTCCAATTCACCAATCCACGGTTCGATCCCCGTGTAACCCGCTTTGGAGGTGACTTCGATACCGCTGACAATGTCGATCTTTTTTCCCTGGTATGAACATTCGCGAATGGTGCTGGTATTGAGGCAGTATCGGAATGGCTGCACATGGTTTTCTGCCGCAGGAGCAACCTTTGGCACGACGAGCGAATTCGCGGCCACTGTGGCCGCTGTTGCTGCAAAAAATGTTCGACGAGAAACCGACATCGACATTACGGATACTTTCGTTGGGTCTCTGAAATTGAGGCGTCAAACAGGCCGTTCGTGGGATTCACCATCCCTACCAATTCGCGGATTGGCGGCAGCGATCGGATTCCGTTCGAACCATCCGCTCGCCCACGACCGCCCGCAACACGAATAAAATTGACAAACTCAGTTTACTTCCCCCGATCTGCGGTGGAAACTGGCGAGAATCAAAGAGCTGCCGGTTTCGTACGCCGAAACCGAAACTCGATTCTGACATGCTCGACAGCGAACGTCAGATGAATTCACACATTTTCCTCGCGCGAACCGTACCGCAAACCTCGAAATCAAATGCTATTCATTCTCGATAACTACGATTCGTTTACTTACAACCTGGTCCAACGTTTCGGCGAAATCGATTCGAAGCTGGAAGTTCGCGTCGCACGCAACGATCAGATCACGATCGACGAGATCGCAGCGCTGCAACCACAAGGAATCGTAGTTTCGCCCGGCCCATGCACGCCGCATGAAGCGGGCATTTCGATGGAGTTGATCCGGCAGTTGGGACCGAAGATCCCAACGCTGGGCGTTTGCCTCGGCCACCAATCGATGGCCGAAGTGTTCCACTCACCCGTGGTCCGCGCCGAGCGTCTGATGCACGGCAAGACATCCCCCATCCATCACACGGGAACCGGAGTCTTTGCCGGCCTGCCGAACCCGTTCACCGCGACACGCTATCACAGCTTGTACGTCCCTGAAGCAACGCTTAGCCCCGAACTGGAAGTCACCGCGTGGGCCGACTTCCCGGGCCACGCCCGCGAGATCATGGGCCTGCGTCACCGCGAGTATCCGATTCACGGAGTCCAATTTCATCCAGAAAGTTTTTTGACAGAAGGCGGGATCGAGCTGCTCAAGAATTTTTTGAAAATCGCCGGACTGTAGTGGAAGGGCCACTCTGCCCTGACAGCTTCACAAGCATCGTCCACTCGCCTGCTTGTCGCGAGTTCATCAAATTGACAATTCCGGTTTGAATTTCCAGAAGTATCATGTCGGCATCATTTCGCACACGCGGGACGTAGGACACCTGATGTCTGGCAACAATCGTACGACCGTGTCCAGTCCTACCACGAATCCACATCCCTCACGTCCGCTGATCCACCAGGTTCGCCGCATGTTCGTCATTCTGCTTGTCACCATCGTCGGTGCCTTGGCTTTGCTCGCCTATTTCCAGCGTCGATTGATTTATCACCCCGAGATCACGTCGCGTATGACCGTAAGCGACTTTGGACTGGACCGATGCGGATTCGATGTGACCGTTCCGACGCACGACGGGCTGGACTTGTACGGCTGGCTGGTTCTGGCAAAATCGTCAAAGAGAGTCGACTCCAATAACCTTGGGCAGGCGATCACCAACGACCGACTCGTCGTCTTGTACTTCCCTGGCAACGCCGGGCATCGCGGTTATCGCATGTCCCAACTCATGCGGCTGCAGTCATTGGATGTCCACGCGCTACTCGTCGACTATCGAGGATATGGCGACAACGCTGGACATCCGACGGAAGCGGCGCTCGCTCGCGATGCCCGAACGGTGTGGGACCATCTGACAGAGAAACTCGGCGTGTCTCCCGGCAGAATTGTGATCTACGGCGAATCGCTCGGAGGAGGTGTCGCAACGCGCTTGGCCAGCGAACTTTGTCAGGGCGGAATGATCCCGGCAGGCCTGATCGTCCAGTCAACATTCGATTCCCTGGTGGCCGCCGCTCAGTTTCATTTCCCCTATCTACCCGTGTCGTGGCTACTGATCGATCGTTTTCCGTCGGCGACGCGAATCACGCAGGTGACCTGCCCCGTCCTGTCGATCCATGGATCACGCGATTCCATTGTCCCCTTCGTCAACGGACAACGCCTGTTCGCCGCGGCTCCCCCAATGTCGAACAGTGGAGTCACAAAAAAAATGCTGACACTTCCCAACACCGATCACAATGACGTGTACGGCGGCCAGGATACCTCGCTAATGATCGAAGGACTGGATCGCTTCTTTGACGAGCGTCTGACAAGCACCAATCAAGAGCCTGATCAGTAGGAGACTGAT
Organism: Schlesneria paludicola DSM 18645; assembly: GCF_000255655.1. Lineage (NCBI taxonomy): Bacteria > Pseudomonadati > Planctomycetota > Planctomycetia > Planctomycetales > Planctomycetaceae > Schlesneria > Schlesneria paludicola. The sequence goes on along the minus strand of NZ_JH636436.1, from coordinate 437,204 downwards.
TAAGCGACGGCTGCCCCCCTGGGACAGCTTCCAGCAATCCTGTTTGAATTGCCGACAAACCAGACCCGCGGCTAGCGGGGCGTGAAGTCAAAAGTCGAGGCGAACGAGCTCATTCGTACCGATTCGCGGCTAGCAAACGGCTCGCCGTACTTGCTGTTGATGGACCAGCCCCAATATCGGGCCCGGTCGCGAATGTCGTCCAAGGCCGTCGGAAATTCCTGGACTCGGCCGGTCAGAAATTGGCTGGCATAACAATGGACCGACGCCATCTTCTCGTCGATTGCGTCGCTGATGTCGAAGACGAATGACGGCTGAGGATGAATCCGCAGATGGATGCTGAAGTAGTAGAAGATTCGCGGCGGGTGAAACGGTTCACCGTCCATATCCGTCCTTGTCAGCTTGGACCAGAATCGCGCCGCCTCGATCAAACTGGTTGCCGCGACATGGTCAGGATGGCTGTCTTCCCAATACGGAGCCAGGATGATCCGCGGGCGTGTCTGGCGAAAGACGGTCGCCAGCTTGCGACGCGCTTCGAGCGTGTGTTCCAGCGTCCGATTGGGCAGCCCCAGATTCTGACGCCAATCCAATTGCAGGATCTTCGTGGCGGCCGCGGTTTCTGTGGCGCGAATTTCGGGCGAACCGTGTGGCGTCGGTTCACCGTTGGTCAGATCGAGCACCCCCACACGAAGGCCCTGGCGATGACACGTCAGTAATGTTCCACCGACGCTGATTTCAGCGTCATCGGGATGTGGAGCAATTGCCAGCAGATCAAGCGGTTGTGCGAAAGCGGGCATGGGGAACTCACCTCGACAGATTCGGGCGATTCTGAGATAAGCTCCGCCGCTTCTCTCCCAACACCCAAAAAATACTCTGCAAAATTACTCCGCTCGATCGTGGAGCCCTGTCATGCTGCGCCCTTACCGTGCCCTATTCTGCTCCATCGCCCTGCTTGGCTGCTGCCTGCCCGGGTGCGCCTCTGTGGGAATCAGGAATGGGATCCCCTATTTCTCCAAGCAAGACGGATTTGAACCGGAAGAGGAAGAAGACAAATGGGCACAGGTCGGAAAGATTGGTCGCGGAAATCGGAAACTGGAAGATGAACGCGACCCGCTGAAGAAGATGCTGATGTCGAAGGAAGCCCAGGATATCGAGCGAAATCTGGGCTACCAGTAAGCATCATTGTCCGCAGAGACCTGAACGCGACGTCGGCATCGCTGTCCGAACCCGTGCGGACCATTCCGCACGTGACTCGATCAAGTTCACTCTTCTTCGCCATCCAGCTCCGGCTTCGCCGCCTTCTTGCGTGCGGCTCGCTTGATCGGGGCGGGCTTGTCTTTGTCGGCGTCTTCCTGCTTCGCCGCGAAAATCCGGCGGACAGACTCGAGCAGCACTTCCATCGGGAATGGCTTCCGCAGGTAGTCAGCGACGCCTAGCATCTCGGCATAAGCCTTATGTCGACCGCCTTCGTTGGCAGTGATCATGATCACCGCAGGAGGAGCTTCCAATGTTTTCAGGAACTCCAATACGGGAAACCCGCCCATCCGGGGCATCATCATGTCGGTGATGACGAGATCCGGCTTCAAGTTCTCGATCTGGCCCTTGCCTTCGATGCCGTTGGGGGCCAGATAGACCTTGTAACCGTTCCCAGTCAGGACACCGTGCAGCATCGACGCGATCTCGCGATCGTCATCGATAATCAGGATTGTTTTGTCAGTGGGCGGGTTGGGCATCGAATCGTCCTCGGCGAGGCGGGAAGTCCAGCAGTCAGTAACTCACAATCGTAAGTCGCGCGCGCATCAGTGACAAGCGGATGTCACGTTCGCAATCAACCAAACAGAACTCACCACGACTTTCGACTGCGACAGGTACCGCAAACACGCGCGAGCCATTCACCCTGTTCATGGGGAATTGCTCGCTGAGAGGAATCAGGAACGTGGCCCACGCCGCTGAGGTCGCCCTTCGTTGCTCGGTCGGAAATCACGTCGTGGCGGCGCCCCAGGGGCGGCCTGAACACGTCGACCACGCAGGCGGACGCCTTGGACCGCTTCCAAAATTTGCTCGGCAAACTCTTCAGCCACCTGCACAAAGCTCACTGTCGCCAGAATCTGAATGCCGCCGATGACGGTCCTCGGTACGTTGGCTTCGTTGGCGATGCAACCGACGAAATCGCCTGGCGAGACGCCCGCGTTGTCACCCACATTGAACTTGATCCAGACACCAGACTCGTCGATTCGCGGGCCCCGTCCCGCCGATTCGCGTGGACGTGTCATCTGCGGCGGACCGTCTTCACCCGGTCCACGCGGCGGACGATCCCCGAATGAAGGATCGCGCGGCGGACGACGCTGTGGACGCGGATCATCTTCGGCAATCCGTTCGGGCGCTCGCAGCTTCTCTTCCGCCAGCAGGTGCATCAGGGCGGAAACGATCTCGCCGGGTGCGTGCCCTGCTTCGATCAGATCTTCCAATAGCTTATCCTGCGGTTTGAAGTCACCCGCTTGAATCGTGTTGTGCAGCGACTCGACCAGTCGGTTCGCGTGCTTCTCTTCCAGCTCTTCCAGTCGAGGCACCGACATCCGCGGGATCTTCGACTTGGTGAACCGAATGATCTGTTGCAAGCGGCCAAATTCACGGCCGCTGACCAGGCTGATCGCCTTACCGCTTTTTCCCGCTCGCCCCGTGCGGCCGATACGATGGACGTAGTCCTCGGCATCGTGCGGCAATTCGTAGTTGAACACGATTTCCAGATCGTCGACGTCGAGCCCACGTGCCGCCACGTCGGTCGCAACCAGCAGTTCAATCTTGCGATCGCGGAACCGCTTCATCGTCCGCTCGCGCATCGGCTGGGTCATGTCGCCGTGCAGCTTGTCGGCGCTGTAGCCACGGGCGATCAGCGCTTCCGTCAATTGGTCGACCTGAATCTTCGTGAACCCGAAAACAAGTCCATAACGCACGTCATGCAAATCGAGCAGGCGGCACAGAACTTCGGTTTTCGATCGATAGTCGACTTCGACGTAGAACTGCTCGATTGCGGGAACGTTCAGCGCAGTCGCTTCAATTCGCACCGTGACCGGATCGCGTGTAAACCGTTCAATGATCTTGCGGATCGGCGGCGGAACCGTGGCCGAAAACAGCACGATCTGACGTTCGGTCGGAATCGATTCGAGAATCGTCTCGATATCCTCGCGAAAACCCATGTCCAGCATTCGGTCGGCTTCGTCGAGCACGACCATCTTAACTTCGTTGAGCTTCAGCGTGCCCTGCTTGATATGGTCGATCAACCGCCCGGGAGTCCCGATGACGATCTGTGGACCGGCCTTCAGGCCACGGAACTGATGGTCATAGCTCTGACCGCCAAAGATCGGCAGCTCACGCACGCCTTTCTTGAACGCCGCCAGTTTGGCAATTTCCTCAGCAACCTGGGATGCCAGTTCACGCGTCGGGCACATCATCAGGATCTGCACGGCGCGATTCGTTGGATCTGCCAATTCAACGGCGGGAATCCCAAACGCCGCGGTCTTGCCAGACCCGGTCTGCGATTGCCCGATCACATCGTGGCCTTCGAGCAGCCGCGGGATCGCTTCGGCCTGGATCGGAGACGCCTGCTCGAACCCCATGCGTTCGATGGCTTTAAGCAGTTCGGGCGACAAGCCCAATTCGGAAAAGAGTTTCTGTGTCATTCCTAGAGTTTAACGGGTTGGGCTCTCTGATCCCAGCATGCGCCACCAACAGGCTCACAACAGTCAACCGCGAAGCCCCTTCACGACTGGTTATGACGGTCGCAAGATCCGTGACGCACACAAGATACTGCGTTTTGCCAACCAAAATCTCGCATCAACGGCCGCTATGGTAACCGAAATTTTATTTGGCCTTCGCGGGCTCTTCCTTGAATTGGTGCGCGCAATCGACGAGCAATCGAACCGCCGCCTCGACCAGCAATTCCCCGGCACCGGGGGCCGTTGTTGAGTTCACGACTTCATATCCACCACCCGTAAACGAATCGCGAGTCGGGACGTACGAGTTTCGCGTTGGCAAATAAATCGTCTCGACATTGTTCGACAGCTCCACGACCAGAGTCGTTTTAAAGGGCGACGCATTCTTGATCGACAGCCCGAATTCGACAAAGACTTCACCTGGTAGTGCCACGATCGCCACATCGCGCCCCAACGTGATCACCTGAACATCAACCGGCAGGCTTTCACCTGAGCCCGCCTTCGTGGATGACAAGCCCCAACCGATCAGCGACATCGTTTCTTCGACGTTGGGATTGCTTCGCAGCTGTTCGAGCACAACCCGTTTGTACGCGTCGACATGTTCATAGAAGTCAGCCTGCTTGCCTCCCTGGATCTCGCGGAGCAACTTCTTGGACTTCTCGAGTTGTTCGGGCGTCGATTTCTGAAGAGGCAATCGCACCACTTCGCGCCGGACCTGCAGTTGTGGTGCTGAAAGTTCAGTTAATTGAGGAACCGCGGCGGCAATCGTGTTGCCCAACGACGTGCCGATGAAATCGGTGGCGGGCCGTTCAGTGGAATTCGGGTTAATGTGATTGATATTCCCGCAGCAACCGTTTCCAAACAGCGAAACGAACTGCCCTCCCAGCGCCCCCTGCAGCGTCCGCTCGATAAAGAACGGATAGTCTGCGCTCCACAAGGTCCCGCCGACCGTATCCAGATGCAGGGCATGCGAACTGAGCATCGCCAGCGGTTTGCCCCCGGCCGGATCACGCAGCAGCAACATGCCAACTTCAGGATCGATAGGTCCCGCTGTTCGCAGCACGTTGGGATCTTTGAGCCCGATCCAAGTTCGCAGATCGCCGTTCTTCATCAGATAGCGACGATGGAATGCCACCGGTGTCTGTTGCAGCGTGGTTCCCGCCGCGAGCTTCACTGGTTTGGCCGACTCGTACGCCTGAACGACGGATGACACGATCGCATCAATCAGATGAGGAACATAAGGTGGCCGCTCTTTCGCGGCAGGCAACGGCCGATCCGTCATGACGCAGAACAGTTCCCGTCCGTAGTCAGGCCCCGTATGAGTGTGCGTCCCGGAAAGAATCAAATGATCGGCCGGGATCCCAACACGCTTCTCCACGCGCTGACGAACGACATGAGACAGATCTGAGGCAATCGCGATCAGATCGCAGATCACGAACGCAGCCGACTGATCCCCCTGCCGAAAGACCATTGCTTTGACTTGCAGCGGATCCTTCGTGCCCGTCGACAACCGCTCGCTGTAGTAACCGCTCATCGGGTACGACGATCCGGGCGTAATATCTGCCGTCGCCACGCCAACTCGCAAGTCGTCGGCGTGTAACTTCGCCGCACCGAAACAAGTGCTCAACACCAGAACGCAAAGAACATCTCGGAGAGGCAGCAGTCGCATTCAGATTTCCCAGCTCGGAAGAAACAGCATTCAAGGCCACCACGATGGTCACGATAGCCTAATCATTTCGGCACGTGATCGACAAACGGTTCGATGACGGGTTTCCGCAGGCGATCATCGTGGCGTGTCGCACGAAGTTTCCGTTCGTAGAGAAATGAGTCCGGTTCAGCGTTTGGGAACCTGGACAGCGGGAAAGCGCCGATCAATGATTCGCGAGTCCTGAGGAAGTGGGATCCGGTTCAGGTCGATCACGTCCCCGTCAACGACAAGTTCAATGTCGACTCGCAATCGATGCTTGAAGCCCACGACGTTTTCAGGAGCCTTGCCTGAATCACGCCACACAGGTGTCGCACGATTAACGAGGATCTGAGTCACATACTCGGGCAGTTCGCCGTGAGGGCCAACCAGCTCTCTGATCGACTCAGCTTCCGGATCATTGGACGACAAATCGCTGCCGAACGATTTTTCATATCGTGCCAACACGGAAGCGACAGGACCGCGAATCCGCACGCACGGTTTGGCATTGGTCAAGAGTTTGCCCCATCCAGGTTCGATCTCATCGACTTTGGAGAGTGTGAGTGTCGAGCCGGGCGTGCGAACCATCATCAAACTCGGCCAGTACTTTTCAAAGTCTTCTTTCGAATCGAACGGAATCGTATAGATGCACTCTTGCAGGCCCGTCGCGCAATCGAGTGACTTTGCAATCGGCCTCAACTCTTCCAGTTCTTTGGGCCAACTCACCGGCCATTCCCCGCGATCTGAAGGAATGATCCACGCATGCACATTCCAGGTGGCCAATAAGGCGAAAGTCAACGCGGCAAGTTGAATCTTTTGTCGCACGGGGATCACTTTCGAATGAAGCACCTGATCGTTCCATTTGATGCAGAGCAAATACGACGATTCATGATCGATGGTGAAAACATCACGTGTCGTCAAATCACCCCGGCCACCACCTGTTCGCATGGCAGAATCGTGTTTCGTGCAATTGCGGCATCCTATAGAAAACTGCCATACTCTCAAAGCCATTCCGTCTCTATCGAAGACGGCCGACGCCCAAACTTTGATCGCCCCAGACAAGATTTGACGAGAACATGTCCTGTCACAAACGCCTGTATTTGATCGGTTTGTTCCTGATTGCGGCGATTTCTTCCGTTCCGCAAACTGCATTCATCTACTCAGCCGCGATCGAATATTTCAGATCACGCAGTCTGCCCGTTCATTCGATCCCGGGATTCAGTCGCATTCCCATCTCGCATAAGAGCGAGTTGATTCAGGCCGCCTTCTCACAAAACCGATTTGTCCTTTTGGACAACAAACTCATCGATCACAAAACACGAACTTTGACTCTCCGAACATTCGATCCGGAATCGGGGACGACGGCCCGGCAACTTGATGTCCCAGCAACATGCGAATATGTCGTCGCATCGTTTGAAGACCGTCTGTGGATCTTACCCCGCGACCCGAATGCACAGTCTTACGAGCTGATTGACGGTATCGCTCAGAAATCGGACATCCCCATGTTCAAGAATCACGTGGATCAGGGAACGAGGTTTTTGATCGACGGGGAACCAGCCTATGTCAGTCCGGACATAAAAAGGCTTGCCGTGTTTACACCGCGTCACGAAAGACACGATTGGATTCCGACGAAGCCCATCGATCTTCCGGATTTGAGTTGCGAATGGTCGTACGGTGACACCATTGTTCATTTTCGTGGCGATCTTCCCGACTTCAAACTCATCCGCTGCGGCGACCAGTCCCACGTCTTTCTCAGCATGAATGGATACGTGCTCTATCGTCAGGGAATCGAATTCAATCCCAATGCATCGTCGCCCGACCAACGCCCGGGTCCGCTCAGGGTGACGTGGCCGCGGAGTGTCGGATCAAATGAAGTTGGAGTCTCCGCTGGCGACGACGCCCAACTGGTCAAATGGTCGCTCGTGTGCGATCGCCCGGCGATCGTCTCAGAGATTACGATGCATTCCAGCCGACAACTGGCGAAAGGTGCACTGCTAATTGAAGGGCAACCCGCCGTCTTGATTATTGAAGAAGCTCAACCGAAAGAGTCGACGGGTACGATTCATCGGTTTGATGGAACAGACTGGTCACCTTGGGAGACACTGTCATTCCCCTTCGCCGTGCGCGACTTTTGCACGGCCACGCGCTCCGATGGACAAAGCTCGTATATCGTCGTTGCGACTCCCTTGGGTGAAGCGTTCGTCTATTTCGTGGATGCGAGCGGGATTCATCCACTGCAATCGAAATTGCCTCATCCGTCGCTCAAGACCCAGACCGAGCTTTCAATCCTGTTCAGCATTTTCGTCGGCAGTAGCATCCTGTGCGCCATCGGCGTCTGGTTGCTGATGTGGCGCTATGCGGCTCCGGAATATGCCTTCGGGCAAGAGACCGTCCAGCTGGCATCGCTCGCCCGACGCGGTCTGGCTCGAATGATTGATATTGGGTTGATTGCAACGAGCGCCCTGATCCTCGGCGGAATTCTCACATGGGGCCTGGACTGGCCCGCCTTCCTGGAAGCGATCAACTTAAGAGTCGCTCATCCGTCGATTCCGATCGTCAGACGCGCTGTTGAGCTAACGGCGATCTGGATCGCATTCTCCGTCTTCGTTTTTCTTCTCATCCAGGGCATAACGGGCCGCACACCAGGTAAGCGGTGGTGCGGAATCAAAACGGTGCGTTCAACACTTCGCCCCTGCGGCATCGCTCGCAGCCTGACTCGAGAAATCATTTTCTACGTCGACTCCTGTAGCCTGCTCTGCTGGACACCTGGCATTCTGAGCATCGCCCTGACACCACTCCGACAGCGCCTGGGCGATCTCGTCGCCGACACCATCGTGATCGATGCATCCACTCGGAAACAGAGACCGCCTGAATGAAAGCTCCGAAATGATGTTCTTCGATCAATCGGCGTTCGATGTTCGCTTTGAATGGGGCGCGCGTGGGGTTGCTGCGCTGGGTCCCGATGTTCGCACGATTGTCATCGTCGACGTGCTGTCGTTTTCCACCTGTGTCGAAGTGGCGACGTCACGGGAGGCATTTGTCCTGCCGTATGGAGTGTACGGCGCTCATGAGGAAGAACTTGAAGCGTACGCTCAGTCACGCAGTGCCATCGTCGCCAAACGTCACCGCGAAGCCCCCGACAGTTTTACGCTCTCGCCTGTCTCACTGATGAAGCTCTCGCCAGGAATGCGTTTGGTGCTGCCGTCACCCAATGGATCGACGCTGTCGCAGGCTGCGTCGAAGTTCGGGACGGTCACTACAGCGTGCCTCAGAAATGCAACCGCCGTCGCAAAGTTCGTTTCCCAGCATCCGGGCCCCGTCGCTGTGATCGCGTGTGGCGAGCGCTGGCCTGACGGATCACTTCGTCCGGCGTGGGAAGATCAGATCGGTGCGGGGGCCGTCATTTCCCACTTACCGGGACGTAAGAGTCCGGAAGCACTCACAGCAGCGGACGCATTTGAACAGGCTTCGAACCGATTGGCGGTCCGACTGCGCGACTGTGCTTCGGGTCGCGAACTGATTGAAGGCGGATTCACTGCCGACGTCGACCTGGCATCAATGCTCGACATCAGCCAGTGCGTCCCCGTGCTCAAGAATCATGCATTCACGGCACACGATTTGGCTGCCAGCGCCCCATGATCGACAGAACTTGTGACCCGTCACGAACTTCATCTGGGCAAAGAATTTTCGCCGAACCCATCCAAATGGATCGTGTCCGCAGGAGATCGAATCCATCGCAAACGATCAACCTGAAGTCGGCGTATTCAGGTTTGTCGGATTGCAGTGAATCAGACGCAAGGAACGATCTTGTTCACAAATCCGAAGAGGAACTCCACAATTGCCCATTGTCTGGGCAACATTGGTCTTGCCTGAACTGACTTCCCTGTGATAATTCCAATTGTCTATCAACCTGCGTTCCGAAGAACTTTTTCTGTCCGCCTTGGTGACGTGACTGGACGACCAAATTCGAGGCGGTCCGCCGATTGCTTGATGGTTGGTAACACACGATTGTGGATTGCTTGACTCGCACGACTGGGTTCTCAGTTCGAGCGCCTGGTCGCAAACGATGCCTGCCACGGCATGGATCTGCTGTTCTTTTCCACTTCTGAATTGCCAGGACGGGGCGGTCATCTGAACGATCGCACGACACGGGAATCTGAAACCATTTCCCGCGGACTGTGCGACAGACGACCATCCGGTCGCGAACGTGAGTCACCAGCCGAGCCCTTTGCCGGCGGACGTCATGATCGACATTTGTCACAAGGATCGGTCACATGAGTACGGGACATAGCTTACTGCAAAAAATTGCGGCGCGCCAGGATGCTGAAGCGTACCGACATGAACATTGGCAAGGTTCGTTCGATGAGTATCTCGATCTCGTGAGGAAAAATCCCGAGGTCACCCGTACGGCGCATCAGCGCATCTACGACATGATCATGACGTACGGGACGTATCCCGTCGACGAAGGTCGACGCGATGGTCAGGTCCGATATCGCTTTTTCGATGACCCTGACTCGGGCGGGGAAGATGCCATCTTCGGGCTGACCGAACCCCTGACTCAACTGGTCAACGTGTTCCGCTCGGCCGCACTGAAATACGGCAGCGAAAAACGTGTCCTGCTGCTGCACGGACCGGTGGGAAGTTCCAAGAGCACCATCGCACGACTCTTGAAGAAAGGTCTGCAGCGATACAGTCGCAAACAAGAAGGTGCCGTCTACACCTTCGGATGGCAGGAAGGCGACGGTTCAGTCACCTGGGATCCGATGAACAGCGAACCGCTGCAATTGATTCCTTATGCCTATCGCGACGAGGTCTGTGCTTCGCTGAATGAAGGCCGTGACCGCAACAAGCAGTATACGGTCGAGATCACCGGCGACGTCTGCCCACTCAGCCGTTTCGTCTTCAAGGAACGTCTCGAAAAGGCCGAGGGCGACTGGACCAAGGTCCTACAAAATGTTGTCGTCAAACGGTTCTTCCTGTCTGAACAGGACCGCATCGGAATTGGTACGTTCCAGCCGAAGGACGAAAAGAACCAGGACAGCACAGAACTGACGGGCGATATCAACTACCGGAAAATTGCCGAGTATGGTTCCGAATCCGATCCTCGCGCCTTCAATTTCGATGGCGAATTCAACGTCGCAAATCGCGGGATGATCGAATTCATCGAAGTGCTGAAGCTGGACGTGGCGTTCCTGTACGACCTGCTGGGTGCCTCGCAGGAACATAAGATCAAGCCCAAAAAGTTCGCACAGACGGACATCGATACCGTCATCATCGGCCACACGAACGAACCAGAATTCCGCAAACTACAATCCAACGAATTCATGGAAGCGTTACGCGACCGTACCGTGAAGATCGATATTCCATACGTGACCAAGCTCGGCCATGAACTGAACATTTACGAAAAGGATTACAATGATCGGCGCGTGCGTGGCAAACATATCGCGCCACATACGCTGGAAGTGGCTGCCACCTGGGCCGTCCTGACGCGATTGGAAGAACCGAAGCATCACGGCCTGACCGTGCTGCAGAAGATGAAGCTTTATAACGGCAAGACGCTTCCAGGCTTCACGACCGAAAACATCGAACAGCTTCGCAAAGAGGCCAAGCACGAAGGTCTGCAGGGGATTTCGCCACGATACGTCCAGGACAAGATTTCCAATGCCCTGGTCAACAACACCGAAGCGACTTGCATCAATCCGTTCATGGTTCTGAATGAACTGGAGAATGGCCTCAAACACCATTCGCTGATTCCGAACGAAGAAACGCGCGAAGGGTATCGCCGGTTGATTTCTGTCGTCAAAGACGAATACACCGACGTCGTCAAGAACGAAGTGCAGCGTGCGATCGCCGCCGATGAAGAAGCCCTGATGCGATTGTGCTCGAACTACATCGACAACGTGAAAGCCTATACACAGCGCGAGAAGGTTCGGAACAAGTTCACCGGTCAGGACGAACAACCCGACGAACGCTTGATGCGGTCGATCGAAGAACGAATCGATATCCCTGAAACGCGGAAAGACGATTTCCGCCGCGAGATCATGAACTACATCGGAGCCCTGTCGCTTGATGGAAAGAAGTTCGACTACAAGACCAACGAACGGCTGCATAAGGCCCTGGAAATGAAGCTGTTCGAGGACCAGAAAGACACGATTAAGCTGACGAGCCTGGTCTCGAACGTGGTCGACAAAGACACGCAGGAAAAGATCGATGTCGTGAAGAGCCGACTGATCAAGAACTTTGGCTATAACGATGAGTCCGCAACCGATGTCCTTCAATATGTGGCGAGTATCTTCGCCCGAGGAGACGCAAAACGCGAATAGGACCACGGCGACTTATCGTCCAGGCACGCGTCGCAGTGCCGCCTTGAACTCGGCGGACTGCGACGCGTGATTCTCGTCTGGATTTCACAACTGATCAGACCATCCCCGACGCCTGATTCCATAAGGGCTCGACATGACCCGTTCGATCGATCGAGACAATCAACGATTCAAAGAGATCGTCCGGGGAAAGGTCCGGCAGGGTCTGAAGAAGTACATTACGCACGGTGAAATCCTGGGACGTAAAGGCCGGGAAACCGTCAGCATCCCCGTTCCAAACATCGAAATCCCTCATTTTCGTCACGGACAAAAAGGTTCGGGCGGAGTCGGTCAGGGAGAAGGTGAACCAGGGGAAGCCATCGGCAAGGGCGAAGATGAGGCCGATGGTCAGGGGATGCCTGGCGATACGCCTGGCCAACATATCCGTGAAGCGGAACTGACGATCGAAGAACTGGCACAGATGCTGGGTGATGAACTCCAGTTGCCCGCGATCCAGCCGAAAGGCCAGGACACAATTCGTGCCATCAAAACCAAGTACAATAGCATTCGCCAGACTGGCCCCGATTCGCTACGGCATTTCAAACGAACCTACAAACGCGCTCTGCGTCGTTTAATCTCGTCGAATGAATACAATCCGCTCCGACCGACCGTTGTGCCGACACGAGAAGACGAACGGTTCCGTTCGTGGACTGATATTCCCCTGCCACAAGCCAACGCGGCCGTGATCTACATCATGGACGTATCCGGTTCGATGACGGACGATCAGAAAGAGATCGTCCGCACGGAAGCATTCTGGATCGATACCTGGCTGAAAAGCCAATACGACGGACTGCAACGACGCTATGTCGTACACGATGCGGTCGCCCATGAAGTGGACGAAGACACCTTCTATCGCGTGCGTGAAAGCGGCGGAACCCGAATCTCGTCGGCCTATACGGAAACGCAAAAAATCATCGAACGGGATTTTCCACCTGCCGATTGGAACATCTACCTGTTTCAGTTCTCTGACGGCGACAATTGGGGCGAAGACAACACGAGCTGCCTGAAAATGCTTCAAGAACATTTTCTGCCGGTGTGCAATCTGGTCTGTTACGGCCAGGTCGAAAGCCCCTACGGATCAGGCGACTACATTCGCGAACTGAAGAAAGTCGCAAGCAACTTCGAAAACCTGATCCTGTCACACATCAAAGACAAGGACGGCATCTACGAATCGATCCGGACGTTCCTCGGCAAGGGAAAGTGACAAGGCTCCGCGGGCAGTCCATGGTTTTTGGCCTCGTTTTAGCCTCGTTACCATTTGATTTTCTGTCAAACAGGAACACGACCTCTGCCCGTCATGCACCTTTCTGATGTATACGATGCATTCCCAATGCGGCACCTTAGCAACGAAGACTTCTCGCTTCAGGTACCTATCAAAGCCTAATTCTTCGGATTCTTCGCAGTTCTTAAAAGTTGCTCATCGGGCGCGACGCGTAAGTACGTCAGCGCCTGCCGCAAAATATTCGCAGCGGCGGGTGCAGCCACGCGACCTCCAAACGTCTCGCCACCCACCGACGATTGATTGACAACAACCAGCGTCAACAGCCGTGGCGATTCGACAGGAGCCCCACAGACGAACGAGCTGATGTACTTGCCGTGCACATATCCCCCTTCGGGCGAGATACACTGCGCGGTACCGGTCTTCCCAAACACATGGTAACCAGGAATCTTGGCTTTCTTGCCGGTGCCCCGTGTAACCACCTCCTGCATGGGATGTGCGACGATCCATTGTGCCGTTTCGCTGGATACGATGGATTCGGTCATGCCACGCATCGTGACGTCCGATTCGTTGGGATCGGGCAACACAATGCGTGGCCGAATGAGTTGGCCGCCGTTGGCCAGTGCAGCATGCGCCGTGATCAGTTGCAACGGTGTCGTGGCCAGTTCGTGCCCCATCGGAATCGAGCCTGTGGAATAACTGGTCCAATCTTTCAACGGACGCAGAATCCCCGGCAGTTCGCCTGGCAACTCGATTCCCGTCTTGTGGCCAAACCCAAAGATCGTCGCCGCCTCGTGTAAGGCCGGGTTTTCCATTCGTTCGCCGATCTTGGCCATCCCGATGTTGCTCGACTTGACCAGAACATCGGTAAGGCTGAGCAAACCATAGCGATGATGGTCGTGCAGCAGACGTCGCCCCATACGATACTGGCCGTTCTCGCAATTGTAGGTATCGTCCTTCTCGAGAAATCCGCGATCAAGGCCATAGCTGACGATCATCGGTTTGAACGTCGAGCCGGGCTCATAGATGTCGGCAATCACGCGATTCTTCCAGGAATCAGGCGACGCATCCTGAGGCTCATTGGGATCGAATGTCGGCCGCGTGGCCATCGCCAAAATCTCTCCCTTGGCGGGATCGATCACCACCGCACAACAGCTCTCGGGTTTCCACTCCTGCATCACGCTGTCGAGTTCGCGTTCGGCGTAGAGCTGCACGACGACGTCCAGCGACAGCCGAACTTCGCGGCCAGGATGAGCTGGCCGAAGCTCCTCATCCAAAATCTCAATCACATGTCCACGCGAGTCCCGGGCGACACGTCGCTGTCCCGGCTGCCCCCGCAGTTCTCGATCGAAGTTCTCTTCAATCCCACCCCGACCCACTCCGTCGATATCACGCAGCCCCAACACATGCGCGGCGACGACACCCTGAGGATATTCTCGGCGATATTCGTCCCGAAAACCCCAGGTGGATTTGGGAAGGTTCAACCGCCGAACCTGGCTGACTTCCTCGTCAGTCAGTCGGCGTTTGATCCACAGAAAGTGACGATGCGCGTTCTGACAAAGTCGTTCCAGTAGACTTTCCCGGGAAATCTGCAGCACACTGGCTAGGGATTCCGCGATCTCGGCTGGTGCTTTAATTCGTGATGGCACCAGATACAAACTGCGGGCCGAGAGCGTCGTGGCGAGCAGTCGCCCTTGCCGATCAACGATGTCGCCAGGTCGAGCGGGAATTTCTTCGACCAGCTCACGCTGCTGCTCGGCCTTGTCTGCGAACTGTCCTTGTTGGACCCACTGCAGCTGCACGAGCCGCCCCGCCAGAACCAGCCAGCCAATCCCCAGAATCGTCACAACCAAACGAGGCCGCCATTGCGGTACCTGCACGGAGGTTGTCGATGCCTCGGACATAGCCGATTCACGCCTTCACTAAGCCGACCGTCACCCTCGATGGCTCATCGTCGTTCGATATCGGGAGTTGTCGAGCTCCAGTTCAGAAGCGGTGTGCGACGTTCGTCCGTTCGCTCGGTTTTCGTCGATCGCTGCATCGAGAGCTCGCCACGTTCTAATGGTCCAAGCAATCGCGCGGGGGTTCCGATTCGCTGCGCATCAAGACGCAGTCGAACGAGCGAATCGCGCAGTTCGTCCAGTCGGTACTGCTGCTGGCAGATGGCTCGTTTTAACTCGAGATTCTGCTTTTCCAGCATCGTACCGCCCAGAGCAACCAGCACGACCAACGATAATGCGGCGCCAAAGCGGAAGAACATCGAACCAACTCATGCAAATGACCCGGACACCCTATGGCGTCCGGGTCACCTGTCGTCACAATTACAAGGATGGCAAAATCTCGCGCGTGTCTTACGGAGAACGCAAACCTTCACCAGATCGCGTGACCCTCAATCGTCTTGCCGCAGTGCCACGACAAACCGGTGAATCGCCGAGCCACATTCCCAATCCAAACACGCCGTCACTGAGATTTATCGGAAGTCGCGTTGAGCGTCCGCCACTCGAACTCGGCTTGCATCCGCGGGAAGGCGAAGAACCGTTCCAATCTTGAGTTCATTTCCGTCTCGGAGGACATTGCGGTTCAGTTCCAGAATTTGGACCCAACGCGTCGATCGGTTCAGGTGGACCTTAGCGATTTCGGTCAGGGTGTCCTTATCTCCCACGCGGTACATCGGGTGTCCTTCGCGCGAGACGAAAAATCCTGGCGGTCCATCGTCCAGTTTTTGTGCGCGCGTGGCGGCGACGGGAACGACCACATCCGCGACGGGCGGCTTTGGAATAATGCTCGCGTGCTCGCGTTCCAGATGTTCGACGTCGGGCGTCGAGATCACAACGCCAGGCATCATCCGCTTGGGATCAGGAATCACGTTGCGGTTGTGTTCGGCCAGAGCCATATAGTATCGCCCTGCCCCATACCGCTTTCGCGAGATAATCCAGAAGTTGTCATTGGGCTGGATCGTGTACTTGGGACCATGCACCGTCGCCACGGTATTTCCAGCAGGACGCGAAGGAGGCACGTCGTCGCTCAAACGAAGTGGAGCCGCCTCGCGCCGGCCACGTGGCGTCGATTCGAACGTATCGGTATCGGCATAGGGACGTTGCGGTGGTGTATCAAGCCCGCTGTCCTCTTCGACCACCTGACGAGCCTGCCGTGCTGTTTCCACAGGTTGTTCAAACGGTTCATCCGCGGGAGGCAATTGCCGACGGTGACGCAGTTGACCGTCGGGCTTGTCAGAACGTTCTTCGACCTCTGCTGCGGGTAAATCAAACGGATCGCTCTGCGGCTCCTCGGACGAAGTCAGAATGATGTTCGATGCGGGCGATTCTTCGTCTGAATCGTCAAACGGACTGTCATCCTCGATCACTTCCGGTTCCGCCTTGGCCTCGACCTTGCGAGCCCGGAAATCGGATCGATGATGTTCCTCGCGCGGTGGCGGTTCGAGCTTCACGAACTCGGTGTCATCCGAGAAGTCGTTCGGGATCGCGGCCTTCGCCTTGTCTTTGCGAGGTTTCGTCTGCGCGAACGATTCAACGTCGTCAACGACATCTTCCGCAAGTTCTTCGACCTTACGCACGACCGCTTTCGCGTCGCGCAACGTCTTCGAAGGACGATGCTGATGATCGGGCAGTGCAATTTCATCACGCGGCGGTGGAAAGTCGTCCTGATTCGTGGTCGACGTTTCCTCGTTCAAAATTCTCTGGTCAGCACGCAAATCCATCGGACGATGAATCCGCTTGTAGACGAGAAAGCCGAACACGCCGACCAGTACAGCCACCATCATCAGGCCGACTTTGGCTTCGCGTGTCATCATGAGGTTCCTTCCTCAAAGGGACTTGATCATTCCAGGACAAGTTCATTTACCGTTCGCTCACGTCACCGAATTCTGCTGGCCCCAATCGCAGGAATTCCAGACGTCGCCGCATGCGATCGCATGCTCACTCTCCGCCCGTGCATCACTCTCTTCTTATTATGTGTATCACCGGCTCTTTGCGCTTTGTGCCACTGGCGATGCCAGTGCGTTTTTTCGCTTACCGAATCCCACCATCAGCATTCCCATCACCGACACCATTCAATTTCTTCGCGCAGATATTGTGCGATGTCACACTTTCTTCTGCGCCACGCGCAACTTCGCCGAGCGGCTCCGCGGGTTGAAGCGCTGTTCCTGGGGCGATGCGACAATCGGCTTGGCCGTCAGATTGACCCATCGATCCTGATTCCGAAATTCATTCTTCACCAACCGATCTTCCAACGAGTGGAAAGTAATCACCGCCAACAAACCCCCAGGATTCAACGAGTCATAGGCGCTGGACGAAATCCCGCGTTCCACATGTTCCAGTTCGTGGTTCACGGCAATCCGCAATGCCTGAAAAATACGCGTCGCGGGATTCTTATCGCTGTGCCCCTGCTTACGAATCGCCGGACATTCCGCCACCGCTTGCGTCAGATCGGCACCCGTACGAATGGGCGCCGATGTCCGACGTTTGACCAGGTATTCCGCAAGAGCCTTCGCGCGGGGCTCTTCACCGAATTCTGTGAAGACTTCCTCCAACTGCGCGGCCGAGGCGTAGGCCAGCACATCCGCAGCCGACTTTCCCGATGACGGATCGAAGCGCAGATCCAAGGGTCCGTCACTCAAGAAACCAAATCCTCGTGAGACGTCCGAGAGCTGGTCAGAGGACAGTCCCAGATCCAGCAGGATTCGATCGACGCCAGTCATTCCCAGTTCACGAAGCACAGCCGGAAGTTCCACATAACTTGAGTGCCGCAGGAACATGTTGGGGCCGGACACGACTTTCCCGGCATGCCCCAGCATCATGGGGTCACGGTCGAGACCAATCAGGCGTCCAGATGGACCAACAACTTTCAGCATTTCGCGACTGTGTCCTCCCGCTCCGACCGTACCGTCCACAACGGTCAATCCAGGTTCCAGCCGGAGCTGTTGCAGCACTTCACGCAACAGAACGGGGACATGGACTGCCGTAGCATCACGACCGGGGGAACGAGGCTCCATAACGGATTCGATGACAAAAAAGGACATGGCGCGACAAAACCACGAGCCAAACTCGGGTCACTTCACGAACATCGGCTTATATTGCAGGAGCCATTTTCTGAGAAGACCAATCCCGGCAGCGAACGGTACGTATCTCTTCTCTCTGTGTCTCCGTGCCTCTGTGTCTCCCCCTCCCCCGCTGGACCCACATGTACGTTTCGCGTATTTCGGGTGAACATTGGTAGCGTGGGAGGCACAGAGAAATGCATACGCCTACGACATGGTGGTCCGATGTCGTAGGCGTATGCATGGATGAACTGTAACAGCGACAGTGCGACTGTTCGGTGGATCAAGTTACTTATGCGCAGCGTCTGCTGCTGGGGCGGTCGTAGCAGCTGGTTGCTCAGCGGCGGCTGGTGCCGCATCGACTGGCGGATTTTGGAGATCGTAGGCTCCGATCTCGGGTTGATATGCCTGCGAATCCACCAGCGCCAAGCCGACGAAGACCGCCGCGAACACGAGCGAAAACAGAATCAGCATCGCATTGAACGGTTTGTCGTACCGCAAGTGCATGAAGTACAGCGCGACCAGGGCCGCCTTGACGGTCGCGATTCCCATCGCGACCCAGATTTCCGCCGCCCCCAAAGACAGCTTCGAAGCCGTGACGGTCACAATCGTCAGCACGATCAACGCGACGAACGTCGGAATCAGAATGCTCAGCGGCATCGCGTGCGAGTGATGCTCGGCGTGATGATGTTCAGCAGCAGGTGAAGTGGCGGCAGGAGTGTGCGACATCGGGCGTATTCCAGATCAAACGGGTCAGACGACAAGAGCGGCAGCGACCGCGATCCGATTAGTGAATGAGGTACAGCAGCGGAAACAGATAGATCCACACCAAGTCGACCAAGTGCCAATACAGGCCGACGAAATCGACTGGACCATAGTATTCGGGCGTAAAGTCACCTCGAATCGACCGAACCAGAATCCAGATGATGGCCCCCATTCCGGCCAGAATATGAATTCCGTGCAGCCCGGTCAGGCAGAAGTAGATGCTGAAGAAAATCCCGGCATTTCGTGGTGCCAACGCGGGATCAGGCTGTTCGTGTCCACCCGCTGCGTGCGAATCCGCATGCTCGGAACCATGTGCACCATCGCCATGTTCCAGATGCGGATGAAAATCACGAGCCCACAACAGACCGGAATGCCACTTATGCGAATACTCAACGTACTTGATGCCCAGAAAGCCCCCGGCACAGGCCAGCGTCAACACCAGGTTGATGATCAGCGCGCTTCGTTGTCCAAGCTGAGCGGCTCGAACAGCCAGCGCCATCGTCAGACTGCTGACCAGCAACACAACCGTGTTGATCGCCCCCAGGTTCGTGTCGAGAAATTTGTGGGCATACACGAAGATCTCGGGGTGAGCCGACCGGTACACGGCGTACGCACAGAACAGCCCGCTGAAGAACATGATTTCCGTGACCAGAAACAACCACATTCCCAGCTTGCCCGAATCGAATTGCTGTTCAGCAGATTCGAAATGATGAGCCAGAAATTTGGGATGATCGTGATGGTCGTGTGAATCCCCCGAGCCATGTGCGGCATGGTGATGTCCAGACGAAACCGGCAGGGGAATCGTCGGATCAGCGGCGGTCGTGGGCAAAGGTACGGTCGACATTGCGGCTCTTGGACCTCGTAAGGAAGGCGTGAAAACGAACGGTTCAGACGCCAGCGGGTTCGGGAGTATGATGAGGAACGGAACGCTTCACAGGCGGGATTTCGCGCAATCGATAACCGCCGAGAGCCGGATCATAAATCTGCGCATCGAAATCATAAGGATCGACTTCGACGGTCGCGTGATCGAAGTTGTGCATGGTCGGCGGGGAAGCGGCTTGCCATTCCAGCGAGGATGCGCCCCAGGGATTCGCTGGCGCCTTCTTGCCTCGCAGCAAGGAATGAATCAGCACGCCCGCCACGATACACAGTGAGAATCCCAGCAAGAACGACCCCACGGTCGACATCTGGTGATAGAACTGGAACTGCGGATGATAGTTGTAGTACCGACGGGGCATCCCACGGGCACCCATGATGAACTGTGGAAAGAACGTCAGATTGAACGCGGCGAACACACCGAAGCAGCCGATGCGGCCCCAGAATTCGCTGTACATCTTCCCGAACATCTTTGGCCACCAGTAGAACAGACCGCCCAGGAAGGCAACCAGCGTGCCCCCCATCATCACGTAATGGAAGTGAGCCACCACGAAATAAGTGTCATGCAGATGCACGTCCACCGCGAGGGCACCCAGGAACAACCCCGTCAATCCCCCGATCGTAAACAGGAACATGAAGCTCAGTGCATAGCACATGGGCGTCGCGAGCAGAATCGAACCGCGGTACATCGTCCCCAGCCAGTTGAAAATCTTGATGGCCGATGGAATCGAAACACTGAATGTCAGTCCGCTGAAGATAATCGCCGAGATGCGTGATTGACCGCTCGTAAACATGTGGTGTCCCCAGACCAGGAACCCCAACAGAGCGATGGCGATACTACTGTACGCAATCAGTTTGTAACCGAAGATCGCCTTGCGGCTGAACACAGCGATCAACTCGCTGACAACCCCCATCGCCGGCAGAATCATGATGTACACGGCCGGGTGCGAATAAAACCAGAAGAAGTGCTGGAACAGGACCGGGTCACCACCCAGCTTTGGATCGAAAATCCCGATTCCCAGAGCACGTTCGGCGATCAAGAGCATCAACGTAATGCCGAGCACTGGGGTCGCGAGAACTTGAATGATCGACGTGGCATAGATCGCCCACAGAAACAGCGGCAGCCGGAACCAGCTCATCCATGCTGGACGCATCGTGTGCATCGTCACGATGAAGTTCAAACCCGTAAAGATCGAACTGAACCCCAGGATGAACACCCCCAGACTGGCCGTGATCACACTGGAATTCGTGGTCGTGCTGTACGGTGTATAGAACGTCCATCCCGTATCCAGTCCGCCGAGCAGAATTGCCGCCAGCAGGAAGACGGCTCCGATCAGCCACAAGTAGTAGCTTGCCAGGTTCATTCGTGGGAACGCCACGTCTTTCGCGCCAATCATGATCGGCAACAGAAAATTGCCGAGTGCCGCGGGAATGCTGGGGATGATGAACAGAAACGTCATCACCGCGCCGTGCAGGGTGAACGTGTGGTTGTACGTATCATGATCCATGATCGTCCGGCCAGGCGTCCACAATTCCGTGCGGAGCACCAGCGCCAGGACGCCACCCACCAGGAAGGCGCCCAGCACCGAGATCAGGTACATCACGGCAATACGTTTATGATCAACGGTCGCCGCCCACGACCAGAATCCGCGAGAACAATTCAAATAGTTCGCGGACGGATCGCTAGTGGATGACTCGCACACAGCAGTCTTATTTGGTGCGGTGGACATACTCATACTCACTTTCACTTCAGACTCTTGATGAATTCAATGATCGCGTCGATTTCGGGATCTTTGAGTTGGCCTTTGTATGACGGCATCACAGGCCGGAATCCCGCGCGGACCTTCTTCAATGGGTCGAGGATCGATTCGCGGATATAGTTCTCTTCAATCTCAACGGACGTCCCGTCCGCCAGCGACTGCTTGGTGCCGAATGACGCCTTGAACGAAGGGCCGACCTTGGCGGTTCCATCTAGAGTGTGGCACTGCACGCAGCCCCGCCGTGTGTACAGGATCTTTCCAGCTTCGACGGGCGGCAACGTGGCCAGCAGGTTCGAGGCCTGCTCCAGCCAGCGTTCGAATTCACCCGAGGGATGAACGACAACGTTGGCGAGCATGTCGGAATGCTTCGTGCCGCAGTACTCGGCGCACAGCAGTGGGAATTCGCCCTCACGCGTCGGATTGAACCACATCGTCGTATACCGGCCGGGAACGATGTCCATCTTCGTGCGGAACGCAGGGATGAACAGGCTGTGGATCACGTCTTCCGAAGTCATCGTCAACTTGATCGCGCGATTCACCGGCAAGTGCAGATCGTTGTCGATATAGCCATTGGGGTACTGGAACGCCCACGACCACTTCTTGGCATTAACCTTGATTTCGTACGTCTCGGCAGGCGGCGTGCGGGCATCTAGATAACCGACGAATCCCCGGTAAAAGATCAGGACCGACAGCAGGGCGGGAATGACCGACCACACGATTTCCAGGGTGTCGTTATGGTCGGGCGCCGAGCCCTGCACGTACCCCGGACGACGGCGATACTTGATCACGAAGATCAGCATCAGCCCGACGATCAACACGAAAAAGAACGCGGACAGCGACAGAATGAAATTAAACAGACTGTCGATTTCGCCGGCGATCGTGGAACTCGGCGCCGGGAACCAGAACGATCCCCCGTCAGTTGCGACATCGGCGGCCAGGGTCATGAAATTCATAGCGTCTCTTCTGCAGCCTCAATTCAACGGCGAAAGCACATCAGTCATACCAGCGTCGTTAGCGCACTGGTTTCAGCGAAGGATCTTGGTCCACTTTGGCAAACATCGGCAGGACGCCCGTGGCAACAGGGTGCCCCAGCAAGTCATTCTTCAGACGACGCCGAAGTCGTGATTCTTTCCAGAACATTCGTCCCAACACGCTGGCCAGGACGACCGTCGTGAAGAGCCCCGCCACCGTCATCAAGCGACGTGCGGACATCGAATAGCGTCCTGCCGTATTGTCGTAGTGAAAACAAAACAACAGGATTTGATCGAGCGTCGTTCCAATCTTTCCTGCACTCGATTCCACCAGGGCAAGCCGCAAGGTCTGGGGATCGAACGTCACGCCATACAAATATCGCGACAAACGTCCTTCAGGCGTCATCGCCACACAAACCGCAGGATGCACATATTCTTTTTTCTCGGGCAAATAGCGGTACGTCACACCGATCGCTTCGGTCAAATCGGTAATCGCCTTCTGCGATCCCACCAGAAAATGCCAACCGTTGCCTGAACCTTGCCGACCATACATCTGGTAGTACCGCTGACGCGTCTGGGCCGCACGCATCGGCTGTTCGTGAGGATCAATGCTGATCGACACGAACTCGTAATCCTTGCCGCAGGTCAGTTCGACCTCTTTCAATCCTGTGACCAGCCCCGAAAGTTGCAGGCTGCAAAGCATCGGACAATTCGAATAGTTAAACGACAAGATGACCGGGCGGCCCGAGGCGAAATATTGCGCCAACTTGACCACTTTTCCCGACTCATCTCGAAACTCGGCCTCAAGCGGAATCCGCTCCGACAGATGTTCCGTGACACCCATGCCAGCCAATTCGGCCGGCAATTGATTGTCATACGTTTCCGCGCAGACCCTCTGCGACCACGAACTGGCCAAGCCGAGGGCCAGCACAGAGAGAATCCAAACCAGCCGCCAGCCGAAGGTCATCGGCATTGGGCGACAACTAGTTGGCATTCGCAGAATTCCTCACGACGGCCTGCTGCTCGCGGGCCAGAACCTGTGACATCGCTTCGTCGATGGGGACCGCAACGATCATTTGTTCGCGATCGACCCAGCCATACGAGGACAAACGTGCCCGCTGTTCGCTGAGGATCGATTCCGATCCCACCTGCGGTACGTTCAGAACCTTGCGAGCCATTTCCTGTGATTCGAAGTTATAGTACAGCACCTGCAGTGCGACGATGATCACAAACGTTCCCACTGCGCCGCACAGACCGACGACCGAAATGTTCTGTGTATTGAGGTCATCATAACGAGCCATCATTCAACTCCAGTCGAAAAGCAAACCAGCGAAGGCCGGGTCCTTCAAGAAGGGTCAGTTAGTTATGCACAGCCAGCGACTCCGGAAGTCGCGGGTCATTGAGCGGCACGAGAGAACGCTGTCCAGCGATCGACAACCAGGCGGCAACATAGAAGCCCCCCACTCCCATCAAGCACGAGATGGGCAGCAGCGGCAGCGTCGGGCCTGACGGATTGAGCGTCGGGAAAATCAACCAGTAGTAGTCAACCGAATGCATGACGAGCAGAACCAGCGCCCAGGCGGCTAGCATCTGCGGATCGCGTTTCATTGACTTGCGCATCAAGCCCAGGAACGGTAAAGCGAAGTGCCCTGCCATGAGCGCGATCGACACCGCCCCCCAACCACCAGACTGCCGAACTTTGAACCAAACCGTTTCTTCGGGAACGTTCGCATACCAGATCAACAGGTACTGCGAGAACCCGATATACGCCCAGAAACACATGAATCCAAACAGCAGCTTGCCCAAGTCGTGGCGGTGATCCGCCGTGATCATCGGCAGCAACTGGAACCGTTGCTGCAGCAGATTGATCACCAGCGTCAACGCAGCCAGGAAGGCCATCAGACTGCCGCTGAAGAAGTAGATCCCGAAGATCGAACTGAACCAGTGCGGATCAAGCGACATGATCCAATCGATCGACGCGAACGTGACGGTCAACGCGTAAACCAGCAGCATCGGTGCACTAAACCGTTCCAGCCGTAACGTCGTCTCTTTATCCCCATTGCCATCCTGTTCAAGCGATGACTGCCAGAACTTGCGGGCGATGAAGGTCCAGACCACGAAGTAGAAGACGGTGCGCAACGCGAAGAACGAAGCGTTCAGGTAGGGCACCTTGCTTTGAATCAAAGGATCGCTTTTGGCAATCTCGGCATCGTTCCAAATGTACAACGAGCCGGAACCACACAGCACGGCAATCACGATCGGAATGAACAGCAGTCCACAGACCTGAATCGACATCGCGAAGATTTCGGCCAATCGGCGAAGGATGACGCTCCAACCTGACCGCGTCAGGTGCTGCAGTGCCACGAACACCAATCCCCCCAAAGCCAGACTGGTAAAGAAGCAGACAGCCAGTAGGTAGCTGTGCCAGAACTCACGCATTCCGTCCCCGGCACACAGTCCCAGAACGAGCGCAGCCGTCATGCCCAGCGCGCCGAACAAGTACGCACCCTGGGGAGCCAGCAGGCCCGCGCCTGTCAGCTTCTGTTCGGAAAATGATGCCGACACGTCGGCGATCTCGGCAGTGTTTGACGTCATGGGTTCGATTACTCCTTAGGCAGATCGCGCAATTGGGGAACGAGGTCCGACGGAACATCTTTCACGTCGGCATGTCTCGACTGCTGCAACGCTCGCACGTACAGCACGATCGCCCAGCGATCTTCCACAGGAATCAGATCTCCATATTTTGGCATTTTGCGGACACCGTTCGTGATCGAGTGAAACACTCGTCCGATCGGCTGGTTACGAAGGTTGTCAGAATGGAACGTCGTCGGCTTGATCCACGTGCCTTGTTCAAGTTCAAGTGCCCGACGTGTGACAAGTCCGTCCCCATCGCCGCCCAAACCGTGACAGGCCGCACAGTAGATGTTGTATCGCTCCTGCCCACGCTTCATGGTCTTGGCAGTCATCGGCACGGGGAAGGTCTTCACCCAAGGCTGTGAATCGAGTGGATCAGCAGGACCGGCGGGAGCTGCCGCGGGATCGGCTTGAGCAACCAGACGATTGGATTCCGACGCATCGGCGGAAACAAATCGGGTCACAGCTTGTGAACCCGGCGTCCGAGGCGACTCTGCCAGAGCACGCTGCCCTTCGGGACTTTCAAGGCCCTTGTACAACCGACTGTCGGCACGCAAATCACCGCGAGCAATCGTTCCAGCGGGCTGCGGTCGCATGGCGCGTCCGTCCGCGAACAAGGTACTCGCTCGCTGTGGCTTAAACTTCGGCTGGAAATCCATATCCGGAACCGCGTGGAAACGTGGTTCCGTCGTCGTCGTTGCTCGCTTTTGTGCGATCAGCACGGGCGGAATCAACGCGAGCACAAACACCACGGCCAACCCGGCACGAATCCCACTCGGCCATTGCTTGTCAGAAGCGGGTGGTGCAAAGCACTCGTCGACACCTGTTGCATGACACTCGGTCAGCAGCTTCTGAACCTTTTCGCGATCGAACGTCGGATCACACGCGGCAAAGCAAATGAAAAAGCGATCGCTAGTGGCTCGCAGGAATCGATCCGACGAGAACAGAGGATTCGAGAATCGAGGCAAACCGTTCAACAACAACATGCTGAGCAGCGTGCTGATCGCAGCGAACAGAATCATCAATTCGAACGCAACGGGAACCGCAGCCGGGAGACCGAAAAACGGCTTACCGCTGATCCAGAAAGGATAGTCGACCGCATTCATCCACCACTGCATCAGCAGCGCCACACAGATCCCGGTCGCACCGGCGCACAACGTGATCCACGGCAATCGAGTGGGGCGAATGCCGATGACGTCGTCGATCCCGTGAATGGGGAACGGGCTGTGAACGTCCCAACCGGACACGCCCGCGGCGCGAATCTTCCGCGCGGCTTCAGTCACCGCCGCCGCTGAAGGAAACTCAGCGATGACGGCAGCCAGCTTCGGCGACTCAATCTCGGCCGAAGCCGGGGCGCCGCTTGGACTTTCAATCTCAGGTGCAACAGTCGCGGTCGTCATGGAAAAAACTCACAAACACTCAAGCCCTGTGACAGGCAGGATCTTCTTCAATGGGCGTGATCAGCATGGTTCGCAGGAATCACCGTCTTGACTTCGGCCATCGCCACGATCGGCAGGAATCGGCAGAACAGCAGGAACAGTGTGAAGAACAGACCAAAGCTGCCGATGAACATGCCGATGTCGACGAATGTCGGTTTGTAGTAACCCCAGCTCGATGGCAGGAAATCGCGGCTGAGTGACGTGACTGTGATCACGAACCGTTCAAACCACATGCCGATGTTCACGAAAACACAGACGATCACCATCATCCAGGGCGTCGTGCGGACCTTCTTGATCCAGAACAACTGTGGGCTGATCACGTTACACGTCACCATCGTCCAGTAGGCCCACCAGTAAGGACCAAAGGCACGATTGATAAACGCAAACTGTTCGTAGCGATTGCCGCTATACCAGGCAGTGAAGAACTCCATCGCATACGCATATCCCACCATTGTGCCGGTCACGAGAATGATCTTGTTCATGTTCTCGAGGTGACGCAGCGTGACCAGGTCTCGCAGCCCGAAGAAAGCCCGGGCAGGAACCATCAGTGTCACCACCATCGCGAATCCGCTGAACACGGCCCCCGCAACGAAGTACGGCGGGAAGATCGTGGTGTGCCAGCCTGGCACTTGAGAAACGGCGAAGTCGAAACTCACGACGGTATGCACACTAAGCACGAGCGGTGTGGCCAAGGCAGCCAGCAACAGATAGGCCTTTTCATAGCGGTGCCACTGACGAGCCGATCCGGTCCATCCGAGTGACAGGACACCGTACAGGACTTGTCGCCACTTTGAAGTAGCACGATCGCGGAACGTCGCAATATCCGGGATCATCCCCATGTACCAGAACAGCAACGAAACGGTGGCATATGTCGAAACGGCGAACACGTCCCACAGCAGTGGGCTGCGGAAGTTCGGCCAAAGCGCTTGTTGGTTTGGCACGGGCAACAACCAGTAGATCACCCACACACGACCGACGTGAACGCTGGGGAAGATCCCCGCACATACTACGGCGAAAATCGTCATGGCCTCGGCGAAACGATTGATACTCGTACGCCAGTGCTGGCGGAACAGGAACAAAATCGCGGAAATCAGCGTTCCGGCGTGGCCGATACCAACCCAGAACACAAAGTTAACAATGTCCCATGCCCAGAACACCGGGGCATTGTTACCCCACACCCCGACCCCGGTCGTGACCAGATAGCCAATCAACCCGAACAACATCACCGTGAGCGAACTGGAAATCGCAAAGGCGATGTACCACGCCAGCGGAGGCTTGGGGGATTCTGCGATTTGGCAGATACGTTCGGTCACCGCCGTGTTGTCCAGACCACCGAGCACGAGAGGTGCACGGGTGCCTGGCAATTCGGTGGTGTTGTTCAGATCGTCGAGTGTGACAGTCGCCATAACTTTTCTAGGTCGCTTCGGTATTCGTGTCGGACATTGAAAACGGCATCAGCACGTTCGTCGCGCAAATCAACTTGTATGACCGTGAGCATCTCCGTGATCCGTCGAGTGCCCATCGCTAAGTTCGGGGTGCGGATTACGGATTCGGGCCAGGTATTTCGTTCGTGGTTTGACGTTCAGTTCAGCCAGCATTGCGTACGCCCGCGGATTCGCGTGCGCCTTCGAAACCTGACTTTGCTTGTCCATCAGATCGCCGAACTGGATGGCACCGGCGGGACACGCCTGCTGACAAGCGGTCTGAATCGCACCATCGACAATCGGACGTTGCTCGTTCTTGGCCTGGATCTTGACTGTCTGGATCCGCTGCACGCAGAACGTGCATTTCTCCATCACACCGCGACTACGAACCGTCACTTCCGGATTGATAATCAATCGCGACAGTTCTTCGTTCGCCTTCGAGAGATGGCTGGTGAAATCGAGGAAGTTGAAGCGTCGGACTTTGTAAGGGCAGTTGTTCGCACAATACCGCGTTCCCACACAGCGGTTGTACGCCATGTCGTTCAGCCCTTCGGGACTGTGCACCGTCGCAGCGACCGGGCAAACTTGTTCACACGGTGCGTTCTCGCAGTGCTGACAGGTCACCGGCTGTGTCACCACCTGCGGCGAATCGATGTCGCCTGCAAAGTAGCGATCGACACGGATCCAGTGCATTTCGCGACCCTTCGAGACTTGCTCGGGGCCGACGATGGGGACATTGTTTTCCGACTGACAAGCAACCATACAGGCGTTGCAGCCGATACAGCGACTGAGGTCGATCGACATGCCCCATGCATGACCTTCGGCCGATCGCTCTTCCCACAGCGATTCCAACGGTGGGTGATGCACGACGTGCTGTGCGAAGTCGGGATGATCGGCGAATTGCTTTTCGGTTCCTTCGCGAACCAGTTCACCAATTCGCCCGGCGATTTCCGAGAGCCCCACCTTATCGATTGCGTGGTGATCCTGAGTGATGGCCAGCGTGACGTGTTTTCCGGTCGTCACCAGCTTCACGTCGCGATCGATCGTTGTCGTCGAACGTGCTCGCAACGTCGAAACGTTCGCACCGACGGGAGCAATGTTCTTGGCTGTGTCACCACCGACGTGTCCGGCAGCGGTACGACCATACCCCAGCGCCAAACCAATCGAATTCTTGGCTTGTCCTGGAAGCACGTATGCAGGCAGATCGAGATTCTTTCCACGGACGGTCACTCGCACGACATCGCCCGTATTGATCTTCAGTTCTTTCGACGTCGCAGGAGCAATAATCGCGGCGTTCTGCCAGGTCATCTTCGTCAGGGGAGCGGGCGTCTCCTGCAACCAGCCGTTATTGGCGAACCGACCGTCGTAGGTACTGTTGCTCGGACAGAAGACCACTTCCAACCCAGCACTCGCCTGCGGAACGGCCACCGTCCCGGCGGTTGCGACCACGGTCGGTGTGACCTTCGTCAAACCCTTGTCGGACAGGAAACCGTCGTGCACCAGCGTACGCCAGTTGTCTTCGAGCCCGGCTGTGGCGAGCATCGATTCCAGCGTCGCACGCGTGATCGCTTCCGTGCTGGGCTGCTCGTCGGTATTAAGCAATGCCAGCAACTGCTCGTCACTGCGGCTGGAGAAGATCGGGTCGATCAGCGGCTGACGAATCGTCAGGATGCCATCGTAGGAATAGCCGTCGCCCCACACTTCCATCTGATGTGCACGCGGCAAATGCCAGTTCGAAGCCTGCGAGGTTTCATCAACATAGGCACCAAGTCGCACGCGATGCTTCACCTTGGCCATGGCGGTCGCAAACGAAGCGGACTCGTACGCGGGGTTACCGCCCAGCACGATCAACGTCTCGACGTCGCCACGTTCCATCTCTTCAGCCAGCGTGGCCAGCGGATCAATTGTGTCGACGGCAGTCGATTCGGGTTCGGCAAGGAACGTGACCGTTTCACCGAGATTGCCGAGCTGTGCATTGAGTCGATAAATCGCCGCAATCACTTCTGGCGACTGAGATGGCCCCGCCACGATCACGCTCTTGCCGCGATGGGCAATCAGGTCGCTCGCCAGGACGCGAATGAACTTCGTGGTCGCCTCTTCGTGGCTGTGATCGATGACCGGTGCCTTCTCAGCACTTGCCTGAGCAGTAATCGACTCCTGCAGTGTCGCCAGGAAGTGGGCAATGTCACAGGACCGGATCGGCAGGCGGTGATCCGCGGCGACACCAAGCGTCGAGAATTGACTTTCAACCGCATACACGCGGTTCATCGGACCCGCTTCGGGAACCCGACGCTCCGACCACTTGCGGATCAGGCTGACCGCGTTCGGATGGAAATCGAACAGATCCGAATCGAGAGCCAGGATCACATCGGCCTTCGACAGGTCGTAAATCGGCCGCACATTCTGCCCGAACGCCAGCTTGCCACCTTGCCGCTCGTTGACGCGCGACACGGACTCGTGTTCGTACCACTTTGCTTCGGGCAGCAATTTCGCGAACTGCTGTGCCAGACGCAATCGGCTGGGTGATGAGCTGTGTTCCGCAATGACGCGAACACCTTTGCCACCCGTTGCGCGGGCCGAGGTCATTACGCCCTTTGAGTACTCGACAAAGTCATCCCAGGTCCGAGTGAACCATTCACTGCCTTCGTACTGCTGTGGATCGCGGCTGCGATCCGGATCGTACAAGTGCAGCAAGGCCGCCTGCGTGAACGAATCCGTCCCGCCCATGCTGGCGGGATGGTCGACATGACCTTCGATCTTGATCGGACGACCGTCGTAGGCGGTCACGATGACCGGACGCGCATATCCGGACATTTCGAGCGATGTGGCAAATCGCTGGGGAACGCCAGGAATGCGGTTTTCGGGCCGCGCCGCAAAGGGAGCCAGCGTTTCTTTCTGCCAGCAACCGCTGATTCCCGCCATGGCCAGCGATGCGCCCATCAACTGCAACCAACGTCGACGCGACATCGATTGAGGAAACTCTGACGCGGCGACGGGAAACTCGCGATGCAGAAACTCTGTGAACTCAGGCGTTGCAGCCAGTTCTCCCAGACTTCGCCAGTAGGTCTTCTCGTCAGCGTTCACAAGTGCAGTCATGAAAAATCACAGGCTTCTTATTAGGTTGCGATATTCGTCGCTGGCTTGGCGTTCACGCCGTCAATTTGGACGTCTTCGAAGATTTCGCGAGACGGTCTGCAGAGCACTTATCGGTGGCACGTCGAACAGTTCGTCTTGGATTCGATGTGCAACTGATCCTTGATGCGTGCACCAAGTACTTCGGGCGATTCTTCAGGAACCCAGTCAAGAGCCGTCACCAGTTCGGGTGGCCGAAGATGAGGCGTTGGATTGCGATGACAGTCCAGACACCAGCTCATACTGAGCGGCATCTTCTGAACGACTTCTTCCATCTTGTCCACGCGGCCGTGACACGAAACGCAACTGACGCCGCGAGTGACGTGGGCGGAATGATTAAAGTAGGCGTAATCAGGCAAATCATGAACTTTAGTCCACGGAATTGACTTGCCGGTCGCTGCACTTTCGCGAACGGGCAACAACTTGGCGCTCTGGCTATGCACAGACACCGTCGAGACAACACCAGTTCCATCAGCACCCGCATGGCACTTGATGCAGGTGGCCGTTGCCGGAACCGCCGCGTGCGCGGCCTTCTCAACAGTATTGTGACAGTAGCGGCAGTCCATCTTCAGCTTGCCAGCGTGCAACGCATGGCTAAACGGAACGGGTTGCTTCGGCTGGTAGCCAACGTCCAGCGTTGACGGCGACAACCCCCAGGCGACAAGGCCCGTGGCATACGCACCAAAACCAACTGCAAATGCCACGGCGAAAGGGATCGCACGATCAATCCACGCGGGAAAAACAAAACGGGACATCACCAAACCAAATTCTTTAAAAAAAACTCAGTCCGCACGATCTCCGTGATCGCGGGAACGCACGTTCGCGTTGCAAGCGAGAGGTCATCGACTGCTGTGGCACCGTTCTTTAAGTGTCAGACGAAACAGGCAGGATACGTAGCAGGCTCAATGGCGGGCTTACTGAGTCATCGTAACCAGGTCCGTTGACGGTCATCCTCAAGATTCTCGCGTGTGCGAAGGTCTCTCAAATGACTGGCAGCGCGAGGATCGTAGTCATTGATCGACGGAAAACAATGGAACGTTGCAGTCGCCGTGCCGAATTACCAGACACGAGAATTATTGCCTATTATTGACGTACTCCGCTTCTCGATTCTGCATAGTCATTATGCAATTTGCTCAGAAATCCCGCAGAACCAATGCACAAAAAGATGTTGATATTTCGATGCCACTGAACGCCTCGCGACTTCCAATGAATCTTAGCGCACGGTCTTAACACGAATGACGAATCGACGACCATTTGAAAGAATGTCTCGGAGATGAGAACGCATACTCGTCAATTGTTCACGAAGAAGAAGTCGCATCGAAACAGACGAATTCGTTTCTACCATTGAACCGCCAATAGGAATCCCAATCCCATGACGACGACGCCCTTCCCTCAGACTTGGGATCTCGCATCACTTGCCCCAGCCCCAGGGACGCCCGAGTTCCGCCAGCAGCTCGAACAGTTCAAAGCACGACTGCAAGTCTTGGCGGACTCCACGAATCGGCTGGCCCCCGCTACGACGGAACCTCAACACGTCAAGGCCTGGTCGCAACTTATTTCGGAATACGAAGCCGTTGACGCGCTCGCCACGGATTATCGCGCCTTCATCGATTGTCAGGCCGCTGCCGACGCCGAGAATCAAACCTATCGGCAGCTTCAAGCCGAACTCGCCGCCACGACGCCCGCACGCGAACAGATCGCCACCAGCATCGAATTCGCCTTGCGCGATGCAGCCGAAGCCGATTTTCTGAAGTTCATTGATGCCGATCCGGTCCTGACACGAAACCGTTACTTCTTAATCACCCGTCGCAAGAACGCCGCATTGCGCTTACCGAAGCCGCAAGAGCTTCTTGCGGCAGATTTGGCCGTCGATGGCCTGCATGGCTGGGGACGACTCTTCGACAAGGTCTCCTCTTCACTGAAGGTCCAGGTGCAAGAGAAAGGCAAACTTGTCACACGCTCGCCAGGACAAGTACAATTCGACTCGCCGCAGCGAACAGTGCGCGAGAACAATTTCCTGGCGCTCGACTCCGCCTGGTCCACAATCTCCGACACCTGCGCGGAAGCCATCAATCACATCGCCGGAAGCCGATTGACGACCTACCGCCACATCGGACTGCGCGACCATCTTGAAGCCCCGTTGCGTGCGAATCGCATGACACGCGAAACACTCGACACGATGTGGGCGACGATCACCGCCAACAAAGGCGTCTTGAAAACGTATTTCGAGAAAAAAGCACAGCTCATCGGTGTCGAACGTCTGGCCTGGTATGACCAATGGGCACCGCTTCCGCAACTGCCAGGCACAGGGAACACCGACAACATTTCGTACGATCAGGCGTGTGAATGGATCATTGATGCCTTCCAGGAATTCAGCCCAGACCTGGGTGACTTCGCGAAAATGGCCCTGTCAGACCGCTGGGTCGAAGCCGAAAACCGCTCTGGCAAACAGCAGGGCGGCTTCTGCACCGTCTTCCCCACAGCGCAACAGTCACGCATCTTCATGACCTACACCAACAGCGCCGACAGCATGAGCACCCTGGCGCACGAATTGGGACACGCCTATCACTCATGGGTTCTGCGCGATGAGTCCGTCTTCCTGCAAGATTATCCGATGAATCTCGCGGAAACCGCCTCGACCTTCGCAGAAGCCGTGCTGGGCGAACAGCGGCTGCAACGCGCCGCCTCGGACTACGAACGACTGCAAATGCTCGACGGAATGATTGGCGACGCGGTCGCGTTTCTGATGAACATCCACGCCCGCTTCCTGTTCGAAGATGAGTTTCATCGGCAGCGAAAAAACGGTGAACTAACATCCACTCAGCTCAGCCAACTGATGGAGCAAGCCCAGCGCACTGCCTACCTAGGACTGCTTTCTGACGACGGCTGGAACCCACGTTTCTGGGTTTCAAAACTGCATTTCTACATCACATCACTGCCCTTTTATAACTTCCCCTACACATTCGGTTATCTGTTATCGCTGGGCGTTTATGCGATTGGAAAAGAGTCGAAAGGCGATTTCCCCAAGCAGTATCGCGAGTTACTGCTCGCCACGGGATGCCAGGATGCCGAAGAGGCCGTGCAGTCAACCATGGGCTTCGATCTTCGCAAACCCGACTTCTGGCAAAAGAGCCTCAATATTGTCGCCGACCGAGTCAAACAGTTCGTCACAATCGCGGACCAGGTACTCCAAAAAACCGGTCAGTTATGACCTCCACCACGTGCAACCATACGCAATTCCCAGAAATGTGCAAAAAAAATACAAAATTGTCACGCGAACGAAGGCTTTGCGAATTGTGATTCTGTGCGGACCACCGTATTGTGCCCTTATGGTTACTGCGCAGTTGCGGTGACGTGCTGTCGTCAAGGCGACAGGTGTCTGTATCTGTTGATGCAGAGCAAGAGTTTTTTCTGAGGAGGCCCCTTCATGGGCAAAAAGCTGTACGTCGGGAATCTGTCTTACGGAGTCACCGACAGCCAGTTGGAACAGCTGTTCGCAGCGCATGGTGCCGTTCAATCGGCACAAGTGATCATGGACCGCGAAACCGGTCGATCCAAAGGCTTTGGATTCGTCGAAATGAGCAATGCGGCAGATGCTGACGCAGCGATCACGGCGCTGAATGGAATGGACAATGACGGTCGAGCCTTGACAGTCAACGAAGCACGTCCCAAGACAGAAGGTAGCGGTGGCGGCCGCGGTGGTTACGGCGGTGGTGGTGGTGGTGGCGGACGCCGTTACTAATCGCAGTCTGTCAACTCAATGACAAACGCACGAGCCCGTCTTCATTTTTTTGAAGACGGGCTCTTTTCATTGGCAAGCTGACGAGAATGCGCGATCAACACGCGCCGACGCCCCAAGCTCCTGAAGTCCCCCGTCTCGAAATTTCTCCTCGGCGCCCGACGATCGAACTAGCAGAAACTGAACGGCGCACGTTCGAAAGCATCGTCCGACCATCCAAACGTTTGGAAACAACCCCCGATCTGCTCGCTGCGCCGTCACTGAACTTTGCTATCGTGCCGGAATGACAATGTTGAATTCAGTCCGACGGATTGACTGCCAGAGCGTCACCACGCCTGAGATCGACGGCGACCAAGGGTTGGAGGACTCTGGCGAAACGCGAGGGGCTTACAGCACCGCGCTTCCAGCCGCGACACTGGTCACCATTGTCCTCGACGAATCATAGACGTCTCACTGCAACGCGATGAGACACCGCTACCGGTCTGTCCGCGGCCTGTCGAAAATCGTGGTTTTAATGGATATGGGATTGGAAATGATCAACTTGATGAGCACGTGATTTTCCCCATGAAATACAGTGCGGCGCTTAAGTTGATCATTTTGGTCAGGGAATTTCAAAATCGGGCAAGATTCAACAAATGCCACTTGATCCTCACGTGCGCTCCCTCGAGTCTTGCCACCGATGAGCGAACATCAAGGCGGCTTCGCCAGACGGATCTTTCACAATTTGATTGAACCGCAGCCATCCCCGGTCGATTTGACCTGAAGGATCGTCCGGGGTCGGTTGCACGCCTGTCTGTGGAAGGCGCCTCTTAGCGAAAAAGCGGAAACAGCCTGATTCACAACGTTGCGTTAGTGCGACGATCCTCCAAGACCGAGGCCACCCGCAATCGCACCTCATCGTATAATGACTGCGGCAACGGTCCCTTGGCTGCTGCGTCCAGATTCTCGGCCAGATGGTCCAAGTTACACGTCCCGACGATCGTCGTGTGACTGTGCGGATGAGTCAGCGTGAATCGCAGGATCAACTCGGTTCGCGACATTCCCTCCGGCAAAAGCTCACTCAGGTTTGCGCGGGCCCAGACATCATTGAGTGCCGGTCGCTGAATTGCCGCGTCCGGCCCGCCTTGAGCGATCCCACCGCGAATGATGATCCCCGCCCCGGCTTCCGCTGCACGCGAAATGAGATCGTGATGCTCGGGCGCCAGGCACGAGTACGGAATCTGAAACGTGTCGAACACCCCCAAGTCAACAAACCCCGTTAGGTTCGGCAGACTGCTCGAAACACCCAAGAAGCGAATCAATCCCTGACGCCGTGCGTCCAGCATCAGATCAATCAGCCCCGCACGCTGTAGAGTCTCGGCATCGCCGCCGTGAAACTGCCAGATGTCAATGCAATTGGTTCTCATCCTCTCCAAACTGGCTTCGAGATTCCTGGCAACGACATCCCGTTCCCAGAGATGGCGTGTTTCGAGTGAATCGGCATGTTGAATGGGAGCACATCCACACTTCGTCGCCAGATAGAACTCACTCCGCCGTGCACTGATGAACTGTCCGATACGCTGCTCGGTAATCCCATAGTCAGGTGCCGTGTCGATTAGATTAATACCCGAATCCAGCACCCGATTCAGAATTCGTTCGGCCGATTCATCATCAACGACCCGCACGCCCCATGTCTTCGGACCACGCAGCCCCATGCTGCCGTATCCCAGTTGGCTGACATCCAACCCCGTCCGCCCCAATCGTTTGATCAACATGGTCCGACTCCTTCCGCTTTGGATTGAACCGTTGGCCCTGCAGTGTCGGACGCGCAGTCCCTCGACACCTCGTCGACGACAGACCTCAATCCCGCTGAAACTGCTCGTGCGGCCCTCAAAGGGACTTCGCCCGCACAGGCGGGCGACTCAGGCCAGGATTTCTGGAATGACATTTCCTGCGACATCAGTCAGCCGATAGTCCCGGCCGTTGAAGCGATACGTCAGCTTCGTGTGCTCAAGCCCCAACAAGTGCAACAACGTCGCATGCAAATCGTTGACATGAACTTTGTTCGTGACCGCCTTGTAACCAAACTCGTCGGTCGCACCATAGTGAAACCCACCCTTCACACCCGCGCCGGCCATCCAGATTGTGAATCCGTTCGGGTTGTGATCGCGGCCTTTCGAACCTTGTGAATCTGAAGTGCGACCAAACTCGCCACCCCAGATCACGAGCGTCGAATCGAGCAACCCGCGTGCATCCAGGTCGGCCAGCAGTGCCGCGGCTGGCTGATCGGTGTACCGTCCGCACGAGCGGTGATTGGTCTCCAGATCCGAATGACAGTCCCACGGCACATCATTCACGCTACCATCACCGCTGACACCCTTGCCCGCGAAAATCTGGACGAACCGCACGCCTCGCTCGACCAGACGCCGCGACAACATACACTGTCGCGCGAACGTGGCGCATTCGGGATCATCCATTCCGTACATCCGGTGCGTCGCTTCCGATTCTTTGCTGAGATCGAGAGCATCCGGCGCCGCCATCTGCATGCGGTAAGCGAGTTCATATGAATTGATCCGTGCCGCCAGATCCGCTTGTGTCGGCCGCGTGGCTGCATGCTTCTGATTCAACTGACGGATCAGGTCGAGCTGTGCGCGCTGCTGTGCGTCACTATGCTTGCCGTCTCGCAACAGATTGTCGACGGTCTCTTTACGGCGCGCATCCAGCGACAGGGCTTGATACGTCTTCGGCAGAAAACCGGCCGACCAAATCTGATCGTCGCCACGCGGCCGTGTGTCATGCAGCACGACATACGACGGCAAATCCTGGTTCATCGACCCCAGCCCGTACGTCATCCAGGCCCCCAGGGCTGGCAACCCGGGCCGATTGGTACCACACATCAATTCGATCGAAGCCGGTGCGTGATTATTTTGCTTCAGATGCATCGAATGCAGGAAGCACATCTTGTCG
Organism: Schlesneria paludicola DSM 18645; assembly: GCF_000255655.1. Classification (NCBI taxonomy): domain Bacteria; kingdom Pseudomonadati; phylum Planctomycetota; class Planctomycetia; order Planctomycetales; family Planctomycetaceae; genus Schlesneria; species Schlesneria paludicola. The sequence continues at coordinate 399,490 of NZ_JH636436.1, read as the reverse complement.
ACGTGCCGCGACAGATGCGGAAAGATCCCGGAAACCCACGAGCCAGATTCGCCATGTTGCTTCCATTCAAACGGCGATTTCAAGCACTTGCCACTCGTCGTGAAAAAGCCCGTTTTGGGATCGGACCCGGCCAGTTCCTGACCGTCACGCTTTTGCAGTTCTGGCTTATAGTCCCAGGTATCGACCTGCGACGGACCTCCCGTCATGAACAGCCAGATGATCGACTTCACACGCCCGGGAAAATCGGGCGACTTCAAAGCCAGCGGGTCCGTTCCACTAATCGGCGACGCACTGGTGTCGCGATGCAGCATGCTCGCCAGGGCGAGTGACCCGAACCCCAAACCGGCCTGCCGCAGAAATTGACGACGAGGCGGAAGCGCGATGCCGTTCGTAGTAAAGTCGTTGACCATGTCCGAACCATCCTATTCCGACAAACCATCAGTCGATGTAGACAAACTCATTCAAACACAACAGCACATGGCAGAACTCAACCAGCGCCGGCTGAATGCTTGCCGCCGGGTCACCCGCAATGAGCGTCCGCTGTGCGTCCACGAATGCCTGCATTTGCGCGGCTTCCTCCGCAGTCGGATGTCGCGCAAATGCGATGCGATAGGCAAGATCGATTGAGGTTGCAACCGGTGTCTCGACCGAGGGACGAATACGCTGAGCCAACTTTTCGGCCTGTGCCCGCACAAAGGGCGAATTCATCAAAGCCAGCGACTGCGTGGGCACGGTGGTGCTCGTGCGTTCGCCCACACTTTGAGTCGGTTCGGGGGCGTCGAACATCGTCATGAGGGGAATCAATTCGCTGCGTTTCACTCGCAGATAGACGCTTCGACGAGTGGTATCATCGAGAACGCTGGGGCCATACATCGTCTGATCCAGGTTTCCACCCACCGCCAGAAGCGCATCGCGAATGAGCTCGGCATCCAATCGTCGCGTCTGGAAGTGCCATAGGTCACGATTGGTCGGATCAATCTGTAAAGCCTCGCCCGACACTTCATGCGACTGCTGATATGCGGCGCTCAACAGGATTTGTTTGTGCAGCGGCTTGAGCTTCCATCCGCCCGTGACCAACTGCGTCGCCAGCCACTCAAGCAGTTCCGGGTGCGAGGGGCGGTCACCCTGAGCACCAAAGTCATTCGGTGTCGACACAATCCCTTCACCAAAATGGTGCTGCCATACTCGATTCACGATGACCCGCGCCAGTAATGGTCCTGCCCCCTGGTCGACATTGGTCATCCAATTTCCAAGCGCCACGCGTGGATCAGTCGGAACCGATGACGTCGCCGCAACCACGGGTGCAGATCCGGAATTCTCTCGGAAGAGCACCTGGGCGTAACCCGGTTCGGCTTTTCCCTGCTTATTGTCGACTTCCCCGCGTCGCAAGAGATACACGTCCTGCCCGCCCGCGATCGTTGTGTAGACTTCCGCCAGCGGAGGCCGCGGCTCGGCCGCACTGTGATTTCGCACCGCCTGATAGACTCGTGCCGTATCGACATCGAACGGAGCAAACCAGCGCGTCATTGATACACGATGTGATTCAGGCAACGTATTGCCATGAGCGGCGAGAATGGCCCGAATCTCACCCACATTTTGCGGCGTCGAGTCTCCCGCCCATGTCGCTGGATTCGGCACGGTACTCAACGAAAACCGCATGCGGCCGATCCCCAGACTGCGGAATCTCAGCTCAAAAACCAGCTCGGTACCGCCCCCAAATCCCGCCAGAGGCGCCTCGAGCTCGAAGATCGCGGCGTTGTCTTTCTTCGCGGTCGACCTGACCACCCAGGCCGTTTCCAGCTTTCCATCCACGGCCTGACCGAGCGGTTGATTCGGGTCTTCGAACGCCGCCGCGACCGCTTTCAACTTGAGCTCTTGCGGCGCGTCGATCGCGCTCCGATCGAGCGGCCTCGCAATGATTTTCAGCTCGGTCAATTCAAATTGGCCATCGCCATTCAGGCCCGGCCCGCGCTGTGGCAGCGAACTGTCGGCGAAGGCATCCAGCCGGAACGAAGTGACATTCTTCTGGTGCGTTTGCAGCGTGATCGTGAAGCGGTCTTCACTGGCCACCATTCGCCGTTTTCCATCACGCTCAAGGCTCGTTCCTGGCGGAATTTGACCGTCATGAGCAATGATGCCGCCGGGCAGCCATTTCAACCACGAGCGTTCTGCATCCAAAGCAACAGGTTCCATCACCTGCCATCGCGGAGATTCTGGCTGACGAGCCAACTCGGCCGCCTGCCAAGCCATGAACCGTTTCGGGAGTTCATCTCGAGCAAAGGTATGCATCGCCTCGACCAGCGGGGCGGCGGCCTGCTGATGGCGCACCCATGCTTGCTGTGTCGCCGCGGGATTGGGGTCGATGTAGCGCGAACCGTGGGAAGTCTGCGCCAATGTCGCCGCCAGCGCGTAATAATCTTTCTGCGGCAAGGGATCGTATTTGTGATCGTGGCAACGAACGCAGCCCAGCGTCAGACCAAGCATCGAACCACCGATCGTCATCAGCATGTCGTCGAGCTGATCGTAGCGAATGCCTTCGATCGTCTTCGCCGTTGTCTGCCCCGGAAACGGTCCGGCCACCAGAAATCCGCTGGCCGACGCCGCCAGGAAGTCGTCGGGCCGCAATCGGTCACCCGCCAATTGCCATCGCACGAACTGGTCGTACGGCAAATCGTCATTCAATGCACGGATAACCCAGTCGCGATAGTGATAGGCCCCAGGTCGAAAACCATCGAATTCATAGCCACCACTCTCCGCAAATCGAGCGACGTCCAGCCAGTGCCGTGCCCACTTTTCGCCGTAACGGGGACTGCTCAGCAACCCGTCCACAACCGCTTCGAACGCGCGCGGTGATGGGTCGTTCAAGAAGGCATCAACTTGTTCGGGCGTCGGCGGCAGACCGATCAGATCAAAGTAGGCCCTTCGAATCAATTTCTCTCTCGTGGTGGGCCCATTTTGCTTGAGCCCTTTTTGAGCCTGGGTCGCAAACAGGAAACCGTCGATCGGGGTACGTGATGACAACTCGTCCGAACTTCGAGGTGGAACGACGATTCGCAACGGCTGAAACGACCACCAGCGACGGCCTTCGTCGAGATTGATTTCTCGTTTCGCTTTCACCGGAGCATCGGCATGTCGCGGATCGGGGGCCCCCAGATCGATCCACTTTGCAAAGTCCGCAATGATCTCGTCCGACAATTTGCCCGAAGGAGGCATTTCGCGGCCATCAAATTTCATCGCCTTCAAGAGCAGGCTTTCAGCGGATTGCCCCTTCACCAGGGAGGGACCACTGTCGCCACCAGCCAGAATTCCTTCCGACGAATCCAGAAACAAAGCGCCTTGCAGCTTCTTCTGATTCTGGGCGTCTTTCGAATGGCAACTGTAACAGTGCTGCACCAGCACGGGACGAATCTTCTGTTCAAAGAACAGCAACCCCTCATCGGTTGGCGAGTCCGCCCACAAGAATTGTCCGGACATAGTCCATGCGATCAGGCTGACAACAAAAAAAAAGAACCGGCAATCGCGCATTCGTGTCCTCTCACCGTGTTCAGACGGCCTAAAACGGAATCCACACCATACTCTTCGAATCCCCCCCCACGCCAGACCGCACCTGCTTGTCTCTTCTCTGCGTCTCCATGCCACTGTGTCCCCCGCCCTACCAATGTGCCCCGGAAGTACGCGAAATGTACTGGTGGGTTCAGCGGGGGAAGGGGAGGCACAGCGGCACGGAGATACAGGGGAAATAGGAAAATCTCAACTCGGTATCGGCGGGTGTTGGATGTGGAAAAAGGCAGACAAATTGTCGACAGCCGTCAATTCCCAACGGGTCGATGTGGTCAAAACCGGGTCCCACTCGTCACAATTGTACGTCGTGAAGTTCGACCATCTCCTGAAACCTGGCCATTATGACGGAAGAGACAAAACAACCCGGAAGAAATACACGGCTCTTCGCGGCGGCATTCTGTCCGAACTGCCAATTTTCCTTTGTTCCTCGACACGGAATTGAACCCTGCCCGAGTTGCGGTCATTCGTTCCCGCTTTCCGCGGATCACACGTGCGACACTCACATTCGTCCGCCAAATGATTCGCAGGAACAACGCTTCGCCGATGGCCCAGCGGCATCACTCGCGCACGAAGTCGACGAATTGATCGGTCAGAATCTGGGCGTTTATCGTTGCGACGCCCTGCTGGGCGCCGGCGCGATGGGGCGAGTCTACTTGGCTCACCATCGAGACTTGCATCGCAAATGCGCGTTGAAAATCCTGCCACCATCCATGGCCATGCGTGACCCGGCGTACGTGTTGCGATTCATGAATGAAGGACAGGCGACCGCCGCGCTGAATCACCCCAATATCGTCACGATTCACGCGATCGGAGAAGAACGCGGTTACCACTTTATTGAAATGGAATTCGTCGCCGGTCGTTCACTTCGTCAATTGATCGAGGATGAAGGAATCCAACAACCCGTTCGCGCGACGGCACTCGCCCTGAGAATCGCCGAGGGACTTGCGGCCGCACACACGGCTGGCATTCTTCATCGTGATCTGAAGCCTGACAACGTGATGTTGACGCATCAAGGTGTACCCAAAATCACCGACTTTGGACTCGCGCGGCGCGTGGTCGTTAATCCCGAAGACAAGACGGCTCTGGACTTTGTCGGGACCCCTCAGTTCATGGCACCGGAGTTGTTCGAGCATCAGCCCGCCTCACCTGCTAGCGACGTTTACGCACTGGGGGTCTGCTATTTCAACCTGTTGACGGGACAACTGCCCTACCGCGGCGACTCGCTCGACAAACTGATCCAGTCCGTACGGCACGATCCCCTACCCAGCTTTCGCTCGTTCCAGCAACCGATCCCCATGGAGATGGCCGAATGCGCCGCGATGCTGCTCGCCAAAGCCGCCCAGAATCGGCCTCAGTCGGGCGTCGAAGCCGTCCAATTGCTGGAAGCGATTCTCGGCCAGTCCGAGGATCTGGAAAGCCTGATCCAGAAAGCCTTCGCGAACCACCCGGATATTCGCTGGAGACGGGAAGGTCGGCGTTACCGGATCGACCTGACTTTTTCGGGCGGACGTCATCAAACAGCCTTCGTCGAGCCGAGCGATCATGCAGCGGCCGATCGACTCCTGAGGATCTCAAGCGTGTGCTGTCCCGCACTTTCGGTCTATTTTGAACCGGCCTTGCGGCTGAACTCTGAAATTCTGCACGGAGCGCTCGCAATCGCCGAAATCGACAAGCAGGCTGTGTTTGTCATGGTCGACAATTACCCATTGTCGACCGTTGATCCCGAAGAAATCCGCCGCAGCGTGCTTGAGGTCGCTCATCGAGCCGACGCCATCGAGAAACTGTTGACAGGACTTGATTTGAACTGAAGCCTCTTGACCTGACCCAAGCGGCACTTTTATCGTGATCACGAGAGGGTCTCCGTGGTCTGTTCGAACAAACACTGCGTCGAGAACCGCCACGCCCTTCGCCAGGATTCAGACACGATGACGACCTTAATCAATCGACGCGGTTTTCTGTGGGGACTTTCCGGCGTCGTCGCATTCGGAATCTCCTCCAACGCCAGAGCCCAATCAATCCGCGGCGGAGAGATCCGCTTCCCCGCGTTTGCATCGGTCGAAGAGCAGGCATCACAAAGCGATTTGTGGGTGATGGATCTCTACTTTAAACCGATGCGCATGATCCCGGTTGAACTGAGCGATCCCAAAACCGGAAAGAAAAAGCTGGAATTCGTCTGGTACATCGTCTATCGCGGATTCAACCACAAGCTCGAGTCGAAAACTAAAGAAAATCCTGCTGTCAACGAACTGGACAAGCCGGTCGCTCCCCAACAGTTCATCCCCGAAGCCCTGCTGGTGGTCACCGACAATGACCGAAACGAAGTCTTTTCGGATCAGGTGATCCCCGAAGCACTCGCCGCCATCAACAAGCGAGAAAAGGGTCGCTACAAAAGCTCGGTTGCCATCGTTGGACCAATTCCCGATCAGTCGGAACCCGGTAGCCCCGAAGAAAAAGCGGTCGAAGGGGTGTTCATGTGGCGTGGAGTCAACCCGGACGCCAATCGCTATACCGTGTATTTGACCGGCTTCTCAAACAGCATTCGCAAAGTGAATGGCCCGGACGAAAAACCGATTATTCAATCCAAGACCGTCATGCAGAAATACTGGCGCCGCGGCGACCGCTTCGATCAGAACGAAGCCGAAATCGTCCTTGAAGGCGATCCCCAGTGGATCTACCGCTGAGAGACAATCACGACAGGCACCTCGCGGAGCCAGTCCTTTTTGACTCCTCGTTACCAAGCCGTGCCGCTTGGTAACGCCCCTTACGATTCGATTCTCTATCGAGCCGCAAAGTGGCCTCGAACGGACGCACACATTTCTGATGTGTAGGAGGAGTTCCAAGTCGGATCGTCCGGAACAATGAACTCGTGGCCTGAATCACTTCGTCGGTTCAGGCTCAATTGAGTCACGGCGTTCGAAGACCAGTGGATGGTCCGATTGTGGATCGGCGACACGCAGCGCGATTTTGCCCGCCAGTACGTCCGTTAACAGGTCACCACAAACTTCCGCGCGCCATCCTTGGGTCAATCGCGGTGGATCACCGTCGCGTTCACCGTAAACGTGCCAGCGAACCAGATGTCGCAGGTCGGCGGTCTTTCCGACCAGACCCATTGCCACATTCAGCTCCGCACAACGATTGGCCAATGCCAGACCAAGCAATTGTCCGACGACCTGCTCGTCGTGTGCCTTGTCCTCGTCCAGCGATTTGGGAAGTTGCGGCAAATCCTCTTTCGGCAGGGCCATCCCCGCCGCGACACAATCGAGCAGTGTCCCGGCCGCTCGCTTGTACTCGGGACGATTCATATCACGAACGGCGAGCAAATCAGACTCCGTGGTCGGACGGCGTTTAGCCAGCTCGATGACCAGATCGTCACGCAACATCTTTCGCATCGGTCGGTCTTTTGCGGCGGCCTCGGCTTCACGCCAGCGATAGACTTCGCGGGCCACTGCCAGTTCACGCTGCGTCAACCGGTGCAGGCCAGGCAATCGCTGCCAACTGTCTGGCGATCGTTCTGCCGCGATCTCGTCAATCATTCGCTGAATCTCGGCTTCAGCCCACGACAGTCGCTTCATCTTTTGCAAAGAACTGCGCTGACGCTCGTAGATTTCCAGAATATGTTGGACATCGTCGAGGGCATATTCAAGTTGCGTCGCGGAAAGAGGTCGTCGACGCCAATCCGTGCGTGTTTCGCGTCCTTGGGCCGTGCGTCCCAAAATCCGCTTGACCAGGGCTTCGTACCCAAGCGGAAAACTACGCGACCGAAGCCCTTCCGCAATCTGCACGTCCCAAAGCCGTTTCGGTGGCAAATCGACGTGCGTAAAGCAGAATCGCACCTCTTCCCGCCCGCCGTGCACGATGACGGTTGTTTTCTCGTCCGCCATCAACTCCCACCAGCGTTTGTAGTCGACCTCATACGGATCGACGGCGACACAACGCTCTTTCGTGGCGAACTGCAGCAAACAAAGTTCCGGGCGGTAAGTGTGCTCCGACACGAACTCGGTATCGAATGCGACCAATCCGGCCTTGTGAATATGATCGCACAGGTCGTCAAAGGCAGACTGTTTTGTGATCAACGACGACGTCATGGGGCACGATGCCGGGGTTTGTGAAAATAGGAAGCATAGGAAGGTTGCGAATTTCGGCTTCGTGAACCATCCCAGTCAGGGGACTATGGTGGCAACCTTTCGGAGGAGTGGCAAGCGAGCAAAAAGTCACAGCATTTTCAGGGGATTCGGACAACCGAACCGAAACAGTGCGGGAACAGCCCTTCCCTTTCCGCAGCCGCCTCGTCAGGATTCCCGCTAGTCTGGATGATTCAATGCCCAAACAATCCGAAAAATCGTCCCAATTGACGATAATCGGGCCAAACGAATTGTCCCCCGCCCAATCGCGAACGCGCCACGCGCACGGCACCGTTCGAAGATTGCCGAAACCACCGCGCTGAACATCTCGGACGACCTGACATGCTAACGGAACGAGCGAGCGGCATCCTTCTTCACCCGACGTCAATTCCAACACGTTACGGGATCGGTGACCTGGGCCCGCGAGCATTCGAGTTTATCGACTGGCTGGCCGGCGCGGGACAACGTTACTGGCAGGTCCTTCCACTCTGCCCGACCGATGCGGGCGACTCGCCGTACCAATCCCCCTCCTCATTCGCGGGCAACCCGCTGCTGATCAGCCCCGATCTGCTTGCCGCCGACGGGTTACTGACCGAATCTGATCTGAATACTGCGGCGCTTCCTGACATCGAATCGGGACCGCGTGTGAATTATCAACTCGCCCGCGAAAAGAAAACGCGCCTGCTTGAAGCGGCGATTATTGCGATGCGCGCGCTTCCCGGCAGTCATCCACTGCAGCAAGAGTTCGCCGCATTCTGTGGACAACACCTCGTCTGGCTGGAAAACCACGCGAAATTCATGGCATTGCGTGGTGCCAATCAGAATCGCCCGTGGCAACTTTGGACCGAATTCGTCACTGACCCTCAATTGCCGATTCGGCCAGAGCTCAATGATCGGTTTAGCGCGGCCCTGCTGCTGCAATTTTTCTTCGTCAGGCAATGGCAGCAGCTTCGCCAACACGCGAAAAACTATGGCATTCAGATTATCGGTGACATTCCGATCTACGTCTCACATGATAGCGTCGACCTTTGGGCGAATCGCGTGTTGTTTCAGCTCGACGAACATGGCAATTCCACGCACGTGGCCGGTGTTCCGCCCGACTACTTCGCCGCCACCGGTCAGCTGTGGAATAATCCGCTGTATGACTGGGCCGCCATGCAGCACGACGGCTATCGCTGGTGGATTCAGCGTTTGGAAACAGCTCTGCAATTCGTGGATCTCGTGCGACTCGATCATTTTCGCGGGTTCGAAGCCTATTGGTCGGTCCCCGCGGGAGAAACAACGGCGATCAACGGACAGTGGATTCCCGGCCCGGGCGCGAAACTTCTTTCCGCCCTCTGCCGGGCGCAGCTCGGTTCGATCTCCACCCGCGAAAACACCGCTCCGATCATCGCGGAAGACCTGGGAATGATTACGGACGCGGTTCATGCACTTCGTAACGAGTTCCACCTTCCGGGCATGAAGGTGCTGCAGTTCATGCTGCCGGGTGAGGCATGGGACCATCATCGCCCTGAAGCATTCGAGCCAAACTCCGTCGCCTACACGGGCACTCACGACAACGACACCACGCTCGGCTGGTTCCGCTCCCATATCTTGACTCGTCCCGATCAACTGGAACGCCTGAAACAGTACACGCGCTGCGAAGAAGCAAATATCGCCTGGGAATTCATCGAACTCGCCTGGCGGTCAGGCTCCAACCTGGCAATCACACCCGTCCAGGATGTGCTGTCACTCGGTTCAGACGCCCGCATGAACACTCCAGGGACATGCGGCCCCGAGATCTCCAACTGGTGCTGGAAGTACGTACCCGGCATGCTGACCACGGAATCGCAACAGCGACTGGCCGCGCTAACCCGCGATGCCGGCCGCGCCCGCTGAAAGCCAACGAAACAACCTGCAACGGGCTCTTCCATGACGTGAAAACCAACGAAATGGAAGTGTGGCCTTGCTCGCGACTTCCGTGGATTACGACGGAATTCCCGCACGCTTCATACCACTTCACGGGAGGTGGAATGAGAACACGATTGTCACGGCGCTTCCTGTGCGGGTAATGTTCCGTCAAAACGCCACCAAATTCTGAATACCACCCTGCCCGATGCGGCCGGTGGATCGAGTATCAAGAGAAAGCATTCAGCATGCGTATTGCCTATTTGGACTGTGCCTCGGGAATCAGTGGAGACATGACCGTCGCCGCGCTCATCGACGCCGGACTTGACCCCGAACTGCTCACCGCCGGAATCGCCTCATTGAATCTGCCCGGCGTGAAACTACATGTCGAAGACGTTCAGCGCGGCGGGTTTCGCGCCAAGCATTTTCGCGTCGAACATCCCGAACAGCACGCACATCGCCACCTCAGCGATATCCGGCAAATCATCAATAAGTCCGAAGGGCTGAACGACAATCAGCGTGACCTGGCGCTGCGAATTTTCCATGCCGTGGCCGAAGCGGAAGCCAAGGTACACGGATCAACCGTCGATCGTGTCCACTTCCATGAAGTCGGTGCCATCGATTCGATCGTCGATATTGTCTCGGTCGCGATCGGCATGGACTGGTTGGACGTGGAAGAACTGATCTGCAGCCGAATTCCTACTGGCCGCGGTCAGGTCAAAATCGCTCATGGCGTCTGCGCCATCCCCACCCCAGGAACCGCCGAGCTGCTGAAGGGAATCCCACTCACCGATGTCCCCATTGAAGCGGAACTGACCACTCCCACGGGCGCGGCCATCGTGAAAACGCTGGTCAGCCAGTACGTCGATGCGTTGCCCGATATGACGATCGAGACGATCGGTTACGGCGCCGGAACGCGTGAATTCGACGATCGAGCCAATGTACTGCGTCTGATCATTGGTGAAACCGATGGCGTCGAAACGTCAGGCGACAGCGTGATTCTGCTCGAGACGAACCTCGATGACATCTCGGGAGAAGTGTTGGGATTCACGAAACGGCAGCTCCTCGCCGCCGGAGCCCTCGACGTCTACACGACACCGGTCCAAATGAAGAAGGACCGGCCTGGGGTGATGCTCAGCGTCATCAGCTCGTTCGAACATGTCGCGCAACTCGAAACCATTATCTTCCGTGAAACCGCCACGTTCGGAATCCGCCGACAGCGGATTCAACGTTCGGTCCGCGAACGGATGGCCTATACGGTCGAGACCGACTTCGGCCCGATCAAAGGCAAAGTCGGCTGGCGTGGCGAAGAACCCGTTGTCTTCACCGCCGAATACGATGACTGTGTCGAGATCGCCAAGGCACATGATGTCCCGCTACGTGACATCATTCTGGCTGCTCAGATCGCGTTCTTTGTCGATCAAGAAGAAGACGATGACGATCACGAATGCGATGAAGACTGCGATCATGACCACGACCATGATCACGGACACGATCATGATCATGGGCACCACCACGATCACGATGACTGAGGTCTGCCCCGGATGATTCAGGAACTGACCGGGCCACGGTCAGCTCCTGAATCAAAAAGGGTTCTTCTCGTTTCCCCTCGTTCGTTTTCCTCGTTGCCAAGCTCCCGCTTGGTAACGCCTCTGCCGATCTTGTTTCATGACGTGCAGGAAATTGGCGGAGCGACGTCGTACACATTTCTGATGTGTAGGGAAAAGTTGCCAAGTAGGAGCTTGGCAACGAGGGAATCCGTGAGAACTTCCCTGCAACGCATTGCGGCACGATCGTGCGTTCACGCCACACTCACATCGCGCGTTCAGGCCGCTTTCGCTTCACTGGGCTGTTCGAGCTCCGCCTGAACCAGACAACCTCGTACGACTGACAGAGACGAATTCGCCGCAAGACGAATCGGTGCCGTCTCGATCGGCCAGTTGGCTTCGTTCCACGCGGTCTGAAAGAGCGGTAAGAACGACGACGTCGCGGTGATCCCGCCAGCGCAGACGACTGGCAACATCCGCGGCAGCGTCTTGAGTGTTCCTTCACGCTCGAACTGCATCCGCGCTTCGGTGATGACATCGACAAAGAAGCGGTAATAGTCGCGATCGATGCTTGCCGTGGTCGCCACAGGCTCTTGAATGACTTCCCCCGACCCCAGTCGCGGCGAACCATCAAAACTGTCCAGGCCGCTCATGACGACACATCTTACAATTTCTCGTCCACTGTGCGTAATCCCGAACTCGCACGTGGTATGCCCGAGCGTCACGGTGATTCCCGTGAACGCGGCATCAGGCAGTTCAGACAGCGCCACGGCATGCGTCGCCGTGATGAACTCGGGACGATAACCCCGCAGCGTCACTAACTGCAGAAAGAACTCGGCGTCGCGATGATCTGCCTGATCATCGAAGCCACCACCGGGCAAGGTCATCTTGCACACCGAATTCAGTTCTGTCTGTGCAGGTAGCAGCGCATCGACGATCAACGCCAGCACCTGCCGCGAAACGGGATCAGACGCGGGAATTCGCCCTCCGCGAAGCAATGGGCACGGTGTCAAATTCAACATTTCCGACCACTCGCGCGCATCTTCGCCGAAGACGAGCAATTGCCCCGAGCATGTCGCAAACTGTGTGTTGGACTGTTGCAGCAGACGGCGATGTGAGGTTGTATCCGCCATGGTGGCGAAGACCGCCGGACAACAGCGTGCTACCAGTTTGCCATCAATGATTCGCATGGAGCGAAATTGAAAGCTGCCAAGGTCGAGTCCGATCGTCACGAGCGACCTCCCTGTTCCAATTCGAATAATGCTTTCGCCAGCGGTGCATGCGGGCGTTCACCCTCTGCAATCGGTCCCGACGACATCGCTGCGGGAATCGAAGCCGTAACGACTTCTTGTGGTTTGGAGCCCATGAAATGAGGGCGACGAACGGTATCAGGCTCGGCGCTGTCCAACTGCGCGATCACCTCTTGCAGCGAATAGCCACCAGATTCCGGCTCCGTCAATCCAAAGTGTGGTCCATTCTGTTTCACAACGTTTTGCGAATCGTCAACCCGCAAAATCGGTTTCGGAACAAGCCGTCCCTGGAGTTCCAATCCGGCGGGGAAGCTCACCACTTCGAACGTGATCGGCAGTTCATTCTTGATCAACTGCTCCAGTTTCGATTTCGATGTCAAAGGCGCAATCGCGGGTGTCGGTTCAATGACCGTCGCCTGTTGGACGACATCACTCATCACTGCAGGCGACGCTTGCGACGACGCGACAGGTATCACTTGGGATTGGCGTCGAAGCATTACCGCCGCACCAACCATGACCAATAAAACCGAAAACAGAATCACAAGCGGCATTGCGGACTTGGCCGGTTTGATCTGGTTCACGACATCGTCGTCGATCGTCAATGAAGGAGCGATCATCGGCGAAGATGATGATGACGCATCGTCCCCAATCGAATCGTCCGGCTGAGGAATCGGGACTTGCGGACTGCGATCAGGCTCGGGGTGACGTGTCGACGAATTTGCAATCGGAGGGTCGCCAGTAAATGAAGGCATCGTGGCAATTCGTGGTCTCAACCTGAGCACGGGTTGCTGCATATCCGATTTGACTTCTTCTGTTGGAAGCTTGAGTTCTGTGGGAGCTGGCTGAACAGCCTCCTGCGCAGGTTGCCGCGAAGTCAGCGAATGCCACTCGTGCGTACCGGACGACGAAAGGAACGCCTTCTCACCCAAACTGTGCAGTTCGGCCGATTGTCCTGAGGGTCGCCCAATCAGACTCGACTGCGCTCCCTGGGCGATGTCCGATTCAATGGGTTTTGGCAACCCATTCGGCAGGCGATTTCGATTCACGATTCCCTTCTCAAAGACAATCGCCGAGCCACCTGTCAGATGAATCGCGGCTTTGTTTTGATCCGGAAGGAAACGCATCGAAGCATCGGACGACACGACCCGCAAATGCGGCAGGATTTCGGGCCCCTGTCCCAACTGATCAACAATCTGACCAACGAATGCCTCGTCCGGCCGCATCGTCACAACGAGTGGATAGTCGAGCACATTGAGCAACGCCACTTGCACACCCGCAGGAGGTGCAGGCTGCTCGAATCCTGCATGAATTGTTGAAGCGTCGCGATCAAATTCCGTGACCGTACCGGTCGTCGACTTGCTCTGAGACGATTCCACAATCAATAAGTCACCCGGCTGCAACGGGCTGTTCTGCGTCTCGGAAAAACGTTCTTGGTGACTGATCTTCCCCTGACGAACGACATGAATGGCGTGCGTGGCATCGACCGTTAGGCCGCCCGCGCGCCGAATAACTGCGTGCAGGTTGAGTGTCGATGGATCAAGATGAAAGGTACCGGGTTTGTGAACCTCACCAATCACCGCAACGTAAAGCGACCTGACGTTCTCGGCGCGCGAGAACGCGATGACTTTGGGTCGGCTGGGATACGACACGTTCTGCGCGTATGTCGGCAGCGAACCCAATCCCATGCAAATCGCCAGAACGAGAAAGGGCAGTCGGGATTGTTTGAACAACATCGGATGATCCCTGCAAACAGACGGTCCGCCAGCGCGGAAAGCTCGGCACATCCGGATTAATCGGCAGCCACGGCCGAATACATTCAAAGATTCCCTGTCGCGGCCAGAACCAATCAAGATTCGTCGAGAAAGTGCACGCACTCACATCAGACACCGGCAGGAGAAACCGAATCCATCGCCACACCGGCAAAATCTGCAGATCGATGCCTGCTTCAATGTGGAAACACGAATTGAAGCCCTCGTTACCAATCGTCCCTTGGTAACACCTCGTGCGATCTCGTCTTCTGTCGAGCCGGGAAGTGGACGGGGATCGACGTACACATTTCTATTGTGTCGGACGCGTTGCCCAGCGGAGATTGGCAACAAGGGAAGCCGAGGAACGAGGGTACTAAGGTTACCTCCGTACCTGTGATCCACACCCTATCCAAACAGACTCCACCGTTTACGACAGGAGTTCTTGCGACGAATATTGACCACTTCCGTCACGCGCGCACTGTCCAGACGATCGATCAGCACGTTCATCCCATCCCGCAACTTGCAATCCAGTTCTTCAGGGAACAGAGGAAGAACCGCATAGAACTGCACGGTTTGGTCGTCATCGATTTGCAACGTACGAAACGGATCGGGACAGGTCAGGGGCGGAACCAGAACAGAGCAGCAGAACTTAGTATTCACCGCATACGGTCGGGGCGGTTCACCGTTGGGGATGGAGTGGCTAAGCCCTAGCCACGTCTGAAACTCGTGTGGTAATCGCGCCAACACTTTCAGCAGGCGGATCGGCCAGTAGTTCCGCTCGTCACGAAAATCTTCCATACTCAGCGGCCAATGAGGCGGCAAACAGATGAGAAGCTCTGCGAATCTCAGTGACTCGGCTCCATCCGGTACGGTCATGGGTCGCTCGGACATCCCGCTGGTTACCAGCGTGTACCAGGGACGATGCTTCTGAGGCGGAATTCGATGGATGTCGATATGGACATATTCCGAAACCAGCTCGTGAAACACATAGTCGATCGGCCCCAAATGATGCTCGATATGATCCGCGACGAGCTTAAATCGCGCGGGATCGGCCGGCGGCAATGGCAGAGATGGCTGCCGCTGATCCTGCAACGTTGGTAGATCAAGCACCTGATCCCGAGGCATCGGATCGGGCACGACGATATTTTGTCCGCAACGTCGACAGGTGGCGCGACACCCCGCCTTATCGAGGTTCACTCGATAACGAGTATCACATTTTTCGCAGCGAAATACGATCGCCATGAATCACGGTTCCACCTGATAGAGCGATACGCTGGTCGAGCAAACGGAATCGCGTTGGGCCTTGCGAACAGCCCGTCACGAGAAACTCAGCGCAAGATCTCGTCCAATAGAACAACAACTCAGTCAACCCTTATCAACGACAAGGGTTTGACTGAGTCGAGAGGCCGATCGTACGGATTTGTGCTTGTCTGATCAGACGATCATATCATTCCTGAGTCGAGTGCCAATCGACACATCCGATTCTCTTCAAGCAAACGCCCCACAAATGGCAGGACGATATCGAAGCGTATTCCGGAACGATCGACATTCATCAGCCGACACAAGCAACCATTCCACTCAGGCGTGCGGTTCGGTCATGCTCCATGGATCAAGTGCCTGCTTCAACTGGTCCGCAGGCAGAATGTTCTGGTCCACGCACAACTGCCGAATCGTCTTGCCGCTCTTGAACGCGTCCTTCGCCAGCGCCGCCGCTTTTTCGTAGCCAATGTAGGGATTCAAACTGGTCACCATGGCCAGGCTTTGTTCAACGCTGGCGTCGCACGCTTCCGGGTTCGCTTCCATGTCGAGCGCGCACAAATCGATGAACGCCGTCGTCCCCTGAGCCATCAACGCCACCGACTCCAGCGTGGCATGCCCCATAATGGGCATCATGATGTTGAGTTGGAACTGGCCGCCGGTCGCGCCGCTGAACGCGACTGTCTGGTCATTTCCCATCACGCGAGCCGCCACTTGCATCAGGCTTTCGCACATGACAGGGTTCACTTTCCCCGGCATGATCGAGCTGCCCGGCTGACGATCGGGCAACATCACTTCGTAGAAGCCGCAACGTGGGCCCGAACCCAGCCAGCGAATATTGTTCGCCACATTGAACAGCGTGGTTGCGATCACGCGGAGCTGGCCATGGCATTCAACCAAACCGTCACGCTGCGCATTGCCTTCGAAGTGATTGACCGCTTCAATGAACGGCACACCTGTTTCCTTGGCAAGTGCCGCACAGGTCTGACGCGCGAAATCGGGATGTGTGTTGATCCCCGTTCCTACCGCAGTCCCCCCAACCGGAAGTTCAAGCACCGCTTGCAGCGCCTGCTTCGCACGACCGACGCTCAGTTCCAACTGACGCGCAAACCCACCGAATTCCTGCCCCAGGCGGAGTGGTGTCGCATCGGCCAGATGCGTGCGTCCGATCTTGATGATCTTGTCCCACTCGCGCGCCTTGTCTGACAAAACTTGTGCAAAGCGAGCCAACGCAGGAATCAGCGAGTTGTGAATCGAGAGAGCCACGGCGACGTGAATGGCCGTCGGAAAGGTGTCATTCGTGCTTTGCCCCATATTCACGTGGTCGTTCGGATGAATCGGCTTCTTCATTTCGAAGCGATTGCCACCGATGATTTCGATCGCACGATTCGAGATCACCTCATTGATGTTCATGTTGCTCGAAGTCCCCGAGCCAGTCTGAAAAACATCAATGGGAAACTCGGCGTCAAACTTGCCCGCAACGACTTCTTTTGCTGCGGCCAGCATGGCGTCGACTTGAGCGGCGGTGAGCGGATTCTTGCCCGTCCCTGTCAACTTGCCGAGATCGCGATTGGCCACACCGGCGGCCCATTTGACCAGGCCCATGGCCCGAATCATTTCCGTTCGCAGTGTCCAACCCGACACGGGGAAGTTCTCGACCGCGCGCTGTGTCTGTGCGCCGTAGTACGCCTTGGCCGGAACCTGGACATCACCCATGGAATCATGTTCGGTACGAAATTCGGTCATCGCAATTCGCTCAACTTCAAAAAGGATTCAGGAAAAGGCACGCCCAACCAGTATAGCGGCCCCGCATTTAGAGTCCGAGCCTAACTCCTCCTCTGTGTCTCCGTGCCTCCCTCACCGCCAGTGTGCTTCCGAAGTAAGCGAAACGAACTCGTGGGACCAGCGGCGGTGAGGGAGACACGGAGGCACAGAGGGGAATCAATTGCAATATGACTACTGCTTCAGCATACGTAGTCCTTGCGCAATGCAGAGAACCGCCACGACTGGTGCGCCGAAGAACAGCAACGCCTCCGTCGAGAGGGCCGCTGAACGCCCAAAGTGCATGAAATTGTAGAGCCGAACAAGTCCGGAGGGCATGCCGGACGGTGCCAGCAAATAAGCTGTCGAAAGATCCAGGTAGGCCCAATAGCACAGCAACCCGATCGCCAGAATCCGCGGCTGATCACGCAGACGAAAAAGCAAGTCGCGACTGGATCGCGAACTGCCTGCGGGACGTGCTCGCCGAGCGTCTTCAGTATCCTGCCCGGAAGTCACTAAAGATTCATTGACCAGCAGTTCCGCGAGATGAATCGCTTCCGTCTGAGAAACCGACTCCACCCACAGCCGCAACAGGACCGCGCGTGGTAACAACCAGACAGTCAAGGCCAACCCCCAGGGAATCGGCGTATCATAAACCGGACGCAACCAGGATGACTGGAAACAGACGACCGTCGCCAGACTCAAGAGCAGCGATCCCAAGAGCCCCGGCACGAGCAGCACTTGCCGCGCGATCCAGAGACCACGCAGCCCCTGTCCCTGACAAACCAAACGTTCGCCCACGCCTGCACCTTGCATGTCCTGGCGCGGTCGAACGTTTGTGGACTCCGTCCCCGTACCGCGGGCAGAACGAGGCGATCGCTGGCCGGTCCACATTCGCGCGGCACTCCAAGTGATCAAGCCGGTACACAGACTGACCAAACCGGCGATGAGAATTTCTCGGCCCAACCCCAGGGACTGAGTCGACTGACGCATCAGCAACTTCAAACCACTCGGCAAATTTCCCACCACCATTGCCAAGGGGATCAGACAGCCGAAGGTGATCGCAATGGCTAGATAGAGGGTCACGAACGCCCCCAATCGCGCTGGCCTGAACCGTTCCACCTCGTCACTGACCACAACCGATTGTCTACCTCGACGCGACACCCCAGCCATGATCAACAGGATGATTGGAAGCTGCATGACGACCGGCCACAACGCTCGCTTCAGCATCTCGTCCTGCCGCAGCCCCAGCCGCTGCGCCGTGATAAACCAGTCGGTCCAACTGGGCGTCTGTAACAAGGCCGCAAGCTCAAACTCTTGAAACGCTACCAGTCCCATCAATGCCAGCGCCGGTTGAACTCGCCGAACAGGACCGTGCCAATAACACCGCCAAAGCTGCCACCATTCACGCCTGGATGTCAGGTGATCTCGGACCAGCAACCACCGATTGTGCAAGGCGGTCGGACCGATCAATGACGCGGGCGAGGCATGCAGCGTGACAACTCCGACGGTGATCACGCGTAAAAACACCAGCCCTGCACAGATCCATTCCGCCCATTTTGGATGCGCCAGTGCCGTCTCGCGGTAGGTATATCCAACCAGCAATTCCGGAAACAAGAATGGGAGCAGGATCGCGGTAAGCACGAGCGGCCGCTGGGGGGTGGCAACCTGTCGAAGACCTCGCTCGACGAGCACAATGACAGGCCACGCCGCGAGACATAGAACGAACGTCCGCGTCAGAGTCCACCAGCACGATGCTTCCAGACTGATCGTGTCCGTCACAGTTTCCGACCACTCACAATCATGTGGATTCACCTTCCACGGCGGTATGACAACACATCACGGCCATGTGGACGAGTCATAAATTATCAACAAACCTGCCGGATCTCACTTCAAATACTCTTTCGTCAGCCATACCAAGCACTCGCGTCGGTCGTTCAGCATGGGCCGCAAATCAATGCCGCTCTTGGCCCACTCGGCCAGCTTCCTCACGTCCTCTGGCAAATCGGCCTTCTGCACGGCCCCCAATGGAATCTGCCGCGACTTCGCACGAGCGAGCGCCAGTTCCGCCTCCTCCGACGCGAGATAGTCGACCAACTTTCGGGCCGCCTCTGGCCGCCGCGTCCCTTGAATAATGCCGACCGTGTTGGGAATGCAGATCGTATGGGAGGTTGGTCGCGCAGCACGGCTCGTTGACTGGTCAGTAGCCTCTGTACCGCCCTCTGACGAACCAGAATCCGACGCCCCCTTCATCACATAGGCCGGGAGCATTTCCACGGGTGCCTGGTTGTCGAGTGCCACAAAGGCGTCGTCGGAATCGGTGAGTCCTGCATCACAGGTTCCCATCGCAACCACGTCTTTCACAGCCGCATTCCCATCAACTTCGCGAACTCCGCGCAATCGCAAATCGCGATGCCACTCCTGAAGCTGTTCGCCGCCCCACAAGTGCCACAGCACCGTATAGTGCGTCAATGTCGTTCCGAACAGCGGCTTGGCGATCGCGAATCGGGTCGGCTCCGTGGAAATCAGGTGTTGCAGCGTTTCGATGCTGGCGGGGGCTTGATGCGTGTTGAACAGGCAGACTCGCATCCGCGCGGCAAACCCCACCCAATACCCATCCTCATCACGAAACTGATCGGGAATTCGGTTCCATCCCACCCCTTGATAGGACTCCAGCAGCCCCTGCTCGCGTAGTTCGACCATCCCCAGAAGTTCGTTGTTCCAAAACACGTCGCACCGTGGTCGATCACGCTCCTGCACAATCAGATTGATCAGCCCCAGTGATTTCGTCGCTTCCGTGTCGAACCGAACTTCAACGGGAATGCCTGTTTTGCGGGAAAAATCGTTCAGAATCTGCTGCGCATACTCGGCGTCATGCGCGCAATAGACAATCAATGAATCCGGCGCAATCGCCAGCCACATTCCCGCAAGAACCAATGCCGCCACGACAGGAATCAAAATCAAAGACCGGTTGATCGAACGCGACATTCAGTCCACCCAAGTGCAAATAAAAGACACTTTGTCACAATTACTAGCCTAGAACAGGCCCTCTGCGGAATCAACCAACCGCTCACTTCAACGTTTAACGCTTAGAGGCATGCTCGACCGAGCCCGACATTTGCGCCTGCCCGGATTCTATCACCAATCGATCAACCAGGAGTGATTGAAATGATCTCGGCGGCGTCATTCATCATGACTGAAAACGCCCGACGATTGCGGTACAAATCTCACTTCATTTTTCAATATAGAACCCCAAACGATGGAAAGTATTGACGTGTCGAAAGTTGACTGGAGCTACCACCGCAAGAACTGCAACTCGTGCAGCAAGGCCACCGAGTTTTTGACCGAACACAATGTCAGCGTCAATACGACCGTCGACGCGCGGACCGTGCCACTCGTCGAGAGTGATGCACAAGCGTTGATTGATGCCGCAAATGAAATTTATGTCACACGCGGAACGAAAGTCCTGCATTTTGATCTCAAACACGAGCGGCCGGCAGAGCTGCTTGAACTGATCATGGGACGTAGTGGCAAACTTCGCGCCCCCACTTTGAAAGTCGGAAAAACCCTGATTGTCGGATTTGACCAGTCGACCTACGAACGTGTCCTCTCCTGATTTTCGCCCCTCCGACGTGCACGTTTGGTTCATCCTTTCGCGCAATTTGCAGAAGACTCAGAAGGACGCCACACCGTGGCGGTTGCCATCGTCAACCGGCCTCAGTGGGTCACGTAGACCTCTTTCTCTGCACAGAATCGATACTAAAGCCTTCGTGCTACGTGGCGAGTGACATCATACCGTGATATAATACGGGCTTATCGATCGGCGGGCGTCAAAACGGACTCATCCTCGTTTTCACATTGTGAATGGTCGTTCCCGAAGTCAGGTGTGTTACCCGCACCGTTGGCTCAGGACACCAGTGTCTACCAATTCGACTATTTGCCCGCTGCATGATTGTCTGTTCAGATCAAGGAATCGCAAACGATGGCCGTATTTCTGGGAATCGATGTAGGCACGAGCGGCACAAAAACTCTGGCCATGCACGAGGACGGATCGATACTGGCCGTGGCGACTGCAGAGTACCCCCTTTCGTCCCCCAAGCCCGGCTGGTCTGAACAAGACCCCGAAGACTGGTGGGAAGCCGTTCAAACCACGGTCAAGAAAGTCCTCAAATCAGCCAAAATCAAGCCGGATGACATCGGTGGGATCGGACTGAGCGGTCAGATGCACGGCAGCGTGTTTCTCGACAAGCAGCAAGCCGTCATCCGTCCGGCGATCCTCTGGAACGACCAACGCACCACGCAAGAGTGTGCCGACATCGAGCACAAAGTGGGCGGTCGCGCCAAGCTGATTGAGATGGTGGCCAATCCGGCACTTACCGGATTTACCGCACCGAAGATCCTGTGGCTCAAAAACCACGAACCGAAAAACTACGCCCGTGTTGCCCATATTCTCTTACCCAAAGACTACGTGCGATTCCGGCTCACCGGTGAATTCGCCACCGACGTCAGCGATGCATCGGGAACGTTGCTGCTCGACGTGCGTGCCCGTCAGTGGTGCAAGCCATTGATCGATCGGCTGGACATCAAGATTTCGACCCTGCCGAAAGTCTACGAATCCGAAGATATCACCGGCGAACTGACCGAAGCCTCTGCCAAGCTGCTGGGCCTGAAAAAAGGCGTCCCCGTGGTCGGTGGTGCCGGTGATCAGGCGGCCGGCGCCGTCGGAAATGGCATCGTCAAACGCGGAATCATCTCGGCCACCATGGGAACCAGTGGCGTCGTCTTCGCACACAGCGACGACGTGCAGATCGACCCCGCCGGCCGCATTCACACCTTCTGCCATGCCGTCCGTGGGAAGTGGCACGTGATGGGTGTGGTCCTTTCCGCCGGTGGAAGCCTGCAGTGGTACCGCAATCAACTCGCGCAGGCCGAAATCAACGACGGTAAGAAACTGAAAACCGACCCGTACAACCTGATCACCGAACAAGCCGCCGAGGCCCCTCCGGGCTGCGAGGGGTTGTTCTTCCTGCCGTATTTGACCGGCGAACGAACCCCGCATGCCGATCCATATGCCCGTGCCTGCTGGATCGGACTCAGCCTGCGTCACAACCGATCGCATATGATCCGTTCGATCATGGAAGGCGCGACCTACGCGATGCGAGATTGCCTGGAAGTCATCAATTCGATGAACATCCCGATCCGCGAAATCCGATTGTCGGGTGGCGGTGCTCGCAGTGACTTCTGGCGTCAGATGCAGGCCGACGTCTACGGACGCCGGGTCAGCATCATCAATGCCGATGAAGGCCCGGCTTTCGGTGCGGCACTCTTGGCGGCCTCTGGAACGGGCAAGTACAAATCGGTGGTCGAAGCGTGCGGCGCGACCGTGAAGGTGATTGCAAGCACAGACCCTCAGGCCGAAGCCAAACGGATCTACACCAAGTCCTACCCGATGTACGGCAAGCTCTATAAAGCACTCAAGAATGAGTTCGTGGACATCGCAAAAATTGTTTCCGAGTCATAACGCATGACCGATTTGTCCTCGAATAACATGCCATCGACATCGCCTGTTCCGGGCACGCCACCAGACCCCAAGCAATTGGGGCCAAAGTTTCGCGAATTGTGCGAAGTGGTGGCGAGGCTTCGATCCTCTACGGGTTGCCCTTGGGATCGCCAGCAGACGCTGGAATCGATCAAGCCGTACACACTGGAAGAAACATACGAACTGCTCGAAGCGATCGATTCAGGCAACGACGCCGAGATCGTCGAAGAACTCGGCGACGTCTTGCTACAGGTTGTGCTTGATAGCCAGATCGCCGCCGACGAGGCTCGCTTCAACCTGACCGACGTCGTTGACGGCCTGACCCAGAAAATGATCCGACGCCACCCGCACGTATTTGGCGATGTCGCGGCCGACTCATCACACGAAATCAATCGGAACTGGGACCGGATCAAGCAGGAAGAAAAGCAACGCGATTCGATCTTTGACGGACTGCCGGCGGCATTGCCGTCGTTGGCACGCGCCGCTCGGCTCTCGAAAAAGGCCGCGCGGGTGGGATACGACTTCCCCCAGCGTGCCATGCTGTTCGACAAGTTGCAGGAAGAACTACGAGAGCTGGCCGACGAACTCTTTCCGAATGGCGAGATTCCCGTCGTGGCCGCATCCGTCGATCTGCCTGTGGAACCCGATCCAGAACCGTTCGACGCCGCACGTCAACAACGGATCGAGTCGGAACTGGGCGATGTGCTGTTCGTGCTGGCCAACATCGCCCGCCGCTGGCACGTCAACCCCGAAGAGGCCCTTCGCGCCAGCAATGCCAAGTTCCAGCGCCGCGTCGAATTCATCGAGCGCCGCCTGAAAGAGCACGGCCGCGACATCCGCACCGCCACGCTCGAAGAGATGGAGCAGTTCTATCAAGAAGGTAAGCGACTCGAGAAAGCCAACGCTCGAGATCCCCAGCAAGACAACGAAAACACCTCCAAGTGACGGCCTATCCGATTGAAGTCCATCTCTGACCAATCACACCCGGCGAATGATCACTTGCTCCGGTTGCTCGCGGCGGGCTTCCTAGGACTGATTGCATCGACTTGGCCCTTGTGGACCCCGCAATCCGCGTTTCCTGAGGTCCCCTTATTCCGCGTCGCCGGACGGCTACACGCCGCCGTCGATTGGGCGTTCTTGTACGTCCTACTTGCCGCCCAAGGATCACTCCTTGTTGCGCCGCGCATCCGATACAGGCGCGTCGTGACATTGATCTCGATGGGATGTACGCTCGGACTTGTCTGCATTGATCAGCATCGTCTGCAGCCGTGGGCCTGGCAGTTCATCCTGGTCTCACTCGTCCTCTCTGCCGCCGACGCGTCAACGGCCCGCAGAGCCTGGCGGTGGATCGTCATCGGCATCTACGTCTGGTCGGCCTGGTCCAAACTCGACTATGGATTCACGCAGCAACATGGTCCCTTCCTGCTGGACGGGTTGCTCAAATCGATCGGACTGAAGACGGGCATTCAATCCTGGTCGGCGGCCGCTCGATCGATCATCTCGGCCGCGATTCCTTGCGCCGAGCTCTCGATTGCAGTAAGCCTCGCCTGGCCCCGTACGCGCCGCGTGGCTATCTACGGCGCGGCGATCATGCACCTGACGCTACTCATGGCTCTTGGCCCTTGGGGACACAACCATCAACCAGGCGTCCTGCTCTGGAATGTTTTCTTCCTGGTGCAAAACGCGCTGCTCTTCCGTCAAAGCCCCCCTGCCACGCCCACCGAGACCCCTGGTGCCCTATCCCAGCCGGCGCAATCGGCATCCGTTTGGGGCAATCGCTTCGCCTGGGGAGTGGTGATTCTCGCCATGATCTGGCCTGTAACAGAACCCTTCGGCCTATGCGATCACTGGCCTGCATGGGCGGTCTACGCCGCCAAACCCGAACGCGTGACGATCTCCATCGACAGCGACGAGCAATCTCGATTTCCCGCAGCGATGGAGCGATATTTCGGTGATGACATCGTCGAGCACGGCTGGACACCCATGCGACTCGATCGCTGGTCACTCGACGCAGTTCGCTGCCCGATCTATCCGCAGGATCGTTTTCAAGTTGGTGTCGCACTCGGAATGGCCGAAGAGTTCCATCTCTCAACCCTGCGAATTGTCATCGAAGGCCCCGCCAATCGCTGGTCTGGCAAGCGATCAACCAACGTCTACGAAGGCCTCGAATCCATTCGGACTCTCGCCGACTCTTATCGATTGGGCGCTCATCCACGTCCACAGTTGGATTGAGTGTCTGACTTGTCAACGCAAACCGTGGCCGAGACACTCATCAGTGCTGCCGTTGGAAAGCACATTCAGACTGGAGCAGCAATCTGATGAAACGCCTGCGGACAGTGGCAGCGACCAATCAACCTGAGGCATTCAGCCCTCTGGGTGTACTCTAGTTAACAACGCGAGTCATCTTTCCGCGTGGAACCATGTATACTTTGTGCTCAAAGGGTACTGCTCCGTTTGGCAACCGAACAGACCAACGGAATTCTGCACCATCCACGAAGAGAAGAATCTCCACATCTCCAATTGGAATATCCTGTCCATCGCGAAGGATGACTTCGTTTGCCCGATACTTGCGACGTCGAATGTGCGATTGCCAGCGCGCAACTCAATACGAACTTCGGCAGAAAAGTGCCTGTATTCTATTTGCGGTTGGTGAAGCATGGCAATTCTTCCGTTTTCAGCTCGCGACAGGGCAGAACTGTATGCCGATCCCGAAGCTCGTCAACTACGAGCTAGAGAATTGTATCATTGAGAT
Source organism: Schlesneria paludicola DSM 18645 (assembly GCF_000255655.1). Classification (NCBI taxonomy): domain Bacteria; kingdom Pseudomonadati; phylum Planctomycetota; class Planctomycetia; order Planctomycetales; family Planctomycetaceae; genus Schlesneria; species Schlesneria paludicola. The sequence continues at coordinate 374,067 of NZ_JH636436.1, read as the reverse complement.
GACTGTAGTTTCACCTCCGTATGTCGTCGATTTCGCCGGTGCCAGACTGACTCGTCCTGACCCTTCCCGGACGAAATCATTGAGTATTGGACCCGCCAAAAGCGCGAAGAGTTCGGCGAAGACTGGCCAAGAGTCAAGCGTCTCTTATCCGCATTCGAATCTCGCGGCATTTTCTTGACGGACGTGCATACGAAAAACGTGGCTTGCGGCTAATCGTTACAGAAGGAATCCCAGTCATCGCCCCAACTGATTCTCTCCACACTCCTTCAACTCCAACGACATCTAAAATGTTAGCGCTTCGTCGCCATCACCACATCAATCACTGACGAAGTCCGACAACCAACGACATCGCTGAATCCGGCTTGCTGAAGCAATGCTTCGTACTCGGAGAGGGTCCGTTCTTTTCCTTCCGTGCAGGTCAGCATATTCAAACTTTGCATCTGAGCCACACGGGGACCGCTGTAATCTTCCAACAGCAACTTCTCCGCGATTAGGATCGCGCCATTCGTCGGCAATCGATCGTAAATTCGTTTCAGCAATCGATGGATTTTTTCTTCAGTCCAGTCGTGCAGAATTCGGCCCAGCGCGATCAGATCGCCTTCTGGCAGCGGATCGCTGAAGAAATCGCCGCCGACGAGACTGATCCGATCCGCCATCCCCGATGCGGCAATGATCTCACGCGCGAGCGGTAAGGCCCCCGGCAGATCAAACAGCACGGCTTTTAACCCGACATAGCGCTGGCACGCGGCGATCGCCAGATGTCCAGTCGCGCCACCCAGATCGACCAGCGTCTGGAAGCGACTGAGATCCACGCTGTTCACGACCACCGGCGAACTGAGCATCCCGAACCCGTGCATCCCCATCAGGAACTCACGCAACGCTTCGGGGGTGTGAAAGAAGTTTTCAAACAAAGGGCTGTCCCACCCGTACGTCTGCTTCCAGCGATTGGTCCCTTCACGGATCGCATCTTCCAGATTTCCCCACAGCTTCCAGAGCACCGAATTGCTATAGCCAATGTACCCTGTGAAGCGATTCGGACTGGTCGACGTCAAGTACGTCTTCGCCGCGGGAGTCATCCCATAGTCACCCTCGCCGGTCCGCACGAGAAGTTGTAACCCAACGCAACCGTCCAGCAGACGCTTCAATGCGTCATCATCCGCATTCAGGTGTTTGGCAAGCACATCGAGAGACTTGGGTCCGTCATTGAGTGCATCGAAGACACCCAGCGACACGGCGGCGAACATCGTTTTCGAACGTCGAAACGCTTCAATCAAATCCAGGATGATTGCGGGATCAGGCAGCGAAAGATCTTTGGCCATGATTCAGACCGGTTCCTCATGAAAAATGCGAGAGAGCACGTGCGCCTGGCTGGTTTCGATCACACCAAGGTAGGTGGTCGTCGTCGGGCATGACAAGTGATCACGCCAGTGTATTGTCGGTCTATGACGAGGAAAGGCGTTTAAGTGTTCGCTGGTTCGTCCCCCGCTGCGAGGCGAGAAATCGACGAGGTGAGAATGCCATCGGCACCACAGTCGCGAGAGGCTCCAATCTCGCAAATCAACAGCGTCTTCCCGACATTCAAGCACAAAAAAAGCCCTCCTTCTCGACAACGAGAAGGGGGCTTCGAAAAACTTCGCGAACGACCGCCGTTAGTGCTGGAACAAGAATTCTTTCGAATTCAGAATCGCCCAACCGACGTCTTCCAACGCCTGCCGACGGTCCTGCTGGGCAGCAATGTGCTTGGTCGATGCGGTCATCTCTTCGGCAGATGGCGTACGAGCCAACGCCGCCAGATACAGAGACGTGATGATCTCTTCGTTCGACTTGTTCTCTTTCAGCATGATCGCAATTCGGCCATTGTCTGCACGCAGCTTGTTGTGCACCACAGGACCATTGATCATCTGCAACGCCTGCGACAAGTTCGATTCGCTGGAACGTTCGCACTGACAGGCCATTTCACGTTGTGGCTGGCCAAACACTTTCAGGAAGTAGTGATCGGTTGGAGGATCGGCCAGTTCACATGCGCGTGTTCCCAATGGCATGCCGGGGAACTGTTCTGGAACACTCGTCACCGCACAGATCCCGTCAAGCAACTGTTCCGCAGTCAGCAATCGGGTATTGGCGTGCGAGCAATAAATCTCGTCATCCTTGTTGAACGGATTCTTACGCGAGCTCAACTGATACGTGCGGCTGTTGCAGATCGTGCGGATCACCCACTTCTGGCTGAAGTTGTTCGCGGCAAACTGACGAGCCAGTTCGTCGAGCAATCGGGCATTTGAAGGAGGATTCGAATCGCGGAAGTCGTCGATCGGATCGACAATTCCTCGTCCGAACATGTGCCCCCAGATGCGATTGGTCACGCTCTTCGAGAAGAAGGGATTTTCAGGTTCCGTCAACCATTTTGCGAATACGACGCGTCGATCTTGATCGGCAGGGACGTCGACATCCCCCTTCAGCAACAGATGCACTTTCATTTGCTTGTTAGTGCGAGGTTGCGTCACTTCACCACCGCCCTGAGTGAAGATCACTTCTTCTTCGGCGTCGACCGAGTTCTTCCGACCGACACGCGCGAACGCGGCCGCAATTCCGTAGTAGTTGTCTTGCGTCCAACGCTCGAACGGATGGTTGTGGCACTTCGCGCACTGGATACGGACACCTAGAAACAACTGAGCCGTCGTTTCTGTTGCATCCAATGGATCACGGCTGGCACGCCAGAAGTTGGCAGGTGGATTCTCAAACACGCTGCCATTGGCTGTCAGCAACTCACGAGCAAACTGGTCGAGTGGCTTGTCATTGCGGATCGATTCATAAATCCACTGTCGGAACTTGTGAACCCCGGCGGTCTTCAGCTTCTTGCTGTTGGAACGCAGCACATCACCCCATTTCAGGGCCCAGAACGAAGCAAACTCGTCACTATCCAGCAGACGTTCGACCAACGTTGCACGCTGCGAACCACTTTTGTCGGCCAGGAAGACCCGAGCCTCGTCGGCGGTCGGCAAACGGCCCGTCAAATCGAGTGTCACCCGGCGAAGGAATTCGTCATCGCTGCACAGATCCGAGGGCAGAATCTGCAATTGCTTCAACTTCTCGAAGACCGCCGAATCCACGAAGTTGTTCTCCGCAGGATTGTTCCAGACGAACCCAGGCACATCTTCCAGGAACGTCATGTACGTTGTCGACATCTTGTCGAGATATCGAGCCAGAACAGCAGTTTCCCCACGACCATTCTTGGTCACCAGACCCAATGAGTTTACCGATCCAACCGATTCACTGGAGGAACTGAAGTCGGCCAATTGAGTCAGATCACGGATCGAGCCATCGCTGAAATACCCTTGAACCACGATCTGCTGACGAGCCGCAGGCTGACGCAGCACGCGTTTCGATGGAACCGTCACGATCTTGATCAGATCGGGTTCGGTGTCGGCATCAAGCCGCATTCCTTCGGCAATCCATTGCTCAAGCGTCCGATGCGCCGGCTCGCCCTTCATCAAGCGTTTTCCACCGCCGTGCGCCACTTCCATCAGCGGCTTTCGCAGCAACAAGCTTTGCCCGGGTTCCATGATGTTGGTTCGTCGTCCGAAGAACTCGGAACGCACCGTCATAATGTCCAGAACCGAATCATAGGCACGCAGTGACAGTCGGAAGCCACCCTTGCCCGAAGGGGAACCGTGACACGCACCCATATTGCAGCCGGCCTTCGTCAGCGCCATCTGCGTTTCGTTCTTAAAGCTGATCGGAGCGGCGGCTTCGAAATTCTTCACGGTCACGGGCACAGATACGACGTGAGCCCCCACCTTCGCGGTCAGGATCGCGTCTCCATTGCCGGCCGGAAGCGCGACCGCACCTTCGATCTTCACGACCGCCGGATTCGACGACGTGTATTCCGCCACAGGTGTCAGGTCGCGGACGTCATCGCCCGAATAGACGCCTGTCACCAGCAACTGCTGTCGTGAACGCTTCCCGAGCAGATCGAATTTGGCCGGTTCGAGCACAATCGATGAGGGTTGACCAACGTCAATGGCCTCTTCCGCCAAAGCGAACGCAGGCACCAATGCGATGGCTGCCAGCGAAAATAATCGGGAAAGTACTGTCATTCTCATAGCCGTCTTCTCCGTCCAGGAATCGTCAGAGACAGATGAATGTATCAATTTTTATGCATTTATTCGACTGCTAAAGTCACCGCTGGCGATGTGGCTTCGAATTTCGCAGTTCCCACCGCGGCATCACCTTTTACGGTGAGATTGTTCACAGTGGCCGCAGCCACGTCCGCGGTGGCTGTCAGCTTCACATCCACAGTGGACTGATCTGCGGGAATCGTCGCTGCCGCAGCCGTGATCCCTGCGGGAAGATTCTGGAACGTCACGTTCACCGGCGCGGTGAATGCGGGGTTCCGTTCGATGACGGCCTTCACGATCAATTCGCCACCCTTGGTGATCTTGCCAGCCGCAGGATCGAGCTTGATGGTCATCGGGGCGGCGAGTTGCAAGCGAAGCGCCATCCCTTGTACAGCCGTTTTGTCGCCTTGTTTCAAGGTCCCGCTCAAGCCGGCAGTGAAGTCGCCGAGTGCCGCCTGGTTGTTCGCCGAGATCACAATCTCGGCTTCGTTCTGGCCTTTGTCGATGTTCTTAACCGCGACCGTCACTCCGGCAGGAAGGCCGTTCTGGGCAGGTGTGACAGCCACTGCGACCGCTTCTTCAAATCCCGCCGCGCGGGTGGCGATCAGCTTCACCTTGGCCGACAGATCCTTTCCGAACACGATCACATTGGGTTCCGCACGCCAGGCAAATCCAGGAGCCGGAGCCGAAGACGCGACAATCGATTTACTGAGCGCCGATGGCGTCCATCGCATGTTGTTGTTGCGAGCCTTCAAGACACCATTAATCTCGGCCGGAACCACGACATTCGCCCCACCAATCGGTGCGGTTCCGACAATCGAAATCCCGTACAGTTCACCGGCCGGGAATTCTGCGGGTGCGTGCAACGTCATGACGGCGTCATTGCGACCGGCACCGATGATCGACGGACTGGCCGTCACGCCGGCTGGCAGATTCACGGCACTCAGTTCGATCGGACCGGCGTGCCCGGTGCGAATCGTCGTCACCGTCGCCATCACCGACCCACCCGCGGGAATGTTGAACGTGTCGAGCGACGCCGCCAGCGAAAAGGCGGGAGCCGCCGCGGTCACTTCAATTCGATAGGCATGTTCGCTGCCGCCACGATGATTCAGATCCTCCACGATCAGCGAGTACTCGCCATCCGCCGGAAACTTGAAGGTCACCGCACCTTCGTTCGTGCCGACATCCTCGGCCACGGCCAGTTGCCCGCCCTCTTTGTTCAAGATTCTGAAGTTCAGGTCCGTCGGTGAACCTTGCTGTCGCGTGATCCCCGTGAAGGTCGCCGTCTGATCTTTCTTGGCGGCAAACACAAAACGATCGATGTCACCGGGTTGCTCGAATCGACCGTTGATGTCATGCCCCAGATCAACCTTATTCGCCTGTTCAAGCGTGTTGTTCGGCTCGTGCTCCACAAACTGCGGCGTCGATACGATTTCCACCGCACTGAATCCGCTGAATCCATTCGGTCGTTTCAAACTGACGTTCATCCATTCTGCGGTTTGCGTCGCCGGAACAGACAAGGTGGTCGGGACAAGCCCGTCAACGCCAAATCCCGCCAGCGTCACATTCGTCGTCGTTCCGCGTTGAACCGCCATCGGATAGGCAACGGTCGCGACCGGAAAGTCACCGATTCGCAACCGAAAAGCACCGGCACCATACTTGATGTCGCGCAGTTCGAGAATGTACTCGCCCGCATCTTTGAACGTGTAGACAATCGACGAATCACCACTTAGCCCCGGAGTGTCGTCGTTATACGCAAGCTCGCGGCCATGCAGGTCGAGCACCCGAATGATCGGATCGAGCGACGAACCAATCCGTCGCGACAGCACTTCGATCGACAAACGCTGCCCGGCCTGGACTGGAAACTTGAAAAACTGCCAGCTCAGCCCTGCAACAGCCCCGTCAATGGCTGTTGGAACCGAAATCGCTTGAGCCGATGCCAACTGCACATTCGAACCGACCGAGGCAATCGAAGGGAGATCGTCGATCAACATCAGCTTCAAGGGGGAAACCCCCTTGTCGGTCACGACACGCAGGGCGTGAATCCCGCATGCGGTGTCGGCAGGAACATTGACCTTGTACGTCACCTGAGCGGGGTTCTCGCCATTTTTGTCGATCCCCTCGGCCAGCGTTGCGTCGCCGGGAAAACTGAGCCACAGCTTTTTCGCGACGGCCAGATTCCCACCGTTCAACTGAATCGCCGTCGCCGCTCCAGGAGGCAGTGCGCCTGGCACTGTTCCATTGACGACAGGTTCTTGCGCAAAGACTGATGAAACGCAACAGAAACTGGCGGTCAGAAAGAGGGATCTTGTGCAGCGAGAGACCATCATGCGGCTCGACTCCAAGGAGGGTCAGCAAGGCGGGAGCAATTCAGGCGGGGAAGACATCAGGTTTTACTGATACTTTATCATAGGAACCTGAAACGACGGGCGTCAATTTGAAAGGCCCGTCGACAGAGAACTTTCGCGGGACTCCGAAATCGGCATAAACCCACCGCCATCCCGCTTTTTCGATCATCACGAAGCCTTTTTCTGCTCAAAAGTCGCAAAGATCGATTCTGTCGAAAGCTCACTTTGACCCCGCCGGTTTCCATTCAACCCCACGCCGAGTTTGCCGCGGTTTCGTCATCGCCGTACACTTTCACGATCAATGAAGCGCACTTTCCAAAGAAAGCCGACGATGTCTGCATCAGCCTACGTCATCAATGTCACCCGTGAGACGTTCGAACAAGAAATCATTCAAAAGTCGATGGAAGTTCCCGTCGTCGTCGACTTCTGGGCTCCGTGGTGCAATCCCTGCCGCCAACTCGCCCCGATCCTGGAATCACTCGCCGAGGAAATGGGCGGCAAGTTCATCCTGGCCAAAGTCAACACTGACGAACAACCCGAAATCGCACAGGCATTCCGCGTGGAATCGCTGCCGACGGTCTTCGGAATGGTACAGGGCCAACCGGTCGATCAATTCACTGGCCTGCTGAGTGCTGAGCAGATTCGCGAATGGCTGGCGCGCCTGCTGCCCTCGCCCGCACAGCAACTGGCACAAGAGGGAATGAAGCTGGCCGAAACCGATCCGAAAGCAGCCGAACTGAAATATCGTCAGGCTCTGGAACTTATGCCCGACGAGGACGGACTGAAAATCCTGCTCGCAGGTGTCATTCTGAAACAAGGACGACTCGACGAATGCGCCACGATCCTTGAGGCACTCGAACAACGCGGCTTCCTCGAACCGGAAGCCGAACGGCTCAAGTCGGAACTCGACGTTCGCCGCACCGCAGCCGAAAGCGGTGGTGTCGAAGAAGCCCGCAAGGTGGCCGAGGCTGATCCGACAAATCTGATCGCTCAGATCCATCTCGCCGAAGCCTACGCCGCTTCGCAACAGCACCGGAAAGCACTCGAAATCTGCCTCGAGATCGTCCAGAAAGATTTTGGCGAGGCCCGCGCCGAAGCCAAGTCAACCATGGTCAAGATCTTCGACATGCTCGGACCCGGATCAGAACTCACCAGCGAGTACCGCCGAAAACTCGCCACCGCCCTGTACTAGAGCGTTTCCATTTCTCTCGTTGCCAAGCCTCCGCTTGGCAACGCTTCCCGAATCACCGGTCTCTAAGCCAAAATCCCCTTCACGACGTTCCCATGCACGTCCGTTAAGCGGTAGTATCGGCCCTGGAACTTGTACGTCAGCCGAGTGTGGTCGATTCCCAGGCAGTGCAACATCGTGGCGTGAAGGTCATGTACATGCACCGGGTCACGGACGATGTTGTAGCTGAAGTCATCCGTCTCGCCCCACGTCGTGCCCGGCTTGATGCCTCCCCCCGCCAGCCAAACGGTGAAACAGCGAGGATGATGGTCGCGGCCGTAATCCTCGGCTGTGAGCGTTCCCTGACAATAGGTCGTCCGCCCAAATTCGCCGCCCCAGATCACCAGAGTCTCGTCGAGCATGCCGCGCTGTTCGAGATCTCGAATCAACGCAGATGATGCTTGATCGGTGTCGCGGCACTGGCCGGCGATCGCCTTTGGCAGATTGCCGTGCTGATCCCAGCCACGATGAAACAGTTGAATGAATCGCACCCCACGCTCTGCCAGTCGTCGGGCGAGCAGGCAATTGTACGCATACGTTCCAGGCTTGCGGGCATCTTCCCCATAGAGCTCAAAGCTATGATCCGGCTCGCTCGCCATGTCAGTCAGCTCCGGAACCGACGTCTGCATGCGAAATGCCATCTCGTACTGCGTCATTCGTGTGGCGATTTCCGGATCGTGGTACTCGTCCAACTTCTGAGCATTCAATTTGGCCAGATCATCGAGCACTCGTCGCCGCGTCCGAACATCCATCCCTTCGGGGTTGGACAAGTACAAGACAGGATCACCGACGGAACGAAATTTCGTTCCCTGGTACTTTGAAGGCAAGAAGCCAGAACCCCACAGCCGGTCATAGAGCGGTTGATCATTGGGATTGCCGGTGCCGATCGAGACCATCGCCACGAACGCGGGCAGGTCTTCGGTGTCCGATCCCAGGCCATACGAAATCCAACTGCCCATGCTGGGCCGCCCCGCCAATTGGTTGCCCGTTTGAAAAAACGTCACCGCCGGATCGTGGTTAATGGCCTCGGTATGCATCGAACGGACGAACGCCAATTTGTCGGCGATGCCTGCCGTGTGAGGCAGCAGTTCGCTCACCCAGGCACCCGACTGACCGCGTTGTGCGAATTGGAACTTCGTCGGCGCCACGGGAAAGCTTGCCTGTCGGGACGTCATCCCCGTCAGCCGCTGGCCCTGACGAATTGACTCGGGCAATTCTGTGCCGCGCATTGCCGCAAGCCCCGGTTTCCAATCGAACAAATCCATCTGCGACGGGGCCCCCGACTGAAACAGGTAGATCACCCGCTTTGCCTTCGGAGCAAAGTGAGGCCCCGCATGTGAGAGTTCGGATGCGGTCTTCACGTTTCCGCTCGGGTCGGCAAACAGTGCGCGATTGGTCAAAGAGGCGAGTGCCACGGAACCCAACCCCAGCGATGAATCCAGAAACGAACGGCGACCCATTCGAGTCAGCGGCAGACCTGTGACATCGTCAATTGCGGTCAGCGGAGTTGAGTCGCTCGTGACACATGATTGACTGCTTAAAGGGCCCTCTGACCAGAGACTTTCATGAACTGCCATCTCGTGCCTCGTACTGATTGTTCACCAACCCAGGATTCAAACCCGCTCGGCCATCAACCGCTACTCGCGTGTCACCGTTTCATCAAGATTCAAGATCAGCCCCGCGACTGTCGTACATGCGGCCAGCTCCGCGACATCAAGATGCGGGGCTCGAACCGATTCACCTTGTTTCGTGAGCGTCTCGGCATCGCTCAAATGCATTCGAAAGTGAGCCAGATGATCGGCGTACCCGGCACTCAAGACCGCCAGTTCCACGGGATGCACGGTTCGCCCCAGCACTCTCAGGAATGCACGATCGATTCGCTGTGACGGCGTGGCATCGGCCTCCCTCATCATCGCCTCGCCAAGAACGCGCGCGGCTTCGACATATGTAACGTCGTTCATTAAGTTGAGTGCCTGCAGTGGCGTGTTGGTTCGCGTCTCTTTGACAATACACGTTTCGCGTCCACCCGCATCGAACGTCACCATTGATGGCGGTGCCACCGTCCGTTTCCAATAGGTATAAAGTCCTCGCCGATACAAGCTGGCCCCGTGATCCTGTTCATAGTCGATCCCCGCCAGATCCTTCCACAGACCATCCGGCTGATAGGGCCTGACCGACGGACCACCAAGCTGTTCAACAAGCAACCCGCTCGCCGCCAGCGCTTGATCGCGCACCATTTCTGCCGACAGTCGGAACCGCGGACCTCGTGCCAGCCAGCGATTCTCTGGATCGCGCTGCTGCAATTCGTCAGATGTTCGAGACGACTGCTGATAGGTCGCGCTCGACGTCACCTGCCGTAACAGCCGTTTCGTATCCCATTGAGAAGACGACGCTGGAACACCCTGAAACTCGATCGCCAACCAGTCCAGCAGTTCGGGGTGACTGGGCCATTCTCCCTGTTGTCCGAAATCATCCACGGTTTTGACCAGACCAATCCCAAACAACATCTGCCAGCAGCGGTTCACGGCCACGCGCGCGGTCAAAGGATGAGCGGGGTTCACCAGCCATCGGGCGAGCCCCAGTCGGTTCCGCGGCGCATCGTGTGCCAGCGGCATCACACTCGCCGGGACATCCGCGCCGACTCGTTCACCTGGCTTATCGTACTCACCCCGCAGCAACACATGCGTGTCACGCGGTTGCGGCATTTCACACATGACCATCGTTGTGGGCAACCCGTCAACGAACCGTGATCGCTCGTCCCGCAGTCGTAGTTGCTCTGTCCACGCGGTACGGATTGTTTCATCCGCCGCTTGCTGGACAAAGAACAGTCGCAATGCCGCCGTTTGAGCGGCCGTGCGATCCCCTTTGGGCGTCGCCGCAATTGCCGACAGGGGCTTATTTACGGCAAGAATCGCGGCCTCGTCCGCGGACAGCACTCGATCGAAAATGCGCACTTCGTCGATCAGACCATGGAACCTTCCGTCTGGCCCATTCCCGCCGCCGATGCGAAGCGGCCCCTTGTTGTCGAACGACTGATTCAGTTCATCCAATAATGTCACGGACCGCCAGGGTAGCCCATCGACGAAAATCTGAATTCCCGCCGTTTCGCGGCTGCCATCGTATGTCACGGAAATCTGTCGCCAGCGTCCCGGCTCGATCGAATCGACGGTCTCGATACGGCACGCGTCGTCCAGCCATCGTTTCGTCAAATGCACCTGAACCTTGCCCTGTTCGAGCACGACGCACCAGCCATCGCCGTGCATCGCATCCGTCATCCGGGAAATTACGGTTCCGCCTCGATCTCCTTCAGGGCGAATCCAGGCGGAAATTGAAAAGGGATCAAAGAATCCAAAATTCGCCACGTCACCCACTGCCGCGTGATGCTGGTCATCAACCTGAAGTGCCATGCCCTGCCCAGCGGAAACAAACAGCGGATCTCCGGCGTCTTTGCTCGACAGTACCAGACTCGGAGAGATCACGGGCGACGTTCTCAATTGACCCAAATAGCCGACGGGACGCCCGTTCGCCGATGGCAACGAGACCACCGTACTACTATTGCCATCCAGAGGAAAATGCAGAATCAATCCATGGCGCACGGCCGCAGCCGCGGGCACATCAGGGACTTGCTGCCGCTCCCATTTCTCTTGCGTCGATGCGACGTCCGATTGCAACGCCGCCCACGTTGCCTGCGCGGCGGACAAGCGACGATCGATTTGGGCCAAGTCGCGCTGCTGGGATTGGGTCGGCGAAGTCAGGAACGGAGGCGAGTTGCCATACTTCACAGCCCGCCCCTTCTCGGGGACGTTGTTGAAGAAAGCGAACATCTGATAGAAGTCGGACTGGGGCAACGGATCATACTTATGGTTGTGGCATCTCGCACACATCAACGTCAGACCGAGCCACACCGTGGCTGTCGTCTCAACGCGATCGACCACATACTCGACCGCGTACTCTTCGGGGATAATCCCCCCTTCCGCGTTCCCGCGATGATTTCGATTGAAGCCCGTGGCAATCTGCTGTTCGAGCGTCGGATCGGGCAACAAATCCCCCGCGAGTTGTTGGACGGTGAACTGATCAAACGCCATGTTTGCGTTGTAGGCGTCAATCACCCAGTCGCGCCATCGCCACATCGTGCGTTCGCCGTCACTTTGGTAGCCACTGGTGTCTGCATAGCGTGCCGCATTCGCCCAGCGCACGGCCATCCGTTCGCCGTAGCGCGGTGATGCCAGCAGACGATCCAGCTGACGCTCCCAGGCATCAGGCGATTCGTCTCGCAGGAAATCGGCCATGTCGTCTGGCGAAGGAGGCAGTCCGGTCAGATCGAGCGTCGCGCGACGCAGCAAGGTTGTTCGTTCTGCCATTCGGGACGGCGGGATTCCCTCTTGTTCCAATCGAGCGGCCACGAACAGATCAATCGGGCCGCGCGCCCACTCACTTCGTTTCACACGCGGCAATTCTGCTCGTACGGGCCTGACGAAGGACCAATGCAAATCCCACTTCGCACCTTGAGCGACCCATCGTCGCAGAAGTGCTTGCTGCCGCGAGGAAAGTGTTCGCCCCGAATCGGGCGGTGGCATCTGCAGGTCGGCGTCGGTCGATTCGACCCGCCGAACCAGTTCGCTCTGCTCCGCATGTTCGGGCACGATGGCACGCCGACCGTCACCCAAATCCGCAGTCGCCCCGGCGTGCGTATCGAGCCTCAGATCGCCCTTGCGCTGTGCCGCATCGGGGCCATGACAGTGAAAGCAAACATCCGAAAGAATCGGCCGAACATCACGATTGAATTCGACTCGCTCGGGCAACGGTTCATCGGCCTGCGCGAAACGGTTTCCATCGGCGACGACACCGAACCCGAACAGGGCAATTGCCCACGAGGCATTCACCCACCATCCGCGACACCGATATCGGAACGACACGCGAACCTCCTTCAATCGAGCATCAACAAACAACCTCGCGAAGAATCTGGCTCTGTGAAGACATGACCTCGTGTCGCCGCCTGATGAAACTCTCCGGATGGATTCCATCGAATCGTCATCGGGCGACGGACCTCATCAAACAGACGACTTGGCAGTCTGACAACTTTGTGCGGCCAGACGTGCCACCGTTGAGGGCTGAATTGTGCCCACCAGATCCGTCACCGATTCGCAGCCTTCTTCCTCAAGAATCGAAGCCAATTGAGTCACCAGCGTGGTCGCCAACGTCGGATTGTAAAAATTTGCGGTGCCGATTTGGACCGCCGATGCACCGCAGATTAAGAACTCCATCACGTCGTCGATCGATTGAATTCCACCAACCCCGATGATTGGCGTCTTCACTGCTTGAGCCACCTGCCAGACGATCCGCAGCGCGAGCGGCTTAATCGCCGGGCCACTCAGACCACCAATCCCGTTCCCCAGTACCGGCTGACGCTTGCGCCAATTGACGACCAGCCCCTGAAACGTGTTGACCAGCGACAGCGCATCGGCCCCGGCATCGCTCGCCGCACGTGCGATCTCGACAACGCTGGTCACATTGGGAGTCAGCTTCGCGATGATCGGCAGGTCACACGCTGCGCGCACGGCCGCAACGACTTCCGCCGTCATTTTCGGATTCGTCCCATAGTCGACGCCACCACTGACATTCGGACACGAGATATTCAGCTCGAGCCCCGCAAGCCCCGGATACTCGCTTAGCTTTTGTGCCATCTGAACGAACTCGGCCGTGTTCTTCCCGGCAATGTTGGCAATCACCGCCGTCCCCAACCCCAGCAGCGCGGTGAGATGCTTGGCGATGAATGCGTCCAAACCATCGTTATCAAGTCCGATGGAATTGAGCAGCCCCGAGGGTGTTTCCACTGTCCGTGGTGGTGGGTTACCAGGACGCGGCAGCGGAGTGACGGTCTTGGGAATGAGTGCCCCAAGCTGAGAAAACTCGGCATACGCCGTCATCTCACGGGCATATCCAAATGTCCCCGAGGCGACGAGGATCGGATTCTTCAAACGCAGACGATTGAGCTGAACTTCCAAACAAGGCACGACGAGGTACTCACTTCAGCGACGCCTGGCGAAAGAGCACCATTCAGCCCCCATGGCCGCGCGCAACAATTCCCACCACCGTCATGCAAATATGGTATCCACAGACAACCCCTCACGACAATGAGCCCCTGCTCCCCCCTTGCATTCTCTGTGTCTCCGTGCCTCCGTGTCTCCCCCCTACCAATGCGCACACGAAGTACGCGAAACGTACAGGTGGGCTCAGCGGGGGCGAGGGAGATACAGAGGCACGGAGACACAGAGAAAGAGAAGAAGTCTCTGATTCAAAACAAGACGGGGGCAGTATCCGGACGGCCGATGGGGCGTCGACAGAAACTGCTCACCGGATCGTCTCGCTTGTGGGCTGATCGAGAATGGGCGCGACAAGACGTCGCTTACGCGCCGAATGACAGCCCGAATTGAATGGTAAAGCAAAAGGACAATGCCCCTGCCTTAAGATCTCCGACAGGTAACTCCACCTGTAGACCTTTCACGGAATGCATGTGCATAGATCCGCTGTACGAAGCCGTGCTTCGACGGGACAAACCAGTTCGCGCAGCGCTGCCACGAGGTCTCGCCGATCTCTGACCGACGACTCAGCGCATCGAATCAGATCACGCCGCCGTGTGTACGATAAGGCGTCGCCACGTCAGGCATATCCAGACCCCAGATCCGTTCCCAGATTTCGGGAATATGTCGGTAACCTTCCGACACATAGATCAGTTGCCGAGCGCGAATATCGGGCGAGGATGAATAGATCGGGACGATACAACCGACCTGCCCCAAGCTACCTGCCAACAGAAACAGGGCAATATACAACCGATTCCGCATGATGGCCTCCGTGCCCGCCGCCCGCAGGCGGTCTCGTTCGCTCGCATTCGACACGACATCCTGTCGTTCGAAGTTTCGACTCCGACTTCACCCAACCAGCAGAGCTGCCACTGGTTGGATCATATGAGGAACTTGAAAACTGACCAACTCCGATTCGCTTGATCGGCTGATCCATGACGATTACGCCACAAATCAGGTCTCGCCAAATCTCGAACCTTTAGCTCTCAAGTGATCTGCTCTGTTGTTTCATGTTGCGGTGGCTGTGCGGGCTGAACTTCAACTTGCTGTTGCGCATGTTGCTGAGATGCCGCCTTGGCTGCCGCTTCCATTTCCAACTGACGAACCTTCTCTTCCATTTCCTTGCCCGGCTTGAACGTCACCACGAATTTTTCGGGGACAAAAACTTTGTCACCCGTACGTGGATTACGTGCTTTCCGTGCCGCTCGCTTCTTAACTTCAAACACCCCGAAATTGCGTAGTTCAATCCGACCGTCCTCAACCAACGTTTTCACGATGGCGTCGAACGTCTTCTGAACGATCTCTTTGGTCTTGAGCTGTGTCATCCCAAGCGCTTCGGAAATCTCTTTGACGATTTCTTTTTTGGTCACAACCTGAGTCTCCCGTAGAATGCCGACACCGTGGGGCCGGACGGAATTCGATGGTGTAGATGAGACTCAACTGTATTCCCAAAAAAGACTTAATGTCAAGTCGCCGACTGCATTAGGATTCAAATCCGCGGGAAAACTGTCCTCGGCACGCCGACGCGCAATATTCCCTTGCTTACATTATCGGCGCCAGACATCCGGAACTTTTGGAAAAATCTGCACAACCGGTAAAGTTCCTCATCTGTACGTTTTTCGAGGATTGCCCAGCCCAACAGGTCCGAGCGGCAAAGTCGGCCATGAACTGGCGTTTCGGGAAACCGTCGGGTATCTTCACGACATCGAATCCCGTCGGTCGTGAAATCCCAGTTCCTTCGTGAAGACTCATCAGAGAGGCGGCACGAAACCATGCTGATTCAAAAGCCCCAGGCGATTTCCGGTGTGAGCCCCAACCACGAGACCGTGGTTGAAGAGGTCTACCCCTCGATCGCGGCAACGTCTGCCGGCGACTTTATCCATCGGTTGCTCGATTGCATTCCCACCAAAGTCTGGGGAATGAAAATCTCGAACCTGCTGTTTGGACTGCTCGTCGCGCCCCTCGCCGCCACTGTTTACTTGTGGATGAAGGTTTTTGGCTCACGATACGTACTGACAAACCGAGTCATCAAACGCGTCAACTCATTGGGATTTCGTCTGTTAGAGTCGGCCACACTGCCAGAGATTACACTCGCCAGCGTTGATCCCGATTCGCGACTCTCGTTCTACCAGACAGGCGATATTCGTCTGACGGGCGCGGCCGGACAAACCCTGATGCTGCTTCGCGGAATCCCTCGTCCTGACCGGTTTTGTCAGGTCATCCAGGAATCTGTTGACGCAAAACGTCAAGTTGCGTCAGCACTTACGCAAATTAAAGCACGGCACTGACAGCAACGCAGGACGTCTCGGCGGCACCAGTGTCGATGACCCCAGCCTCAAGGACTGGGATGAGACATTCGCAATGGAAAATCGTCCTACGCCGCGCGGCGAAGCTCGAACCCGGTGCTTTCCGCCACTTGCCACCAGCGGCGACCTGCTTCATCCCACGGCAATTGCGCGACAGACGGACGCGGCCAATGTACAAATGGCGTGGTATCAAATGCCGTCATCACATACGGCGCACGGGCGCGACTCGCGATTTCCTGAGCCAGAATCGGGGCGAGCGCCAACTTCGTAGGCCATCCCGTCGTGACATTTCCCGCACATAACACCTGAATACTCTCCAGCCCTGCGCCACTCGCCATGGCTCCCTCGGCATGATCGACGGCATAGGTTGACCATTCCGCATGTCGTAAGCCTACGCCGGGCAGGGCGATCGAGAGTTCAGACCGTGCTCGTTCCGTCAATGTTTTTTCGTCGATTCGTATGCTTTCCTCGGCGAACTCCCCCCCCACCTGCCAGACCATGCGTCCCTGCTGATCCTTTTCAGAAGTAATCGTGACGCGAGGTTTCGTGCCATCCAGACAGTGTCCATTCAATTCCGGAAGGTCGCCGCGAACAAGTACCATCCGCAATGGACGCCGCGGCATCAAATCGGCACTGAGACCGGCATGTTTGCGAAGTTGTGAGTTCCCCGCCCCCGCTGTGAAAATCACCTGTCGTGGCTTCAATTCGAGCGTCGATTGATCGGCGGGAGAAGTGAGCCGTACGGCGGCCACTTCTCCGGGACTCTCGAGTTCAAATTCCATGCCCGCCTTGGCGTCAATCTTCAGGATGCGATCTCGATACTGATTCGCCAGATCCTGAATAAAACTTCGGGGTGCAATGACCTGCTCGGGCGTCCGAGCAACGACACCAAACACGCCACTCAAGACAGCCGGGCGTTCGTGCATCGAGACCGTTTCGGGCTTCGGCAGCATGGCGTAACGCGGCCCCATCGCTCCCGCTCGCGCGACAAGCGTGTCCGCGTGCCATTGCAAACAGAACCCTGATCGCAACTGTGTGTGCGACAAATTGGGCGTGCTGCGTCCTAGCAGGGAATCTCGCCAGACGAGCGACATTTCACGAACAGTCTTCGCAGACTGCGTGAGCAACCCGGTCAGGGTGTATTTCATGCCGCTATGAATGATCCCCTGCGAGGCGATCGTCTGACCAGCCCCCAGCGCGTGTGCCTCGAGCAACAACACATGATGCCCGTCGCGTGACAGCCGATCCAATAGCCAAAGGCCGGCCGCACCACCACCGAAAATCAATGCATCCAAACGCATCACAGATTCCCATCTTCCTTGAGGGGGCTGCGTGTAGTTCGAGAACGAACAGCCGATTGAAACCTCGGGACTGACTGACCCAATACTTCCATCAGGAATGGCGAAGCCAAACTCGATCAGGATAAGACGTGATCAGTGCCCGGCCATTGTGGGGATGCGAGACTGATCCCTTCGACTTCAACTGTCTGCTAAGCTCGACCCATCAACCTGCTTCGACTGGCGATCATCACCAGCGAAACCAGAGACCGCGCGGAAAAAGGCCCGCGAATCATCGGGCAAGGTTAGTCCAAATTGGCATTTCCCGGAAGACGGATCGCGCCACCTGTCTGCAGACCTCGCTAAAAGGCCTGTTGAAATCACGGCGACTGGCTCCAATAAGAGTCGAAAACGCCATCACATCCTGAACGCCCCCGGTACCTGCCCCCCTCATATTTCAACAAGCTTTGAACCATTGCCGCTCGCCAGAGTTCGATCGGTCTTGAACACCGACCGCAATGATCCAAATTGCAATCTCGCGGAAAATCCAGCGACCGCGCGAACGCGTTCATCATGAACCTAGAGTGATGGCCTTCGCCCCCGCTCGTAAATCAGACGTCTGCCGTGTCTGGTTCTTTCTGCCGATGTTTACCCCCATCATCAATGAGGCTTCTGAAAATCTTTAAGAAACTGAAGAATCAATCAACAAAACAGATTGACACGTTTTTGGCTTGCCGATACATCTCGCCCGCCTTTCTCCAAATCCAAAAAACAATTCGATTTCACGGTCGACCACCGACGGGGACTAACGTTTCGAGCCCGCACTTTTCGTGCAAACTCGTGCGTTTCATTCTCGCCCGTGATCGGCAACCCGACCACGAACAATCGTTCGTTGTCACCTGTCCGTTGGCATCTCCCAAAATCAATTCGTTCGCCATAAACGCAGTCACTGCGCGGTTACGTTTCGTACTCACGCTTACGGTGCGTTCATATCCCCTTGCCCGGTTCCTCCCAGAATCACGGTGCCCGTATGTCATTTGCTTATCCAGACGTCATTCCGTTCCCACAGCGTGCTGCCGCAAGCCAAGCCACCACGGCAAGCGAACCAGCTCCCTCAATCCTGGTTGTGTCCCACGATCCCGAGTCCGCTCGACGATTGTGTGAGAGTGGACAAGCCCTGGGAATGGTTTGCCGAACGGTTTCCACCGTCGAAGCCGCCCTGCAGTCACTTCACACACAATCGGCCGACATCTGTCTGGTCGACGTGTTGGCAGCCGGTGAAACGGCCGCGGGATTGACGAATCAAATTCAGCAAAAGAGCTGGTCGACACAGGTCATCTGTGTTGTTCCAGAAGCCTCTGAGAACAGCCCACAGCTCTTCTCGAGTGCCTCGGGCGTCGAGCATCTGACCGAACCCTACACGGCTTCGACCTTCGCACGCGTGCTGTCCGGAGCCAGCCAACGGTCACGATTGCATGCGGAAAACCGCCGCCTGAAACGACAACTCAGTAATCGCAATCTTCGCGATATGGTCGGACACAGCCCCGCCATGCAGACCTTGCGTCAGCAAGTTCAACAGGTCTCGGAACAATCGGGCTGCGTTCTGCTGAAAGGTGAACAAGGCACGGGCATCGATCTGGTCGCCCAGGCCATTCACGACTCCAGCCGACGTGCTCATCGACCATTTGTCAAAATCGATTGCAGTGTCTTGTCCGCCGAAACGCTCGAAGAAGAGCTGTTTGGCCAGATGGAACAGGAGCAAGGCGGAATGAGCCGCCACAAACCAGGCCGCCTCGAACAAGCGGACGGCGGAACGCTGCTGCTGGATCAAGTCCAGTTCATCGCGTTGCCCGTTCAGAAGCGACTGGTCAACCTGCTTCGCGAACAACGCTTCGAACATCCCGAAACGCACGAACGCGTCCGCTTCGACGTTCGCTTTGTCTTCGGATCGCATGTCGATCTCGGCTCATTGGTCGACCGCGGGCTATTCCGCCGCGACCTGCACGAAGAAGTTTGTCAGGTCTCGATCGACTTGCCCACGCTCCGTGCCCGCAAGGAAGACATCGGTTCCTTGACCGAACATTTCCTGCGACGTGTCGCCGGTCGCGAAGGCAAACCACCACGCTCAATCATGATCGATGCATTGCATGTCCTGCAAAGCTACGACTGGCCAGGCAACGTCCGCGAGCTCGAAAATATGATCGAGCGAGCGTGTGCTCTCGACTGGGGCACAAAGCTGACCGGCTCCATGATCGAACCATGGATGTCGAAAGAAAGCGCCAATGAAGACGCCGACGCCCTCCCCGGCATGACGCTCGCCGAAATGGAACGCAAGCTGATCGAAGCGACCTTCAACCGCTTCGCCGGCAACCGTGAAAAGACGGCCAAGGCCCTGCAAATCGGAATCCGTACACTCTCGGGTAAACTCCGCGAATACGGCTATCCTCCCCGCGGCGGACCAGGCTCGAACATCAAGGCCTGGTCACCCACGGAACAACCAACGATTGCGTTGCACGTGGATGACGTCGATCAAGCCGAACGTCGCGCCGCCTGACCTGGCATCGTCGCTGTCGACAATCGCTCACTCGTTTGACCGAGTGGCACGCGATCCGAGTTCGACCGGCGCCAGATCAATCAAGAACACTCCAGCCGCCACGGCGGTTGAAACGACATAACACGTATCCCTTCGTGCCAGTTTTTGGGAGAGAGCTGGTGCGAAGGGATTGTGTTTTCTTTGGACGAGGTATCGCGCTCTCGACCGTACATCGCGCGGACTGTCTATCGTCCGGGTCGCTTCAATGAATGCGGCTCGACAATCGTTCCGTACATTTCGGGGCGCCGATCTGCAATCCGATTCACTTCGTTGACGCCGGCTTCGCGAACCAGATGCTTGTTCCGCGCGCGCGCCACATCAATGTCCGCATACAGGATCGCATCATTCGCATGATCCGCTGCGGACATGGTTCGGCCAAGCGGGTCGCAAATCCGGCTTTTCCCGATAAACGGCACGCCGCGTTCGACACCGATTCGATCAACGGCCGCGTAGTAGACGGTATTTTCCAACGCACGCGTATTCGTCATGTAGTCAGCCGCCGTAACGGCACTCGCCGGCCAATTCGTGGGAAGCACGATTAAATCCGCCCCCATCAGAGCCATGCAGCGGCCCGATTCGGGAAACCCACCGTCATAACAGATATTCATCCCGATCTTCACACCTTCGATATCGTAAACCGCAAACGGTTGATCCCCGAAATCGGTGAATCGATCGATGCCCAAATACGGCAAGTGAACCTTCCGGTACGAACCGACCAACCCTTTCGGCCCGACAAGCGCCAGTGCGTTGAAGATTCGATCACCATCACGTTCCAGCATCCCATACACAACGTAAACCCCCATTTCCACGCAAACCGCGGAAATGGCGCTGACCGAGGGGCCAGGAATCGTCTCCGCATACGGACGCGCTTCGTCGAGGCTGTCGAAAACATACCCCGTCAGGGCACATTCGGGGAAAACGACTAGCTTTGCACCGCCCGCATGTGCCTCTCGCACTTTCTCGATCATGCGCGCCAAATTGCCGGGGACGTCGGCCAGAGTAAAATCCATCTGTACAGCGGCAATGCGCATAAGCAGTCTCGCGATCGAAGAGTCGTAAAAATGAGGCTCGAACGAAATCTAACGTGCCGGACGGACGGCGAAATCGTTAGGATGAACATGACAATTCCGCGACGAAATTTCATCCCTGGAGATGAATCTTGCCACTGTCCAGCCACAGCGACACACGCTTTGATCAGGTCGATTCCCTTTCCCGCCGCGATCTTCTTTGGAATCTGGGCGGGGGTCTCGGGGGCTTGGCACTCGCCAGTTTGCTCGGGCGTGAATCACAAGTCGGTGCGGCCGACTCCCAAACAATCGTTCACGCATCCGACGGGGTGCTGGATGTGATCCACCGGCCCGCCAAAGCCACGCGAGTCATCCAAATGTTCATGGCCGGTGCCGCCAGCCATGTGGATATGTTCGATCACAAACCAGAACTTGAAAAACGTGACGGACAGCCGTGGGATCCGGGTGAAAAGGTGGAACTGTTTCAGAACGGCCACGGGAACACGTTTGCCGCACCCTGGAAATGGCAACAACACGGAGAATGCGGCAAGTCGCTTTCGGAAATCACGCAGCCGCTGGGCGCGGTCGTCGACGATCTGGCGTTCATTCACAATGTTGTCGGCAAGACGGGCGTACACAGTACCGCCACGTTGCTGCAGGCGACCGGATTTCAATTGCCTGGTTTTCCCGGAATGGGCGCATGGGTCAGTTACGGCCTGGGCAGCATGAACGACAATTTGCCCACGTTCATCGTGATGCCCGATCACCGCGGCTTTCCGTCGAATGGCCAGAAAAATTGGGATTCGGCATTCCTGCCTGCACGACATCAGGGAACCCTGATCCGCCCCGGCGCGGCGAATCCGATTGAAGACCTGTTTCCCGCTCGAGAAGGAATCGTCACGAAAGAAGCCGACGCTGCAGGCCTGCAAGTCTTGACCCGCTTGAATCGTCAGCACGCCGCATCGCGCACGGGCGATTCGCGTCTGGAATCGCGGATCAAGTCTTACGAACTCGCCGCACGCATGCAGCTCGCCGCCCCAGAAGCCCTTGAGATCACGGGCGAACCCAAACATATCCTGAGAATGTATGGCCTGGATCAGGGGTCAGGCGAATATCCGAAAGAAATTAACGTCCCTGAAGAGACCGAAGTCTTCGGGCGCAAGTGTCTGATCGCCCGCCGCCTGCTCGAACGTGGCGTACGATTCGTGCAGATCTGGTCCGGCTGTGACAATGGATTCCCGCGTCGCAACTGGGATTCTCATGAAGACGTCCCCCGTGATCACGGCCCCCTGTCGCTGGGGATGTCCACTGGTGCCGCCGCCCTGATCATGGATCTCAAGCAACGCGGCATGCTCGACGACACCATCATTCACTGGACGACCGAATTCGGTCGAATGCCCTGCGCCCAAGGGGGCAAAGGTCGTGACCACAACCCCTTCGTGTTCACAAATTGGCTGGCCGGCGGCGGCATCCGAGGCGGCACGACATACGGCCCCAGCGACGAATGGGGCTATAAACCCCTTGATCGATCTCATCCCACCCAGGTCTACGATGTCCACGCGACAATGCTGCATCTCTTAGGGATCGACCACACCAAACTCACATTCCGCCACAACGGCATCGACCGCCGCCTGACCGACGTCCACGGTCACCTGATCCCCGAAATCATCGCATGACGATCATCGCCACCCCGCGCTGATCTCAATCTCCGTCAACACGTAACGAATTTCGACCACCGTCATTTCGTCTCCGTTTGAATCTTGCTAATCGCACTTCGTTTAAATTCTCAATTTGCGGAGACGACTCGCGGATTGTTTTCCGAGAATCGTCAAGCTTGGACATATCAACCTATGGCGTTGCCGCGACCGCCGGAACAACAATCCCCAACGCCACTGAAGAACGATCACTTCACACTCGAATAATCTGAAATGGATCTGGCGATTTGACGAAGAGATGGCTCTTGTACGAATACGTCGGTCGCAATCTGAATCCCGAATAAGTCGTCGATGGCGAGCTTCAACTCAACGAACATGATCGAATCCATTCCGAGCGTGGAGAGAGGCAAATCGACGTCGAGTTCTTCTGTCGAACTCAATCCCAGAATCTCGGCGGCTTTTGCCCTAAGCCTCGGAAGGAAATCCTCGGACAAACTTTCGAAGGACGTGTGCGACATCTCGTCCATGCGAACCTCTTGTGGCTTACCGAGCGAGACGAGCAACGCTGTCGTAACAGTACTGAGTTGTACATCTTCAAATTCCGCGACAAGTTCGCCATTGTCAGATTCGTACCTGGAACAGATGACGGATTTTGCATTGTCATTTGATTCATCTGAAAGCCGTACGGAAGTTGTGATTCGTGTGGCGAGTCGAAAATCTCGCAACAGCCGAAAGCATTTCCAACTCGTAGGTAACAAGATCGCAGTCGCTGCGGTTGTGACGACATGCCGCAACAGTTCGACACCAAGATGCAATCCTGAATCAATGCGTGCGGACATTTCACAAAGGCGATCTGATGGGCGTGACATGCCGTCTTTTTGGGGGCAACTTAGCGAGCCAAGGCCGCGTTGGTGCCGAATACGCCCCTCCGTAAGACATTGAAAAACAGGACCATATTCATATCCAAGGTCTGAAAGCCGCGTATAGAACGTGCGTTGCCATTCGAGATCTTTTTCAGGAATTAGGGTCGACTCGTTCCCATGAATCTTGTGCTCTGCGCCGATGTCACTCGGAGGATTCTCGGATAGATCCACGAGCGTCGCTCGAAGACAGAACAGCCGAGATGATTCGATTCGATTGCGAAGAACACTGCACTCAATTGCAATCCTGGCCCTGTCTGTGTCGTGCGGTGAGCAGCTCACACGAATGGTCACTGGTTCAGAGAGGAAGACCGGATTGAGAATCTCAGCATCCCGAATTTCCCAAAGAATGTGACCTCGCAAGCGTTGACCTATTTCGAGTAGCAAAGATACATAGGACGAGGCAGGGAGAATTGGATGGCCTTTGATACGATGTTCACTGATTTGCGCGAGTAACAATCCTTCGATCTGCCATTCGAAAACGTTTGCTTCTTTGCGCACGAATCCACTCAACGGCAACTCATGGTAACGGGCTCGCAGTCCGTCAGACGAAAACCACGCCCGACTCGCTTTGAACGGATGTAACTTGACGCCATCAGTCATCTGACGTGGTGAGGGCCCACTCCATTGTTCGAGCAATGCACACGCATTTGTCCCGCCAAATCCGAACGAGTTCACCACAGCAAGTCGGCGGTCCGCAATGGGCGCCAATGGAATGGACGAAGTGGGAATGGTGATCAGGTCCCGCGAATCGTCAATCGACGGATTCAGCGTTTCGAAATTGAGATTTGGTGGAATCTCGTTGGCGACAAGGCACAGCGAAGCTTTGATGAGGGACGCGACCCCCGCGGCGGATTCCAGATGTCCAATTTTGGTCTTTAAGGCACCAAGGATCAGCTTTTCGGTGCCACTGCAACGAAGGGCACTCAGTAGCGCATTTGCTTCGATGGGGTCACCAAGTGACGTTCCAGTTCCGTGCGCTTCAACAAACCGAATTTGACCGCCATCGACCCCTGCTTTGTCGACAGCCTGACGAACCAGTTTCTCCTGCGCCGCACCACTTGGTGCCGTCAGCCCATTGCTGCGTCCGCAATGATTCGAGGATGTCGATCGAATGACAGAATAGATTCGATCACCATCCTGCACAGCGTCCGAGAGTTTCTTTAGAATGACAACCCCACACCCTTCCCCACGGACGTAACCATTGGCTTCCGAATCAAAGGATCGACACTGAAAATCGGGTGAAAGCATTCCTGCTCTGGAAAAACTAATCGAGTACTCTGGGAAAATAACATTCACGCCGGCTGCAATCGCCAGTTCACACTCGCCTGACAAAAGGCTGCCGCAGGCGTTATGTACCGCAACGAGCGACGACGAACACGCCGTGTCGATTGAATTGCACGGCCCATTTAATCCGAGAACGTACGAAATGCGCCCGGCGGCGGTACTGAACGCGGTTCCCGTCGAGCTGTGAGCTTCAATTTTTTCGATGCGACTGAAAACGCGCCGACAGTAGTCGTTGCTGCTGATTCCAACCCAGACTCCCGTCGCCGACCCCGCGAGTTTTGATGGCGCGATCCCAGCGTCTTCCAGAGCATGCCAGGTTGTCTGCAACAGCAACCTTTGTTGCGGGTCCATCAGTCGGGCTTCTCGAGGAGAAATCTCGAAAAAACTGTAGTCGAACTCATCAAGATCTCGAATAAACGCCGCGCGCCGAACCCTCACCGCCTGGCGAGTCCATTCGACGTCTCCCCATCGATCATCGGGGACGTCGACGATCCCGTGCCGTCCAGAACGCAGAAATTCCCAGAAGGACGATGGAGTGTCAGAGCCACCAGGCAACCTCAATCCGATACCAACAATCGCAACCGAACGCGATGTCTCGGTGTTCGCGACAGGCGATTCTCGGCCTGTCTTGCTTGTCGACATTTGAAATCCATCTTTTTCAGTTACGTACTGGACCAACTGACGAGGTGTGGGGTACTTAAAAAAGAGATCGGGACGAATCATCCGACCGACTCTCTCAGAGAGAAACAGCGATAACGCTTGTAGATCGAGCGAATCCAGGCCCATGTCTCGAAAAGCGCGATCATGTGAATAAGGATCGATCCGCTCGTCACCCAGCTTTTCAACGATCTCTTCGGCAAATTCCGACAATGAGAATTCGCCGTGTGTGGCTTTCGGATTTTCTTGAACTACGCCGCGTTCTTCCGACCGAAGTGGATATCGAATGACGACCCCGCACCCAAGATTGGCAGTGTCGTCAGGGCGATAGTCCATCACAATGTCTTCGATCTTTGCACCATGTAGAACATGAAGTCGCAACACGGGATCGATCGGCAACGCCTGGGAATTCACAGCGAAGACATATTTCCGATATTCGGCGTGAGTCTTCCCTGAGAAGTTCTTGCATCGAGAAACCCCGATCACAGCGTCGAAATCACTGGAAAGACGCGCGAAATTCAGAACGAATTCTAAAAGCAAACCTCCACAAGCGACCTCGTGGTAATCAGGATCCGCGTTCAGCGCAATCAAGAGCAGAATCGGACCGTTGTCAGCCGCAAGACGGGCAAGTCGATCCCATCGCGCATTCATGATGTTGACATCTTGCGACACACGCTGCACGGCGAGAGACGCAACCAATCGATCTGTTGTTCGATCATGAAGCAAGAACGTTTCCAGTGGATTGTTCAAACGATTTTCGATGACGTGTCGCGGCGTCGCCAAACTGTTCCAGCAAGTCTGTTCGAGTTCACAAATCGATTGAAGATCGACCGGCGTGCCAAGGCGTACCGCGACACGTTGCCGATCAAACCAGTGCAATGTGATTAGTGGTTCGGCACTGAGTTCGGGAAATTGCAGCAGGGTATCCGAGCGCGAGAAGAGTCCAGCCATCCCGGCGGCCAGATGGAAATAGCAGGCTTCGATCAACTGTTGTCCAGAGAGCGCCTGTAGGGCCTGAAAGTACGCAGCGTTGTCATCAACAAGCGTCTCCGGCGAGTGTTTGACGCGGCAGTGAACTTCCAGCAGAAGCAAACCGTGTTCACCAATCGATGCAGACCAGCTTCGCAGATGTTCGATCAACGCCTGAAACATCAGCTCTGGAAGTATCCGTGCACCAGATCCGTCCGCATAGACGCCAGAAAACTTCAAACACCTCCATTTGCATGCTTCCTCAACGTTCTCTGGAAGTGCGAACGATCGATCATGATCCAAAAAACTTCGAACATGCAGAATCTCGTGATCGGTCTCGACCCCGGCCTTCTGCAATTCTGAGATCAATTCTTGCGGTTTGCGAATATCGCCTTGGAAGAGCATCGAAT
The DNA here is from genome assembly GCF_000255655.1 of Schlesneria paludicola DSM 18645. Lineage (NCBI taxonomy): Bacteria > Pseudomonadati > Planctomycetota > Planctomycetia > Planctomycetales > Planctomycetaceae > Schlesneria > Schlesneria paludicola. The sequence goes on along the minus strand of NZ_JH636436.1, from coordinate 347,215 downwards.
TCGGAGGCAACATACGACGAGCTGCCGCGAGGGCTTCGGCATTCAAATCGATCCCGATCGGCCGAAAATGATCATTGCGACGATCGATTTCGCGTGTTTCATCGAAGATTCTGCGTAAGAGCGAACCGTCCCCGCAGCCCAGATCACCCACATAGAGCGGCGCATTCGCATCAATGTCGGCATACTTCTTGACAAGACTTTTCACCAGACGGTCAAAGTAGGGACGATGCTGTTTCCCGCTTGCAGCAACATTTTCCGATCGATCGACGTGCGACTCGCCCCCGCTGTCTTCTCGATGAAAAACCGACGCGGGATCGCCGAAAAGCAACGATCGCATGTGAGATAGCTGAGAACGATAAGAAACCGCCACCCCCAAGTGATGCGAGTTCGATTGCAAGTAACTCCAATGCTTCGTAACGCTGATTCCTGCTGCCGTCACATCGACGAGCCCAAGATACTTGAAATACTCGCACGTCAACTCTTGAACTCGGGTTCGCGGGTCGACGGTTCCCTCATTCGGGAGAAGAACTTGGTGCGACAATAGAATTGTTATCAACGCCGAATGAAGGACGTCACTGTGCTTCTGATCGTCGATTGACCAATTGTCCATCGCCATCGCGAAGACACTGTCGAGCATGTCACATGGATTCTCGGACTTGAATCGCTTTTCAAGATCTGAATCGTAAAGCCGCCACACTATTGTTGGGATCTGCGGAAATGTCGTGCACTCAGAGGAATTGCCGAAAACACGGTCCAGAAACTGAGAGACGATATCCAAATTGCCAGCATTCGACCGTTTCAGTCGATAATACTCACTCATTCGCGGCGAATTGCCGCCATGGATTTCACCCTGAAGGGCTAACAGAATTGGTGTCGCGACATAGTGTGTCGCAAGCCAATGACAACTTGGAAATCGTACGAGGTTGGCGTCCACAGTCATCGTTGCAACTTTTTACAAGAATGGCATTTCTGTAGTTCGGAATCGAGACGCGCTGAAATCCTGCATCTGCCTGGGTCACCAGTGGTCCATCAGCAACCCGGCGGTATCGGCCGCCTTGCGCATGACTTCACAGGCAGCATCGATTTCAAACATGGTGTGGTCGCGCATCACTTGAAAACGAAAGCGTGCAGAACCACGCGGAACTCCCGGGAACTCCACGAGATTTGCCATCAATCCAAGCTCGCCAAGTTCTCGAGACACGACACGCGCATTCGCTTCCGATCCCACGAACACTGGCACGATAGGACTTGGCTTTCCGGCAACATGGAAACCATGATGAGTCATGCCCCTGCGCAGCGCATCCACATTCGCGGCAAGTCGTTGGCGCATTTCCGATCCTGTTTCCGAGAAGACCAGATCCAAGCAGGTCAGCACGATACTGGCTTGAACCGGGGACAGCGCATTGGAAAACGCAAACGGAGAGGAATAACAGCGCAGATAGTCGATGACTTGCTCACTCGCTGCGACAAACCCGCCGTTTGATGCGAACGTTTTCGAGAACGAACCCATTATGACGTCGGGCCAAAATTCCTCTGGCGTGACATCGAGCAGCCCCAAACCAGACGCCCCCATACATCCGAAATCGTGCGCAACGTCAAGAATCGTAATTGCGTCAAATTGGCGCGCAATTGAAACGACGGCTTGCAGATCAGGCGAATCCGAGTCCATGGAGTACAACGACTCGACGACGACAAAGACCCCTCCTGAATCATTTGCACGACGGGCTTTCTGTAAAGCATGTGTCAATTCGGCAGTGCTATTGTGAGCGAACAAAAACATCGAATCCGTGGCGTGTTTGGTACCCTCGCACAAGCAATTGTGCGCGAGTCGATCGATCACGACAGAATCATCAGATCGCACCAGGCCCGCCATGACTCCGAATCCGGCGGCCCATCCCGTGGAGAAAATCGCACAACATTCTTTTTTGCAGAGTTGAGAGATGCGGTTCTCAAGTTCGTACATGGGCGCAGTTCGACCAGCAAGAATCGGGCTGCCAGCGGAATGCACGCCCAACTCACGACACGTGTCCACCGCCGCCTCAATGACCTGAGGATGCTTCGAGAGGCTGAGGTAGTCCTGAGACCCAAAATTCAAGAGGCGACGAGGATGTTCGCGTTTTTCCGTACAGACTGTTGCTGAGACCCCGGGATGCCCTTCGATCACCCGTGAGTAGGGCCACAGCTTGTCGTTCCGACGACTTGCGAGCCATTCCGTCCAGTCGGACAAACGCTTTTCGTTTGTCTTGCCATTCAGTGCCAGATAGGAAATCAGGCTTCCTTTGAGTGACGGTGATTTCTCGTCGTGTACACGATGCGTTTGATCGTTCATGATCGCACCCGACTTTTCTGTTGGCTCACCAGAAATTCAGCAAGCTCTCTGGGTGATTCGCAATCCAGCGCTTCGGTCGTGTCAAATTTCAGACGCAATTGCTTCGACAACTCGGTCAACAGGCCGACGCGCGCGAGGCTATCAAGTCCGAATCGATCGAATGACATCTCTCGATCAATTCGCGCTGCGCATTCATTCGACACGCGCTGCAGAATTCCGCAGATCGCATCTTCAATGTCCGATGCAGAGATCATCGATTTTCACCCTTCTGAGTCTTCGGTGTCTGCACGTCCCACACCATGCCGCAATACCGCATGACACAGATCAGGGCATAACCCAAATCCAGCTGCCATGAACGACAACTGAATTTCGCCGACTGTGGATAAGCGTGATGATTGTTGTGCCAGGATTCACCAAACGACGGGACAGCTAGCCAGGACAGGTTCGTACTATGATCGCCAGTCGCATGCGGAACCGCTCCGAGAAAATGACACAGCGAATTAATACTCCACGTCACTTGAGACGCGGCGGCCACACGTAAGCAGCCAGCCCATAGGAATGTCAGGATCATTTCTTTCGTGGACCCAGTGACCATCCAGATGACGATGGAGGGGAGGCACAATCCCATGATGTACCAGACCAGAAACATGCGGCTTGTTCGCGCAATCGCACGATCTCGAATCAGATCCGGACAATACTGCAATGAGTTGGGGAATCCCGACGAAAACAACCAACCATAGTGAGCGTGCCACAACCCAACTAGCTTCTGAAACCATTTTGAACCATTCGGCCATGGTGAATGAGGATCACCATCCGTGTCGGTATGTTGATGATGGCAACGATGCAGCGCAACCCAGGCAATCAAGGGCCCCTGTCCCGCCATTGATCCGCAAATCGCGAGAAACACTCGCATGGGAGTTGACGTCTGAAATGCACGATGACTGAACAGCCTGTGGTACCCGATCGTGATTCCAAATCCCAACGACAAACTCCACATGACCGCCATCGAAACGAGCACTAGGACACTTGGCGGCCAGATTGGAATGATGGCAACGGCGATCAATCCGCCAATGAATGGAACGCCATGACACAAAATGAGAAAGAGTCTCAGTGAACTTGCCACCGCCGCCCGGGGGATGAATGCTTCCGTGCCATCCCCCTTTATCAGCGTGCCTCGCTGAAAATCCGGTCTGTGGGGCGTGATGATTTGATCGTCCACGGTCGCTAAACCTCAGAAGATTCGGTTTTCAGTGACAATCCATCCAAAGATGAAATACATCCCGGAAGCTCAAGACACGGAAGCGTCCGATGAATCAAGCCATTCAGACATGCCCGCCGCTGGACCTTTCCGCTACTCGTCCGCGGAAAAGCCAATGGCGCCGAGATCGCGACGTAGTGCACTTGAACGTCGCACAGCGCAAGAACGTCGGCCCGAAGATTCGACAGCATCGCGTCCATATAACTTCGAAGATCAGCCGATCTGTCAGCATCGTTCGCCAGGCGCTGGATTTCTTGTGTGCCCTCGCAGACGACGACAACACGTTCTTCACCCTCGAGTTCAATCGAAAACGCGGCAACACAATTCGCGGTCGGATTCTTGATGTGGGGTTCGACAGCGCGCTCAACATCTTGCGGATAGATGTTTCGACCGCGGATCACGATCAAATCCTTGAGTCGCCCGGTCACGAAGAGAACTTGATCTCGAATGAATCCATAATCGCCAGTCCGTAGCCACCCACCGCTCTCTTGCTCAATCGTGGCTTTGAAAGTCGAAATCGTTTCTTCGGGACGGCGAAAATAACCCTGCGTCACGCTCGCACCTCGAACCCAGATCTCTCCGATTTCATCGGGAGCACACTGAACGCCAGTCCCCGGATGGACAATGCACACTTCGAGGTGGTCTGTCAGTCGCCCGCAGCCCACAATGCGTCGACCATCGATGGATTCTTCGACTCGGTGCTGTTCGAGTGCATCGGCACCCAACCTCAAAATGGGTCTGGGCGCGAGCGGAGGTCCACCAGAAACCATGAGCGTGGCTTCAGCCAGGCCATAACACGGAAAAAAGGCGTCGCGACGAAAGCCACAATCAGAAAATAATTCGCTGAACTGATCGAGCGTACTGGCCCGGATCGGCTCGGCACCATTAAATGCGATTCTAAGAGACGACAAATCGAGACCGCGTCGCTGATCTGGCGTAATTGCCTTTACGCACAAGTCGTATGCAAAATTTGGTGCACCAGTACACGTCGCTCGAAACTCTGAAACGGTACGAAGCCATTGAATTGGTGAGAATAAAAACGTGCTCGGGGCCATCAAGACCGCTGGAAACCCCAGGAACAATGGGGCCATCACGCATCCGATCAAGCCCATGTCATGAAACATCGGTAGCCATGACACCAAGGTTGAATTGGCAGAAAACTGGAAGCAGGCCTGAATCAGCCGCAGATTTGCAACAATGTTGCCATGGGTGACCACAACTCCTTTCGGAGACGCGGTCGAACCGGAAGTGTATTGCAGGAATGCGACATCCGTGGCTTCCACAGGTCTCAGGCATTTCCCCCCAGTCGTCGTGATTTCGTCAGTTGCCAGCACGACCGCACCTGGCGATCGTGCCAAGATTTCTGTCAACAGGCTGCCTCGAGTCTCCCTGGTCCCCAATAAAAGCGTCGCCCCACAATCGTGGGAGATCGCACCAACGCGGACCGAATTTCTCTTACGTTTCGGTGGATAGGATGGCACCGCAACGATCCCAGCGTACAAGCACCCAAGAAAAACTTGGATGAACTCAAGCCCTGAGGGATAAGCCAGTAACGCTCGATCGCCGGGTCGAGCATGCCGAAGCAATGCGGCCGCGATTGAGCGAGCCCGGTCATCGAGCTGCCGGTATGTCAACGACTCCCGCTCAGAATCGGACTTGAGGAAGGTGTACGCGATACGTTCGCCCGAACGCCGAACATGGTCACCCAGTACAGAGAGTATCGTTTCACGAACATTATTATTAATTCGAGCATCCACAATCAGTACAGCGCTAGATATAAATAATCATTAAGATCGAAGTGACGCCGATCTAGATCGAACCAGCGACCCGCTCTCGCCAATACCCTCGCTTTGGTCCCAATACCGCGTCCGCACCATCCTGATCAGCTATCACTGAGCGCTCTATCTCATTGAGGCACTGGGCAATGGAAAACCGGACGCTATTTTTTCGAACGGAAGATTTCTGGATGAGAAATCATCACCATCGCAACCACTAATGCCGTCCCCACCTGAGTTTGTGCATTTTTCACAAACCACGAGATTTATCGTCCGGTTTGATGCGACAACGAGCCATGGGAGTTGAACGTGATGGCCGAGGCTGAACACGAGACAACTGAGAATGAAGCCAACGCGGCAAGGTTACTGGCGATTACAAAGACCGGTTCAGGTGATGCGCTCGGTCCTCTTTTGGAATGTTACCGCACCTACCTTGTGCTGATGGCAGATGTCGAACTCGGCCCAGACCTTAAAGTGAAGGCAAGCGCATCTGATTTAGTGCAAGAATCCTTTCTTGAAGCAGCGCGGGATTTTTCTCACTTTCAGGGCGAATCACCGGCTCAGTTTCAGGCATGGTTGAGGCGGATTCTGCTCAATAATATTGCAAATATTGCACGTGACTTCCGTTGTACGGAGAAACGAAACCTTTCCAAAGAGGTGTCGCTGTCAGCCAGAGACGATGATCAATCGTCATCGATCTCGCTCTCCAGCAAGGACCGAACCGCAAGCAGCATTGTCATCAGACGAGAAACCGAGAATGCCCTCCAGCAGGCCATTCGACGACTGCCCGATCACTATCAAGATTTGATTCGATGGAGGAACTACGATCGCAAATCCTTTGACGAAATCGGCCGCTGTCTAAACAAATCGGATGAGGCTGCGCGGAAACTATGGGTCCGAGCGTTGGAATTGCTCCAAAAGGAACTCGATTCAATAAATGACTCAATCGCCCCTCGATCCAGAAATCGAGCTGAGTGAACAGCTTGTCAAGTTCGATGAAGCCCTCGCTGCGGGGATCGCGCCAACCCTGCCACCGCTCAACGATCCTAAATTGCAGTCACGATTCGAACAGGCCCAAGCTTGTTTGCAATTCTTGGATCGGGATCGGCGACAACAACGGCTCGCGATTACTTCGAGGCAAGACACTGCCCCGCCCCACAACTGGCCATCCACAACGACCGAGTCAGAGTCGCCTGACGTGAATAGTAGGCAAACCGAGACGGTGATCCAATTCGAATTGCTATCGACGTCCGATCGATCTTCCGCTTCCGCAGCATCTGGAATACCGACCCGCCACGTCACTGCTGAGACGATCGCAGAAGGAGATGACATCTCCACCTTGGGTAGCGGGCATCGAATTGGACGATTTCAACTGATCAGGCGGTTGGGTTCGGGTGGGTTCGGTGTCGTCTACCTGGCCAATGATCCGGTTCTGCACCGGCTGGTCGCATTAAAGATCCCGCGGCCCGAAACGTTGGCGACGCCGGATCTCCAAAGACGATTCGTCCGCGAGTCACAACTCGCGGCAAAGCTCACCCATCCACATCTGGTCCCAGTGTATGAAGCTGGACAGGCAGGTCCGATCAGCTACCAGGTCACGGCCTATTGCGCGGGCGGAGCCCTTTCTTCATGGCTTCGCAATGACCACACATCGAATCAGGACACGGCCCCCGATGAACGATTAATGCACAATTCTGAGTCTCCATCTCCACCAATCAATTCCCCACAGCAACACAAATTGCCGATTCATGTCGCTGTCGAATTGATGATCGGACTGGCAGAAGGTGTCCATCATGCCCATCAGCATGGAATTCTTCACCGGGATATCAAGCCGACAAATATTCTGTTGCACCCCAAGGGTGACCCTTCAGGAAAACGAGATTCAGTTCTTCCTGGTTCGGTGCCACTCGCAGATCTCTGCAATGCCTTCGAACCGATGGTCAGTGACTTTGGTTTAGCTAGATTACTCGATGATTTCGAAGAAACGAGCCCACCCCAAATTGGAGATTCGCGGACGCCGAGCGCCACGCTGATGGCGGGTACTCCGCAGTACATGGCACCCGAGCAACTAGAAGGGCGCGGCGCGAAAATCGGCCCCGAGACCGACATCTATAGCCTGGGTGCGGTGTTGTTCGAGATTCTCACGGGACGGTTGGCGTTTTCGTTTCAGCCGCCCCAATCCAAGTCGGGGCATGCGGTCATCCAGCAGAAGATCCCGAATCTTCCCAAAGATTTGGCTGCAATCTGCCTGAAATGTCTCTCACCCCAACCCGCTTCTCGGTATGCCACAGCAAGCGCTCTCGCACATGACTTGAGAGCGTTCACCCGCGGGGAAGCAGTCATCGCTCGGCCATGGAGCATGCACGAAAGGTTTGCGAAGTGGTCCCGTCGACGGCCTGCCGTTGCCTCGTTGGTCGTGTTGGTGAGTTGCCTGCTTGTCGCCTTGTTCGCAGTCGGGGGCTGGCACCTCAACCAACTCAGAAAACTGAACAATCAACTTGTCGCAACCATCGAAGAACGTGAAATCCAGACACAGCATGCGATAAAGCAGTCTGATCGAGCCAATGAGCAAGCCAAAATCGCCATGGAGAAGACCGAGCTCGCGATGCTTCATGGCCTGCGCTCAGAGAAATTGGCCTGCTTCGCAAATCAGCGCGAGTACGCAGCCACCATGCTCAGGGCGGACGACTTTTGGCAGAAACAACAAATTCGTCCGATGGCTGCACTGCTACAGCAATATTTGCCTCGTCCAGACAGGGATGCTGACGATCCTCGTGGATTCGAATGGCGGTATTTGTTTGCCAAAGGGCAAAGCCTTCGAGATTTGGCCGGGCATATGGAACAAGTGTTGGCGACCGCTGTGACACCGGAGGGCGATCTCTGTTATTCCATTTCGGAAGAGGGGACGATCCGCCGCTGGGATGCTCACTGCGGTGCGTTACTCGCAGTTTGGCCAATTCCTGAACTTATGAACGAACATGTCGCTCATATTAACAGCCAAGCGACTCGCGCCATCTTTCGGCACTTCAGTTCCGGACAGCAAGAACTCATTCTGTGGGATCTTCAGGCGGGAAAGGAACTTTTCCGGAAGCCACTTGGCGAGTTTGAAGTCAGAAGAGTTGTCATCGCGCCGGATGGAAGCTGGGCCGCCGTGGGAGTGTCAGGAAAAGACATCCCTCCAACCATCTTGACGCTGGACCTCAATTCCCAAGTTTTGACCACGAACGTCCTGACGCCAGCCGCTCCCAACACCCAATACAGCGTCGATGCCGTCGCAATTTCCCCCAACGGCAAACAGCTTTGGGCCAGCTTGCAGTCTTCACTTCCGAGCCTGCCGATTCACGGCATCGTGATCAAATGCGCACTTAAGGTACAGACTGTTTCGGCAGGGGAATTCCCTAAGCCACCTGAAATTGGCGAGTGGAGCACGATCAAATCGAAAATAAAGGGGATCAACGAAGCGTTGACATTCTCTCCCGATGGAGAATTCATCGCCATCGGAATGCAATTTCCGAGCAGTTTTGAGATCCGAAACACAATGGACGGTGCCTTGATTCAAGCAACACCAGATTTGAAGGGGCCTGCTGGCGCTTGTGCATTCGATGCGAGCGGAGAAAACCTGATCATTGGCTCGTTGACTCCGACCTATAGTCAGGATCACGAAGCATGGTCGGAACTTATGCAGGGCAATGAAACATTGCTGCCCGAATTGAAATTTTGGAAGTTTCAAGATGGCCTGCGTGCGACGACCGAGCTTCAATTGCCGCAAGCCATGAGCTGCATCAGTCGACATGAGCCCACCGGGACATGGGCGATCGGTGACGATGGGGGACGCCTGATCCTGTGGCGGCCTGGACCGGTCAAACCATATCGCGAGCTCAAAGGACACCAACCCAGCGAAGCATGGGGATTGGCATTCGCGCCTGACGGAAAAACTTTGTACAGCGTCGGCGACGACGCATTTTTACGTGGCTGGGATGTGAGAACAGGCGAAGAACTGCAAGCTTCGATGAAGCATACCTCGTTGGTGTCATGCATCGCAGTTTCACCGGATGGACGATGGGTCGCCACTGGCAGCTATAGCGATGATGTCGTCATCTGGCGGGCAGACACGCTTCAAGTCCAAATGCGATTGAACGGACACACCGATGATGTCCGCACGCTCGCGTTTTCGCCAGACAGCAAAGTGATCGCGAGCGCTGGTCGTGACTGTACGATCCGGCGATGGAATGTCCCTGAAGGAACATTCATAACACATGCCGAGATGGAAGGGGGAACCGTTCGATCGATCGCGTTTCAGACAAACGATCAACTTCTGGCCGTGCATTCATTCGGACGAATCCAGTCTTGGGCATCGTCTGGCTTGTGCAAGTTGATTCGCAACGAAAAGTCGGAAACCCAGTGCCTGGCACTTTCGCCTGTCGGAATAAAGTGGCTGCGCGATATTCATTCAACGGAAACCCTCGCCGACTCCATGATCACGACAGGACCGAATGAACTGTTGCTCTACGGCAAGAAAAACGGCATGGTGAAACTATTGCATCTGCCAACGGGGAAAATCCTGATGGAGCATAACTATGCGACCATCGGGATTCGATCCGTGGCCTTTTCGCCGGATGGCCGCAACTTTGCAGTCGCTAGCAATGATTGCGCAATCCATATTTGGAATGTTCCCGCGGGTCAGGAAGTCCTGACAATTCCCAATCTCCCCGCCCCTGCAAATCAGATCGCATTCTCACCAAGCGGCGATTCGCTCGCAGCGGCTTTGCACGATGGCACGATTCGAATCTGGGACGCACCATTCATCGAGCGATCCAAACAATCACACCTCCAATCCAGCAGAAAGCATCACACAAATCGATCAGACGATTGACCGATGGAGTCACCATCGGTCTGATTGATCCCGACTTCGCGCAAAACGTTCGTCTCCAATGGTGCCGTGCGCGATCTCAGTATCGCCGTGGTAGCCACTCTTCTTGATTGTCGTGGGACGAAAGACATGCATTGGTTCGTCAGATTTGCGTTCCTCGCCAGGTGTGTTTTCCTCGCTGGATTCGCCGCCGCTGCCCCTCCTCAATCGGAAGAACGGCCGATGCTCGCGGGCCGTTGGGTGCCCGCCGATCCCCTGCTCATCAATTTTGAGACGCTTCCGCAAATCCCCGGCGAGCACGCCATCGTCAGCGATGTCCGCGTTCCCGGCGGCGATCTCACGAGAGTCGAAAAATCCAAAGGCGGGGTGAACCAGCACAACTACCTGATCCATCATGACCACCAATTCTGGATCATGTGGAGCGACGGCCCTGGGGTTGAAGACCGCGTCGGACAACGCGTGAAGTTCGCCACCAGTCCCGACGGCAAGAGGTGGTCAACGCCCGAATTTCTGACGCCCGAGCCACCCAATTCGGGCCCTCAATCCGAATTCTACGGCACACGAACAGCCAAGGGCCTGCGTTGGATCGCACGGGGGTTCTGGAAACGAAACGATGAACTGTTGGCGATCGCCTCATTGGATGAAGCCGCCGGGTTCTTTGGCCCCAGTCTTTCGCTCCGCGCGTTCCAATGGAACAACGCCAACCGCACCTGGGTTGATCGAGGTGTGATCTGCGACAACGCAATCAACAACTTCCCGCCCGAACGTCTTCCCGACGGCCAATGGATGATGTCGCGGCGGATGCATGACTATAAGACGACGGGAGTCCATTTTCTGGTCGGAGGCACGGACGCAATCGATGCCTGGAAGTCATTCCCGGTGCTCGGTTCCAGCAGCGAACTTGCCGCAGAAGAACCATTGTGGTGGGTTTTGCCCGACAATCGCCTGCTGGCCCTGTTCCGCGATAACCGACACAGTGGCTTCCTTTACCGCTCGTTCTCCAGAGACAACGGCCAAACCTGGGACACCCCCGTTCGTACCAATTTCCCTGACGCGACGTCCAAAATCCACGGCCTGAGGCTACGTGATGGACGATACGTTCTGGTGTCGAATGCGAACCCCAAAAAGCGCGATCCGCTGGTCATCTCGCTCAGCAATGACGGGGTCACATTCACCCAAATGGGCAAATTAGTCGGTGGCCGCCATGTCGACTATCCACACGTGATGGAACACGATGGAAAGCTACTGGTCGCCTTCGCGGGTGGAAAGCAAACCGTCGAACTGCTGCAGGTCCGCCTGGATGAACTGACCAAGGAACTGAACCGGCAGCAGCCTGAAGGCGACTAAAACGAACAAAGACCGCGTTCCTCGCTTTACAGCGAAAACGGGTCCTTCGTGCCGTATTTTGAATTGTAGAGCGTATCTTGAATCGACTTCATGGCATGTGAAATCCCACAAACGCGATAGGTTTCACCTCGGTGCAGACCGAAGTTGCCGACGATGTCACCCACGTGAATGAAGTTCGCGCACTTGCCGTTGTCTTTGGCATGAGCCTTGATCGTACGCCACATCACTTGTGGTTTGAAAAGATTGATGCACGCCTTTTGCAAATCACCCCAGGCACCTGGTGCATTGAACGTGACGCTATTGACGCCGTACCAGTACGAAACGACTTGCGTCAGATACCCACCCAGCGAATGTCCCACCACCGTCAAATCGTATGACGAATAGGTCTGTGCGCATTGTTTGAAAAAACTCTTCGCAGTGCTGGCCTGATTGGGAATCACCCCAAGAGACAATTTCAAGTCGGCGGTCAGATCGCTGACGATTGTCCCCTTCTTATGAGCGCCCTCAACCGAATCATCTGCGTCGTATCCACCCGTCCCTTTGAACGCGATCACACACTGTTTCGCCGCGTCATCAACATAGCAACAACCGGCAAAACCGTTATGAATCCACCCCGTGCTATACGCGAACTTCGCTGGCCTGAACCGGCCCGCGACACTGGCCTTCTTCACCTTCGAGGCAATATCCGCATATTCGTTCACGGTAATGGCGGGCATGCAACTCTCTCCTTGCGTGATAAACGACCTATAAACCGAGTGTGCCAGTTCGATCACTTCGAACCAGACACCTCGGAACAAGCAGCAATTCTGAATGCGAGATGATGTCGGACTTCACCCTCGTCGACCATTGGATGCAACGGGCCGCTTGTCGCCTTAATCGTCCCAGTGTTTTCGGCAGTCGGCCACAGATTCTTCTCTCGATCCGCATCCGCTCGAATGATTCGCGACAGGTCCCCCGGTTATCTAAAATCTGGCGACATCGAACAGTCGCAACGCGCCCCCAACGTTCTCGCGTCCGTCTCCCTGGTTTCAGCAGACGGTTAAACGTCGATATCAAGAATAAACATCGACACTTGGGAATTCTCCAACAATCCGCACTCTCCCGGGAACATAGCACACGATGTCCATCGTGTGCTCGCGTTTTGACCTGACAGGAATGATTGCGCCGGCAAAACCAACACAATTTTCAGGCCATCGTGTTGTTGATGACATCGCGTGCCGTTGACTCAAGCAAGACGACCATCTCGTCGTACTGAACAACTTCACACCATGCACGCGTCTCGTTGTCGTGTTCTGCGGCCGCACAGAGATCGACAAACGCAAATGGATCCCACTTGCCCTGTGGTAGGAGCATTCCTCTCCACGACTCAAGCTTCGCGGGCAAGGAAGCGTCTGCCGCATTCAAACGTCGCTCAACCAACTGGGCCAACTCGACATACGCCGGATGCCGACCGACATGCCGAAACCAATATTTGGCGTTCCCATAATCGGGTTCGCGTCGATGCAGAATCGCGTGCCAGTAGTCACCGGTACGATTCGCCCCCATTCCCTCGATCGACTGCGAACAGGCATGGCTTGCATCAAAGTCCTCGTTCATCAGATGTAAGCCGGCTTTCAATGCCGTAACGGCCGTCACCGCCGCACGATCCTTCCCCGCAGGAATCGCGTCGATCAACTCTTGAACCCAGCCGTGACGGCCTCCTCCCGCAGACTGAATCAGTCGCGGGCATGCGAACGTAGAGCGTCCTCCATCCACCACCGCATCAACGAACGACACCGTTGCAAATGCCGCAAGCCGAGCCACGAGTTCATTCAAAGAGCCTGCCGCAGTCACCACGTTCTGATGCGCCGCAAGAAGCGGCACCGAGATTGCAACCGCCGAATGGCCTGATGGAACGGCAGCCAGGAAATAGAGCCCCTTAGGGAGGCACTCTCCCAGCGACTTCCATCGTCCCGCGTCCGCCGCAGTACGAAACACAATCAGATCCGCCGCATTCGTAGAAGCCGCCGCGAGATTTGCAGAAACCGTTGGATTCGATTCGCTTTCGACGATGACATACTCTGCCCCCTGCGCCTGTACCTCTGCAATGACCTCACGAATGGGCCTCTGCTGATTCCAATGAACAGACTGTGCTTGAAAACTCATCTCAACATCTTTCTATGACCTCGTCATGGCAAACTCGTCGAGCCTTCTGCCATGAAACCTTCGAAACAGTGCCCGTTGAACCCATTGGCGCGTCTGCATTCGCAGTGCAAACTCGCACGCAAGACTTGCTTCCAGATCAACAGATTCAATCGACCATCAATCGACGGCCAGTCAAACGCTCGGTCAAGGTCTTGATCTGTTCTGGGCGCAATTGCGACTTGGAAATATTCAGTGACCTGAGCCTTCTAAAACTCGCGAGCGTCTGGACTCCTTCCTCACTGATTTCACCCAACGACATCGGAAGGCTTAAGGTATTCAAACCTTCAATTTCTGACAAATGTCGTAATCCGACATCACCGATCCGAGTGCATTCATCGAACTGAAGAAACTTCAATGAATGGAGCCCGATGAGAAAGCTCAGATCGTCGTCCGAAAATCCCGTACACAAATGGAAGTGCAAACGCTGAACATGCGGCAAACGGCCAATCTGCTTCAGACAATTTGCCAGGTTGGCACACTCACGGATTTGAATCACGCCAAGATTCTTGAGCGAGTCGATACCCAGATCAATCGCGATGGGCTTGTTGAGATCAATGAACGACAAGTTTGGAAATCGCGTCAGCCGGGTTAGCTGTCGATCACCGGCGGAGTGCACCGTGACCCACTCCAATGAGCGGAATTCCCCCCTCAGATCGTCAACACTCTGATCGAGCTGTCGCCCATTGACCGTGAGGTATTTCAGATTGGGAAAACTTTGGATGCCGGAGAGAGGATTCGTTAGGGAGTGACTGGTGGAGAGATCCACGACATTCAGGCTGTCATCAGCACGCAAATAGCCCATCCAAAGAATGTGATTCAACGAGGCTGGTCGACCCAGACGATCCGCCCACGCCGCATCCTCCTCGGACCAAACCATGCCTCCCGCCCTACGGATCGCAAATGCCCCACGCCTCGGCCATGAATAGAGAAAGCCGACAACGATCACAATCGACAGCATCGCGAGCGCGATTCGTACCCTAAAGGAACGAATCCACACGACCACACGTCGAAGTTGCCACGGTTCCATCGCGCTCAGTTCCCGCGTTGCCATGAGTTGGCCTCGAAAAGCGAACCCGTCTCGGCTCGCCTGATTCCTCTCGATCGTGCGGCCCGTCCCACAGCATATCGAAACCACTGGACCTGCAAACTCGGTTTCGTGGACCTAACCACTCGCCGTTGTCTTATCCTTCACACCGTGGAATGGTGATCGTTCGCCGGCCGGGGACGGGCTCATTTTCCCGCGGTAATGGGAAGTGTTTCCTTCGTCGATGCACTGTGAATGCCAATTTGACCGAGAAAAAGTGGCTGTCCCCCTCTCTTTGGGCTGTGAATGGTTCACCTTGGAAAGTTATCGCGTGCTAGTATCGTCGTGACAGACCCCAAAATCTTGTGCCGCTCAACCCATGCGGGCCTCGGTGGAACTATGAAACAATACCTCACCCCCGGCACGCCCAAGCCTCACGCAGCCACGACATCGCATCGAACCGCATTCAGTCGCATGGATCTGGTTGGCGTGCTTCTGGTCACCTTCATTTTGCTCGCCATGATTCCCGCTTGGATCCTCAGTGCGCGGTCGAGTGCGTCAAAACTCAAGTGCCTCTGTCACATCCGACAACTGGGCATCTCGGTGATGAATGTAAGCTCGAATCTGGGGGGCGGGTTACCTCCCCTCGTCGACGCTGTCGAGATCACAAATCAGCAGGGACAAACCGGAACACTGAATAGGACTCTGATGATGAGTTTGCTTCCGGCACTCGACCATTCCTCATTGAGAAGGAACATCGAACAGAATGCCGTGCTCGCCCCCTCGCCGGACAATCCGACAAGCATGACCATGTCCGAAGCGGACAAGATTTCGCTCGACGTCTTCACCTGCCCCGTCGATCTCGATGCCGCTAATACGCCGGGACGACTCAGCTACGTCGCCAACATCGGGTTCATTTCACGAGACTTGTTCGAAGGTGACCCCAAGGGCTTTCACCAACTGGGGTCTCTCAACTGGCATGGCACCGACGCTCCTGACACGTCGTCGGATCTGCAAATCAGTGGTGCCACAGGCGTGTTTTGGCGCCGCCATCCTGATTTCGCTCAGACCCTGGATGAGATCAGTACCAACGACGGCCAAAGCGCGACACTCATGCTCACAGAAAATCGACAGGCCGGAACCTGGTACGACACCGACACTGCCAGGATCGGGTTTGGCCTGCCAATCGCAGTGAACCAGCAACAGGTTCTTTTCGGTGCTGGCACGTCATTGGAATCATCACGGCGACCGCTGAATACGGAATTCGTAGGCAGCACACTTGGCACTCAATCGTCGCCGGAATGGCGCATGAATCGGGGAGTGACCTCGCGGAGCGAAGCAGCGAAAGCGCGCCCAAGCTCACTGCATGCTGGAGGTGTTTTCGTCATGTTCTGTGATGCCTCAGGCAAATTCTTAAGCGGCAGCATCGACGCGCACGTCTACGTAAAACTACTCACCACCAATGGAATCTCATTCGGAGAACAGCCGTTTGACCCGAACGCCTATTGAACACAACGAGCAGCAAGCAATCGGATGGTGACGGAGTCGAATCGACAATTCTCTCAGTGAGCTGTTTCAATCCGCGATCGTCCAAAGTGGCAGGCAACGTAGATCTTCGATACGTCTAAAAGTTGATCCCGAGAAGACACGACACCGTGCGAGATCCTCGTAATATCGGCGAGAGAGGAACGGGCAAGGTCACGGCCCACAGCGCGGATTGGAGTGTCGCTCGTTATCGGGCTTCGGAAATCAAATTGACATCATTGGCGGTTGGCGAGTAAATTCCGCGCCTCTCCCACCTGTTCGTCAATTCACATCCGATCAAACCCTACTCCTGCGGACTCGCAATTGTCCCCGCACGTACGGCAATCCGCGCGGTACCGATGGCTGCCACTGCTAGCAGTGGCGATCTGCTTGTGCGCGCCCCTGGGTTGTGCTCTGTTTCCTGCGATGGATTCATCCCAGACCACCTCGGCGAACCGCCCAATTTTGCCTCCGCTGCAAGCCTCACCCGACTCGATTCAGTTGGATATTTTCCTGCTCGAGCGGCCTGCCGATGACCATTTGCTGTGCCGCGAAGTCTGGAAAGACGTCGACGAAATTGGCGCGATCCCCGATTCGGAACTGCGTGGATCGCTGCGAACGAATGGATTCCAGGTGGGTGTTGTCCCTTCCAATCCACCGCCATCGATTCAGAAGTTGCTGGGGATGCGCGCGGAAATTTCGAGTGAAGTGTCTGACGACTCCAAACCTCTGATGGGCAACCACCACTTTCTCTCGCCTGGCGGGCAACTCGAAGTCGAGACAGGGATCACACATCAACAATGTCGATTTACCGTCCGCGAAAAGGGGCGCATCAAGACGCTTGATTTCGAACGAGCTCGCGGTGTGATGCGCGTTCGAGCGACCCGCCTGCAAGAAGGTTGGGTTCGCGTCGACTTTCAGCCCGAGATTCATCATGGCGAACCCGGCATGATGCGCTATGCCGCGTTGGAGCGGGAATTCGGCTATCGCGGCGGACAGAACATTGATGTCCGCCACGCCCTGAAGTTCAGCGTGAACATGAATTTGGGGAATTTGACGCTGATCAGTTGCACCTCTGACGATCAGGACACGGTCGGCGATTGCTTCTTCGGCTACACCGAACAAAGCACGAAAAAGCAACGTGTCCTCGTGGTTCGCGCCGTCGACTCAAGCTCCCTGCGCCAATCGCACGGTCGCTGACCGTCAGCCGAGACGCCAGGAATCGTCCTTCGGCGGATTTGACCGACCGATGATTTCAGAATTTTCCCGCACCCGCACGTCCGCTTTGACGTGGGTTCATTGTCTGGAAACGTGCGTCATGGAGATAAGGCACACAAGATATTATTGCACATAGACTTAAAACAAATCACACCGAATGGACAATGGCAGCTCGCACGAAGAACCACAGACGTCGTTCGACTCCTATTCCATTCGAAGCCGCTCAGAAACAACGGAAAAACTCTCTCAAAATCCTCAGCGCCGGCTGCGCTTCCCATACCTGAGGGGGATTGCTACACTCTTCTGTTCCGCGAACGAATTGGACGGTACCATTGTCGGCTGCGCGGTATAGATTTTCTTGAAACATCCGACTGGAGGATTGTGTGGTTAAGCTGAGGTTGCGGGATAACGAAGGGATCAATGACGCGGTTAAGAGGTTTCGGAAACTGGTTGAACACGCAGGCATCAAGAAGGAAATGCGCCGCCGCGAGTTCTACGAAAAGCCCAGCGAAACCCGCCGTCGTGCCCGTCGCCGCGCCGAACGCCGCTCACGCATCCAACGCATGGTTGGTGGCAGCACAATGGGTGGTGGAGCACCATCCGGCGGCAAGCCAGATCGTTAAGACCGAATCCTGATCCGTCGTTTGATCTGTCCTTCATGTTTTCGCGTGCCACGCGCACGCCAAACTGAAGACGAAGAACGGCAGAGCAAGATCGTCGAATCGACGAAGCCATCACGGTCTTCGTCTGACAAACTTCGTCGGGAATCCATTTTGGATTCCCGCGAATCATTTTGCCTTGGCCTCGAATGGCATCAGCCTCGCTGTGACGCCCCTTGGAGGGTGTTGAGTTTGGGTTGTTGTCCGATGCCCGTCATCGGGCGTTTGCCTTCCGGGCTCACACACCAGAGTCACGATGACCGTCACGACTCGCCCCTGGCTCGTCCGCCTGACGAACATTCTGCTGAACTACCGCGGCTGGTGGCTGTGTTTCGCAATCGCGACAACGTTGGCCGCTGCCGTCCCCGCGTCACGCCTGCAATTCGATCAGTCGATCGAGTCCCTGTACGCGAAAGACAATGCTCGACTCGCCGCCTGGCGTGACAGCAAACGATTGTTTGGCGGTGATGAATTTGTCGTTGTCGCCTATACCGACCCGGAACTCTTCGAACCGGGTGGCGACAAGCTGAACCCGGCGGCCGCAGAACGAATCGAGGCTCTCGCCGAAAAGCTGCGGACCGTCCCCGGCCTGCAAGCCGATAGCTTCCAGCACCTGGCTCATGCACTGCAGGCCCCCTTCGGACGTTCCATCATCCGCAAGCTGATGGAAGGCATCCTGGTCGGCACCGACGAAAAAACCACCTCGATCTTCTGCCGACTTGAACCGCCCGGAACCGCATCGATCCCCCGCTCCGAAACGTATCGACGCGTTCGCGAGATAGCGGATGCGAATACGCCACCCGCCGCCGTGGTGGGAGAACCGGTGCAGGTTCACGACATGTTCCGCTATGTCGAAGAAGACGGCGCGACTTTGGGGCTGGCATCATCCGCCCTGCTGATGACCGTCATCTTCGCGTTGTTCCGGAGCCTGCGATGGATGATCCTACCCCTTCTGGTCGTGCAAGTTACGCTGTTCTGGACCAAAGGACTGCTGGTCGTCAGTGGCATGCAGCTCAGCATGGTCAGCTCGATGCTGAATTCGCTCGTGACCATTATCGGAATCGCGACCGTGATGCACATCACGTTGAAATATCGCGAGAACCGTGCGAGTGCGGAACCGGTCGAGGCATTGCGCAAGACAATGCTCGACCTCACGGTGCCAATCTTCTGGACGATCGCAACCACAGCCGCGGGATTTGCTGCCCTGCTGACTAGCCACATCGCACCCGTGGCCAGCTTTGGCATCATGATGACGCTGGCCACACTGCTGGTGATGGTCGCCTGTGCCATCGTACTGCCGGGCAGCATCCTCATTGGCGAGTCGCAACGGATTCCCGGCAAGGCACCTGCGGAAGATCGTGTGTCGCGAGCCCTGGGGCATTTGACCGTCTGGGTCGAGCATCGTCCACTGCTTGTGGGTGCCGGGATGGCCGCCCTGACGGCATTCTGCGGCGCGGGACTTTTTTACCTCAAAGTCGAGACCGATTTCAGCAAAAACTTTCGCGCGAACAGCCCGATTGTGCGCTCCCTGGACCTGTTTGAAACGCGACTCGGCGGCGCTGGAACCTGGGAAGTGAACTTTCCTGCCCCGAATGAACTCGATCCCGACTTCCTCTCAGAAGTTCGTGAACTGGCTGCGGAACTGCGCGACCTCGAAGATCAGAACTCACCCGGCCGACTGACAAAAGTGGTCTCGATTACCGACGGACTGGACGTGCTCACATTCCTGCCGTTGTCCTGGCGAATCTCGGCCCTCGAACGAATGCAGCCAGACTTTATCACCAGTCTGTACAACGCGCAGGATGGCCGCATGCGAATAATGCTGCGTGCTCGCGAACGCCAACCTTCAGAAACCAAGCTAAAGTTGATTGACGATGTCGAAGCGACCGCGCGACGACACTTTCCGGAAGCACGCGCCACGGGCCTGTTTGTACTGCTGACATACTTGATCGAAAGCCTGATGGACGACCAGCTCGGTAGCTTCCTGATCGCCGCCGCCGCCATTGTGATCCTGATGACAATGGCGTATCACAGCTTCGCGTTTGGATCAATTTTACTGATTCCCAATCTCTTTCCGATTGTGCTGGTCATCGGGACGATGGGCTGGATCGGGCTTCCGGTCAATTTGGCGACGGCCATGATCGCCAGCGTTTCGATGGGGCTAACCGTGGACTCGAGTATTCACTACCTCGCTGGCTACACGGATGCCCGACGTCGCGGATTGAGCTATTCTGCCGCACTGAAAAGCACGCATCAAGGCGTCGGGTTGGCACTCGTTTTTGCCAACGTGGCGCTGGTCGTCGGGTTTTCCGTCCTGACACTTTCTCATTTCATTCCACTGGTGTATTTCGGGATCCTGGTCAGCGTCGCCATGCTGGGGGGGCTGATGGGAAATCTCATCCTGTTGCCACTCCTGCTGCGAATCGTTGATCGACGCTGACTCCCGTCCGTGAAATTTTGCGTTTTCGGCGATTTGTCCTTGCAACCTTCGGGTACGAGACAGGAACCTATTCCACATCCGATGACGCCATTCAAAAGGGCAATCACATGAGCTGGTTCTGGAAATCAAAAACGAATCAAAAGCAGGTGGAAGAAGCGGCCCTCAAGGCTCAGGAAGAACTGGACGCGCTGCACACCGAAATTCAGCGTCTGCAGTCGAGCCTTGCCGAATCAGAACGGCTGCAGGCCGAATGGCAGGCCTCGTTGGAAATGGCGACCCAGGAACGAGATGCCCTGCGAGCCGTATCGGAAAATGCGCTGGCCCATGAGCGTCAGCAGGCCGCCGAAAAACACGCGCAGCTCGAACAGCGACACCAGGAACTGGAATCGAACCTGGCCGAGGCCAACCAGAAGCATCATTTGCTCGACGCGGCCAATGTGGAAATGGCCGAAATGCTCAAATCGAGCGAACGGCGATTCGAAGAACTGCAGACGACAAGCTCGCAGGAACGAAGCGAACGCGACGAGACAATTCGCCAGCGCGATCAACGGTTGGCCGACCTCCAAAGTGAATTGACCGCACGTCAAAGCGAACTGACCGCGCAGCAAGCACAACACGAGCAAGCAGTCTCGCACATCGCCAACCTCACACGACAGCTCACCGACGCCAACGAGCAAGCGGTCGCAAAACAGGCAGATTTGGAACAGCGACTCACGGCCGAAGCCGAAAACGCGGCAGCGCGCATCGAACAACTCGAACAGCAACTGGCCCAAAGCGAACTCAAGTCGGCCAACCGCGCCGAACAACGCTCGGCCCTGCTGCGAAACATGGCCGAGATTCACCGACTGAGTGCCACGTCCTCGAAATCGGAACCCAGTCCAGATTCCCTGAAAGTGGTCAGCCCAGAATGGTCTGGTCAGGCGGATGCCCCCGCCGAGACTGCAGGTGATGACACTTCCCCCTCGAATTCTTTCCTGTCCCGTAGCGGAACATAATCGAACAGACGATCATCTCTCCCGTCAGACAAAAGCAATCCGCCGGACGCTCGCGACGAATGACGCAGTGCCTACGAATGCGAAATGTCGAACATCAGACCTTACCGTCGTGCAACGGACGCTCGATTGGTTACAAAACCCGCGCAGGGGTCTGATGTGACGTGATCCTGAAATTGATCTGGTCATGCCCCCGTGATGAGTAGCGCGAACTGATGACTGAATCCCCTTCGATCGATCAGCCGCCGGGACGGATTCCCTGGTGGCGTGAGCCGTCTCTGCTAGCCGTCATCCTGCTGGCAGCCTTTACCTACTTTGCACGCCTGTATGCGCTTCCGCTCTTTGGCGAAGAACCACGCCGAGCGCTCATCGCACGCGAAATGGTCGAAACGGGTGACTGGATTGTGCCCACAACGCAGGGCGTTTTGCTGCTCAGCCGCCCCCCACTGCAAAATTGGCTGATCGCGATCACCGGACTGGCTGTCGGCTCGATCGATGTCATCGCCACGCGGTTGCCCAGTATTCTGTCGACGATCGCCGTGACCATCATGATCTATGGCTATCTGCGTCAACGTAACACAAAACTCGGCAGCACGGCGGGTGCCGTGTCTTTCGCCACGATGCTACTCGTGATGGAGTTCGCACGATCCGGCGAAACGGAAGCGGTTTTCACGGTCTTCGTTGCCGCATCAATGCTGCTATGGCATTGGGGCTGGATGGCAAAGTGGCCCGCCTGGCAAATGTGGTCCATCGGATATGCGTGTGCCGCACTGGGAATGCTGACAAAAGGACTGCAGGCTCCCGTCTACTTCGCAGGATCAGCGGGAATCTTCCTGGTGCTGACGGGAAATTGGCGGCACCTGCTCACCCGTGGGCATCTGATCGGGATCGCCGTCTTTCTGCTGGTCTTCGGCGCCTGGCAAGCCCCCTTCACCTGGATGCGCGGAATTGAAGAGAGCTGGATGATGTTCTTTGGGGATGTCGCCGGCCGATTCGTGGATCGCCGCTGGTCGACGTTCCTGTCCCATCTGGTCGCATACCCGGTTGAACTGCTCTGCGTGCGTTTGATGCCCTGGTCTGTCCTGCTGCTCGCATTCGCCAACCGTCACGTGCGTTCCAAACTGGGCGAGCGTCGTGAAACCGCACTCTTCATGACGATTTGCATTCTGTTCTCGTTCGTGTTTGTCTGGTTACCACCAGGTTCAAAAGTCCGCTACTACATGCCCTTGTTCCCCAACTTTGCCGTGCTGATTGGCATCGCCGTCGATTGCCTTGCCGCAGAGATGAAAGACAGGGGATGGGGATCGCTCTGGAAGACCTTTGTTCGAGCCCACGTGGCGCTCATGCTGGGCACGGCCGTCATCGTCCTGATCGTGTCACTCGTCAAACCGAGTGCCTGGATTTCGCTACCGTTGTTGCCCGCTTTTGGCTTTACCATCGTGACTGCCTGGCTGGCGTTCGTGACCCAGCGATCACTGAGCGAACCGATCGACCGGGGAATGGCACGTGGCGTGTATGGGATCGGAATCTTCCTGGCTCTCGTTCAGATCGGGCTGATCACCACCGTTCAGGAACATCGCTGTCAGGACATCGCAGGCCCCATCCAGCAATTGAAACAGACACTTCCTGCCGGCACAAAACTGGTCAGTTTGGGACTTGTCCATCACGCATTCGCATTTTTCTATCAACAGCCGATTCCAATCGTCGAGATGCCGGTGACGAAGTTGCCCGAAGGTGTCGAATATTTCTGCCTGCACACCTATGCCACCGATCCGCCCGAACTTCCATTTGAGTGGAAACAACTTGCCGTCATCAATTGCGATCGCTTCCAGAGCGAAGGCGTTCCCAAAGATCGCGTCTTCATTGGCCACTACACCCCGGCAGAGAACGTCGAGCCGAAGCGCGATTCCGTTCCTGCGGAGTAACTGAAAAAACAGATCATCCAGCTCGAAGCAGACCGCTGAATTGACGATCAACCCCACCAGACGCCACCATACGCGGACACCGTAATTCATTCACATTGAGCTCGAATCAGGATTGCCGAAATGCCGAAGAAAAAAGCTGCCAAAAAGAAGGTTGTGAAAGCTGCCGCCGCCGCTATCCCTCAACGAATCGTCTTGCGGACGGGCGAAGCACTCGTGGAAGCAGCCCCCGCCTACTCCGCCGCAGAACCGGAAGTCGTCATTGGCGAACTGGATGGCCCGGTCGGATATGCAATCGCGAACTTGATCGGCGACCAGACTCGCGGCCACTCACGCGTGTTCGCAATCCTGAATTGCGACGTCCAGGTCCGGCCGGTCACGCTGATGGTCAGCAAGGTGACGGTCAACAGCACGAAGTACACCAACATCCTGATGGGTACCGTTCAGGCAGGGATTGCCAACGGCGTGCTCGATGCCGTCCGAGCCGGCGATATCCCCAAAGAGAAAGCCAACGATCTGGGCATCATCGTTTCCGTCTGGCTCGATCCAAGCGTGACGGAAGTTGAAGTCGACCACGACATCCTGTTCGAAACCAATCGGCAGGCGACGGCCAAGGCCATTCACAAAGCGATGCACAACGAACCGGGCATCGACTGGCTGCTGGCCAATCAAAAGAATATCACGCATTACTTCCATCAGCTCGGTAAAGAAGGAAAGCTCTGATCGAGCGATCAGCCCCGTCCCATGCCGCAGACTGCCCCCGGGGTACGGCATGGGTGTGCTTTCACGGACCTTGCTTCATTCCACGAAGACGCCATGCATATTCGCGATGGAATCCTCAGCCCCGAAGTCTGCGCCGCGGCGAGCCTGCTCAGCCTGGGTGCTGTTGGGTATAGCCTGCGACAGCTTCGAGTCGATCTCGAAGATCGTGCGGTGCCATTGACCGGCATGCTTGCAGCAGTCGTCTTCGCCGGGCAGATGGTGAATTTTCCCCTGATCGGACTGCCCGTTTCCGGCCATCTCCTGGGAGGCGTCCTGGCGGCGGTCATCCTCGGTCCATGGGCCGGATGCCTGGCGATCACGCTGGTCCTCCTCGTGCAGGCGGTGCTATTTAACGACGGCGGACTGATGTCGCTCGGCGCCAATATTTTGAACATGGCGGTGGTGGGGGCGTGGGGCGGCTATGCCGTATACGCGCTGATCCGTCGATGCCTCGGGAACGCTCCATTCACGGCGATCCCCGCTGCAATCGCGGCCGCATGGCTGTCGGTGCTGTCGGCGGCCGCGGTCTTCTGCCTGGAATTCGCCTGTTCATCAAATTCGAAAGATTTCAGCCTGAGCGGCATCTTCACGCTGATGGTCCTGTATCACGCCTTGATCGGAATCGGTGAAGCGTTCATCACCGGATCGGTGCTGGGCTTTGTGCTCGCACGGCGGCCGGACCTGATTACGACGCCAACTTCGAAGTCGGCCACGACCTCCGTCGGCCAAGCCGTCGTCGCGGGGCTGGTCGCGGCCCTCGCCGTTGCGGCATTTCTCGCCCCCTTCAAATCCGAAGAACCCGATGGGCTCGACAAAGTCGCGCAAATGAAAGGGTTGGATGTTCTGCAGGTCGAACGCGATGGGTTAATCCTGAATGACTACGAAGTTCCACTTCCCGCGCCGCTAGAATGGTCGGCAGCAGCAACGTCATTGGCGGGCATCCTGGGAACCTGCGTCGTCTTCGCGATGGCCATCGCGCTCGGCAAGGCGGCGCGCTGGAAGTTACCGGAACCTGTTGCGGACGGTGGCCATGCCGCCTAGTTCGATCACCACCACAGACAATCCCTGTCGAGCTCTTCCCGCCAGCCTCAGGCTCGCGATCACCCTCGCGGTGATTCTTCTCGCAAGCCTCATCCCCTTGGAACATTGGCCGGCGCACGGCCTGTTGCTGGTGGTCGTGTTTGTCGGCCTGAGTTTCGCCGGTGTCACCCTGGGCTACTTGATCCGCCGGCTGGCCCTCTTTCTACCGATGCTGTTCATGTTTGGCCTGACTGTCCCGCTGACACAGTGGGACAAAGCGGCCGCCTGGTCGTGGATGTTGGCGTTGTGGATCCGCTGCACGACCTCATTCCTCGCGGGACTTTGGCTGATTCACGTCCTGCCGTTCCCGGAACTTTTGGCCACTCTACTTCGTTGGCGATGTCCCACATTGCTGATCGCCATGCTCTCGTTCATGTACCGTTACATATTTATTCTCTGGGACGAACTGGCTCGATTGCGTCATGCCCGCGACGCTCGTGACTTCGGTCATGGGTCGTTGAAAATGAAATGGGTCGGCAATGCGCAACTGATCGGATTGCTGCTGCTCCGGGCGATGGAACGCGCCGAACGGACACACCATGCCATGCTGTCCCGAGGCTGGGACGGCTCAATTCGATTCCTCGACTCTGACCGAGGAACCTCGAGATGACCGAACCGGACACGCCACTCGCGCTCGAACTGCGCAGGCTCTCATTTCGATATCCGAACGGCCGCGTTGCGCTCAATGAGATCTCATGCTCGATCACGGCCGGCGAACGAGTCGCGCTGGTCGGGCCCAGCGGAGCGGGCAAATCAACACTGCTGATGCATCTGAATGGGTTGCTGCCGAGCCCGGCACTTAACACGATCGAGGCACAGGTCTTTGTCCAATCGCTGGCCGTCACCAAGCCTCATCTGCGTCAAATCCGCCAACAGGTCGGCTTCGTCTTTCAAGATCCCGACGACCAGTTGTTTTGCCCAACCGTCCGAGAAGATGTCGCCTTCGGACCACTGAACCTGGGACTGTCACAGACCGAAACGTTGGCCCGTGTTGAACACAGCCTTGCGGCGGTGGGTCTACCCGATCATGGCCCGCGAAACCCGTCCCAATTGAGCACCGGCGAGCGGAAGCGGGTGTGCCTTGCCGGAGTGTTTGCGTGCAAACCGAGTGTCCTGGTGCTCGACGAACCCACCAGCAACCTTGATCCCAGAGCACGTCGACAGCTTTTACAGTTGCTGAAAGAGTTCCCTGGCACGCAGTTCATCGCCACCCACGACCTGGACTTTGTCCTCGATCTGTGCCAACGCGTTCTGGTACTGGACGAAGGCAAATTGCGTGCGGATGGACCGCCGGAACGAATTCTCGCCAATGCGATCCTCATGGAACGACACGGACTGGACGTCCCTTGGCGATTGCGCCGGGAGTCACCGTCAATCTGAGGCGTCCGCGCAGCGCAACAGTCCCATCAAGGTCCCGTGCAAGTCCGGATTCGGCTCAACATCTTGAATCGCGGAATCCCTTGAATTCCTCAAGGGAATGAGATGGCAGGGTTCATTCGAATGCGGATAATTGCGGAACCAGCCTCCGCATCAAGGGAGGTGCCGCACCGCACCAATGTCATGTCTGCTGCCGAAGTGAGAATTCGCCCATGCTTGACGAATTGACCTACAATCTTAATGACAAGGTATTGAATTAACGGAAAGAGGCCTCCGCAGGTCGCAACGATACGATGCCATTGGCCGCGTGCGCGTGAACAGACTTGCCCCTTCATCCCACAGGCTGCTCTGCGTTTGTCCCCGCCAGGAAGGTAAACCATGACCTCTGCTCGCGTCCCGACATCCGACGTCGTCGCTTCATTGACCGCACACACGTGGTTGCCACAACCCGAGACCGCCTCGTTCATCCATCGGCTGCTGCACGATTGTTTGCGCGATTGCCACTTTGCCGAG
This sequence comes from Schlesneria paludicola DSM 18645, assembly GCF_000255655.1. NCBI lineage: Bacteria > Pseudomonadati > Planctomycetota > Planctomycetia > Planctomycetales > Planctomycetaceae > Schlesneria > Schlesneria paludicola. Next base: position 319,941 of record NZ_JH636436.1, on the reverse strand, counting down.
CGGCTCTCCCAGCGGATGCTCGACGAGACAGGAACGCGGATGCTCGACTGGATCGATCATTTCGGAATGGACCTTGACGCGCCGCACCGTGCGGAATTGACGCGAGTCGGATACCAGGAAACCACCTCGAATGACGGGAATTCGGTTTGGAGCCACTCGGCGGGAATGTTTCCCCGTATCATTCATCTCACGGGACGGGCACGACGACTGGCAATCAAAGTGGAGTCGGTTCCGGACTTCCTGGTCGCACACGGCCTCTCTGACATTGAGATTGAAGGCGCCCCATTTGCCCCGTTGCGAACCGCACGCGTCACACGGGGCGAGAACGTGCAACTCTGGGTCGTCGAACGCCATGGATACGCAGGCTTCGACGCCGCGGCCCCGTGCAACGCACTCGGGGATTGCGATCTCGAAACACTGGCGCGCCATACCGAGGCTCTGCGTTTACGACGACGTGCCTGTCCGACCGACGCAGCGGGGTTCGCGCAAGCGAACCGGCTGATCGACGCGGCGATTGCCGACTTGGGCCGTGATCGCGCCTGCGATCTGTTTTTCGCGGCCGAACGGGAATATTGGCAACGACGCAATCGTGCGGGTCGGATCCAACTCGCACGACAAGAAACGCTTGGCCTGGGTTGGGCGAACCATGACCATCACACCTATCGATCGAGCCGCGCCTCGTTTGTTCCGCTGATCGCATTTCTCGAGAAATTGGGCTTTGTCTGCCGTGAGCGATTCTATGCCGGTCGCGAGGCGGGATGGGGCGCGCAGGTCATCGAACAACCCGTGACGGGTGTCACCATCTTTGCCGATGTCGATCTGTCGCCTGAAGAACTGGCGCAGGATTTTTCGCACGATCCCCTTCCGCCTCGCGACGCGCTCGGCACAGTCGGGCTCTGGTGTGCGCTGCACGGCGAAGCATTTCTCGAAGCGGGAATGCATCACCTGGAATGCCAGTTCGATTTCGCCGCCACACGCGACCAGTTGAAACAGGTGGGCATTGATACCATGCCCCCCTTCACCGACTTCCCCTATTTGCGACAGGCTTTCACCCGCGGAGAGCAATGGCCCGTCAACCCCACCCGTGTCGAACGACTACGGACCGCGAACAGAATCACCGATGATCAGGCACGACAGTTCCTCGAACACGGTGCGCTGGGCTCACACATGGAAATCCTGCAGCGCGATGACGGCTACAAAGGATTCAACCAGAGCGGCATTAACGAGATCATCGCGGCAACCGACCCGCGGCGAGCCACCAACAACTGACAGCCCGAAACACACGCTCGTATTGACACCGACCTCGTTGGACTAATTGCCATTCTTCCCTTTGCGTCCTTGCGCCTTGGCGTTTATTTCTTCTTGAACCCAATCCAACGCCAAGGCGCAAGGACACAAAGGGAAGACAAGAAAAAAGCGAAGTCAAGAATGAGTGCAGTCCGACTGCACTCATCAACCTGATCGCCACACGTTGACGAGAATCATCCGCAACTTCGTTGGCCTGCCCTTAGCGATATTCTGCAAAGATCAATGAGCAGTTCTGGCCGCCGAAACCGAAGCTGTTGGAAAGGGCTCGACGAACCGGTGCCTGACGCGATTCGTTCGGAACATAATCCAGATCGCAATCGGGATCGGGAGTCTCGTAATTGATTGTGGGTGGCAGGACCCCGTCTCGCATCGACAACAGACAGGTGATCGCTTCCACACTGCCGGCCGCGGCGATCAGGTGCCCCATCATGCTCTTGATGCTGGAGACCGGTGTCTTATAAGCGGCGGCACCAAACGACGTCTTGATCGCGGCCGTTTCGACCTTGTCGTTGACTTCGGTGCTGGTCCCGTGGGCGTTGATGTACTGGATGTCTTCTGGATTAAGCTGCGCGTCACGCAGTGCCATCCTGATGCAGGCCACTGCGCCCCGGCCATCGGGATGGATGTCGGTGATGCGATAGGCATCAGCGGTCGAACCGTATCCGACGAGTTCGGCGTAAATGCGTGCTCCACGCTTCTTGGCATGCTCGAGTTCTTCGAGAATTACCATGCCCGCGCCTTCGCCCAGCACGAAGCCATCACGATCGCGGTCGAAGGGGCGCGACGCGCGCTGCGGTTCATTATTGTGTGTGGACAGCGCGGTCAGAAGGTTGAAACCGGTCACCCCAAACGGGTGAATCATGCTGTGCGCTCCGCCCGATAGCATCACGTCCGCATCGCCTCGGCGAATGATTTCGGTCGCTTCACCAATCGCCTGGCTGGACGCCGCACACGCTGTTAGACAGTTCAGGTTGGGACCTTGAGCGTCAAAGATGCTGGCCAGGTGTCCGGCGGGCATATTCGGTTCTTGCTCTAGCTCCTGCTGGGCATGCAGACGCGTCAAGCCTGTACGCGTGAACGCTTCCAGATCGACATGTCCGTCGCGTTGCGATTCCGCAATCAGACTCATCACGCGTGCAAAATCCTGCTGGCCTTCGCCTGCTCCGAGATACACACCGAATCGCGCGGGATCAACAGAATCGACGACGCCGGAATCATTGACGGCCTGACGGGCGGCACCAATCGCAAACCGAATGTTCAGACCGCAATGCTCGAATCGCTTGGGATCGTCGACGTAATCCTTCAGATCGAAGTTTTTGACTTCGGCAGCGAAGGTGGTCGGAAAGTGCGATGCGTCAAAGTGGGTGATCGGACCGATTCCGCTTTTCGCTTCCTGCAGCGATTTCCACATCTCTTCGACCGTATTGCCCACGGGCGTGATCGCTCCAATCCCCGTGATGACAACTCGCCGTCTCATCGTAAACTCCTTACATCGCTCTGCTCGCCCCGTGGCGTTTTCTTCGGTGGAACTCGCAGTCAAATACAAACAGGAACCTGGAAGCCGATGCCAGGGCGTTTCGGATCGCTCATTCTCGCAGTCGCGAAGCCATGGATTCGCGGCGAGAATTGGTTCACGACGCAATTCACGGCGTCGGGGTCAAGCCGTCACCCGCTTTTCCGACATCCATCACACCCAGTAACCGCATCGAGAACACAAAGTTCTTCTGATCGATCTTCCCGCCCCCGGCCGCCTTTTCGTCGACGTGCGCGAAGACGATTTCACCGTTGGCCACTAGTCGCTCGCCGACATGGGCTTCGACTTCGACCATGCCGCCTTCAGGACGTGCATCGATCAACTTGGCAGTGTAGGTCAGCGTGTCGCCGGGAATCGCCCAACTGTGAAACGTCATCTTCGGGACTTTCGCCAGAATGACGACGTGATTGAACTCATTGACTTTCCCCAGCAGAATCCCGCCGGTTTGGGCCATTCCTTCGAGCATCAGAGACTGAGGCATGACCGGAAAGCCGGGGAAATGATCGTGCAAATGATCTTCGGAAAGCGTGACGTTCTTGATCGCTTTCGCATGCGACCCGTTGACGAACTCGACAAAACGGTCAATCCAAATCCAGCGCATGGTAGTCTTCTTCGACGCGGCTTCGAGAAAGGAAAAAACGCGCGGATGCGCGTGGCGGCCCGGATGAATGGAACCGGCAATGCGCGGGTTCGAAATCCGAGGGGATCAACATTCAATGAAGATAACGGGGACGGACAAACCCGTCCCCGAAAATAGCATCAGACGATATCAGGCCAGCTTCGAGGCCAGGAAGTTGACAACCATGCTCACTGTGAACAGGTCTTCAACGTTCTCAACCTTGGGGTTGGCAGCCAACTTATCAACGGCGGCCTTGTCAGCGTGCGGCAGCTTCGTTCGCAGTTCGCTGATCCCCTTTTCCGTCACCTTACCGTTTTCGGCAAAGCCGGAATCCGGTGCAAACAGGCTTTCGGGGAATAGCTCATTACGTGGAATCTTGATTCCGAAGGCTTTTTCCAAACGGAAAACGATGTCCAAAAAGTCGATTGATTCCGCGCCGAGATCAGCCTTCAGGCGTGCGGCGGGGGTCACTTCATCGTCATCAACGCCCAGGGCGTCGATCAATGTGGCTTTGACTTTTTCGTAAATCTCATCGTGCGAAGGCATCCGAAATTCTCCTGTGGATCGCGCGGTCAATTTTCTTAGTAAGTTCCGACGCGAACCAATTCTCAATTCACCCAGTTCAAATGTTCATGTTTTCTTCCCGGCCGACGGGGTGAGGCACCAACCGGTTAAACCCACTCATTTATTCAAAACCCGCATGCCCAGCCCGAGCAACACGGGGCTTTATTGTCTTGCCATGCTCTTCTTCTGTTCAATTTCCGCCGAAGTTCCCCAACAGAACGTCGACATGAACAGCAGCACGCGGCAAGACCCGATTCCCACTCGTGGCGCAGCCAATCTGTCCTGACAGATTCGCGAGCATCGCCCGCAGGCACGTTGGCCTGCTCGCGGCGAGTTCATCGACCTGTCAGATCAGGTTTGAAGTTCCACTCAACCCATTCCACCCAACGTCAATCCACCATCGACTTTAAGGACTTGTCCCGTGATGTAACTGGATTCTTCGCTCGCCAAAAATAGCACCGCATTGGCGATATCTTCAGGACGACCCAGCCGCTTTACCGGGATCGAACTCTTAATCTTATCCCCGGCAGCATTCACAACTGCTATGGTCATATCGGTTTCGATGAAACCAGGGGCCACACAATTCACCGTAATCCCGCGTTTGGCATATTCGGTTGCCAGACAACGCGAGAACCCTTCAATCCCCGCCTTGCTTGCGGCGTAATTTGCTTGACCGGGATTGGAGAAATCGGCCGCAACACTGGACATATTTACAATCCGACCGTAACGGTTGCCCATCATGGGGCGAATCACGGCCTGACAGAAATTAAACACGCTCGTCAGATTCGTATCGATGACCTGCTGCCACTCTTCGATCGTCATCGCCAGAATCAGCTTATCGCGAATGATCCCGGCATTGTTGACCAGAATGTCCAGTCTTTCCCATTTGGCGATCACAGCTTCCACCGCCGCATCGGCTTCCGGCTTCTTTGAAGCATCAGCCTTGATGGCCATGACCTCTCGCCCCGCTGCAGTCAGTTCTGCAACCAGCTTGTCAGCCGCCTCTTGATTCGACTGATAGACGAATGCGACTTTGGCACCTCCGTGGGCGAGTGCTTCGACGATCGCTTTGCCGATTCCGCGACTGCCACCAGTAACCAAGGCAACTCGATCGGAGACTTTCATGGAATGCAAATCCTTATTAAATCAATTCACCGACCCCAGAGGATTCGATGGAAATTCGTTCAAATGATTGAGGAATCAGCGCCACTATCGAAGTGTCAGGCCTGTGGTGGAGTCCAGATTTGAGGTAGCAAGTCGCGGTAGAACTGGCGGCGCATTTCGTCTGATTCCGCCAGTGCCGGGTTTCGATCACTCAGATTGAACGCTTCCAGCGTGAGCTTTGCCGATACGGCGGACTCTCCGTTGACCGTTCCGGAACCGTTGAATTCCCACGTTCCTTCTGATTGCTTTCGCAGCGTCATCTGCACAATCAGCGAATTGCCGGGTGACACGAAGTTATTGTACCGAATCGCACGGACTTCTTTCAGAAGAACTGTGCTATGCGCAAAGTCTTCCGACTGCCGGATCAGCCAGCCACCCGCCTGAATCAGCGTCTCGAGCATCAGCACCCCTGGCATCACGGGAAATCCCGGGAAATGGTCCGCCAAATACTCTTCCGCCAGCGAGAGATTCTTCACCGCCGTAATGGACTTATTGGGCTCGAGTTCCGTGATACGATCGATCAGCAAAAAACGCATTCAAGAGGTCCGTTTCAACTCTGACCGGCATTTGCCGCCGAACTTAAAAAACGCCTGGCAACGGACTCGCAACTCCTGAATTCAGGTCTCCAAAGCCCGGCACCAACCCGCGCATTCTATTTGCGTCCAGAATACCACACAACCCTGGATCGCACAGACCACTTACACAGAACATAAAGGCATACAAAACAAAAACTTAAGACACGCATCCAGATGGATAAACATCCTGGCCGAAGCCGAAAATCACGCCCGAGTGACTTCGATTCATCCGCGAATTCTCCAGACGATCCCCCACCTGAAATTCAAGGAATAGTGTACATTTGACCTGATAACATCAAACCCTTTCCACTACGGTCGCGCCCACTTCTGCGATGAACGGCCACCGAACTGAAAACACCCCTCCGAAGAAGTCGTCCAACCACCTTCACAGCCATCTCTCATCTCCCAATCGCGCCGCGCACAATCGACGAACGAACGAGCATGAGCTGTTCATTTCCCGTTGTCATGCTGTGCGTCGACCGGATTCTCAAACGTCATTCCAACGATGTGCGGTTTGCTCAGGCCGATTCGCTTGTTGTCCTCCAGAAAAACGACGTCAGTACCGTCCCCGAAATCGACTTCGCCGATCAGATGTTTGCAACCATCTGGTCGATCAGACACAGGGCAACGCGCCAATTCGCCCGCTGGCATCGTGCCACAATGGCCATCGCACGAAGGTGCCGAAACACCCTGGAAACCTGGTTTTCCCCGTCACGAGAATGGAATCGACCGTTTTGCGCCGCAGGCCATGACCGATCGTTGCCTTTCGTGCCCTTTCGATGGATCATGGAGTATGTCCTTTGTCGAATGCACGAACAGAGAGAGAAGAACGACATGCCGCTTTATGAATACGTCGTGATCAATGATGACGGTTCCCACGGAGACGTGTTCGAAGTTTTGCAGCGCATCGGCGAGCCGTCGCTGACCAAACATCCAGAAACCGGACAGCCCGTCGAGCGTCTGATCTCGGCCGCCAGCGTCCCCCGTCCGACGGGTGGCCCGATCAAAGGCGACATCAGCAACCGCAGTCTGGAAAAGATGGGCTTCACCAAATACCAGAAGACCGAGAAGGGCAAGTACGAAAAAGTCCTCGGCGACGGCCCCAACCTGATCAACCGCGGCGATTGAGCTCCTGTCTTGCCATACCGAAATCTTCGGTAGGCCGGCTTGGAGAGGGGCTTTGCCGAAGCCCTGGAGCATCCAGCGTTTTGCTCGTCCAATCCCTTCCCCCCGACGCGAGGGCCTCTGTCGGCCCACGATGACATTCTCCCTCTTGAAAATTTGTTTTCGAACCTGACGATCGGTCGCAACAACAATCTCAGCCCTTCGTTACGCCAGAGAAATCGACATTCACCTCCATCGAGCATCAGTCACGACTCGCCCCGCTTGACGCCATCCTACATTTGTAGGTAGACTGCGACCTACAAATGTAGGTAACACTGCGCGAAGGAGGCATAATGACCGATGCGGGGGATCTTCCGGCGCTCTCCGAGACGCAGTGGGAGATTATGAATGTCATCTGGGAACGGGGCGCGTGTCCCGTTGCCGACGTCTGGAAAACATTGAACGCCAAGCGCGGTGTCTCGCGCAACGCGATCCAAACCCAGATCGTCCGTCTCGAAGAAAAAGGCTGGCTGACGCACACCGAGACCGACAACGGCTTTCTCTATCGGCCGACCGTCTCACGCGAAGAATCGCAACAGACCAGCGTGCAAAAGTTGATCGAAACCGTCTTTGACGGCTCGCTCGACGGTCTGGTCGCCACGCTGTTGAACGGGGGATCGCTTTCCTCCGGTGAAGCCGAACGAATTCGCCAACGTATTTCTCAGGCACGGAGAAAGAAAACATGAGCAGCGTCCTCGAGTCTGTTCTCGTGATCGTGGCAATGACGACAGTAATCGCCGTCGCAGCACTGCTCGTGATCTCATTCTGCCGCCATCATCCCGCGCGACGGCACACGGTCGGATTGCTGGGACTGGGACTCATTCTGAGTACTCCACTCCTGGCAACGGCCCTGCCCCGCACAACCTGGTGGCAGTCGTGGGGTCAAGCCGCCCTGAACTCTTTTCACCGCTCGCAGGATGTCGCAACTTCGAACTCTGTTCCGCCGCGGGCGTTCGACAGAATCGACGCAACGATAGAAATCGAGGACACCGATCATGCGGTGAATATGACGGCCAAGACATCGAAAGACGCGTCCACAGAAGATTCTGACACGATCATTGCAACGACGTCGGCAACACCGGCTCGTAAGATCTCCTCCATGCCGACGAACTCGATTCCTCCACAAAAGAGTTCGCTGATCGACACGATTGCCAAACTGCTCGCCCTGGTTTGGGTCCTCGGTTCGGCGATCTCCCTGCTGCAGTGGTGGAGTCAGATTCAAAAACTGCAGCGGCTGATTCCTTCACTCGCAATGGTCGATCAACTCAGTAGTCGAGATCGCACCACGATTAACCAGATCCTCCAGCAGATATTCGGACCTCAAGCATCAACGCGCGTTGCGGTTTCCGAACTCACGCCCATGCCGATGGTCATCGGGTTCTGGAAACCCACAATCGTGATTCCGCAGGAACTACTCAATCCCGATTCACTCACCAAACTGCGTGAAGTGCTGATTCACGAATACGCACATCTGGTTCGTTACGACATTTGGATCAGTGTGACGCAAAGATTGGCAAGTCTCGTCTGGTGGTGGCACCCAGGCGTGATCGGACTGAACCGTCAAATCTCGCAGTCACGGGAAGAAGTCTGCGACAACTTCGTACTCCACCATAGCGATGCGGTGAGCTACGCCCAAACATTGCTCGAACTCACCGAACGATGTTCGCGACTCGCGCAAGTCTCACCGTCTCTTGGGTTGTGGGGAACGCACTGGACGCTCGAAGAACGGATAACGGGCCTGTTGACACCTGAGCGAAACTTGAGGACCCGCTCGACGCGTCGCGCCACCTGCGGCCTGGCGATTCTTTTCGGAGCACTTTGTCTCCTTGTGGGCGGAGTCCGAGCGGTTGAACCGCAGAAATCGGCCCCCAACGTGGCCGTTACGGACAACGCCGCGGAACCACAACCCGCCGTCGTCAAACCAGCAGAAAATCACGTCGAACGAACAATGACGATTCGCGGCGTCTGTGTCGACGAGCAATCCAAACCCATGGGACAGGTTCAAGTCCTTGTATTCCGTCAGGCCGACTATTTCACTCCCCCACTCAAGATCACGGAGACAACGACGGATGACGAGGGCAAGTTTGAATTGACGAATCTAATCGCCAACTCGTCCCGCGCGAGACCACAACAGTTGGATCTGTTTCTCACCCTGACCGCCAAAGGTCACGTCACGCAGTTCCTATGGATCAATGCCGACGATCCAGAAACCCTGGAAAAACAATTCGAACTCTCCTCCGCCGAGGGTGTGCTGTCGGGAATCGTGACGGATTTGGACGGTCATCCCATACCCGGCGCAACCGTATTTCGGCCTGTGTTTGGCCAACATCCCATTCCAGGAGTTCTCAGCGCCGTCACGGACGCTAAAGGGCGATTTGCAATCAATGGGCTACAACAGTGGACTCCCGAATCGACACAGCAGTTTGATGCCAAAACGAACACGGGATATATGACGACAGAGATGCGATTTGCGGTCACGCACCCCGACTATCCCTTAACCTTGGCGTCATGCACGGCGATTCCCCAATATGTCAAAGTCTCGTTGTCACCACCCGCGATCGTCGAAGGGATCGTCATCGACGCAGTGACAAAGCGTCCCCTGGCGGACATTCCGGTGACCGCGCAAGGAATCGCGGAACATGGCGGTGGACAGACTCGGACCGATGCACAAGGTGCGTACCGACTGACACTGACCTCAGACCATTACAACATCTGGGCAGAAAGCGACAATCGCATCGCGGTCGCGGTCAAAGCATTGAATGCGGAAAGTGGCAAGACGGTGACCAATGCCAACATTCAGATGGTGCGCGGCGGATTCATCGTTGGCGAAGTCTTGGATGCGAAAGGCAAACCGATTCGCCCTACGGCAAATCACGGAAATTTTGTCGCCCATTATGGCCCCGCTCGACCGCGGACGGGCGCCGCGGTAGGGGTCGCCAAGATCACCGATAATGGCAACTTCCGCCTGCATGTGGCACCGGGACGAAACTATGTCTACCTCATGAACGGGGACTACTTCGCTTACGTGAATGTCAAAGACGGCGAGGAAGTCCGATTTAACCTTCAGCAAGGAGTGACCCCGCCAAAATCGGGGGCAAAGCAAGAGCCTGATCCCGATGAAGAACTAGCACGCAAAATCCGCTTCGACAATCAACAAGCGAAACAGCGGGCCATTCGTGCAAAAGGCAACGGAAGTCCTGCGAAGCAGCCACAGAGACGGGTGCGAGGCGGTGCCTCTGGCCCATTGCTGGACCAACTCGAGATTCGCGACGTAGGTTCGGACTTCTGGTTGAGAACCATGAAGCAGCTTGCCGATCTGGGCCCCGATGCCGTCCCAGACTTGATCGCCGAATTGGACGACACTGAAGATCGTCGCATGCTGCAATGCCTGGGGTTCATCTTGCGGGCCATCGGCGATAGACGGGCCGTACCGGCCTTGATCCGGGCCATTCCCAAAACATTACAACGGGGGATGTTTTCTGATTCGGGCCTGAACACAAATGATCGAGAAGTGCTGGCCTTCGCACAAAAGCACCAATGGATCATCCGCTTCAAAGGCAAGCCCGGCATTCCCGATACCGAGTTTCAGAAGGGAAACGAATATCATCTTGGTCGCCCTATCAGCGAAATTTTTTCCACTCTTTACCAGTTGACCGGTCAGGAACTGGGCGAAGACGAGATCAACTCGGTTCGAGATACGGGCACCCCCACCCAGCGAGCCATCAAACGTGCGCAGTTCCTCCAAACAGCGAAAAAGTGGAGCGATTGGTGGGAGAAACATTGGGATGAGTTCGTCCAGGACAAGTCGTATTCTCGCGTGAACCTGGTCGTAAAACCCGAAGCCGAATCCGACTGGATCCTACAACCTGAGATGCGGTTCAGAATCCAAATTAGCAGCGGGCTTTTCCTGGACTCCATCCAAAACCCGACCGCCAAGTTCGTGCTCTTTGATCTCGATACGGGCCGTCAGGGACACCTTCCCGAAAAATGGCGCGGTGCCAATCTCGAAACGAAACTGGACGAGATCCTCGCCTGGGCAACGCAGGAAGGGTTCGACATGTTGGGAATGGAATCCGAATCATCAAAGTCTGGAGAACGAATCCACACGCTTCGTCCAATTGATCTGGAACTGTGGCAACTGGGACGCGACCGGTGGAAGCCGGAAGAAGAAGGACTCGGCTTAAAATTCACGGTGGAAGAGGTGCAAGCCAAAGGAACCAAGACTGAGGAACTCGAATTCTACGATCTGAATAGCAACTCCTTCGATCCCATGTCGACAGCGTCCTTCCTGTGCATCACTCGTGAAGGCACACCATGCCTGCTGCACGTTGGACTGGAAGAGACCGTCCGTGGCCAAGGCCGAAAGTTCACCTTTCAAGAACTTGAGCAAGTTCAACCGTAGTTGGAACGACTCATCAGCGATCAAGTCCCAGCGTCAGCCACAGATCGACACATTGTCGTACAGGACCAAGAGAAACCCGGCGTGTTGATTCTCCTCGTTGCCAAGCTCCCGCTTGAGGGTGTCCGGGAATTGAATGGGCGTCGAAGATTTGACCCCCTCGCTCCCAATGTTCTGCTCTTCTCCCCTCGTCCTCCTCGCTCCTCGTGACCAAGCTCCCCGGCCTGTTGATTCGTTTCTCGTTACCAAGCTCCCGCTTGGTAACGCCTCTTGCGATCTCAGTTCCCTCTGACCACTACTACGTGGTGGAGTGAACAAGCCCAGGGGTGCGATCGTTTCGATCGTTCCCCTGGGTATGACCATCGTCAAAATTTTGCACTATCAGGCAACGCTCTGTAAGGGATTTTTGCCCGCCAATTGGGAGCCAACCGTGACGTTTCCTGCGGGCCAACGGCCCAGCAATTCTACCAGCCCGGCCCAAAGGAGGCCGCAGGACTCCGACGGGCTGGGGCAAGCCCCCCCCGAACTCTATTAAGGCCTGAAAGGCCGACCATTCACCCGAACCGAATCCGCATCCCTTTCGACTGGCCGGCCTTACAGGCCTTCGTATCATTTCCGAACCCGAATCCCGGGCCGTCGGCTGCCTTTGGCAGCCTTTGACCCGGGCTGGTGGAATGGACGCCCCTGCGGGACTAAAGAGAACACCCCGCAAAAGCCTGTTTCCAAGCGTTGAAAATCCTTCACGGCGTTGCCTATCCGGGCAAAAGAACGGTCCCAATCGGGTCCTCGATCGCTTCCTGCCGCTCTGACAGAGCGGCGAATCTTGTGGAGCACTGCAAACCAGGGCATCGATCGAAGCGATCACAGCCCTGGGCTTCTACCCGTCCGCCCTCTACGGGGCGGAAGAAAAAGCTCACACTCGACCGATCGAAAATCGTCACGGAGCAGAGAAGTTTCCTCGTTGCCAACCTCCCGCCCGAACGTGTCCGTGAATCTATTTTGATTTCTCGCAGACGCCCGAGAAATTGCACGTTGAATTCACGGACACCCTCAAGCTCCCGCTTCGTAATGCCTCGTCAATTTCAATGAACCATTCAGCCCATTTCTGTCTCACTAAATCACTCGTTAGTCTGAACACTTAGTAGCCGCCGCCGAAATCACGCGCCGGTCGCCCACACTTTCCCGACCTCTTGAACCGTGACATGCAACGAGACGCCGAATGGAAGCTGTGATTTTTATTGGGATTCAGGGGTCCGGAAAATCATCCTTCTTCAAGGAGCGATTCTTCACGACACACGTCCGTATCAGTCTCGATCTGCTGAAAACAAGAAATCGCGAACGAAGAATGCTCGACCTGTGTCTGGAAACGGGTCAGCGGTTCGTCGTCGACAACACCAGCCCGACGCGTGCCGAACGAGCCCCCTACATTCAGGCCGCGACGGAGGCAAAGTATTCCGTTGTCGCTTATTACTTTCAGTCCCAGGTAGACGACTGTTTGCAAAGAAATCAACAACGGCCCAAGGCCGAGCGTGTTCCGGACGTCGCGATTTTCGCGACAGCCAAGAAACTGGAACGGCCAACGCTCACCGAAGGCTTTACGAAGCTGTACTACGTTCGTTTAGAAGCCGGACAATTCGTCGTCGAAGAGTGGCACGATGAGATTTGATGAACTTGACTCGAAAATGCGGATCTACGAGACAGCCGCAGATTATTGCGTCCTGCCGGGCATGTACATGGTCGCACGGCTGGATGGCCGCAGCTTTACGCGACTCACCAAAGACGTTTGCCAGTTCGAAGCTCCGTTCGACACAGGTTTTCGCGATCTCATGGCGGAGACCGCCGAGAACCTAATGACGTGCGGCTTTCGTGTATGGTATGCGTACTCGGAAAGCGACGAAATTTCTCTGCTTTTCGATCGCGACGAACAGCTCTTCGGGCGAAAACTTCGTAAGTACAATTCAACGCTCGCCGCCGAGGCCAGCGCGAAGTTTTCGCTGCTATTAGGACATGTCGCCACCTTCGATTGTCGCATTTCACAGCTGCCGAGCGAGAATCTGGTTGTCGACTATTTTCGCTGGAGAAATGAAGACGCGGCTCGCAATGCGCTAAACGCATACTGTTATTGGACGCTACGGAAGACCGGGCTGGACGAGCAACAGGCGACATCGCGCACCTGCGGACTCTCCGTCAGCCAGAAGAATCAACTCCTCTACGAGCATGGCCTGAACTTCAACGACGTTCCGGCATGGCAGAAGCGCGGCATTGGCTTGTACTGGGAAGAGATCGAAAAAAACGCCCAGAATCCCCTCACTGGTGAGTCCGTCATGGCACGCCGTCGCCGCATCAAACGAAACTTTGACCTGCCAATGAAGGATCAGTACGACGGGTTCATCCAATCTTTCTTTACCCGTTCTCCGTCGCGAGGGATATCCTGATGGGAATCTCTCATGGAGACTTCGTCAAATACCCCCGTACACCACACCTATTCGGCTCGAAGGGCACAGACGACGACAAGCACCTTGGAGAAGCCGAATCATTACGGTTTATCGCTGACGAATCACTCATCGTCGAAGAAAAGCTCGATGGCACAAACGTCGGCATCCACTTCGAATCGAACGGTGAGATCGTCCTTCAATGCCGTGGACATCTCATCACGGAGGGAATGCACCCTCAATATGATTTGTTCAAACAGTGGGCTGCGGTCAAACGATTCGCAATCGAGAATCGACTGGAGGACCGATACATCCTATTTGGCGAGTGGCTTTACGCCCGACACTCGGTTTTTTACCAGCAACTCTCGCATTACTTTTTTGAATTTGACATCTACGACAAACATCAGTTGCAGTTTCTCGATCTCGCTCGAAGACAATCATTGCTAGACGGACTCGAGATTGAAACAGTCCCGGTGTTGCACGTCGGAAGTCTGCGACGCGATGATTTGCGTGAACTACTCGGTCCATCGCGATTCGATAGCCAGTTTGATAATCCCGTGACGCGACAGACCGATCACCTAATGGAAGGACTGTACTTGCGAACGGAATCGGATGGCATCGTATCGGGACGATCGAAATTTGTACGTCCCGAGTTTGTGGAAAGACTCAAACAGAGCACGCACTGGCAACATCAGGCCATGGTTCCGAATCAATTGCGAGATGGTGTGGATATTTGGCGATGAACTGGAAAACGCTAACACAGGAATCACTCGAAGAAATCCTCTGCTGGGCCGAGGAGCAGCCATGGTGTCGAGCGATGGCGGAATGTCAGCAAGATGCCGGATGGCATTCGGAAGGAGATGTCTGGACGCACACAAAGATGGTTTGTCGCCAACTACCCCAGTTGAATGAGTGGCTAACACTCTCCGCTCACAATCGAACCGTCTTGATCTTCACGGGGTTGCTTCATGATGCGGGGAAGCCACTCACATCTCACTTCGATGCCAACACGGGCCGCATCACCTCTCCTAAACATGCGATCAAAGGCGAACACCTCGCTCGATCAGTCTTGAGAGATTTGCAATGCGATCTGACCGTTCGAGAAGAAATCGCGCGGATGGTTCGCTTTCACGGTCGTCCCGCTTTTTTGTTAGAACGCTCGAATCCGAATCACGAAGTGGTCTCACTTTCATGGGTGGTTTCCAATCGGCTTCTCTATCTGTTCGCATTGGCCGACACGCGGGGTCGCTCTACCAACGAAATGGGACGTCCGGAAGAAAACCTGGGACTCTGGAAAATGGTCGCACAAGAGTGCGGTTGTTTCGACTGTCGATTCCCTTTTGTCAACGATCAAGCTCGCTTCCTATTCTTCCGCCAATCAGAACCGAGCCTGCACTACGCACCGCATGAGGAATATCGCTGCACGGTGACTTTGATGTCAGGATTGCCGGGAAGTGGGAAAGATTTCTGGCTATCGAAGCATCATCCAGACCTACCAGTGGTATCGCTCGACGAAATCCGTAGTGAACTCAACATCGACGCCACGGAGAATCAAGGAGAAGTGGTCCAAATGGCCAAAGAACGCTGCCGTCAATGGCTGCGTTCCAAAACATCGTTCGCCTTCAATGCGACAAATCTTTTGCGACAGACTCGGCAACGCTGGATCGAACTCTTCGCTGACTATCATGCCCGAATTGAGATCGTTTATCTCGAACCTCCGCTGCCCATCATCCTCGGTCAGAACAAGCAACGAACTTGCCCTGTGCCCGAACGCGTGATCCACGAGCTCGCGAAACAATACGAGCCACCTTCATGGAACGAGTCGCACGGACTGACAATGATTACGGAATAAGAATTGGCCGTGATGAAGACTTCAGGCATTCACGAACGCCACCTGTGAGACTGTCGCGGCACGCCGTCGCCGCATCAATCGAAATTTTGACCTGCTCATGAAGGATCTGTACGAGGGGTTCATCCAATCTTTCTTACTCAAATAGAGCGTATTGCAGGAACTTTCATTGCATTGCGATCTATCGGAGACACGGCCTTATGACGGAACGCGTTCACCAGAATCCGCATCTGATCTTTTCCGAAGGGACGCAGATTGTCGCTTTGAAAGATATTGTCGAGTCAGGCGGTCGCGTGCGGCATCCTCGAGGTGCCGTCGGCGTCATTGTCCGCTCGCCCAGGGATCACGATCACCCTTATCGAATTCGGTTTCTCGATGGTGTCGAAGGCGCGTTGCGTCACGAAGACATTGTCATGCTGGCGCACTACAAAGAAGGCGAGATCGGTGACGCCAAGATTTCCGCGGCGCACAGCAATCTGTTCGATCGAGTGATTTACCGCTGTGTCATTGGCTCGCGCGCGTATGGCTTGGATGATGAGCAATCGGACACAGACTACCGAGGCATCTTCCTGCCAACCGCGGAGTTGCATTGGTCGCTTTACGGCGTTCCAGAACAGATCGAATGCGATGCGACACAGGAACATTACTGGGAATTTCAACGGTTCCTGGGACTGGCTCTGAAGGCGAACCCGAACGTGCTGGAATGCCTCTATACGCCACTCATCGAAAAGACCACACCACTGGCCGAGGAACTGCTGCAGATTCGGGAGATCTTTTTGTCGCGCCTGGTCTACCAGACGTACAACGGCTACGTGATGTCCCAGTTCAAGAAGATGCAATCGGATCTTCATAATCAGGGGCAAGTGAAATGGAAGCACGTCATGCACTTGATCCGACTACTGATCTCGGGGATCTGCGTGCTGCGTCACGGTTTTGTGCCAGTGCGGGTCGAAGAGCATCGGGAGCAATTACTCGCCATCAAACGAGGTGAAGTTCGGTGGGATGAAACGGAGGAGTTGAGATTGAGCTTGCATGCCGAATTTGACGCAGCATTCACCGAAACGAAACTGCCTGAGCGACCGGACTATGAACGAGCGAATGCCCTGCTCATCAAAGCTCGAAATGCGGCGTTGTCGAAGGAACTGCCATGACGTTTGACTCGCGTCTGTACAAGCACATTGTCGATCATCCGTATCCGTTGCTGTTCGCCACGATCAGCGGCGCTCATTTGTATGGATTTCCGTCGCCCGATTCCGACTTCGACCTGCGCGGCGTCCATCTGCTGCCCATCAAAGATCTTGTCGGGTTGGAAACCGGCCAGGAAACGGTCGAGAAATCCGAAATTCATGACGGCCTCGAAATCGACCTGGTCACACATGATGCCAAGAAGTTCTTCAACTTGATGCTGAAGAAGAATGGCTACGTGTTAGAGCAACTTCTTTCGCCATTGATCATATTCACGACTGCGGAACATGACGAGCTGAAGTCGCTGGCGGCGAACTGCATCACGAGACATCACGCGCACCACTACTTTGGTTTTGCGGAAACTCAATGGAAGCTCTTTCAAAAGGCCGATCCCCCGCATGTGAAGCCGCTACTTTATGTTTATCGCGTGCTGATGACGGGCATCCACCTGATGAGAACCAGCGAGGTGCAGGCGAATCTCTCTCGACTGAACGAGACCGCAAAGCTGCCGTACATCGACGAGCTGATCGCACGAAAAACAGGTGGTCCCGAACTGGGACGACTCGAGCAAGCCGATCTGGAATTTCATCGGCGAGAATACGAGCGGCTCAGAAACGAATTGCAACGCGCGTTTGAAGAAAGTCGATTGCCAGAAGTTGCTACGGCAGAACCTGCCTTAAACGAACTGCTTGTCAGGATTCGCCTGCAAGGCACTAACCCGTTGCGCTGACAGTCCGCATTGAGATTTTCTTCGTCAAACAGAAACCGCGACCCGCGCTGAATGGCGAACGACGAATGGTCACCTCAACATCACTCATTTCGCGGATTTCGAGAGTTCGGTCGCGATTTCGATTGCATCATCAAACCGATTTGAGATCGACGCGGCCACAACTCCGTGCGGATCGATGACAACACAATGCGGGATCCCACCGACTCCGAACGACGTCGAATACTGACTGGGAAATAACGATTCGTGATTCGGATCGTCTTTCGTCGCGACGTCGATGCAGATCGGATATTCGAGCTGAAATTTGTCCATGACTTTTTGAATGTCAGGCAGCTTGCTGCCCGCCAGATGAACGCCGATGACGATCAATCCGTTGGTTTCGCGCTGATCATAAAGGGCTTTCATTTTGGGCAGATCGTTGCGACAGGGGCCGCACCAATCGGTCCAGAAATCAAGCACGACGACCTTTCCTCGCAGTGCTTTCAACGTCAGTGGTGGTCCGTTCAGCCAGGTGGCCCCTTCGGGAAACTCGGGAGCGGGTTTGCCGACCATTCGTTCGATCGCGTGTTCACGAGCCGCAAATGCCGCAGAAGCCACCGCATCACCCTGCACATATCGCTTGTGCGTATCCATGTTGTAAACTTCCGCGCCGTCCTGAGGTTCAAACCACAGATTCAACGTCGGATCGATCTTTTCTAGACTCAGAATTTTCCATTCATACTCGTACCCCAATCGCATCTCACCCGGAATCGGCAGCTTACGGTTGGTCTGCAGCGTGTCGACCAGTTCGTCAAAACCACCAAATTCTTTTTCCGACTCTTGCATGTAGCTTGCCTGCTTGCCCGAGCGAGGCACCCAGACATCATTGACCGGCATGAAATCTGTGGCTTCGTAGACCAATGGCTGCTTTCCGTCGGAACGACGTTCCATCCAATACTCATGACCCTCGAAGCCGTATTGCACCGAGTGCTCAATCCGCAGCGGCATCCATCCGAATCGTTTCGAGAACCAGACCAGATACGTCGGCGTCAGCGACAACTTTCCCCCGTGTCGTTTCAACGGAAACTCGATCGTGTCCTGCAGACGTATGGCGGCAACGACGACCTCTTCTTCACCCAGCTTTTCCTCACCCAGGATTCGCCAGTGAGTCAGTGGCAGGCGCGCGATTAAATCAGCGAGCGGCGCACCTGCTAAACGTTCGGGTGCAATCCAAGGTTTGTTGAATTCAATCAACGGAACGAACAGATTCGACACAAATTTGGGCGTCTTGCACAACGAATGAAGCGTCAGCTTCGATCCATCGGGCGCCTGTTTTCGCAGTAGGCGCGAATCGGCAAACGAGGGAACTCGAGCCAGGTCGGCACATTGTTTGAGGCCTGGAAGTGTCACCAGATCTTCTGCGGTGATGAGCTCTTCAAGGGGCTTGAATCCTGTCCACCATTCGTCACCGTGTCCTTCGCTTCGCCAGTCGATGTAACTTTGCGACGAGCTTTCATGCAGCCACACTTCCTTGAACGTAACGGGAACCTCCATGCCTGGTGTGCGCTGACTGAAATTCCCCTTCTCGACTACCACGATCTTGAGATCGACCAATTTCTCTGCGGCATTCAGCAGTGCATCACGGATCTCTTCCGCCGTGACGGTCGTCGACCGACGTTCGACTTCGCCAGAGGCCACTTCGCCCGCGTCGCGACGAACGGGTGCCGAGTTTCCCTCGCGGACAGGGTCACTCGCAACAAGCGAGCCGACCGCGACAACAATGAGCATTCCTCCAAGGAACGCTGTTCTACGGCCGACCCCGACCACGTATCCGCGCTGCCTCTGTGCCGATCGCCGCATGAGAGGAACCTCAAACACTAAAGTCAATTCGTCTCTTTCGATAGGCCGAATAATAGACCGCCCCACGCCAGCTTTGCAAACGAAATCCGTCGAAAACAAACATGGCAGTCGGGAATGAGCCGACGACGTCTTCACGATTTGAATCGAAACCTGACCTGGTCAAAGACGTCTGGCTTGGGTGGAAGCCAGGCCCCAGTGAGGTTTACTTGGCCGTCGCGGCAAGCTTTTCTGCAATCGCCAAGGCCTCATCAAATCGGCCCGTCAACGACGCGGCGACGATGCCTTGCTGGTCGATGACGACACAATGCGGAATACCATTGATCGCGAAGTGGGATGCGAACAGACCTGCCGATGGCACCTCGTTTTCCGCGTCGGGGCGCCTCGCAACGTCGAGACAGATTGGATAGAGCAGTTGATACTCGTCGACGACTTTCTGGATCTCTGGTCGTGCGGTTCCCTCAAGATGGATCCCAATCACGGTGATTCCATTGTCATCACGCTGCGCATGCAGCCGGTTCAGTTCGGGCAAGTCATTGCGGCAGGATGGACACCAGTCGGCCCAAAAATCGAGGATCACCACTTTGCCATGCAATGCGTTCAGAGTGAGCGGCGGTCCATTCAGCCAGATCGCTCCTTCTGGAAACTCGGGCGCCGGCTGGCCGACCATTTTCTCGATGGCATCCTCCCGCGCCGCGATTGCCGCGGACGCAACGGCATCACCCTGAATGAATCGCTTGTGTGTCCCAAGATTCAGAACTTCCGCCCCGTCTTCCGGTTCGAACCACAAATTCAATGACGGTTCAATCTGTTCCAGACTCAAGATGCGCCATTCGGACTCGGACCCCAGTTGCATCGCGTCATTGAAAGGGATTCGACCGTCGTAGAACAATCCGTCAAGCATGTCGGGCATAACCGGCCTGGATTGCTCATCGGGTACGGGCATATAGGTCGCTTGCCTGCCAGCGCGCGGTACCCAGACATCGTTCCAGTGGATGAAATCCGAAGCCTCATAGACCAAAAACGATTTTCCATCGGCACGACGCTCTAACCGATACTCGCGTCCATCGAAGGCGTATCGCATCGAGCTCTCAACTCGTAGCGGCATCCAACCGTAGATCTTCGCGAACCAAACCAAATACGTTCGCGTGACCGACAACAACTTGCCCTGACGCCCCGGAACAGGAAACGAACGCGTTTCATGCTGGCCAATCTCCGCAAGGATGGCGTCTTCTTCGCCCAGTTTTTCTTCCCCTAGTATTCGCCAGTCACTTAGCGGTAACAGAGCAAGGGAATCGACGACGGGAGCCGAGTTCGAACGCTCAGAGGGAACCCAGGCCTTGTTCGCCTCAATCAACGGAACAAACAGATTCAACAGATAACTGGGCGCCTGACTGACGGAGTAGCTCGTCAGCCTTGCTCCATCAGATTCGCGCTTCCCCCGGTGACTCGAGTCCGCACACAAGGGAACTCGTGCCGTGTCTACGCACACTTTTCGACCGGGCATTGCCGCCAGATGGTGAGTCGTCAACGGCCCTTCAATCGCTTCGAAGCCAGTCCACCATTGATCATCGTTCGATTCGGTGCGATGAAGGACATAGGCCTGAGCCGAATGACGATGTATCCACATCTCTTTGAACACCACTGGGACCGGCACGTCCGGCGTCGGTGGTGCGTATCCGACTCTTTCAACCGCGACAATTTTCAGATCGACCAGTTTCTGTGCGGCGTCGATCAGCGCATTTCGAAGCTGCTCCGCAGTCACCGTTGTCGCATTGCGTCCTCCGTCCAAACTGGCGACGGCAAGGACCTCAATCGGTCGCCGAACGTCACGAGCAATCCCGATGTCTTCGGGCAACCCATGGATCGCCCTGATCAACGATCCCACGAAACACAATGTTCCACCTGCCATCGCAACGACCAAGCCACTCTGCCCGCGCGCGGATTGTTGCATGTCGAACGCCTATAAAGTCACGCCGTCTTTATCGATCCACAAGGCGATAGACATTTTGAGATCAAAACGGCAATCAGATTTTGAAAACAATCGGAAGGCTCCATCTTCAATCCTTTGGGTGGAATGCATTGATGGACGGGAAATGCGCAACGTTCGCGAATCCACTCGACCGGTCGAGCTTCGTCCGGCTGGTCGAAGACTGATCAGCGCCGACAGGACGAGCGATCGCGCGGCCGGGTGGATTGGGCCGTTTTTCGCGGCCTGTGCGGCAAATCCAGCATGATTTACCGTGAATCCTTGTAAGAACTGCTCAGGGTGCGCTGGCTGGCATGCTTGCTGCCTATCGCGACATGCACGTGATTGAAATCAGCGATACGAGAAACTCCTCCGATGACCAGCAAGCCATTTCTCGAGCGTCACTGGAACAACTCTCGTGATTTTAATCGATTCGTCCGCGTCTTGGTTTGGCGTTGTCGCAGACCCGTCCTCGTTGAGCCGTTTAAGGAAGAACAACATGCCTCTCCGTTCCATGATCTCTCTGTTTGCATGGCTCCTTGTCGTTTTGGCCCTGACTTCCACCGCCAAGTCTGACCAAGGCGACACAGCCACGAATCAGCCACAGGCCCCCGCCGGATTCGTGGTGATTGAAGAAGACCGCTGGTATTTGATGTCGGATGAACCTGGTCTTCATATCGGTCGAGCTCGAGAAGCCTTCCTGATGCTGGATGCCAAAACCGCTGCAGCAGAACTTCGCAAGGCGGCGGTCCACTTTCGAATCGAGGCCACGAGTGGCACAGAACGTATGAAACGCCGGTTGATTCATGCGGAACATGAACTGGAACATGCCGCCCATACAATTGAAATTGGGACCATGAAATCCGTCGAAGAACTCGACCTGGCCACTGCCCGCGCGATGCATGCGCTCTCAGAGTCACAGTACGTCAAGGCGACAGAAGCCTGGGAGAAAAAGGAAGTCCGGCGGGCCGGATACTTTTTGCGAGCCACCGCCGACAATCTGGAACATGCCGCAGCTCGGACGGAACACCGGATGAAAGCAACCACCGCTCAAATCGCGAGAGAATCACGGGCGATCTCAGGCAATCTCATCGAAGGGACAGGCTATGTCGTCGATGAAGTGGGCTTGGGCTTCGAAAAAGTCGGAAACCAGCTTGAACGAGTCGGTGCACGCGTCGCCCCGCCCTCCACCAAGTGATCGGTTTGCAGGTATCAGGACCTATCGACATTGGACACATTACGAATGTCTATCGTTTTGCAGCCGATAGACGTTCGCTGGGAACGATGTATTCGAAGTAGCCGATCAGCATTTCGTCGAAGGATTGCGCACCCCAGACAACGGGTTTTGTCGGATCGGGATTCGCCGGGTTCTGGTCGCTGTTGTCGAACCAGCCTGTTCCGACAATCCGCACGCCTTTTTTCAGGGTGATCGGCGTCGCCGCCCGGTAGGCCAATTGCCAGTTGAAATCGAAACGAGGAACATCCAGCAACGTCGTCGAATTGCCGCTGCTGGAAATCATTTCGTACCGGAAGGCTTTTCCACGCACGTGCATGTGGGGCATGAACGACAGGATCTGAATGTCATCCTTGAAACGCCGCCAACCCGACTCTTTGTGGTTGCCAGCCCCCGCCGGAATTTTGATCCCCTGATTCGTGACGCCGGTCACATGCAGCTCGTACTGAGGTGGCTCTTTGGCAAAAATGAATGCAAGTTGCGTCTGATCCTTGGTGACGGTGCCGTTCGGCGTGTAGTGCAGTTTGAATCGCAATCGAGATCCTTTCGGCAAGAACTTCGCCAGTCCTGCGGGAAAAATCTCATGCCCGTTGCCGGGCACGTATAAGGCCAAATATTCACCGAGATCCTCGGCCTCGTTCGCGCGTTTTTCGGGATCGGTGCCCGCTTCGACGAAGACGCCGATGTGATGCACGACATCGCGTGCCGTCGGGCGAATCTCGAACCCTTGCAACCATTTGTCCTCGCCGAAATCGGTTGCCACCGTGACCACCTGATACGGCATGACGCCCTCGGCGGGAACGTTGACGGCCGCTGGCAACTGTACGATGGCGTCCGGCACACCAATCTGCCAATCGTTCGAGAACACACGCGGAATTGGGGCATCGGCCGGGTCACCCAGTGGCTGGCCATTGTTAAGCCAGGCCGTCAGGTCCGCCTTGTCGGCTTCGACCAGGGACCGATCGTTGAGCCAATTGGTCTCGGCCCCTTTGCGCGAAGGAGCCGCGAACCAGGGTGGCATCGTGCCTTCGCTGACCACCTTTTCGATCATCGTCGCGCGCGTCGCCACATCGTCAGGACTCGTCAACGAAAACGGTGCGGCCCCGCCGGCGCGATGACACTCGATACAATTGTTCTGGACAATCCGCGAGATGCGATTGTGATACGTGTGTGTGCCCGCCGCGACCGGCAACTTCAGGCTGACTTGCGATGTTGAGGCAGTCGCTGGACCGCGTTTGTTGAGCAAGCAGCCAGGAGCGTCTGTCGCTTCGATCTGCGGTGTATGTCCCGCCAGCACGGCATCGATGGCGTCGCCGAGCAGTGCCTGCTTGGGCTGCGCCAGTGCATAGCCCAAGCCGTACTGGTCATCGACGGCTCCCCGGTATCGCAAGGTCAGTGCCGCATCGAGCACGAAGCAATCGGTGGTCGATTTCGCCCCGACGGCGGACAGCAGTTTCGCGTCGGCGTCGAGCACATAAGGGCCCTTGAGAGCATGTGTCTTGACGAGTTCGCGTGCCGACTCGACCGAGTCCGTCGGCGTTGAGTTCGCGAAGATAAACAGAACATCCTTCGTATAGGTCCGCTCCAATCGGGCAAGCGTGGGCAAGTAACGTTTGCTCAGCGGACAACTGGCACTTGTCGCCACCACGACGATCACGCGTTGCGACTTGTACTCCGCCAGATGATGCGTCGCACCATCAATGCTCTGAAACGACACGTCGGACACGATCCGGCCGACGCCGCATTCTGCCGGTTTCAGGCGTTTGAACCGCTGGCGAATCGGCACCTCATCGAGTGACTTTGCCGTCGCATCGGTGGATTCACCGGTCGGGATGGATTTAGATCTTGCGAGATCCTGGGCGCGTTCGCGGGCCTCGATCAACGTGATCTGTCCATCCCGATTCGCATCCACCAGGTTAAACAGTTCGGTTTGGGGAAACTCGTCGCGGCTGACCTTCCCGTCACGGTTTCGGTCGAGTTCCTTGAAGCGTTTTTCGACGTCAAAGGCCTGCTTGGCCCGCTTCTCGCCCGCCTGCACTTCCACCGAGTTCGAGACGAACCCGCCCGAAGCCAGCAGGGCGCAACCCATCCATCGCAGCAGGCAAATCACCCACGCCGATGACTGATTCAACGAGCCGCGAGACGACGTCTCCGTCATTGTGGTTTGGGAAGAGAAGACGGTTTCGAGTCGCTCGCCAGCCACACTTCCATGCCGTGTTGTCGAATCCAAACGCCGCCGTCCTATCTAAATTCGAAGTCGCCGATGACCTGTGAGAATAGAAGACACGTATCGTGAGCCGAGAATGCTCAAAGGTTAAAACGCAGCCATGACCAGGCCTCTACCAGCGAAATTTGAGTTGTGTGCCGCTGTTGAACCAGCGATTTCGAGATGAATCAGATCACGATGGAATTGCCCGCAACCGGCACCATCAGACCCGACGGACGAGTGACCTTCTGAAGATCAGATCGGTAAAACTTTCCGTTTCTTAAGACTACCCTAATTGCGGGCGGGAATGCGAGTAAGTTCGGGGTAGATTGCGCTTTTTCACAGTTTCCTCGCAAACGGACAATTGTCCGTTCATCCCGAATATTCGTCATTGAATTCGAGTTGCTTCGTTAAGCCCGGAGCCGACAGCGACGGCGGCAGTTGAAAGAATCCCACCCGCGGCACCCCTTCAAGTCACGTCAAACCTCAAAAAAGCCTGGATCGCTCGCCAAGTACCAAGGACGTCCATCGCCGTTGTCTCCGCGAGAAAACTGAACCGAGTTGGTTTGCAAAGTTAATTAAATTGGGTTGGATCGACCTTCTGAACGGGGAAGTTTTCATCGTGATGCGGAATCTTTCCCCAACACCGTCTGAGTCTCGAAACGGTGTGGATCGGCGAATGGCTCCATCGATTGAAACTCCCCTGACGGTAACACGGCTTGATAGGATCGACGGATGTGATGTCGAAAACGCCCTCCAGTCGCTCAAGGCCAGCCAACGCCACACGCAGAGCCCATGCACAAACATTACGAACTCTTAATATCCGGAATGGCGTTTGCTTAAGGCGCTGACCTCAATCTCTCACCAATCTCGCCAAGTCTTTGATATTTCAGGAAGCGTTGAATGCCGCGAAGGGTTTGTTCGCCAAGGCGTGGTTTTACTTTGATCGAGTTGCTGGTGGTCATCGCCATCATTGCGATTCTGATCGCGCTGCTCTTGCCAGCCGTGCAACAGGCGCGCGAGGCGGCACGGCGAATTCAATGCAAAAACAATCTGAAGCAGATTGGTCTGGCGATCCACAACTACGCCGACACCTACCTGCAAATCCCTCCCAGCGCAACCTTACTCGCGAATGTGGCGAGCAGTTCATGGTCGGTCCACGGTCGCATTCTGCCGTATCTCGAACAGGGAAACCTTGCCAATCTGGTGGACCTGAGCAAGGGGTGGAGCGGTCAAATGGCCATTGATGGCCTTCGTATTCCCACGTACGTCTGCCCGAGTGACGCAAAGGCTGGGACCACGCGAGACGACACGTCACCGAAGTTGTGTCCGACAACCTATGGCGTGAACTATGGCACCTGGTTCGTCTTCGACCCGACGACGCGTCAGGGCGGCGATGGCTTGTTCTATCCGAACGCCAAGATCACTTTTGCACAAGTCAGCGACGGCAGCAGCAACACGCTGATGGTCTCTGAAGTCAAAGCCTGGAGCCCCTACCATCGGAATGTGCCCCCGACACCGGTGACGATTCCCCCGGCCGCCACGGCTCCCGCGGTGATCGCCAGCTTCATGACCGCCACCGGCGGCAATGCCAAAAACACCGAGCATACGGAATGGGCGAATGGACAGGTTCACCATTCCGGTTTCACCACGGTTCTGAATCCAAATGCGAAAGTCACCTGCGTGGTGGGGGGCGTCACCTACGATCAGTGCGACTACAACAGTTGGCAAGAAGGAACACTGCCCGCCGCGCCCTCCTACGCCGCTGTCACGTCGCGCAGCTACCACACCGGTTGCGTCAACGCGGCGTTGATGGACGGCACGGTGCGAACCATCAACGAAAACATCGACAATTCTCTCTGGCGAGCCCTCAGCACCCGCGCTGGCAGCGAAGTCCTTGGTGAATTCTGAAGTCGATTATGTCGACGGCCCAATCCCGGGCCGTGGGCCGCCGCTGGCAGCCTTTGACCCGGGCCGGTGAAAGGGACGCCTCTGCGGGATTGAGGAGAACGCTCCGCAGGGATCGATGACTTACCAACCGAGCGACATATTCGTTTCGATGACGCGCTGGGCTTCATGCAGATCCGTGCCAGTATCTTGCATATAAAGGCGGATCGCGTGGACTTTGTCGCCACTGGATCGGCTAAGGCAGTCGCGGGCCTTGTCGCAGGGTTCGCCCGTGCCTTCAATTCCCAGCAATCGTTTCGAGATGACCCAGACGTCATGCGGGCGTTTGGCGACGCGCTTGATGTGGTCTTCGGGATAGCTGCGCCGCGTAATCGCCTCGGCACCCGCTTGATCATCGGCCCAGGCGATCATGATGTGAGCGTCAGTTTCAATCTCAAACAGAGCCATGAAAGCACCTCGTAATTCAGAGAGAGAAAGATGTGAACGGCAACGTCGGATGAACGAGATCAACCGGATTCGCTTGCGTCAGAACTGTGCCGGATCGGCAAATGATGGGGCCTCCTCGAACAGAGGAAACGGATCGTCGTGAAATCCAGGGAATGGGCACCTTCGCACCGTCAGCTTTCGTCCGCGTTTGAGAATCGGCGGAACCAGTCCCCGTCATTTCAATTCGCATTGAGTATACCGACGTCATTCCGCCAGCGTCCAACAATTCATCACTTCGAATTCGTCCGCAATCAGGAATCGCACCAAAGAGCGACGATCGACCGACGACGAAAATCGGATCATAACCACCCGCCGACGCCCGTCACTTGACCCACGCCTACATTCCGACTTCACTCTCATTCAAATTCAAATCCGG
The DNA here is from genome assembly GCF_000255655.1 of Schlesneria paludicola DSM 18645. Classification (NCBI taxonomy): domain Bacteria; kingdom Pseudomonadati; phylum Planctomycetota; class Planctomycetia; order Planctomycetales; family Planctomycetaceae; genus Schlesneria; species Schlesneria paludicola. Next base: position 292,406 of record NZ_JH636436.1, on the reverse strand, counting down.
TAAAATCCCAGACCGTCACCACTTCCGTGCTGGCGGGATTCTGGCATCATCGACATAATAGAGAGACAAAACGTCTACATCTCGGCGAGGAGCATGAACCATGATTCGCCAATTCCGCTTGCACCACTTCTTTTCCCTATTCATCGTCTTGTTCGCGAGCTCTGTGCCAGGGATCGCGGACGATTCAGACACGACTCCGGCCCCTGCCGAGCCGATCGATTTCGTGGACATCGAACGGGCTCAACCGAACAACGCCATGAATCAGCGTCAGGCGCCAACCGTTCCGGTCGGATGGGGCTCCGCGATTTTCTCGCCCGACAACACGATTCTCGCCACGATCGCCGTGGCCGAAAAAACATCGACAAAGGGTGAGATTACGCTGTGGAGCGTGGGCGAAATGAAGCCGCTCTTCCACTACGAACAACCCGCACGAATCCTGGTGGCCGCATTCTCACCCGATGGAAAATGGTTGGCCATCGGTCCAGCAGAACCGCAATCGGGAGTCAAACTACTCGACACCAGTACGGGTGAAGTCGGACAGATCCTTCCGGGCCCAGTGGCGCGCACAAACGCCATCGCCTGGTCATTGGATGGAACTCAACTGGCCCTGGCCAGCACAGTCGACAAGTCGGTACGCATCTGGAACGCGCCAGAGAAGAAATTTCTGAAAACGCTTGAACCCGATTCGTCATCCCTGTTGGCTCTCGCATTCACTAAGGATGCGCAACTGCTGGCGGCGGGGGTCCCAACCAAAGACCGTGATGGCTTGTGCCTCTTTGACGTTCTCGCGGGCGAAACACTGCACACGTTGACCGGGCACAAAGAACTCATCGAAGCAGCCGCATTCTCCGCAGATGGAACTCGACTGACGTCCGTCGGATGGGACGCCTCAATACGCACTTGGGATACATCCCAGGGTAAGGAAGTCAGCGTCCTCAAAGGGCACAAAAAAGGCATCCGATCGGTCGCGATCTCACACGATGGCAATCGCCTTGCCACATCGAACGAGCGTGAGTTCAAAGTCTGGGATGGCGAGAAGAAAGAACTCCTGGCGGATCTGGGAGGCGACAATTCCGGTGCCAAATTTGTCGCGATCTCACCCAGTGGTGCGTGGCTCGCCTCGATCACTCGCGAAGGGACAGCTCATCTGTGGGACGTCGAAAAGAAAGCCGAATCGGCGAAATTCGACTATCAATCCATGACCTCCAGTATCGCCACCAAAGATACGACCGCCGGGCAACCGGCGACGCCGTCCGTCAACGATGCGCCCGAAGCTGAAGCGATCCAGGCACTGGCCTATTCGAATGACGGTCGCTGGATTGCATTGGCCCGCGAGGACGGACGCATTTCCATTCGCAATTCAAGCGATGGGACCGTCGCGCGTGAAATCGAAGCGTTCAGCGACGTCGCGGCCTGTGTGACGTTCAGCCAGGACAGCCAACTGATCGCCGCGGGCAGTTTCGATAAGTCGGTCAAGGTCTGGAACGTTGCCTCGGGTGCAGAGATTGCCGAGTTCACGGGCCACACCAACTGGGTGTTTTCCGTGGCGTTCTCGCCCGACGGGCTCAAGCTCGCCACAGGCAGCTACGACAAGACGGCTCGGCTCTGGAATATCGCGGATGGAAAGGAACTGGCAAATCTGTCGGCGCACACCGCCGGCGTACGATCCGTCACCTTTACACCAAACGGTCAGTACCTGATTTCTGGAAGTGCCGATCGCACGGCCATCGTCTGGCAGCTTGCCGATCTGCAACCCGTCGCCACGTTGAAGGGTCACACCGCGGCCGTCCGTGCAGTGGCATGTTCCCCCGATGGCACGACAGTCGCCACCGCCAGCGAAGACGCCACCGTGAAATTGTGGAAGACCGATGACTGGACAGAACGTGCGACCATGACGGGAACCGAGGGTGTGATGTTCTGGTGCCTCGCGTTTTCCCACGGCGGCAGAACCTTGGCCGCGGGCGCGTTCGATGGCACAGTCAAACTTTATGATCCCGTCACCGGAAAAGAGCGTCAAGGTTTACGCGGTCCCTCCGATGCGATCACATCGTTGGCCTTTGCACCCGACACACACGAACTCGTCGGGGGCAGCGTCGACAAGTCGTTGACACGCTGGAAATCCAAATCGGCAGCCGCAGCGGCGGCGGCCGCTCCTTCAACAAGAAGCGTCGAAGCGATGGGTGATTCGAAACCCGTCGAGGTCGTGAATGCATTGGACCCAATCGTCCTGAAAATGGAACAACCCATCCTGAGCCTGGCATTCACGCGCGACACCAAGCGGTTGGCGGTTGGAACGGGCCTGTACCGAACCGCAGGCTCCCTGCAGCTATGGGATGTCACCGAACGACAGCGGTTGTGGAAAGGTGATGACTTCAAGTTCGGTGTTTCCGGCGTCGCGTTCTCGCACGATGAAAAGCGAATCGCGATCGGCAATTTCGCCGACAATTTCCTCAGAATGATCGACGCATCCAATGCCAAACAACTCAAAGAAGTGCGTGGACATCGAGCTAAGATTGCCGGCGTCGCTTGCTCCCCCAATGGAAAGTACTTCGCCACGGCGTCGCTCGATCGCGACGTGAAGTTGTGGGACGCAACCACCAACAAAGAAGTCAAATCCTTTTCGGGTCACTCCGACTTCGTCTACTCCATCGCGTTTTCTCCCGATGGCAAACGATTGCTGAGCGGCAGTTATGACCGCACGGCGCGGCTATGGGACATGGAATCGGGTAAAGAAGTGCTGCAACTGAAAGGACATTCCGGCACGATCCAGCAGGCGGTGTACTCGCACGATGGTTCCAAGATCGCCACCGCCAGTGCCGATGGTACGGCCCGGATCTATGAGGCCACGCAAGGGACATTCCTGTTCACCTTGCGAGGCCATCGTAACAAGATCGAAACGGTGGCGTTCTCGAGCAACGGTAAGTTGATCGCGACCGGATCAGTCGATCGCTCGATCCGAATCTGGGATGCCGTCAGCGGAATCGAACTGCAAAGCCTGCCCCAGGAAGGAATCGTCCGCGCGATTGCGTTCACACCGAACGGACGCTGGCTGGCATCAGGCTGCGATGACAAGACCGTCAAACTGTGGGAAGTTCTCGGTCCATCCTCGCCCGAATCGGCAGGGTCAGACGCAACCAGTCGCTGAACGGGCTTGCCCGGCGTCCCATTTCAACCGTGGGAACTGACGTAACCCGAAGTGGCCAGCGCCTCGCTCGTCCGGCCACCCGACGCGTATTTTCGTTCTGACCAAGCAGCAGGCCTGTTCCCACTCTGACCGCGACCGGCTACGAAGCCGTCAGTGTCAGCCGAATGCACAGCACGGGTTGTCCCCCGACGGAAAACGAATCATCGATGATCGGATGCGATTCCAGTTCCGTAGCCACTTGAACCAAATTGTCCAATGTCAGGCCTGCATAGACCGCTTGGCCCTCAGGCAGATTCGCGCGCGTGATTCGGAACAATTCTCCAGCGCGCTTCGCATGGCGTTTAACGCCCCCGCCTTGGCCTTCGCGTGACTTGACCCCCGCCGCGGCAAGTTTGATCAACCCTTTCAGAAAATTTCCGGCGACCCCAGCCCGCCCTGCGGCAACCCACAAACCTTCCCACTCTTCATGTGCTTCCCAATAGTAGCCGGCATTGAAGAGGTCGATGGCATGCAGGTACTCCGTGGATCGGAATGGCTGATGGGTATCCAACGGGGACACCGGCACGGCCGTCCGTCCAAAACTATGCCCTCGTGCGTCGGTCACGGGATGAGGATGACGCGCCGGCACAAAGGCATACGCAGGCATGGCGATTTCTGGAAGGTAGCGTTCGAGCATCATGACCATCAAAATGACTGCAGCAGAGCCTGCCTGTAACTACCGATTCAAGGCCGCGATCAACAGAAAGAGGATCGCGGCGGCCACCCCAAGCATGATGCCAAAAACCAGAAATTGCCAAGTGAGCGCCACGACGGAGCAACTCATTGCCGTAAACGTCATGAAACCGTGTCGTTCTTGACGATGCGCCACCGAGGCAATGACGAGGCTGACGAGTGCCAGCACGCAACCTACAATCATCAGCCACCGCACAGGATCGTTGGTGAATGCCAGAGGCGGCTGCGCGGGCGCCGGTTCTTTCACATCCTTGCCAAAGAAATTGATCGAAAAATTCTTCACTCGAACTGTGATGCCACCAGCCTTCGCCGGTGGACCGTCAATTCGTCGCTTCGCCTCTTCCTTCGATTCGAACGGATTGGGCAGTACACGTTCAGTCGCCAGACTCGGAATCACGGCCAGGCCGAGCCCAACGACCGCCAGGACCAATCCAAGAAAACTCAGTCGCATGGATGAGGAACGTCGCTCGCGTGAACCGGCTTCCGTTCGATTGTTGTCAGACAACACCGCCGGTGCGATCGCAGCGGGTGCAGTGCTTGATGTCGAATCAGACATCGTCATCCTCCGAGCAAATCTCGAAATCGATTCGCAAACCAGATGCTCGACGGTTCGAACGTCAATAAGAGTGTCCGCCAGTTCACGAGTATTTCAGGTGTCGAAATCAAAGTCAAAGCCTGAAACAGTTTCCAGATCGGACGATCCAGTGTGGTCGACTCTGCCAAGATTCGCGTATAATTGCGGACCTTGGGGAATGATGGATTCGCCAAGGACGGACGGTGATTGTCCGAAAGAGTGGCATCCGATCGCGACTCTTTCGCGACGAGTACTTTTGTCAGGACGAAAAAGACGAGTCGGGTGGCCGGGACTGGATGAACAAAGCGCTGGAAGCCCCGGGGTTTCGGCAAGGCCGTTCAATCCCGACCGCCCGAAGATTTCGCGATGACAAGACGCTCGTCAAAGTCATGCGTCTGGATTGATCAGACCGAATTTGAGTTGCGGTTCACACGGAAGTGACGAGTCATGCGCCGCTGTCGTCTCAGGAGTATCAGCATCATACGGTCGACGAAATCTTCTGACTCTTCACAGACCGCGATCCGCCTTTGGCCACCGGTTCTGCTGGCTCTACTCTGCGGCATCTCATTCTTGTCTGGTGCGTCTGCAGAGAACGGCCCGTCCGCAACGGAATCAAAGCAGGGCTCGCTGGTCATCATCGGCGGGTCCGAGCGATTCAATCAACGCGAATACTGGGACGAAATTGTCGAACTGGCCGGCGGTCCCGGCTCGCGAATTGCCGTCTTCCCCACGGCCAGCGGCGATCCCGTGAAAAAAGGCGGATGGGTCATCTCGGCACTCAATAAGTCCGGTGCCGACGCGTTCCTCGTCCCCGTGGCGTGGCGAAAAGTTCCGATCGCACCACAAGATGCCGTCTCCGATCCCGATCTGGTCGCACAAGTCCGTGAAGCAACAGGCATCTTCTTGATCGGGGGCGAACAGGACAAAATCGTCAAAGCCCTTTACACGCCCAGTGGCCAGCACACTCCGATGCTCGACGCGATGTGGGAAGTGTACCGTAAGGGCGGCGTGATCGCGGGTACAAGTGCCGGCGCGGCCGTCATGAGTCGCGTCATGTACCGCGATGCCGAGTCGGTGCTCGGGACAATGCAAAATGGTGTCCGCTGGGGTGAAGAAATCGATCGCGGGCTGGGGTTCATCGATGACGAATGGTTCGTCGATCAACACCTGTTCGTTCGTGGTCGATTTGCCCGAACGCTGGTCGCGATGGAAGACCAGGGATTCAAGTATGGAATCGGCGTCGACGAGAATTCCGCCATCATTGTGACGAACGGAAAAGATGTCCGCGTCATCGGCTATAAGGGAGCCCTCGTGCTGGATCTGTCGCGTGCCGAACGAGACCCGTCACAACCCCGTTTCAATCTCAAGAATGCCCGGCTGACCTATCTCGACCGAGGTGATCGCTTCGATCTGAAAACGCGCGAGGTGATGCCCGCCCAGGAAAAACTCGACGACGAAAAGCTTGACCCGAACTCGCCCGATTTTCGTCCAGCCCTGCGGCGACCCCTGTTTGCCACTGATATCCTCAGTAACACGACCGTGATCGACTTGATGGGCAATTTGATGGAAACCGTCAGCCCCGTAGCGATCGGCCTGGCTTTCGATGGTCACGCCGCGAAGAAACAGCCCGTCGATGGATTCGAATTCAAATTCACACGCGACGAAGAAACGGTCGCCTGGTACACCGAAATCTACGGCGGAGACGACTTCACCGTGGTCAATATGCGGCTGGATATCCGTCCTATCAAGATCACCGGTCCGCTGTACGACCGCGAGGACTGATGGGCAGCGATGTGAAGGATTTTCAACGATGACAGAAGCCGCAATACGAACCTGCTTTCGCGATCTGTTGTGTGCCACTGGCTTTGCCAGCGCCAGTGGATTCAGGACTGAGGAACACCGTTGATTGGGAATCGGACGACAAGTCACTTTCTGATCAGACACTTGCTGAAAGTGTCGATCGACATCCTTCATTGTCCTGCTACCGGTCAATACGAATTGGGCACTGGCATCGCCAGTGGCACACAAACAAACCAGAAAATCCATCGTAGCGAGGACGGGCCTTCGATGTCATCGCCCGGTTATGATCGCCGTTCCCATCATTCTTTCGCCTCATTCAATCGAAGTCGCAACCGTTTTCGTTTGAGTCGACTCCCCGGCATCGCGACTATTGGTCTTTGACACATCTTTCTCAACGGCAGTTTCACATGGTCTATCTGAACCGCATCTACACCAAGACAGGCGACACGGGCGAAACATCTCTGGGGGACGGCCGTCGCGTCTCGAAAAGCGACCAGCGGATCATTGCGTACGGTACGGTGGATGAACTCAACTCGAATCTGGGCTGTGTCCTGGCGGACGCACCTGTCATCGAATTCGCAAATCTGCTGCAACGAATTCAGAATGACCTGTTCGATGTCGGAGCCGATCTGTGCATCCCCGAATCGGATAAACCGCTCGGTTACGAACCCTTGCGCGTGACGGCCGAACAGGTCACGTACCTCGAACAATCCATCGACCAGGCAAATGAGAAACTGCAGCCGCTCAAAAGCTTCATTCTTCCAGGAGGATCAGTTGTTTCCGCCCGCCTGCATGTGGCTCGCACGATCTGCCGACGGGCTGAGATTGAGGTCGTTCGCCTGATGGCCAGCGAACGAATCAACCCCCATGTCATGATCTATCTCAATCGACTGTCCGACCTGCTGTTCGTGCTGGCACGGTGCGCCAATGACAATGGGCAGCGAGACGTCCTGTGGGTCCCCGGGGCCAATCGATAGCATTGGCCAACGGCCCCGCGCGATGCTTCCCACCCTGTCAGAGCAGAGCGACGGCGCCCCTATTCGTCGAACGGATCGGGCTTTGTTTTGACCCAGTCTGGCTGGCGGAAAAGGTCCGAGACGGGAATGGCAAATCCGGGTAAGACCGGGAAACCCACCAGCACTTGTGGCTCTTTCAACATATCGCCCGAGAGCCCCCCCCGAAACAAATGGACGTGCCGCGTCACCGGATCAACCACCCAGACGACTTCGACACCCCACGCGAGATACGCTTTGACGCGAGTTGACATCGCTTCCCGGCGTTCGTTGGTCGACGCCACTTCGATGATCAAGACGGGCCGAGTCTCCGTCAGCAGCTTATCCGTTTCCGCAAAGCGGCCACCTGCGACGAATCGAAAGCACGAGATCGCAGGGCAACGCACCAAGGCGGGTTCCCGCTGCAGAATAAGCGGCAATTCGAAGCACGCATAGGTGTCGGGCGACTTCTTGAGAAACGTGGCGAGTGCCCGTGACAGGTTGCGAACGACATCACCATGGGCGTCGTCAGGAGGATTCAGCCGGATCAACCGACCTTCCGCCAACTCGATCCAGCGATCGCCGTCCAGCAATCGTTCTTCGTACTGTTCCAGCGTTATCAAGTTTTCCGACGTCGACATGACCTTTCCCCGTTGAGCGCGTTCGATCAGGGGGGATTCTAGGCCGTTGGCAAATTCACGCCAGTCTGTTGAGAAACCGGTGCTGGTCGCGGGCCGCCGAATCGAACTCGTTCACACCACAAACAGAGCCAATCGAGGTAGAGATAAACGACGGGGGTCGTGTACAGCGTTAGCATCTGGCTGAAAATCAGACCGCCCACAATGGCGATGCCCAAAGGAGTCCGCAGTTCCGCCCCATCACCCTGTCCCAACGCCAGCGGCAAGCCGCCCAGCAATGCGGCCATCGTCGTCATCGTGATCGGACGGAACCGCAAAATGCAGGCTTCAAAGATGGCATCTTCCGGACTCCGTCCGTGATTGCGTTCGGCTTCAATCGCAAAGTCGATCATCATGATCGCATTCTTCTTCACGATCCCGATCAGAAGCAGAATCCCGATCATCGCCATCACGCTCAGTTCGGTTTTGCAAATCATGAGCGCCAAGAGTGCACCAACCCCGGCCGAGGGCAATGTCGACAGAATCGTGATCGGGTGGATGTAACTTTCGTACAAGATCCCTAGCACGATATAGACCGTGACGAGCGCGGCCAGAATCAGCAGCGGCTGATTCCGAAGCGAATCTTGGAAGGCCTGCGCCGTTCCCTGAAATTTCCCTTGGATATTCTCTGGGATTCCCAGGTCCACCGCCGCTTGCTCAATCTTCGGAACGACATCTCCCAGGGACGTGCCCACGGTTAAATTGAACGAGAGCGTCACGGACGGAAATTGCCCCGAGTGATTCGCACTCAGTGCCGAGTTCGCCGACGATTGCCGGTAGAGGGTACTCAGCGGAATCTGCGCATCGGCGGCACCACGCAAAAAGATATGCCGCATCGAATCCGGATTCTGTGAGAACTCGGACTCGACCTGCATCACCACATGATACTGATTCAGCGGCTTATAAATGGTCGAAACTTGCCTTTGACCAAAGGCGTCGTACAGCGTGTTATCGATCGTCGACATATTGATGCCCAGCCGTGCCGCCGTGTCGCGGTCAACCGCCAGTCGTGTCTGCAGACCCTTGTTCTGTTGATCGGTGTTCGCGTCGACCAAACCTGGAATGTCACGCATGGCTCGCAGCAACTTGTTGCTCCAATGGGTTAGCTCCTCCAGATTGTCACCACGCAAGGTGTACTGATACTGCGCACTACTCGCGCGTCCACCGATCCGCAGATCCTGAACGGGCTGCATGTAGAGCTGTGCCCCCGGAATGCGCGCCGCCTTCTTGCGAATCCTCGCAATGACATCATCGGCCTTCAATCGTCGTTCGCTCAGCGGCTTTAACGTAATAAACATGCGGCCCGAGTTCGAAGCGCCGCTATTCGAGCCTCCAGCAAATCCAATCAAACCGCTCACGGCGGGATCTTCGCCGACCGTCTCGGAAAACTGCTTCAGCAAAAGTGACATCGATTTGAACGACACATCCTGGTCTGCAGTCAAGCTGGCAGAGATTCGGCCCGTGTCCTGCTGAGGAAAGAACCCTTTCGGAATGATGATATAGAGATAGACCGTAAAGCCGATCGTCGACAGCGTGACCAGCATCGTGATCCGTTGATGTCGCAAAACGATCTTTAAGGTGTATTCATAGGCCGCAAGAATTCCGTCGAAGATGCGCTCGGTGAATTGATAAAGGCGACCGCGACGCTGGTCCTTCGCGGACTTCAAGAGCACCGCGCACATCATCGGAGTGGTCGTCAGGGAAATGACCATCGAGACGGCGATGGCCACCGATAGCGTGACCGCAAATTCTCGAAACAAGCGGCCGACAATCCCATTCATCAACAGAATCGGGATAAACACCGCCACCAGCGACACGCTGATCGAGAGCACCGTAAAACCGATTTCTTTGGCTCCCTGCAGGGCCGCCGGTAAGGGCGCCACCCCCTCTTCAAGATGCCGAGAGATATTTTCAATCACGACGATCGCGTCGTCGACGACGAACCCGGTGGCGATCGTCAGTGCCATCAGCGACAAGTTGTCCAGACTGTACCCCGCCAGATACATCACGCCGAATGTCCCAATCAGCGAAACCGGAACGGCGACCGTCGGGATCAACGTGGCTCGCAGATCACGCAAGAACGCGAACACCACCAGAATCACCAGACCGATCGAAATCAGCAGCGTGAACTGCACATCGTGCAGCGATGCACGAATCGTTCCTGTCCGGTCCATCGCCACGGACAAGGACATGTCGGCCGGGATCTGCGCATCGAGTTGCGGCAACAGTGCGACGATCCGGTCCACCGTCGCGATGATATTGGCCCCCGGTTGCCGGTAGACAATGATCGTAATCGATGGTTTCGCCACGACCTTGTCATCGACTTTCTCGACCGAGATCCCATAGGCGCGAACATCTTCGACGGAATCCGTCACCGTCGCGATGTCCGCTAGACGGACGGGTGCACCGTTGCGATAGACCACGATCAGCGACTCGTACTCCGCCGCCGTCATCAGTTGGTCGGTCGAGGTGATCGTCCAGGTTTGCCGTTCATCAGAGATCGAACCTTTCGGACGATTCGCGTTGGCGGTCCCCAGGACCGTGCGAATATCCTCCAGCCCAATTCCAAAGTGATTGAGCACGGTCGGATTCAAATCGACGCGAACTGCGGGGGCGGAACCACCGCCAACCGCGACTTGACCGACACCCGGCACTTGAGCCAACCGCTGCTGCAGAATCGTCGCCGCTGCGTCATAAAGCTGTGCTCGCGTATAGGTGTCCGACGTCAAAGCCAGAATCAAAATGGGGGAATCCGCGGGATTCACCTTTCGGTACGAAGGATTGTTGGGCAGGTTCGTCGGCAACTGGCCGCGCGCCGCATTGATCGCCGCCTGAACGTCGCGCGCGGCGGCATTAATATCGCGATCAAGATCGAACTGCATCGTGATCGAGGTCGTGCCCAGCGAACTGGCGGACGTCATCTCGGAAATGCCCGCAATTCGACCGAACTGCCGTTCCAGCGGCGTTGCCACCGCCGATGCCATGGTTTCGGGACTGGCGCCCGGTAAGTTCGCCGTCACACTGATCGACGGGAAATCGACCTGCGGCAACGGCGACACCGGTAGTAACAGATACCCTAGAATTCCGGCCAGTGTGATCGCCACCGTCAGCAGCGTCGTCCCGACAGGTCGATGGACGAAAGGTGACGAAAGGCTCATGGGCCGTCCTCACGTTCGTGATGAACCGGTTCCGGTTGATTGAGCGACGATTCGGGATCATCGTGCAGCACGCCCGCGGACGTATCGAAACCGATCCGCGTCGCCAGCCAGTCGAACCACAAATAGATCACCGGGGTTGTGTAGAGCGTCAGAAGCTGACTGAAGATCAAACCCCCAATGATGGTAATCCCCAGGGGACGTCGCAATTCGGAACCAACACCCGTTCCCATCGCCAGAGGAACGGCCCCCAGCAGCGCCGCCATCGTCGTCATCATGATCGGTCGGAACCGCAGCAGACAGGCCTGATAGATCGCCTCATGCGGCGACATCCCCTGATTCCGCTGTGCGTCGAGCGCAAAGTCGATCATCATGATCGCGTTCTTCTTCACGATCCCAATCAGCAGAATGATCCCGATCAGCGCAATCACGCTCAGGTCGTGACGACACAAGAGCAGCGCCAGCAGGGCTCCGACGCCCGCCGAAGGCAACGTCGACAAGATGGTGATCGGATGGATGTAGCTTTCGTACAAGACGCCCAGCACGATATAGACCGTGACGAGCGCGGCCAGAATCAGCAACGGCGTATTTTTCAATGAGGCCTGAAAGGCCTGGGCCGTTCCCTGAAACGCCGCTGCAATACTGGGGGGCATATTCAATTCGTGACGCGCCGTGGCGATCGCTTCCACCGCGTCACCCAGTGCCACCCCGGGCGCCAGATTGAACGACACCGTGACGACCGGAAATTGCCCCTGGTGATTGATGGACAGTGGCGCCTTGTCGTACTCCAGACGCGTGAAGCTGTTCAGCGGCACCATGCCGCCTTCGGGCGAACGGATGTAAATCTCTTTCAAGTCGCGGGGATCATTCTTGAACTCCGGCTTCACCTCCAGCACCAGGCGGTACTGATTGAGCTGCGTGAACATGATCGAAATTTGCCGCTGGCCGAACGCATCGTACATGGCGTCATCAATCACCTGCGGTGTGATCCCCAGCCGCGATGCGGTGTCACGATCAATGACGACGCGCGCCTGCAACCCGGCATTCTGCTGGTCACTGGTCACATCACGCAGTTGCGGCAGTGTTTGTAACTTGCTCACAAACTTCGGGGCCCATTCACCCAACTCTTTCGTATCGGGATCCTCAAGACTGTACTGATATTGCGTACGACTGACGCGTGTTTCCACGGTCAGGTCCTGAATCGGCTGCATGAAGAGCGTGATTCCTGGCACCTTGGCTAAGTGCGGCTGCAGTCGCGTGATCACTTCCGATGCGCTGATATGACGTTCTTCCAGCGGTTTCAGATTGATCTGAATCCTGCCGCTGTTCATCGTGATGTTCGTGCCGTCGATCCCGATAAAACTCGACAAACTTTCAACGGCGGGATCTTCCAGGATCGCCCGATTCAATTCCAACTGCCGCGTCGCCATGGCCTCGAACGAGATATCCTGCGGGGCTTCAGAGATCCCCAGAATCACACCCGTATCCTGCACGGGAAAGAACCCCTTCGGCACAATCGTGTAAAGATACACCGTGGCCACCAGAGTCACGATTGAAACAAACTGGGTCAGCGTCTGATGCCGCAACACCCAAGTCAACGTTTGGCCATACAGCCAGATCACCGACTCAAACGCCCATTCTGACGCGCGGAACAACGCGCTTTGCTGGGCGGCCGGTTGATGCCGCAACAGCTTGGCACACATCATCGGAGTGAGTGTCAACGAGACCACGGCCGAGAGCAGAATCGTCACACTGAGCGTCACGGCAAATTCGCGAAACAAGCGACCGACGATATCCCCCATGAATAGCAGCGGAATCAACACCGCAATCAGTGAGACACTTAGCGAGACGATCGTGAAACCGATCTGCTCGGCTCCTTTCAGTGCCGCTTCAAGCGGTGGCTCGCCTTCTTCAATGTACCGCATGATGTTTTCCACCATGACGATTGCGTCGTCGACCACAAAGCCGGTGGAAATCGTGAGCGCCATCAACGTCAAGTTGTTCAGGCTGTAGTCGAGCAGATACATCACCCCGAACGTGCCGATCAACGACAGCGGCACCGCGACGCTGGGAATCACCGTCGCCGAAAAATTCCGCAGGAAGACGAAGATCACGAACACAACCAGTGCAATCGTCATCAGCAATTCGTATTGCACGTCTTCAACCGACGCGCGAATCGTGATCGTGCGGTCCGTCAGAATCTCGGTCTTGATCGCCGCCGGCAAAGATTCTCGAAGCTGCGGCAATAGGGCTTTGACGCGATCCACGACTTCGATGATGTTCGCACCGGGTTGACGCTGAATGTTCAGGATTACGGCGGGCGTATCGTTCATCCATGCTGCCTGACGAACATTCTCGGCGCTGTCGATGACATCCGCCACTTCAACCAGTTTCACCGGTGCGCCGTTCCGATAGGCGATGATGAGCTGCCGATATTGCTCGCTCGTCAGCAACTGATCGTTCGCACCGATCGTGTAGGCCTGCCGCCCACCATCAAAACTGCCTTTGGCCTGATTCACGTTGGCCAGTGACAGGGCAGTTCGCAGGTCTTCCATGTTCAGCCCGAGTGCCGACAGTGAGGTCGGATTGGTCTGAATGCGGATCGCCGGTTTCTGACCACCGCTGATGCTGACCATCCCCACGCCGCTCAATTGCGAAATCTTCTGAGCCAGACGCGTATCCGCCAGGTCTTCCACTTTCGACAACGGCAAGGTGTCCGATGACAATGCCAACGTCAAGATCGGAGAATCGGCCGGATTGGTCTTCGTATAAATCGGCGGGTTGGGCAAATCACGCGGCAGAAAGGTCGACGCCACATTAATCGCCGCCTGAACCTGCTGCGCCGCGACATCAATGTTCAGCTCCAGCGCGAACTGAAGCGTAATGACCGAGCAACCTTCAGAACTCGACGAGGTCATCTGCGCCAGGCCGGGAACCTGACCGAACTGACGTTCCAGCGGCGCGGTCACAGAGGACGTCATCACGTCCGGCCCCGCACCCGGATAGAACGTCACGACCTGGATCGTGGGGTAATCGACTTGCGGCAATGCCGACACAGGCAGTTCGCGATACGCGATCATCCCTGACAGCAAAATGGCGACCATGAATAAGACTGTCGCCACCGGCCGCAAAATGAACGGACGAGACGGATTCATGACTCGCTCTTTTTAGCGGCCGGATGGGTCGATTTGGCGGCTTCCGCGGGACGGCTTTCCGTCGAAGAACTCTTCCCGGAAGGAGCAGGATCTTGCCCCGCGTCTTTACGATGTTTGTCGTTCGTGGGATCACCTTTTTTGTGATCACCCTTCGACTTTGAGTCTTGCCCCTTCTCGCCTTTGCCTTTCCCGTCCTTGCTTTGCTCACCACTGCTCGTCGTGATCTTCGTACCTTTTTGCAGCTTATCAAGACCTTCCGTAACGACCACTTCTCCAGGTGCTAAACCAGATTCGATCGCGGATTCGGCCCCTTCGCTCATTCCAACTGTGACGTTCCGCAGTTCGACCGTCTCGTCTTCTTGAACGACATAGACGAACGAGAAATTCGGCCCACGCTGCACGGCGGCCGTTGGAACGACAATCGCGTCTTTCTTGGTATCGACCAACAGCCGCGCATTGACGAATTGATTCGGAAACAGCAGGCCGTCTTCGTTGTCGAATACGGCTTTCAATCGAACCGTGCCTGTGGTTGCATCGACTTGGTTATCGATGGCGGACAGTTTTCCTAGCGCCAGTTTGGTCTTGAAGTTGCGATCAAAGGCGGTGACGACCAGCGGTTGATCGTCACGATTGGCCTTCTGCACGCGAGAAATATCGTCCTGAGGAATCGTGAAGACCAAGGCGATGGGTTGCAACTGAGTGATCACGGCGATGCCGTTCGGATCATTTGCACGCACGATATTGCCCTGATCGACCAGCCGCAGCCCAATACGACCGCTGATCGGAGCGGTGATATGACAATAGTCGAGTTGCAGCTTCGCATTGGCGACGGTGGCTCGATCCGATTGAATCGCCCCCGTCGTCTGCTGAACAATGGAACGTTGATCGTCGACCTGTTGCGCCGCGATGGCCTTTTGAGCCTGCAGTTCTTCGTAACGCTTGAAGGTAAAATCGGCCGCCTTGAGCGTCGCTTCATCGCGTGCCAGTTGTCCTTCCGCCTGCTGGAGCTGGACATCAAACGGGCGTCGGTCAATTTCTGCCAGCAGATCCCCCTCTCTGACGATCTGCCCTTCCGTGAAGGCAACCTTCACCAGTTCACCTTCGACGCGACTGCGAATCGTCACTGTCTTGAACGCAGTCACGGTGCCCAGGCCGTTGATATAGACCTGCATGTCCTTCTGAACAACCTTTGCCGTGACCACGGGAATCACGCGGACGGGTGGCTTCGCAGGCGGCTTGTTGTCCAAGCCAACATAGGGCCCGACATACGGCAGCCATTGCTCTCGTGTGTACCATCCTCCTGCAGTCCCACCGATCAAGACGATCCAGATCAGCCAGCCGTATCCCGACGAAGACGCCGAAGGACTGACGGCAGGCTTCGCTTCAGTAACGTGCACACCGTTGACCGACGAAACGGCACGTCCATTGCTTTCATCGGTGGTGGGGCTGGGCTTCGCAGCCGGTTTCTGTTGTATCGACAAGATGTCCCTCGATCGTTGCAATCCCGTCAGTCGGGTCTTGGCCACGGCGCTGCGACGGTGTCAGAATTTCTGATCAGCACCAGATCAAGCGTTCGAACAACATATGATCGAACATGGATTTCACACACACAAGCCCGGAGTCTCATTTGTGTCGAATTCGACAGTTCCCACAGGAAAGAATTGTCGATCGGAGCGATTTTTGCGCGTGCCTTCTCGGCTTTTCATCTCGAGTAAAGGTTCACTCACCTGCCTTGGCCCAACACGACGCGCCGACACACCTTCGCGGCGCGACGGTCAATCGCCCAGCGGCGAATGGCCCCCTCCACCACCGGGACAGCTCATCCAGGTGGTGGAGGAACGCGAGAATGGTAGACATCGAGCCTTAAGGCAAAGTGAATACACACCGATGTCGACGAGATGGCAGCATCAAGCAAGTGGCATCAAGGAAGGGGAACCGTCTTCAAGTCTTGAACGCCCTCGGTCTGAACGATCACCACAATGTGATCTTCACCCAAGCGATCAAGCTGGACGGTCCCGTCCAGATCTTTGATCGTCTCATACGCCTGACCGGCAGTATTACCATCCTTAACCGGTTCCGTAATCCCCTCGGGTCGCGCAATATTCTCGGTGCTAATCTTCATCACGCCGCGCGCGGAATTCGAAAGCAAGAGAAAATCTTTGCCCTCTTTCTTGTACGCGATCATGTCCAGCGGCTTGTTGCGATTTCCCAATTCCGCCACCGTCGTTCCGCGCGTCTTTTCCGACGACTTCAGATTGCTAATGGGAAACCGTACCAGCGGCGTGCAAACGAAACCGGCCAGCAAACTGGGTTCACCATTGATGGTCATCGGGACGAACGTGCGAATCGCGGCATAATCTTCGACACGGCCATGCGCCCCGTGGAAGATCTCGACACTGGTGCCCGTCAGACCTTCAGCAAAGGGGAATGGAATCTGATGGACACTGGAAGGCGAACTTCCCGCAGCCAAACCCGACGCAAACACTTTGCCTTCGGCGTATGCCAGGTCCGTGATCGAATCGTCGCGAGGATTCGATTTCCGGTTGCCTCGAGCGATCTCTTTGTCTTCTGGCGCATCCGGCAGCACGACTTTCTGGAACGGAACTTTAGTCAGCGAGACTTCCGTCAACTTGGCCCCTTCCCCGATCCGCACGATCGCGGGTGTCGCCTCGGCCCCCGTACCCTTGGTGACCGACAGATAGACATGACCATTCAGCGGATTGGTGGCCAGGTCGTTGACGGTCACCTGAGCAGGCACGGTTCCCAACAGCGTGGCCACTTGCTTGTTGAGGCCCGGAAGGTCGATTCGCTTGTGCGACGGATCGACCTTGGTGTCACCCGTCCCGATGGCGAAAATGGCCGCCGACTTGGAATCGCCGACGAACAGAATTCCATCAGGACCGAACGCCAGAGCGCCCACAGATTTGATCCCCGGATTTCCTTCTTTCAGACCCCAGTCGGCAGCAACGGCCCATGGAACCGAGGCAAAGGCAACGATCAGAACCGTCGCAGATTTGACGATGGCGCGAACATTCATGGCAGGCTCCTGGTTTCTTAGTCCACATTCTTATTCAACTCGAAACACGAGCTGACTGGCGAATCGCGTCAAAATGTGGATCAGACGAGTTTCGGATCAGCACATTATGATTCGATCGTCGCAACCCCGATAAGGGTGGGACATCGATTTCAGGAAAAATTGAGGTGATAAAAATTGGAGTCCAACTCCAATAAACCTCCCTGCCTTTTCAAGGCAAACCATTCAAAACACCAGCAGGATTTCGGCAGGATTTCTTGTGTGCCAGTGGCAGTCGATACGAAAACGAAAAACACCGTCAGTGGGGAAGCAAACGACTTTCGTCTTTCAGACCGAACCACGATCGAATGGTTTCTCGGCGATCTTCATTGCCCCACGACGAAACAATGCTCGTCGGACACGGACATCGCCAGTGGCACACAAATCAGGGTGTTCGCCAACGGATTCGTGGACCACGTTGACGACAATGTCCACCAAAAACACGGACGCGATCTATGCTCGTCTCAACCGTCCGAATCCGTCACGTCACCGGCGTCTGAATCCGCTTCATCGGCACTCGTCACATCACGAGGCTTCTCCCACGGCGGCCGTGGTCCCAGATACTGATAGAAATGGCACTCGATCCGACCGTTGTACAACTTTCGCTTCCGGTTCGCGCGACGCTTGAAGTACCGTTCAAATCCCGGATGCGAGGTCAGAACGTAAATCGACCATGTACTCAGTGGTCCAAAGGCATCCGCCATGTCGTCATAGATCGCGGCGGCCGATTCATCGTCGCCCAGCCGTTCACCGTACGGTGGGTTCGTGATGACGCAGCCATATTCCAGCGCCGTCTTCAGTTCCAAAACGTCCATCTTTTTGAAATCAATGTCGCTGCCGATCCCCGCTTCAATCGCGTTCGACTGTGCGATCCGCAATACGTTTTCGTCGATGTCGCTTGCCAGTAGTGACAGTGTCGGCTTCCCGAGTGCCTTGTCGCGCGCCTCTTCCCGTGCCTGCTTCCAATGGGCGCGCGTCAGTTGCGACCACTGTTCACACAGAAAACCGCGGCTCATTCCCGGTGCCCGATTCCGCCCAATCATCGCCGCCTCAATGGCAATCGTCCCTGACCCGCAGAATGGATCGAGAAACGGCCGCTCGCGATTCCAATAACTCAAGAGCACCAACGCCGCGGCGGTCGTCTCACGCAGCGGTGCCATGCCCGAGTTTGCCCGGTAACCACGCTTGTGCAGACCGACGCCCGAGGTGTCGATCGACAGCAGGGCCTCATCCTTTAACAGCGAGACTTCGATCTGATACTCGGTTCCGATTTCTTGAAACCAGTGCCGCTGGTAGTTCCGTTTTAGGCTCTCCACGATCGCTTTTTTCGTCACCGACTGAATCGTGGGTTCGTGGTGCAGGTTGGACCGGACCGATTTCCCCGACACCGGGAACTTGGCATCCACCGGCAACCATTCATGCCATGGCAGATTCTCGACTTGATCGAACAACGCCCCAAAATCAGGAGCGTGAAACTGGCCGATTTTCACCAGCACGCGGTCCGCCGCACGTAACCATAAGTTGCATCGACAGATCGCCAATTCGTCTCCGATAAACGTCACTCGGCCATCTTCGACCTTTTGTTCGGTGTACCCGAGTTCCTGCAGTTCGCGCGCGACGACCGCTTCCAGGCCAAAGGCAGACGTAGCAATCAATTCCATCCGACGAGTCATGAGCAAAAATCACAAAAATAGAACGCGAGACGTCAGAGCGGGGCACGCATCCGACAAGAGAGACCACTTTGGCCATTTCATCTACAGACTAACGTGTTCACGGGGCGGCCGAAACCACTCAAAAAAGCGCGGCGATTCTCTGGACCACCGTGAACCATCTTCGAACCCGCGACGTTTATCGGTTGTCGTGAGCCGAAATTCGATCCCTGAAACGGATTGTACTCGACTTTCATCCCCGGCGAAAAAAAGAAAGACAGGCCGTCGGACGGAATGTGACAGTCATTTTGAACGGGAATCCGGCCCAGGATGCCATTCCGTCACAAAATCGTGGGCCAGGCGTGATTCACAATCGGAAAGCGTCTCGCCGACAAGAATGTTTCGGCGTATACTATAACTGTCCTAAGAGGTTGGGGCGAATGTGGAATCGCCTCATCCACCAGATTGAGACAAGATTGCGTAGCAGAAATGTTCGACAACAACTGGAATCCTCGCGCTCAATCGATTCCGGCTCAATGGAATAAATCAGGAGATTCACCGTGTTGAGAAGCAGCAACCCCGTTTTGTCCGCCAATAGCATGGATTCCTTTCGGGGAGAGTTCTTTCCGACCAGCCAAAGCATGACGATTCAAGGGGCCGCGACAAAGTCGCTGATCCTGTTGGGTTTGTGCATTGGAACCGGATCGATGACATTTGCCATGACGCAAGGGGCAAATCCCGGGGCCGCGATGCCCTGGATGATTGGTGGAGTGATCGGCAGCCTGATCTTCGGGATGGCGACCACCTTCAAACCGACCTGGGCTCCAACCACCGCTCCGCTGTACGCATTGGCAGAAGGACTGCTGCTCGGTGCCATCTCTGGCATGTACGAAAAGATGTTCAATGGCATTGTCCCCCAAGCCGCCCTCGCGACGCTCGGCACAATGGCCGCCATGCTGTTCGCCTACAAAACGGGAGTGATCAAAGCCTCCCGCGGTTTCGTGATGGGTGTCGCCGCCGCAACGGGTGGTATCGCCCTGATGTACTTCGTCGCGATGATCTGCTCGTTCTTCGGCATCCAGATGTCGTTCCTGTACAAGCCATCGCCGTTCAGCATCGCGATTTCCGTGGGGATCGTGATCGTGGCCGCCCTGAACCTGATCATCGACTTTGCCGCGATTCAGCAGGCCGCAGCCCAGGGTGCCCCGAAGTACTACGAATGGTACACCGCCTTCGGCCTGATGGTGACACTGGTCTGGTTGTATGTCGAAATCCTGCGACTGCTGTCCCTGATCGCCAGCTCGAAAAGCAACGACTAGTCCATCTTAACAGCGTCACCATCACAGCGTCGCCACGCGCTTTTCGTGTCGACAGACCTGAGTTTCTCGTTACCAAGCTCCCGCTTGGTAACGCTCACCGCACGTAATTTCTCTCGTCGTGGACACGAACGCTCGCGTTCGTGACGCTCACAGAAACAATTTCACAGCCCAGGTCCACAGCCTGGGCGGTGTCGTTTTCGAGGCTCTCAGCCGAGCGCATGATCCATCTGTGCTGAAATTCCGGATTGCACAAGACCCCAAACTCAATTCTGCCCCTCCTCTTCGAGCAACCTTTGTCACGTGGCCCAGCAACCTGATCGTCCAAGCATCACGCATTCTCTTACAATGCGTCCCGCCTCCATCCGTCCGAAACTCCGATTTCGAGGCTCAATGCCCTGCAGAATGCGAGAAATCAGACTGTCGAGCTCGCCGACGATCTGTAACAGGGACTTTGGCATGCGCATTGCGTAATGTAAATCTCGTCACTTGATCCACCGCCTGAATTGATCGCTGTTCTTCCGGCACCCAGACGACATTGCTCGTCATCGCGGCCAAACATCGCGTTACTCTCGCACGCCGTCATCTCACGATGCAGAGACGGCCGGGCAGTCTTGTTTTGACAACTTTGAAATTCAGAGGACCGTTCCATGTTACTGCTGCTGATCATCGTCTTGTTGTTAATGGTCGGAACCACACCCGCATGGCCTTATAGCCGAGGATGGGGGTACGGTCCGAGTGGAAGTCTCGGCACGATCCTGGTGATCCTAATCATCCTGGCCCTGCTCAACCGCGGCCATATCTAGAAAACCTTGGTAAGGGTTGTTGAGCGGGGATACGGGTGCGCAGTCGATCTCAACGCATCGGCAACCTCACCGAGCCGTATCACCCGTCGTACCCTCATACGGCTCCATATGCACGAGCACATGCACCACGACCGGATGCGCCAGGCGAATTGCCATTTTGACGCGTCCCCCGATCGCATGGGCTTCCAGTAAAGGTGTTGATGGATCAGCCTGGACGTGAATGTCGGCGAACACGCGCAGACCCGTTCTTCGCAAACCCAACTTTTCAATGGCGCACACGCCCGGAACGGATTCCGCGGTCCGCCTCACCGCGGCATACAGTTCCGGCTCCAATTTGCGATCCATCAGATCGTGAATCGCCCCCAGCAACGAAAATCCACCGTTGACGAAGATGATGGCCGATGCCAGCAGCGCGGCCCAGTCTTCGGCGGTTTCCCAACCCGGCCCGCAGTAGACGGCAATCGCAATCCCCACGAACGCCGCGGCGGACGTAATCGCATCCCCCAAGTGATGCCAGGCGTCGGCCGTCACCGATCGGCTGCCGATTTCCGCCCCGGCAGTGCTGACCGTTCGCGACACGGCCGCTTTGACGATGATCACCACCACGAGCACGATCAACGTCCACGGCGCGGGGGCATGACGCGGGGTTTGAATCTCAACAATCGCCGCCCACGCAATCCCGATCGCCGTCCCCATCATGATCAGCGAGACCGCTGCCGCCGCCAGCGTTTCCGCACGCCCATAGCCGTACGGATAGACATCGTCAGGTTCGCGACGCGAAATCCGCAGCCCCGCGAGCACGATCAACGAGGCGACAATATCGCCCATCGATTCGACCGCATCGGCGATCAATGCGTACGCATTTCCCAGCACTCCCGCAACCAGCTTGATCGCCGCCAGCAATGCGTTGGCCCCCATTCCCAGCAACGTGGAACGAATTCCCTGTTGAACCGCATCGAATGGCTGCAACAACGTCTTCGCCGCTGAATCGACAGTCCGTTTCGATTCCCCGGTCACAAACTTTTCCATGCGGTCTCATCAGCCTGAATACAGAAGGTCCGACGAACCGATCATCGTCGTGGTCAATGGGAGTAGATTCAGCCGAAAGAGTATGCTCTCATTCAGCGGGCGGAAAGTGTGCATGGGAGGCTCGAGATGCCGTTGCCACTCACTTCTTTATTTCCATTGAAGTGACAGCGATCTTTCGGACCGATCAACATCCGCTCTGTCCATGAATCAGTCGAGATTGCACCGAGTGAACCACCGATCCAATTCAGGGAGGTGTCATGAACGACGATTCCGATCCTTCCGAAGCAAACGAGCCGTTCATGTTTCGCTTTGTCGCCCCCGGCATGCGACTGACGTATGAACTTGAATCGATCGGACAATTACGCGCGTCGCTCGGACATTCCATCGATTTTTGTCCAGTCCTTACCAGTGTCGGCTGGAATCAACAGAAACAAACTCTCTGCTCATTGCGGTTGAAGCATTCGATCAACGACGTGCAAGAGATCAGCCGTTGTTTACTCGACAGAGACGAGGTCACAGCATGGTCCGCACTTCTGAATTCCCAAATCGCTTCGGGTCACTGCTGCGATTCTGAATCATTTCTCGTGAATGATTTCGAATACGCCACTCGCCATGGAATTCGTTGGACCTGGAGCTCGAAGGGCATTTTCGGTTCACCCGTCAATGTCCTGTATATTGCCTCCAAGCAGTCGGCACTCTTCACGAACGGATTCTTCATTGAGCTACTTGAAATCTTCGACACCTTCGAGACACTTTGTCATAAATATCAGTAACCTCTTCGACACATCTCCGCGTTCATGGGATGCCCACTTATCGATCATCGGTCACTGTTGAAGAAGCAGAATGTCAAGCAAGCGTCCACTCTACCTCTTTGGCGTCGTTTTCTTGTCGATTGGAATGAGCTTGCCGCAGCTTGCCTTTCTGTCTATCGAAGGAAGCCGGGTCGCACAGGATTCACTGCTGATCGGACGATTTGACTGGAATCAAATTCGCGGATTGCGGCTCGGCGTCAGCCCCTATCTTGGACGCTTGAGCCGGGCGGAATTTTGGCAAGATCGATTTATTTATTCGAATCAAAGTTCTAAGACGCCGCAAAGCCAGGGATGGGATTTGACGGTCTGGAGCTTGGATCCAGAAACAGGCGAGTTGGTCGATCTTGGCTGGAAAGTCCCTGCAGATCACAGACGAGTTCCCACGGTGATCGGAGATGAATTGTGGTTGGCCAATTCGTCCATCAACGGCGAGCCCCCATGGACCATCGAATCCATGCAGCAGGAAGCGTTCAAACTCATAGATGGTGATTGGCATCCGTCCCCGTTTCCCTCTTACGTCTCCAAATCCGCCAACCCCTGGGTTGAACGACAATGGATCTCGTTGAATCGAAATCCCGCTCTTATTGAATCAACCGACGACGGCATCCTCGTCTCGTCAATGAAGGACGGGCGATGGGACACTGGTCGATTTGTTGTCCTACCGTCATCAAATCGGACGTGGACAATCGGCGGTACCCCGATCTCATTCAACGGTGCCAGAAGCATTCGAGTCCTGACATCAGGCAATCAACTCCACACATTCATCGAATCCGATGGCCGAATACTGTATCGCGCAGGATTCGATCTCTGGCCCGAATCGACAACGATGCTTGTCCATAATCCCCTCAAGCATCGTGACGTGGCACAATTCAATCCCATCAAAGAATGTGCGTCGGCCCTGCGCGTTGCGAATGCCGATACCGAACTCGCCCCGTGGTCGCTGGTTCGCGCCGAAATCAGTGAATCCATGTTCTGGCGCGATCAACCTACTGCCATGCTCATTGACGGCCAGCCAGCCGTCATGATCGTTGACGGTCTGAAGACCACAAATCCAATGGGAAACGTCTATCGCTTCGATGGACAGACCTGGTCCATGTTCGCCACTCAACCATTGCCACTCGGAGCGGTCCACTTTCGGACTGTGACCTGTCATGACGGGCAGAAATCGTACGTGGTCGTGACGACGACCATGGGCAAGGAATCTCTTTATTCAGTGGACGGACATGGCATCCGTCCCACCGCGGCAAAGTTGAAACGCATCTTCTCATTTCCACCGCTGTACATTGAATGCCTGATGTTGGCCCTGTCACCTGCTGCACTGCTGACCTATGGATTACTCTTTGGTGGCGGGATCTGGTTCCTGATGCGGTGGTACACGACGCGCAACTACGAATTTGGCAACCAATCCGTGAAGCTCGCCTCGTTGGGGCGACGGAGCCTCGCCCGGTTGATCGACATTACGCTGGTGATCCTGACGACGGCCCTGCTCGGCTGGGTCATGACACAAGGATTCGACTGGGACGCATTCGCCGAAGCCTTTGCACGGAATGTCGATCATCCCACGATTCATACCGCACAGAACGTCGCAATCCCGCTCGGACTCTGGATCGTCGCAAGCGTCATCGCGATCATCCTCATGCAGGGACTCTGGGGAATCACGCCGGGAAAATGGTGCTGCGGCCTCCGTGCGTTAAGAACCACCTTGCGCCCCTGCGGCATCGCCCGCAGCCTGCTGCGAGAAATCTTCCTGGCGTTCGACAGTTGCGGGTTCTTCTGCTGGGCACCGGGCATCGCGTGCATCGCCCTCACCCAAAACCGCCAACGCCTCGGCGACCTGCTCGCCGATACCATCGTCGTTGAAACCACGCGCACCTGACAGCAAGTTTCGCGAACAAATTGACAACTCACTTCATACGGCGGCCTACATCGAACTTAGAACGAAATAGAAAGCGTGCCGCTCCTACTTCGTTGCCAGCGACTCAATGAGTTGGCCGATTTCCTTTGCCGTGATTTGACGAGTCGTTTTTTCAAGCATCCGACGGAAGTGGCGGAGATCTTCGACTGTGCCTGGCATCCCAATATTCCCCAACAAGCTTTCGCTGGTCGTCAAAATGGTGCCGTCAGGTTCGGTCAACACGTAGTACGGCACTCCCTGCTTTTGCCCGCCAATCTGGTCGATAAGGCCCTGGGTGTTCTCGTCCAGTTCAGGGATAAACTTGAAAATCACGAAGTCCTTTTCAAGCACAGCAAGGTGACGATCGATCCAACGCGACATTCGGAAACAGGGTCCGCAGCGAGTCCCGCCTAGGAGGACGAAGACGCGCCGATGCTCTCGTTCAGCCCGTCGACAGGCCTCTTCATATTGGGCCCCTGCGTCGATCGGGGCTGGACGGTGCGCCACCACGAACTCTTTGGCAGTCAGCAGTGCATCGGGCAAATCGGCGGTGCCGATAATCATCGTCGCAAGTGTCTTCTGATCTCCATCGAGTGCGATCAAGACAACTTCACCCGCACCGGGTTGCGGCCATTTCCGGTCTTCGAAGAGCGGTTTTTCCAGCGGAAGTTGTGTCGCGGGAACGGTGATTGGCAAGTAATGCAGAATGAACTTGTGCTTGTCGTAGTCGAACAGTCGGGTGGTCAATTCCGTCACGGTTGGGGATTCGTCTCCCTGCAGAACCAGCAGTGCATGCATGTGACTGACACGCACGTTCTCGCACGTTGACGCAAGCCGTTCGGCCAGGGGCACCGCGCGTTTTGGTGCCTGCGGCTCCTTATTTTTGTCCGTACGCGTCGGACGAAGCTCATCGCTGTGGCGAACTTCACCCGGTTCAAACAACCGCTCGTGAGTGAATAAGAAGTATTGAGGCTGTCCCAGGTCGTTCGTCACGTCGATCCTGAGCGGCGTAAGCGATGGAGCGATGTCAAAGTGGAACCGACCTTCATGGTCGGTCACCTGGGGTGTAGCGACATCCTGAAATGATCCCGCCGTCGTCAGCTTCAAGGTGCGATCCACCAGAGGCGCCCCTTTCTCATCAAACAGAGTTCCGCTGTATGTCGCCGTCGGAAACATCGCCAACTCGACACTTTTCTCCGTCAGCCCGACTCGACCGAAACCACTCATCTGACGCTCACGATCAACCACGACAAGTTCCATCGCCTTCTCGTCAAAATTCACCTCAATTAAATTGTCATTTTTCAACACAGGTTCATAAACAGGACTGCTGTAGGGCGACGTATTGGTCCAGGCACGCATCAAGAGGTTTGACGACGGCAGATAGGGCTCACCATCCTTCGTAAGACTCGCAATGACTTGCCGATTTCCATCCCATTCACGATGAAAAAGGAACTCCTGGGGTTGCGTCGAGGTGACCTCGCGAGATTGATCTTCATGCCACTTGCCCGCATACAACGAGACATCCACCGTTCCGCGCCCGACACCTACTCGAACCTGACCCCTGGCGTCGGTATTCCACGATCCTGAGACACCTCCCAAGCAGTTGTGCTTCTTTCCTGTCGAGTCGATCCATTCAAAGCTGGCAGACTGTTTCACATAAACCATGACGCCGGCCACGGGAACCTTGTGAGCCCCGCGCGTCACGAGCGTCGTCACAGGGGTGGCAGGGTACGCGGTGATCTTGATCTGCGGTGATTTCGCCGCATCATCGCTCAGAATGACACCCGTCCAAATGTCACTGCCCCAGTCCGCGTCGGCGACTCCCATCGCGTAGCCATGATCCGAAGCGGCATGAAACATGAACGAACCATTTCGCCTGACGCGGGCGAGTGCATACGTCCCGTTCATCGTCGTACTAAAACCAGATCCACAGATCAGCACCCCTTCGGGATTGCGTCCATCGGGCATACTCAACCTGCCCACAACCGGTTTTTGGCGTCGAACATGGACCGTCACGACACGCTGTGATAGCTGATCGAGATCTGTCGAATCGACCTTCCAATTCGAACCCACAATCTGGACTTCAACCCTTTTCAGTTGATCGCGCGGCAGCCATGACAGATCCGCCTCCCCTTGTTGATTGGTTTTCGAGCGGACCATTTGCAGGTCGCGTGCCAGAATCCAATTGGCGTCGTCGAACTGAACATGAAGACCAAATTCGACATCGGCAGCGGGATCGCCTCGCTGATCGACAAATCGAAACTGTAGGGGAGCGGGTGGCAACAACGACAACGTTGTGAATTCTTGAAGTGGTCGTTCGTCGGAGACTCGCACAGCCGCAGCACCGCGCCGCGGATCTGATGCAACGACAACAAGGACCTTGTCGTCTGCGGGAAGATTGAGAACCGCAATCCCATCGGGGCCCGTTCGCTGCTGCGCGCTGAATGAAACTCCCGATCCAATGACGAGCACATCAGCCGCCGGACGCCCTTCGCTCGTCACGACGACACGGTGTTGAATTGCCGGGGTCAGTGTGAGCGCGATCGGATTCGCGAAATCCCGCCGAAGGTCATTCGGATTCTTGGTCAGTGTCGCCTGAAACCTCCCATCGGCAGAACGAGCAGAGATTCTGGCACCATGCTCAAACAGGTCGCGAATCTGTGCCCGCCCCCGCTTGTCGGCGACCTTGATTTGGGGAGTGATGAGGTATTGTCCGGTCGTCTCTACGATCGCGCCGGGCACTGGCGAACCATCGCGCAGTTGCAGATCCAGACGCAAGGTGAGCAGCCCATCATCCGGTTCCTCCGACTTCGCCCGGCCTTCCTGCTTCGCCGTGCCGACGTCGTCCTGTTTAGATTTCCCTTCAACGGCGATCGACACCGTGGCCAGCATCGTGACCGCGATCATCGCCGACGCGACCACTCCGACCAGCATTGCACTGCGCCACGTCAGGCTGGTTCCCCGACTACGGCGGTCGTTCAGCAGATCGGCAACTCGCCATTCCAACTTCCATCGTGACGTGAAGAGCCCCGCCGTGCCTGGCAAAGTCGCCCCTGCGTGGGTTAACTGCGCCATCGTCAGCAGGGTGCGGCTGTAGGACGCGGCATCAATCACATTTAACACATAATTGTCGCAGATTTCTTCGCGAGCCTGCCCCAGACGACGATTCAACAGGGTCACCAAAGGATGCGGCCAGAAGAGCGCCGCCGTGATGTTTTGCAGCAAGACAATCAACGGATCGCGTCGAACGACGTGTGCAATTTCATGAACCAACACGTCGTGAAGTTGATCGCTTGTCAGCTGATCGATGATTGTCAGGGGCAGGATCACGCGGGGATGGATCCACCCCGCAGACAGCGGACCAGAAACTCGAGATGACAACACCAACTCGGGCAACGGACGATCTCCGAACGATCGAGCGGCACGTTCGAAGGCATCGCGGATCAGGGGATGAGAATTCGGAATCGCCGCCCGCATCAATATCGCCAGTCGATAGCAACCGACGGCAAGCTTCAGCATCAGCAGGCACGTTCCAAAGAACCAGATCAGCAAGAGCGGGGCTCCGAGCGTCTGAACAAGAGACCTCAGGACGTCCGTTAGGGAAGTCGACGACGCGGCGGCGGACGCGATGTGCGAACGTGTGCCAATCCCGGCATCGCGTTCTTTCCGACTCGAATCTGAAGGGCTTAGCCTAAACGTCGATTCCTCGGTCTGCCGCGCCAACTCGGACATACGCTGTGGCGGGTTCGCGTTTGATACGGCCGCAGCGTGACCTTCGTTGGCAGCAATCGGATTGAATTCCTCTGGGATGACAGAGCCTTCGTCCGATTGCCAAGTGGTTAAAGCACCCGCGGGGATCGGCAGTGCTGCTGGCGTGCCTGGCGCGCTCACGAGCACAATCTTGACCAGGCTCTTTTCACTCCACTGCAAGCAGGCAGCGATCGCTGGACTGAACAGAACCAGCAGCAGTGATGACAACAGCAAGCCGTGCCGGGTAACGGGACTGCGTAGAAATGACCCGACAAGCAGTGCGATGGCGATCACACCGGTCACTTCCAGCACGACATTGACGGCCCAGGTGGCAATCGGATTGACGAATGCCCCAAACTCCGGCGAAGTCATGACGGTCTCCCCCGCTTGTTCTGACGTTTCGTTTTCGCTTCGGCTTCCTCGACCATTTGACGAATTCGCTCCGCTTCATCGGCCGAGAGGCCGCGGTACTCGATGAGCGCCGTGACCATTTCGTCGGACGATCCGGCGAACCACCGATCAACCAGCTGCGCAACCTTGGCCCCGAGCGACACTTTGCGCGGGCGTGCTGCGGAATACACAAACGTGCGGCCTTCTTCGCGGTGAACGAGCCAGCCCTTCTCTTCAAGCCGGACGATCATCGTTTGTACGGTGTTGCGTGCCAGTTCGCGTTCTTGCGCCAGCGCATCGCGAACTTCGGTCACGGTGACGGAACCTCGCTTCCAGACAATCTCCATGATCTCCCGCTGTGCAGCGGTAAGCCCCGGCCCGTTCTCATTTCCCACGATCACATCCTTGAAGGTCGCTTCATACCTACACTGCGTAGGCAAACTATGCCTACGCAGTGTAGGTATGTCAATCTCGCTTCCAGAATTCTGAATGATAGAGGTGGATTGCCCCGCCGCAGTCAATCGCTCGGGATGGCATCCAATGCTTGCAAGACCTCGTCGACAGAGGCAAATCGCTGGGACGGCTCCTTCTGCAAACAGCGCAGAAGAAACTCGTCCAATCCTGGTGGTGTGACAACGCCATAACTCGACGCGGGCTTCGGTACGGATGCCGACAGCACATTCGCCAGCGTCTCTGGCAAGTCTCGCCCCGTCATCGGCGGCTGCCCGACGAGTAGCGCGAACAGCATCGCCCCAATGCCGTACACGTCGGTTTGCGCGCTGAGGCTCCCGAACACATCGGAAATCTGTTCGGGAGCCAGAAACCCGGCCGTTCCGCCGCGTGGCACATCGTCTGGATCAGAGGCGTACCGGGCGAGTCCAAAATCACACAACACGATCTGACCATCGTCCTTCAGCATGACATTCGCGGGTTTCAAGTCGCCGTGAAAGATCTGTCTCGCATGGGCGGCGCCCACAGCGAGCGTAACATCGCGAACCACTTCAAGAATCCGTTTGACGCCAGGTTTTGTATGCTGACGCCATTCGGCCAGATTCGTTCCCGAGATGAAATCGGTCACCAGGAATAAGGCTCCGCGGGGTGTCGTTCCCCAGCTTCGAATCGCCAAAATCTTGTGGTGGTTGAGCTGCCGCAAGAGATCGTATTCACGAATCAGGGCCTCGATCGCACGCGTGTCAGTCCAGCATTCCTTGCGAAGAAACTTGACCGCCACAGTCTGACCGGAAGCACGTTCGATCGCACGATAGACTTTACTGAACGCACCAGAGCCGACGAATTGCTGAAGGACGAACTGATCATAGGTTGTTGTGCCCCTCCGCTCGACACGATCACGTTGAACTCGGCCCTCACCGGGCGCAACTGACAACGACACTTGAGGCGAACCCATGCCATCGGCACGTTCGATGGGAAGCAATGCTCGAACCCGTTCGAGGGCTCGGCGAACGGTTCGTTCATTCAGACCAAGTTGGCCAGCGATCGTGGGCGCGTCATACCCTTGCAGGGTCAGGACCACGACTTCACGTGCGGTCTCGTCGAGGCGCTTCATCAGGCGTTCGACTTCTTCCAAAAACACCGCGGCATGCTCTGCGGTGGGCTCCCGTTGCCACACACTTTCCATCCCTGCAGACGATTCGGCTTGCTCGTGCGCGACGGACCGACGACCGGCGTGGTGGTAACGGACCTGTCGCGCCAATTTTCGCAGCACGAAGGTCGCCAGCAGCGGCCAGAGATCGTCATTGGCCGCGGTCAAAGAACGTCGGTCACGTGACGTGATGAAAAAGCTGCGATAGGCAGACAACAGGATGTCTTCCGGATCAATTCGACGCGCCAACTGGCGCGATAGTTTCGCCTTGATGAGTGCGGTCAGGCGAACATGATAACGCTCGAAAAGGATCGTCGCAGCACGCTCGTCACCACGTGACCATGCTTCGATAAGTTTCGAATCGACGGTGTCGTCGGACATTTCAACGCAGCCCATTCAGTCGAGATTTTCGCCGCGTGGATCGTGCCCGTCAGGACTGAGCCACGCGCCTTCAACCAATCTGCCATCCCGGCATCAGAGAATGATATCGCCCGGATCGAACCAATCGAGCCGCGCGCACGGAATCGACGACTTCCCAAAATCGCGAACGAAAATCGATTTCTCACGCCCGGCCTTCAGGCTGTTTCGGCATTAGCGGGTTGAGACTGATTTTTTTCTGATCCTGAAAGGAACTGACGATGGCCATGGTCGTGACAGAACCCTGCTTCGGCTGCAAATACACAGACTGCGTCGCCGTGTGCCCCGTTGACTGCTTTTACGAAGGCGCATCGATGCTGTTCATTCACCCGGATGAGTGCGTCGATTGTGGCGCCTGTATTCCCGAATGCCCGCCACAGGCCATCTTCTACCACGATGACGTCCCCGAAAAATGGCACACGTACATCGAACTGAACCGAGAGATGTCATTGACCTGCCCAAACATCACGGAGCAGAAAACGCCGCTTTGTGACGAATAGGTACAGGTCCCCGGAAAGCCGCTGTCGGTCAACACTGAACCGGTGCGGCCCTGCGCCGATTCGGACCAAGGCGCGCGATTCCGTTCCGTTGGGAGATCTCGCCAGGTCTCCCGCGCTGCTGAATCAAAAGACTCGACAGGGTCCTCAACCGGTTGGTGGGGAACTTCTTTACGACAACTTGCGTCACGAACTGACGCCGCAAGTGAGCATCCCCGGAATGGCCTTTGCGTCATCGTAGAACGGGCCGTCGTGCTCACGAACGCGAATTTCTTCACCGTTGAAATAATGGAGTAACCATGACCGGCTCGTCCGCACTTTTGCAAAATACGCTTCAGACAGGTGCCGCCGCCGCAACAGCGACAACGTTGGCCACCGCCATCTGTGGGGAATTGGAAGAAGGCAACGCGATCGCACCTCTGAACGCCATCAGTCATATCGCCTGGGGTGACGAAGCTGCGACCCACGATGAGGCGAGCTGGAAATACACCGCAACCGGAATGGCTCTGAATGGAGCCGCAGTGACGTCGTGGGCAGGAATTTTTGAAATGTATTTCGGTCGCGCGGTCGACCGCCAGGATGTCAGGCAGGCTCTGGTCGGTGGTGCGGCCGTGTCGGCTCTAGCCTTCGTTACGGATTACTACCTCGTTCCGCGGCGGGTGACCCCAGGATTCGAGAAGCGACTCTCGAATACATCGCTATTTGGAATTTACTCCGCACTGGCGCTGAGCCTTGCCTTGGGACGAATGGGGCAAGCTCAGCTCGCTCATGCCGGTTCCGCAGGAACGCCGTAATGCCCCAGCTCCCGATCGATGACATAAACCGGCGCGATTTTCTGGTCGCGAACGCCTCATTAATTGCTGGCACCACTTTACTTGTGAGTCACACGATGACAAAGGCTGATTCTCCACCCCTCGCCCCATCCGACAAGCAGCCGCCGCACGTCAAAATCCCCGAACCGCCTGCCAAAAAAGTCGGATGGGCCATCGTGGGATTGGGCCAATTGGCAATCGAAGAAGTCCTTCCCGCATTCGGACAATGCGATCTCGCCAAACTCGTGGCCCTCGTCAGCGGTCATCCCGAAAAGGCGAAGAAAGTTGCCGCCGTGTATGGCGTCGACCCCAAACAGATTTACGACTATTCCAGCTACGACACGATCGCTGAGAATCCTGCGGTCGATGTCATTTACATCATTCTGCCGAA
The DNA here is from genome assembly GCF_000255655.1 of Schlesneria paludicola DSM 18645. Lineage (NCBI taxonomy): Bacteria > Pseudomonadati > Planctomycetota > Planctomycetia > Planctomycetales > Planctomycetaceae > Schlesneria > Schlesneria paludicola. The sequence goes on along the minus strand of NZ_JH636436.1, from coordinate 259,740 downwards.
CAGCATGCATGCCGAGTACACGCTGCGCGGCCTGAAAGCTGGAAAACATATCCTGTGCGAAAAGCCGATGGCGACATCGGTTGCAGAATGCGAACAGATGATTGCGGCCGCAAAAACGGCCCGGCGTCAGTTGATGATCGCATACAGACTGCGGTACGAGCCGTTCAACGTCGAAGCGATTAAGCGATGCCGTGAGGGGCAGCTCGGCAAGCTCAAAACCATGAGGGCCACGAACGGGCAAAATACCCAGGCTCCGAACATTCGCCTGAGCCAAACCTTGGGCGGCGGACCGCTACAGGACGTGGGAATCTACTGTTTGAACGCATTCCGGTATTTGACGGGCGAGGAGCCAATTGAAGTCTCAGCCACTGCTCATCAACCGAAGGATGATCCACGATTCCGTGAAGTCCCTGAAACTGTTGCCTTTGCGCTGAAATTTCCCTCGGGCACCATCGCGCAGGGCGATTGCAGTTTCGGCACGAGTGAGGCGCGACGTTACGACGTCCATGGTACGCACGGAAGCCTACATCTCGATTCGGCATTTGCCTATCTCGGACAACGCCTCATACTACGTGATTCCAAAATGGCATCAGAACTCAACTTGTCTCCCGTCAATCATTTTGCGGCTGAGATGGATCACTTTTCAGAGTGTGTCCTATCGGGAAAAGAATCACGCACACCAGGTGCAGAGGGACTCGCAGATTTACGCGTGATCACGGCCATCCAAGAGGCCATTCGCACCGGTCGTACAGTCGCATTGAACACCTGACGGAAAACACGAACGCTTTTAGATACATGTGATCTTCCTGTGATTCACGCAATCGTTGTGACGTCGCCCCGTCGATGGCGTGAGATTTGCGAACGAATTTCACCGTTTCGCCATCCTCGCTCATACGATAACGATCCGTTGAAAGGACAGTGCATCATGGATACAGCCCCTAGCACACATCTGCATGAAATGCTCAAGGGATTTCACGTTGGAATGATCGTGACCCGCGCTGAGGACGGAGAACTGCGAGCCCGGCCAATGATGCTCGCTGAAACGCCAGCCGATGAAACACTGTGGTTTATGACCGACCGTAACTCCGGAAAAATGGATGAAATCACGCATGACAATCGCGTTAACGTGACGATGCAGTCGTCCAACAAATTCATTTCGATCAGCGGAAGTGCCACGGCCGTTGAAGACCGTCAAAAGATTGCCGAACTCTGGAAGGAGCCATTCAAAGTCTGGTTCCCAGGCGGAAAAGACGACCCATCCCTGGTACTGATTCAGGTTCGGGGACAGACCTGTGAATACTGGGACAACAGCGGAATGAGCGGCATTCAGTACTTGATTGAAGCCGGCAAAGCGTACCTCAGCGGCACCCGGCCCCATCTGGCGAACGACACGAAAGTGCACGGCAAAGTGCATCTGTAATGGCCAATTGAGGTTGCGAAATCCCCTCCCGAGAATCGAGTGCGCCAGAAGTAGAGCCGCCACCGCGTAACCTATATCCCTTAAAGCACTTACACGACCTCATCCACAGGGAATCGGCACTCCCCGTGGCGATGGAAACGCGAACAGGGAAGACGGTACACGGGGCGTCCCTTCGTTTTTCCCCGTTCCATCAAACACAGGAAGTTGTGTCTGGACAGACGCGATCAATTCGCTATCCTGTGCCGCAGACAAAGACCATCTCCGGCGGGTGCCGGCCGTGCCGTCTCGGACGAAACCGAGACAAAATCTCTTCGCTTTTCTGGCGAACCAAACCCAAGACTTTACGCTCAAGGTCGAGCGTCCTTTATCTGGGGTGGCATGCCGTTGCACACGCAACGCCCGAGATCATGCCAAACGCTAATGGAACTAGCCATGTTGGTCATTACCCGAAAACTGGGCGAGAAAATTCAGATCGGCAACGCCACGATTACCGTGACCCGAACCGGCAAATGCAATGTCGTCATCGGCGTCGAAGCACCGAATCACGTTCGCATTCAACGCGCGGGCCCCTCTTCGGCAACAACACAATCCAGGGAACTGTCCCGAGATTCCGCGAACAACGATTCGTTGTCCAAAGCGTCGTGATTTGAGAGTCGGGCAACGGTGCCGCTCGGAGCGAGTCAGCCATCGTTGCCGAGGGGGATTCAAAGCCTGTCATTCGCACCCTGATTCGGGCAGGATTTCGGGTAGGTCGTTTTGACGTGAAACCGAGGCACCGCCCCATGGACACCGACAATTGGATCACGGCTGTTTTGGCGCTGCGTAAAGCCGAACGAATCGTCGTCTTTACTGGAGCGGGTATTTCGGCGAGCAGTGGAATTCCTACGTTTCGCGATACCGATGGCTTCTGGAATCGATTTCCTCCTGAACAATTTGCGACCTGGGACGGACTGCTCAAGACGGCGCTCACTCGACCGCATCAGGTTGCCGAGTTTGTGTTGAATGTGGTCGCCCCCATCGCGAAAGCACACGCCAACGCAGCACATCGGGCCGTGTCTCGAATCGAACGACACACAACCACGACCGTTGTCACCCAGAATGTTGACGGACTTCATCAAGCCGCCGGTTCGACCCATGTCCACGAAATCCACGGCTCACTGCTCGAGGTGATCGACACATCCACGCAACAGGTCATCAAACGGTTTCAACGCGATGAACTGATCCGCATCAGTGAAACGCTGGAAAAATATACACACAAGAAGATTTCCCTGGTGTCATTTCTGTGGGAACTGCGGCAATGTTTTCCCTTCGACTGGCGGGGCCGACATCGCCCCAATCTGATCCTTTTCGGCGATGCCTTGGCGGAACCAGCCTGGACCGAAGCCTGCCAGGCCGCCGATCAATGCGATCTGCTCCTGACAGTGGGTACATCCGCCGCAGTCTATCCCGCAGCCATGCTGCCCGACCGTGCCTCCAAGGCAGGCGCGACGACGATCACCATCGATCCACACGTTCGCGGGGAATGTTGGCTGCAGGGCAATTCTGAAACCATTCTGCCGAAACTGGTCAGTGACGCATTTGGGCCAGCCGACTGAAGAACGCGGACGCGTTTTCGACTAGTCGAGCGTCAAACTCATCGGTACGAACGGCACTCCGTTCACGACCACTTCCGGCTGCGCCACAAACCCAAAGGATTCGTAGACCCCGCGTGAACCACGGGACGAGTTCACGGTGAAATGGCCCCGATTGCCATTGGTGATGCAGGCCTGCCGCGCGATCTGCCAGAGGTCTCGTCCAATTCCACGACGGTGATAACGCTCCGCCACGAAGAGATGGTAAAGATGACGATCCTCCTGAGTCGCCACCACTCCCACGATTTCGCCATCGTCGCACGCCACGAAGTAACGATAGGCCCCTGCGAATCGTTCATGTGTCTGGGATTCGTTCATTGAGTCAACCAGATTCAGCGCTCCTTCCTGGGTGCAGTCTCTGGTGATGAAACGCTCTGCCAGGGACGTCGTCAGACGCACGATGTTGGGAATATCCGCCCTGTCCGCCCGTCGGATCGTCAACATGGAATCGTCGTCTCCGGAAACACCTGCCTGGCTCTCGCGGCCCGCTGAACCCTGCCATCCGTTTGAAACACAGTCCGTTTTTCGCGATTGACGCCGTCACGTTGAAACAGCGAGTTCCCGGCTTGGCCATTGGTTCACCCTCGGTCATCCCCGAATTGTCGGATTTCCGCAGGACGATTGCCAGATTGCATCAGACGCCGCCGATGTCGAATGGGCTGTGATTTGCTCCGTTTGCCCTGAGCGGTTTACAATCTGGAATTCAATTTGAGACAAATGTCCGGCTGTTCCGTTCGTCAGGCAATAGCGGCATACCTCACCTTGTGGATTTGGATTCTTGCAGCATGTCACAGCATGATATCGGTCTTGTCGGCTTGGCCGTCATGGGTCAAAACCTGGTCCTGAACATGGCCAACAACGGATTCTCGGTCGCGGTGTATAACCGCACGACCTCCACCACGGATGAATTCGTTGGCGGCCTGAAAGACGAACCGGCCGATAAGGTTCACGCGGGAACCGTTGACCGCATCAAGGGTTATCACACGCTCGAATCGTTCGTCAGCAGCCTGAAAGCTCCGCGACGAATCATGATCATGGTGAAGGCCGGTGCCCCCGTTGACGGTGTGATCGATCAACTGAGGCCCCTGTTGTCGCCCGGCGATATCATCATCGACGGCGGGAACTCGGACTTCCGCGACACGAATCGGCGTGACACCGAACTGCGTTCCGCGGGACTGCGGTTCATCGGAACCGGTGTTTCCGGTGGAGAAGAAGGGGCGCTCAAAGGCCCCAGCATTATGCCGGGTGGACACCACGACGCCTGGCCGTTCGTGAAAGAGATCTTCCAGAAAATCTCCGCGAAGGTCGGCCCCAACAACGACATCCCCTGCTGCGACTGGGTCGGCGACGCGGGAGCCGGACACTACGTCAAGATGGTCCACAACGGGATCGAATATGGCGATATGCAGTTGATCTGCGAAGCCTACTTCATCCTGAAAAACGCACTGGGACTCTCCAACGAAGAATTGTACCAGGTCTTCAAGAGCTGGAATGAAGGCGAACTCGAAAGCTATCTGATCGAGATCACCCGCGACATCTTCACCGTCAAGGACAAAGAATCGGGTGAATACCTCGTCGACAAGATCCTGGATACCGCTCAGCAAAAGGGCACCGGGAAGTGGATGAGTCAGCACGCGCTGGATCTGGGTGTCCCCACGACGCTGATCACCGAAGCGGTCTATGCCCGCTGTCTGTCGGCTCAGAAAGACGCCCGCGTTCGCGCCAGCAAGATCCTGAAAGGCCCCGAAGACGCTAAGTTCACCGGCGACAAGAAGCAATTCATCGAAGACGTACGTCAGGCTCTGTACGCATCAAAGCTGTGTAGCTATGCCCAAGGCTATGTACAGCTCGACGCGGCAGCGAAAGAATTTGGCTGGAAACTGAACAACGGCAACATCGCCCTGCTGTGGCGTGGTGGTTGCATCATCCGTTCGCGGTTCCTGGGTGACATCAAGGCCGCCTTCGACAAGACGCCCGGTCTGGAAAACCTGCTGCTCGACGAGTTCTTTAGCTCGGCTGTGCAAAAGGCACAACCAAGTTGGCGACGAGTGCTTTCGACCTCGGTCCAGCTTGGGCTGCCTGTTCCGGTCTTCAGCGCCGCACTCAGCTACTACGATGGATACCGCCAGGGGCGGTTGCCCGCCAACCTGCTGCAAGCCCAACGCGACTACTTCGGGGCTCATACCTACGAACGAACTGACAAGCCGCGTGGCCAGATGTTCCACACGGAGTGGATTCAAGATCGCAAACTAACGTGAGCGATCAACAATCAACGGACGTCATTCGACGCGTGACGGTTTGAAATGCATCGGGCACGGTCCAGGTGCACTTCCAAACCCGTCACGTCAAGAATCCTGGCAATCTCCTTCCACAGATCGAACTTTTCAGTGCTTGATGGCCGGACCAAAACCACCCCGCCCAAGCCTCAGGCACTCAACAGCTCGCGGGCGAGAGCGGAAGTGGATTAGTTCGACCTGCACACCCCCGCGAATCGAGACATCGCGAATCCTTGATTCGCGGTCTCACCAGATGTTCCTCAGTCATCGCGCTGTGAATTCGAGGTCTGCTGGATGCGATGTGACTTCATTGGACCTGAATCGGAATTGTGGAGTCGGTTTTTGACCGACTCACCACATGACTTTTATCATTTGCCGAACTATGTCGCGCTCAGTGCCCGTGATCGGTTGAGTGCCCCGAGCGCCGACGGACAACCGCTGGCATTTCATGCGGAAGATGACGCGGGACACCGCTTCCTACTGACGCTGATCATCCGCCCCCTGCCCGATTCAATCGAATCCTCGCGTCCCTTGTTCGACGCAGTCACACCGTATGGATACGCCTCGCCCCTGGTGATCAATCAGGATGACTCGCCCGTCGAACCGTTTCTCGACCAGGCACTCGAGGCCATGCGTCTGGGACTGCGCGAACGAGGCATCGTCACGGTGTTCGCGCGCTCGCATCCGACGATTCCTTTTCCGCATGCGCCGCTACAAAAGGCGGGGTATCTCGTGCATCACGGTCAGACCATCTGCATGGACCTGACGCTGCCTACGGAAGAACTCTGGCACCAGACACGAGCGGGTCATCGAAGCGAAATCAATCGGTCGCGCAAGAAAGGACTTACCGGCGAAATGCAGCCGGATTGGAAAGAGATGGAAGAGTTCTACCGCGCGTACACGGAAACCATGAAACGGGTCGGCGCCGGCGAACACTACTACTTTCCGCGCGCCTATTTCGACGAACTGAAACAGGCGGTCGGCGACGTCCTGCAGCTTTATGTGTGCTACATCGAGGGCAAAGTTGCCTGCGCCGCGTTGTTTTCCGAAGTCTGCGGAATCGTCCAGTATCACCTGAGCGGAACGACGGAAGAATTTCATCGTCAGTACCCCAACAAGGCGATGCTCGATTCTGTCCGCACCTGGGCGAAAGAACGCGGCAACACGGTGATGCATCTGGGTGGTGGCTACGGTGGCTCGGAAGACTCGCTCTTTCAGTTCAAAGCCGGTTTCTCACACGTTCGAGCCCCGTTCTACACCTGGCGAATGATCGCCGATCAAGAACTCTACACTCAATTGTGCCAGCAATGGGAAGCGAAAACAGGCAAGACCGCCAGCACTCCCGAGGCCTTCTTTCCGGCGTATCGGGCACCCTGACAGCCCGTTGAAGTCACGAGTTGCTAACCAGCCGCGGGGTCAAAGCGTCTTCAACTTCGTCGCCATGAATTCGACCGCACGCGACGCCATCTGATTGGCGTAGTTCCAACCGAACCCACCGTGGGTCGATTCCAGATCGTATTCAAACGGCATTCCCGTTGAGGACAATTTGCTGACCAGCGTCACCACTCCGTCCATGCAATAAACGTCGGCGGGATCACACAAGAGCAACTGATGCTTGGGATAGTTGAGCGGATGGATGTGTAGCGTCGCCGTTCGCTGCCGAGCCGCTTCGCGGTCCGAAAAGATTTCGTCGAGCGACGTGCCATGCCCCCACCACGTTTCGAAATCGACTTTCGGGGATATCGCGACGACCACCGGAAACTGCCGCGCGTGGCGATAGGCCAACTGCAATGCCCCCTGCCCGCCCATCTCGACGCCGCAAACCGCGATGTGCGGCGGCTCGATCGACCAGGCCTCGCGACAATAATCCGGAACATGCTGTGCCAGAAATTCGAGCGGGCTGACTTCCTCGTCAAATGCCGGATAGATCGCGTCCGTCCACCAGCAATGCGGTCCATGCGGGCACAAAGCGATCAGGTGGTGCTGGTTCAGCGCCGCGGTGTACAACGCGTTGGCCTTCAACGTGGCATTGTCATAGCCATGCAGAAACAGCACGACACCCGCCGGTTTCGTCGGTGAGTCAGGCAGAAAGAGATCGGCAGGCTTCCCCGCCATCGTGATCGTGGACCAAGTCATGATTTTATCCCGCCGAGCGGCATGGCGTAAAAAACGGTCACCGTGCGTGAGGACCTCAAATCGGATTCGAACGGCCTGTGGAATTCCGCGAGCCACTGGCCACCGTGCCACGACACGCCGATCGCATCGAAAGGCGCCAAAGTGCCTGTTCCCCTGATTTCCCTAGCCAGCCCGCTCCGAGACTCGACTGCCCAACATCGCGACGCGTAGAGTAACGACTTGCGACTCGCACGTTGAGTCATCACTTCCCGTGAAGGATTTTTGGTCTGATGGACACGCTGTTGTCTGAATCTGTCATTGCCGAACGAGTGGCCGAACTGGGGCGAACCATTTCCGAGGTCTTTCGTGGCCGACCACTGACGGTGCTGGGCGTTTTGAACGGCAGTATCGTGCTCGTCGCCGACTTGATCCGCGCGATCGATACGCCACACCAGATCGGATTCCTGCGTGCCTCGAGCTATCGCGGAGAAACCACCGTCGCGGGCGATTTGACCATCGACACCAACTTGATGCCGCAGATCGAAGGCCGTGATGTGCTGCTGGTCGATGATATCTTCGACACGGGTCGAACATTGGTCCGACTTCTGAACGAACTGCGATCGAAGAACCCTGCAAGCATCCGAACGGCGGTCCTGCTATGGAAACAGGGCCGTAGCGAAGTCGAGATCACACCCGACTATCACGGGTTCCAGATCCCCGATGTGTTCGTCGTGGGATACGGCCTGGACTACAACGACGACTATCGACACCTGCCCGAAATCGCCGTCCTGAACGAAGGCGACTACTGAGCAATCATGACAGTGCAAGGACTACTGAGCGGCGGCGACAGCCGGTGAGAGGGTCACGGGCGAGAACTCTTTGACCAGTTCGCCCGTCTCGGCGTTGTACATCCGCACGACTCCATCCAGTCCTCCCGTGACGACCTGCTGTCCATCGGGCCGGAACGCCACGGCAAATACGCCGGCCGTCTGTCCCTTCAATTCGGCCTGCGGCTGCTCCGTATCCGTCTTGTAGATTCTGGCGGCACCGGATGTTGCGTTGCTGCTGCCCACAACGAACTTTGTGCCGTCGACATTGAACTGCAGACTGCAAACGCGGCCGGGCAACTTGGTGTAACTTCGTAGACGATTGAAGTCATCGCCGATCTGACGGGCCTGGGTCCGGAAGATTTTGTACAGCTTGGGTTCGCCATCGGCACCGCCAATCAAGACCTGCTCTTCCTTCGGATGACGCTGCACAGCCATGATTCCGCCCTTCAATGCTCCAGGCGTGATACTGGTGATGTTATCGATAAACTGTGATGTCTTCAGTTCCGTCAGCTTCATCGACATATCACGGCTGACACTGATGACGTGGTCATTCTTCAACGAGAACGTCGTCCCAAAGACAAGATCGGTATGAGCGTCCATCGACATAACCTGCTTGCCATCGGCGACCTGGATCGCGCGGACACGGTTGTCGAAGGTTCCATAGGCCAGCAACGTTCCCTCGTCGTTGAAACACAAGCCGTACAGCGTGTCGAAACCGATCGTGTCCGAACGAATCAATTCCTTCTTGGCCACATCCCAGATTTGAATCTCGCCAAACAGGGACGGTGCGCCACCGGCAACAGCCAGCTTGGTTCCATCGGGCGAGAATCGAATCGACGTGATCGTGGGCGAACGTCCGACAAGGCGGGCCGCCAATCCGCTGCCATCCGCGTGATGCAGTAGAACTTCGTGATATCCCGAAATCGCCAGCAATTGGCTGTCAGGCGAATAGCTCAGTGCTGTGATCACCGGCGCCGACGTATAGACGGGTGGCTTCTCGGCCGAGATGTCATCTTTGGCCGTCGCGGGGGTGTCGTCGGTTGCCCCCTGAGCAATCCAGGTGCGAATCGTTGCGACCTGCTTTTCCGAAAGGGGGTCGCTGTTCAGCGGCATCTCGGGCTTCTCACCCGAAATCTGCTTGACGATCAGACTTTCATCCGGCTTGCCGGAAATGAATGACGGTCCGCCATCCCCTCCCTTCTGAAAGAGCTCATACGAGATCAGTTGCAGGTTCCCGCCCAGTTTGGCCGGTTGATGGCAGCCCGAGCAATGTCGTTGCAGGATCGGGCGCACCTGACGATAGAAGCTGACCGGCTTGGCCGGCGGAGCCGCGTCTTCTGCAAAACCGACCGAGATCGCGCTAAGGCAACAGACTGTCAGACCGAGCAGAAGACGTGCGATCGATTTCATCAAATCGGTTCCAGATTCAGGCGGGACGTCACGAGCAGGCGATCAAAGCCGTTCAACCAGAATAGCCTTGCTGGACAATGAGAGTAAAGCGGCTGTTCAAACAGATCTGGTCACGCGACGGACAACCTGACAGATTCGCAAACTGGCGGGCGTCCTAAATCCTCGCGCACGACACCTTTCCCGTGATTTGTCTCACCCGGTATACTTCGGTGATATGGTTGAAACCCGAGTCTCCTTGATCCAGCGCGTCCGCAACAAATCCGACGAAGTTGCCTGGACCGAGTTTTTCACCATCTATCATCCGCTGCTGATGGCGTACTTCCGAAAACAAGGGGTCCTTGAGCATGATGCGGCCGATCTGGTTCAAGATCTGTTCACCAGACTGGTCCCCGCGATGAGCCGCTTCGAATTCGATTCCGGCCGCGGACGATTTCGGACCTGGCTGTGGCGCGTGACGCAGAACGCCCTGACCGACTGGTCGCGCCGGCAGGTCGTCCGCAATCGCGCCGAGCAGGGATGGGCCGATCAACACGAACCCACGGACGCCGACGGGGCATCCCGCGAATGGGACGAGATGTACCGCCGCCGCATCCTGGAAGTGGGCATCGAACAGGTCCGCCAGACCACTCAACCCGCAACATGGGCCTGCTTTGAAGGCAAAATCTTGAAGGGACGCCCCGCCAGCGAAGTCGCTGCCGAACTGGGAGTTTCCACGAATGTCGTCTACGTCAATGCCTCGCGCGTCCTAGCACGACTGCGGGACGAACTCGCCACCTTCGAGGAATCGCTCGCCCCCTCATGAAGACCGATTGCCCTACCGACGACGAACTCCTGCCGCTCGCCGCGGGCGAACCGGCCGACGACGGGTTGCGCGCCCATGTCGACCAGTGCCCAATCTGCCTCGCACGCGTCGATCAACTGCGCCGCGAAATGACCGAACTCCAATCGCTCGCAGTCTCGATGGGATCGACTTCCAAATTGCGGCCCGCCGCAGGCCCTTCCGTTGAGCCCCTTCCGAATTCGACCAAAATTGGCCGCTACGTCGTGATTGGAAATCTCGGTTCTGGAGGCCAGGCAGACGTGTATCGGGTGATCGACCCCAACCTGGAGCGCCAGTTGGTCTTGAAGCTGTCCCGGCAACATGCCGATGGTCCTGCCGAAAACGGGGACGCCGTTTCCGCCGAAGGCCGGCTGCTGGCGGAACTCGACCACCCGGGGCTGATCCGCGTGTTCGACGTGGGCATTTTTCAGAAACGCCCTTATCTGGTCCTCGAACATGTTCCCGGCCGGAATCTGGAGCAACTCTTTTCGACGGAACGCCCCGCGTTCCGTGATGCCGCACGGATCACAGCCGAGATGGCTCGCGTCCTGGCCTATGCCCACCGTCGAGGAGTCGTGCATGGTGATGTCACACCAAAGAACATTCTGATCGACGCGCATGGCCGAGCCAGACTGATCGATTTCGGATTGTCTCGAATGGAAGACGCCTGGGGCGAAAATGCCAGACTGACCGGTGGCACACCTGAGTACCTTCCCCCAGAAATGGCGCTCGCTAATGGTCGTTTGGGCCGCGCTGTTCCCGCCAGCGACGTTTTCGGTCTGGGTGCCACACTGTTCTGGATGTTAACCGGCCGCGCCCCGTTTGCCGGCACAACCGTCAACGAATCACTGGCACATGCACGTCGAGGTGAAGTCGATTTCACTCCACTCCGCACGGCGAATGTGCCGCGCCGGCTGAGGGACATCTGTCGAAAGTGCCTCGCCGCAGACCCCGCGGCGCGCCCCGCACCGGATGCCGTCGCGGCAGAGATCGAGCGTTTTCGGGCTCGCGGTCGCGTCTGGGTGGTCGTGACGGCGGCAACCCTGCTACTCGCCAGTGCGATCGCGACCGCCTGGTGGCTGACAAACGATCGGAAGTCGGATTCACTCGAAAGTGTGAACTTCGTCCATTCTCGCCCCGTCATCAATGTGCTTCACCGCGATGGCGTTCGCATGCTTTCCAACGCGCTGCCTTTGCGAACCGGCGATCGCATTTTCGTGTATTGTCACATTTCCCAAGGCGAAGAAGCCGTGATGCTGTGGTTCAACCCCGCTGGCCAACTCAAGATCATCCGGCCTGTACGCGATGTCGCCGAAAACGTGGACCGCCTGGTCGTCCCCGCCCCACATCGCTCGCTCACACTCGAGCCACCCGAAGGAACCGAGATGCTGTTCTTCTGTTGCGGTGACGATTTCAGCGAACAAGAACTGCGGGCCTGCTTCCCCGAAAAACCGACCTCAACGAACCTGCCCCCCCATAATTGGCTCACCGTGCAGCGTTCAGAAGTCAAGATCGAAGGACCGCTCGCAACCGACATCCCCGATGACATTCTGGCGGTTGAAGAATCGTTGAAAGAAATCAATCGCCAGTTGAAACAACATTTCAAGAGCGTCACCGGCATCGTGTTTCCTCACCACACCTCAGCCACCCATGACGCACCAACAATCTCCCCAAACAATTAAGCGGAAACGCATTACGACAAACAATCGAATCCACCGCACCACCGAATCGGATTCAATGCGAGTTTTGAACCCCTAAAGTCTCGATATTTTGAGCAATTTCTGTAAGAGCGGTCGGACACCTCCGTATCTGTAGTTGAAGCCGTCAATTGGGACGGCCAAAACTTGCAGGAATCGATCATGTCGACCAATTTGAATTCGAAGTCAGGTGTGATCTGGGGTCAGATCACACCCACCACGCGGCCGTCAGAATCTCACTCAAACGAACAATCGCCGCTGCGATCGCTTCAAGAGAACTTCGTGTCATTCGCCTCGCTCACAATCCTGGTCGGAATCATTTGCTATCTCATCCTGCGCTGACAGCCGGTTGAAACAACGGGGACTGACCTCGCCGAGCTTCAAATCACCCTGACCTCGTGAAGTTCGAGGTGTCAGCTCTTTGATTTCAATCGGCCGCGAAGCGGCTTGCATTCACACTGCGCGATCACCCTGTCGCAACATGATCGCGCGGTCCCGATCGATTCCGGTCGGTCATGTTCGGCTCGAGGAACGAAAAACCCACACGGGAAATTTGTGCTCGCCGAGTCACATCAGACGGACAGATTTGTCGGCCGTCGCTCAGCGCGATACGCTTCCAATGACATCTCTGTCATTTCGTCTCACCTCTTGCGCCGGAACACCGGCTCGGTCGGTTCTTCTCTTATTCGAAACGAAGAGGCCCCTCTCATGGATCGCGATGCAGCGGGTACAACACGCCATGCGTTTACCTTGATTGAATTGCTGGTCGTCATCGCAATCATCGCCATGCTGGCTGCGCTTTTGCTGCCAGCCGTGCAGATGGCCCGCGAAGCCGCACGGCGCACCCAGTGCATCAACAACCTGAAACAGATCACGCTGGCGATGCATAACTATGAAAGTGCGTTTCGCGTATTCCCCACGGGCTGGGTCGATCAGTTTCGCTTTGGCTGGACGACCGTCCCCTTCACGGATCCACCCTCCTTCAATACGGTGATTCGCGGCATTCACGGGACGACGACATTTCCAGACTGGGTCCTGCCGCAGGATTGGGGATGGCATGCATTGATCCTGCCGCAAATGGATGCCGGTACCATCGTGATTGACTACACCAAGAAAAAAATGAGCGAAGGGAACGGCTTTTCAAATCAAAGCATCGTTCAATCGAACATCGCAAGTTATGTTTGTCCCAGCATGGCAAACCTTCCTACCGCAAGGCCATGGAACTGGGGGTACACGACGTATCGCGGATCAATGGGTGCGTATGACGCAAATGGAAGCGGTCCCGCAAATGCTCCCACCTCACCCAACGGAATGCTTTATCGTTACAGTGCAGTCAAGATGGTCGATGTGACCGACGGGTCGTCGAATACGATCTTTATTGGGGACTCACTGTTCGGATTTTGGGCCGATGCGTTTAGCTGCTGCGTCCGGGTGTGGGACGATCGTGACCATCCCGATTTGTGGGACACATATTGGCCATTCGCCGTCGGAAGCGGTTGGGACACATCACCCGATTCCAACCCCGATCAAACCTCGGGCACAACCATCGCGACGCTCCGCTTTTTCAGCTTTGGCAGTTACCACGGTACGCTCTGCAACTTCTCATTGGTTGACGGTTCGACCAAATCGATCTCGAAACAGATCACTCCTCACGTCTTCAAGGCGATCGCCACTCGCAACGGAGCACTCAAATCAATCGACCCGGGCCTCGAAAATGTCGACGGCTGGTGACCGAATGTCACATGGCGAGGTAAGATGCTGGCACGTTTTGCGTAGACTCACCTCAAAGATCGACTCGACTTGAAAGAGCTTCCAATGGCCAATCACGCGCCACGTTTCTTGCAACTGGTGGACGCTGTGCGCGTCAATATTCGCGAGTGTTCCGTTCAAGACGTCCAGCGGCGCATTGCAGCGGGTGAGTCATTCCTGCTGTACGACGTTCGCGAAGAAAGTGAATTCGCCGCTGGTCATCTGCCGGGTGCCAAGTCGCTGGGCAAGGGGATCATCGAACGCGATATCGAATCGCTCGTTCCTGATATCGACCGCGAAATCGTCCTCTACTGCGGCGGCGGATTCCGCTCGGCTCTGGCGGCTGACAACCTCCAAAAAATGGGTTACTCCAACGTCATCAGCGTCGACGGTGGTTTCCGTGGTTGGAAAGAGGCCGGCTATCCGATCGAAAAATGATCGGCCGTTTGAATCGGAGCCCGCCGGGGTTGAGATGATCCCCGGCGGGGCCGACGAACAGAGGTGCTTCCGCTTTGATTTGAATCCAGATCAGAACTCGCCAACGACTTCGCCACCCGCTCGGGTAATGAGTGCTGCCCAACTTTTGGCATCGATATTTTCCGACACGAAGATCACAGCTCCGCTCGCCAGTACGGCGTGAATTCCGCCCACATGAAAGCTGTATCCTTCGCTGTCGTTGCACCCATTGATCGGCCGCAACGGTGTTCCCGCGCGCTTTGTGCCATCGGCACTACAGCCTTGCACGCCCGATACGCGGCCGGGATCAGCCCAGCCGGTGCCACCCGCATACGCATAACTACTGCCAACCACCGGGAAATCGGCACCGTTATTGGACGCCGTCAACTGTCCTGATCCCGTCGCAAACTTGCTTTTGCTCGGCCCGTACGCCGAGGGATTTCCGGCCGATTCGATCACCGTCACCGTGTTCGACGAACCGTCCACGATCTTGGCATAGGTCACTTGTGCGTTCGAGGGATCGTCCTTCGCCTTGGCGAGCACACCCTGACGAATCAGAACCTGATTCTTGTCCGCAAACGGGTTGTAGTTCGCATTCCCGACGGTGCCCGAGTAACCCAGCGCCGCGTAGTATTTGTTGCTGAGCGATCCTGTTGCGGTGTAATCGCCTGCGGCGGGTTTAGGAGTATTCGTCGAATTCAAATCGGTGCGATTCTCTTCAGGAGTCGACGGGCAGACATAGAACGGCAACTTCGTCCCCACAATCGCCGCGTTCACCGGATCGTTCCAATAGAGATTATTGTTGTAGCCGTTGAACATGTTGGCCTGATCGATGTAAGGCAGAACCATCGTCGTCCAACTGTGCCAGTCGTTGCCTGCAGCATCCTGAATTCGGGCCAAAGGAAACACCGTATAGGTGCTTTCGTAGTTCGCGATCGCCAGTCCGATCTGCTTCAGGTTATTCTTGCACTGCGTGCGGCGCGCCGCTTCGCGAGCCTGCTGCACGGCGGGCAACAGTAGGGCAATCAGGACCGCAATGATCGCGATCACAACGAGCAACTCGATCAGAGTAAAACCACGACGATGTCTCGTGCTACGGGTCATACGACCATTCCTTTTTGGTGAACAGAAAACGGCTTACCGAGCACCAACCCGGACGGCGCCCGAGTTCTTCAGTGACTTCAATTCAATGACATCCAGTTCGTTTCGCCCTTTGGAGATCGAAACCACCAGACCCGACTTCGCAGGGTTCTGGTACTGCGGCGGCAACAGTTCGGGATACTCGTCGCGAACCGGCTTGGCCTGACGATTCTCACAACTGACCGTCACAAGGAAGTCTCCCACGGGCAGACCGTCACCGGGCAGATATGTGGACGCGACAAACGAACCATCGTCTTTCGTCAGGGCACCCGGAACGGGAATCGGTTTGCCATCGGGACCATTGATTGCGGCTTCTGAATGAAACATCAACGTGGCCCCCGCCAGAGGCTCGCCATCCAGATAAACCAGCCCCCGGGCCAGATAGACGGGTACCTGCTTCGCCGTCTGTTGTGTGCAGCCCGCAGACAGACCACACCCCAGCAGGATCATGATGACGGCGAACCAGCGATCAAAGCACATTGCAGTGACCGGCATGACACTCTCCTCAATGCCCCATGAAACACTTCTCGCGGAGCAACCGCGCTGTCACCAACTCCAGGGGCAACGTGGCGGAACAGTACCGTTGAAATGTGGAGATCCGGTGCACGGACGATGAAATAATCGTGAACATGCATCGCGACATCTTGAGAAAGATGCGCGGCAATCAATCATGCGTTCTTCCTCTGCCGATCAATTCGCCGAGACGTGAAGAACGAAGGCATGACGCGCGAATCGAACCTGTTACTCGAATCGCGGGGCCAGCTTGTCGACGATCAGCTTGCCGATATTCAAAGAGGCGGTCGCGGCAGGTGACGGCGCGTTGCACACATTCACCACCAGGTCATTCTCGAGAATCAGAAAGTCATCGACCAGATTCCCGTCGCGTGTTAGCGCCTGGGCTCGCACTCCGGCCGGCGCAGGAACAAGATGTTCATCACGGACTTCCGGAACCAGCCGCTGCAGCGCGGCCACAAACGCCGCCTTGTTGAACGAGCGATACAATTCGTTCAGTCCCGCGTGCCAGTGGCGCCAGGCCATTCGCAGAAAGCCGGGATACGTCACCGATTCCAACGTATCGAACAGGTTGAAACTGGTTTTGTAATAGCCTTCACGGGCGAAGGCGAAGACGGCATTCGGACCGCATTCGACGCCACCATGGATCATTCGCGTGAAATGCACACCGAGAAACGGAAAGTCGGGATCGGGCACTGGATAGATCAACGCGCGACACAAATGATGGGCCGAAGGCTTCAGCTCAAAGTATTCACCACGAAACGGAATAATCTGAGCCTCGGGACGTGTCCCCGAGAGCCAGGCGAGACGGTCGCTATGCAGGCCCCCACAGTTTACGACCAGCCGGGCTTCCAGCTCCCCCGCGGTATTCTGGACAACCATGCGCTGATCGTGACGGAACATGCCTGTCACCTTCGCGCTGGTCTTGAGCTCTCCCCCGGCTTCCTTAAAGCGTTCCGCCAAACGTTCCGTGACCTGACGGTAGTCGACAATTCCGGCATCCGGGACATGAATCGCCTGGACACCTACCACATGGGGTTCGATCTCTTTCAGTCGTTCGGGCCCGATTCGCTCACAGCGAATGTCGTTCGCCAGACCACGTTCGAAGATTCGTTCGAGCTGCGGGATCTCGTCGGATGTCACGGCGACGATGACTTTGCCACAGCGGTTGAACGGAATGTTTTCCTTCTGGCAAAACGCTTCCATCGCCAACTTGCCTTCACGGCAGTTGATCGCACGCAGAGACCCGGGCCGGTAGTAGATGCCCGAATGCAGCACACCGGAATTATGCCCGGTCTGATGCTGCGCGACTTCGCGTTCCTTTTCGAGGATCGTTACCTTGCGGCCCGGAAACCGCTCGAGCAACCGATAGGCGGTTGCGAGCCCGATGATTCCACCGCCAATAATCGCCACGTCTGTCTGCTGCATCTGCATTCCTGTTGCTCTGCGAATCCGTCTCAGCCCGACCACCCGGTCGACGCGTGGATGATGCAGTATAGACCACCGGAATTGCCTAAAGTAACTCTGGCGCGACCAGCAGACGATTTCTGACAGAGAAGAAGCAATCAGCCTCGTCTTCCCCTCGTTACCAAGCTCCCGCTTGGTAACGCTTCCTGAAGTGCTGCACTCCGCAGAAACCGGGATCACATGAGGCGTTACCAAGCGGAGCTTGGTAACGAGGGAACGAGAACGAGGGAGACGCGGCCGGGAATTCTCCCTCGTTACCAAGCTCCGCTTGGTAACGCTCCTACGCCTTCACTTCCAATCCGTGATCACATCAATCAGCCCCGGTTGCTTCGCATAATTTCGAGCACTCGTATACCGCCACTGTGTGGGATCATCCACATATCCGCGACGGTCAGGATTATTGTGAATATATTCCAGCTTCTGCCACATCATCTCGTCCGGCCTGATCTGCTGAGGATGACTCCCTTCCTCCCACACTTGATACTGGCTCTCGGTCTTGTGTTGCAATTTGGATGTTTCAAGCTGCGACAACAACGTTCGCTCGCCCTTGGATTTCAGCAGAGCGAGAATCTGGCGGGCGGTAAAGGACTTGAAACGCTGCATCACATTCGACAGATCGGGCGCCGACGCGATCAGGTGGAGATGGTTCTCGAGGATCACGTAGCCGAACAATTTCAGCCCTCGTTCACGCTGGGCGTACCGCCACGACTCATAGACGATGTCAACGGCCTCAACCCGCGTGAACACCGGCAGCCAGCTGACGATTGTGCAGGTCATGAAGTACGAATACTCGGTTTCAACGATCTGATAGCGCGAGCGAGTCATGGGAAGCATCCCAATGCGCGAGCATTTTTACTTCGTTAGCAAGCGGGAGCGACCCCTCGTCCGCCTCCCTCGTTGCCAAGCGGAGCTTGGCAACGAGGGAGAATTCCCGGACACCCTCAAGCGGGAGCTTGGCAACGAGGATTTTCCACCAAGGGAGAAGATACGGAACGCCTCACGCCTCAAATACCACCTGGGCCGGATTGATCGCCTGAAACTTCCCTTTATGCGCCGTGATCTCAAACGCCTTAGGAACCGATTCAATCCCGTGCAGCACATGCCGAATCGTCGGTTCTAATCGAACACGGCCCGACGCGACCGCCTGAACCGTATACTGCAGATGTTCCCGCGTGCTGATATCCGGGAACAGGTACCGCAGGCTGCGTTCGCGAAACAGATCGATCGGAAGTTCGACCGGTCCACCGAACCACGACACCCCGATAATCTTGCCGCCTGAACGGACCGAGTTGAGTGCATTCAGCAGCGTCTGATGTCCGGCGAGTCCCTGTTTCGGACTTCCCCCCGCGCATTCAAACACCACGTCCGCCCCGATCCCGCCAGTCAGTTCTCGAATCGTGGCCACGACGTCGCAGGTCTTGGCGTTGAGTGCATGATCGGCTCCCAACTCGCGCGACACGGCACAGGCCTCGTCACGCACGTCCACGGTGATCACTTGCCCGGCACCGCTGATCCGCGCAATCTGCAGGCATTCCAGCCCCATGCTGCCTTGACCGAAAATGACGACCGAATCGGCAATCTGAATCTGAGCCGTCTCGACCGCCGCCACGCTGTCACTGAGCGACTGCAGGCAGGCGGCAACGCTGTTGGAAATGCGGTCGTCGACTTTGACCAGCGATATCTCGGGCAATAGTGCCCGTTCACTAAAACAACCCGGCTGGTCAAACCCGATGACGGGTCCGCGTCGACAGAGCGTGCTGCGATCGGAATTGCATAACGAACAATTGCCACAGGGAAGCTTTGCCCGTGCCGCGACACGGTCGCCGATCTTGTAACCGGTCACTCCAGCACCAATCTCACAAATGCGGGCACAGAATTCGTGACCAAATAGTTGGATCGGAGCATCTTTTTCGAGTCGCTCTTTGACTCGATCATAGGCCAAGGTCGGAATGCCGAACGCCAACTGCGCCTCGGTCACGCTCGGCTGAACCACAAGGGGCTCAACCACCACATGCCCTGGCAGACAGACGGGCTCCGGAATGTCATCCAATCGCATATCGCCGAAACCATAGAATCGCCACGCTTTCATGGAGCTGTTCCTTCAAGTCGTTCGAGCTTCTGCAACGTGTGATAATCGCCTACGGCGGGACGCTTGTTTCCGCAGCAGGAACGGATCACTTCCGAGAGATACACATTTCCTTTTGAATCCAGCCAGATGTCGTGTGGTGAAAAGAAATCGCCCGGCTCGCACGGGCGCTGACCGCCGCCGAACCGCGCCAACAGGGTTCCCGTTGTGTCGAAGATGCTAAACCGGCCCCCCGTCGAGTCAACCGATGGTGCCGATGTCCCCGGCCACATCCCCGTCCGGTACCCGAGTTCCGCCACGTAGACGCGTCCGAGGTCATCGATCGCAACCTCGCAGGGCCGAGCCACATCTGCCCACTCGTTCAGGTATTCGCCCGTCGGCGAGAATCGCTGCAAGCGACTGTTCTCGCGGTCAGCAACAAAGATCACGCCGTTTCGATCGATGGCGATTCCATGCGGCACTTTGAATTGTCCCGGGCCAGACCCCGGTTCACCCCAGGATCGGCGCAGCGTCCCATCAGGCGAGAACTGATGCACACGTGCATTCCCGTACCCGTCCACAACATAAAGGTCACCGTCTGGTGCAACGGCCAGATTGGTTGGGAAGTTGAACGGCGGCCCGCTGCGCTGAATGGTACGATAGTCGATCGAACTGTTGCCGGTGTCGGACGGTCGGCCACGCACGCCCATCGTCATCAAGTGCCGGCCTTCCGCCGTAAACTTGTGGATGGCGTGCCCCAAGTCGTCGGTACAGTAAACCTCATCGCCCGGACCGATCCAGATGCCGTGCGGCCGATCAAACAGATCGGTGCCCCATGAGAATAGCGGCTGGCCATCGGGATCGAAGACCGCCACGGGATGATCGCCTCGATTGAATACGAACACGCGATCTTGTGAATCCGTGGCCACCGCAGTGACTTCATTCATGACCCAGTCGGAGGGCCACTTTGCCCAATCCGCGATGGCCCGAAAAGAAAAACCACCCGACGACATCACAACGGGGACGGACGATTCCATGACGCACTGACCTTCTACTGCGAACGCGCAATCTGCGGGTATACATCGACAATCGCATTTCTGGGATAGAAGCGAAGTATCTTGGATCGCCGCCGTCGGAAGATCAACAGAGTCGCCAATTGGTCGACCTGAATCGCATGCCATGCGCGCTCTCGCCGCCCCCAATCCAATCACCTTCAGTAGACAGTTCGAAGGCACGATCGCCCGTCGACAACGATGCGTGTGCCCACTCTCGTGCCGTCGATTGCGCGTCCTCGTCGGCATGGAACACTCGTTTCTGGTGTCAACAAATTGATCCTTCGGAAATCCGTCTGAGGTCGAGCGGCAATTCTCGACGTGCTCCACGGATCATCAACACGAATCATTTAACAGTATTATAAATGCAACAAAAAACGACTGACTAACCACACTTCGGCAGATTCCGCCGAAGCGTCATGAGGGCCAACACAAGCCAGGAAACCCTTGACGATCAGCGTATTTAATGGCGTTACGCCGAACGCGCAGTAGCTGAATTAATCGTTCGAATTCTCACTGGGATCAATCCGATAGCGACGGGCAGGCCCGAACTCCTTACGCGCTTTTTAAGGGGGGCGACAGGCTCTATGCGTTTCGACGAGGTGTCGCATCTATGCGACTGCTGTCGCCACGCTCAACGACGGGTGTCGGCAGGAACTCGACGGTTAACTGTGAGTAACGAACGAGGCGACGCTGGGCAGTTCCGATTAAGTACCACAAGGAGTGACAGATGTTGGGTCTAAGGAAGCTTCGATTCGTCGACATCGGGACGGGTCTGTCCATGATGGTCGGCACGGCAGGAATGCTGGTGGCGGGAGTGCTGTCGGCGGCCGAACCACAGTGTTCGACCGCCACAGGCTGCACGTCAGCTCAGCCCGCCTGCTGTGATCATATTTTTGATGACGCCGCAAACCGCCTGAAAGGGCTGTATGCCGGCTTGAATTGCGATACCTGTGCGGCTCCTGCAACCCCCGCTCCCGTGTGCGGTCCTGCCGCTCCTGGCTGTGGGGCTGCTGCTGCCGGAGGATGCGCGGCTGCGGGCGGAGCAGATTCATCTGATCCGTTCACGCTGATGGATTTGTTTACCGACGAGTGCGGAAACAACCATCTGAAGGACAAGGGTTGGAAGTTCGGTGGTAACCTGGCGCAAAGCTATACCATGAACTTCAACAACCCTTCCAATCGTTACAACGGCCCCGTGACCTGGACGGACCGTTCCAACGAATATCAAATGAACCAGCTCTGGTTGTACGGTGAAAAAGCCACCGATACGACCAACAAGGATTGGGACTTCGGGGGTCGCTTTGACCTGCTGTACGGTACCAACGCTCGTTTGACGACCGAAACCGGTTTGGAAACGCCAAACATCAACAACAACTTCGGCCTGTATGGCCTGGCCCTTCCACAATTCTATCTGGAAGGTGCTTACAAGAAGTTGAAGGTCAAAGTTGGCCACTTCCTGTCGCCCGTCGGTTACTTCACCGTCGACACGACCCAGAACTTCTTCAGCTCTCTGCCCTACACCTATCAGTGGGGTGAGCCTTTCACTCATACCGGTGCCTTGGCGACCTATACCGTCAATGATCAGTTGACGGTCAGCAGCGGGATGATCCAGGGCTGGGACAACTTCGACGGCCATAACCCACACATGGGCTATGTCGGCGGCTACAGCTATACGTTCCAAGACAAGTCGAACTTGACTCAGATGATCTTCTTGACTCAGGAACCGAACTTTAACCTGCAATTTACACAGCGATACTATCAGTCGGTCGTCTACACGAAACCGATCAACGACGACTGGACCTATGTCGGCCAGACCGACTTCGGTACCCAGCGAGATGCGACCATCAATGGTCGTCGCGCCAACTGGTACGGTGTGAACCAATACCTCTTCCGCAAGTTCAATGATCATTGGACCTGGGGTGCAAACTTTGAATGGTGGCGTGACGAAGAAGGTTACCGCGTCGCTGGCTTCCTGCCAGGCAATGCCCCCAGCGGTATCACCGGCAACATGGCCGGTGTGCCAGTCGCAACGTTGCCCGGTGGATACACGGGTGACTTCTTCCAAACCACAGTTGGACCTCGCTGGTACCCCACCGGCAAACCCAACTTCTTCATTCGCCCGAACTTCCGGTTTGACTGGTACACCGGCGGCACGGATCTGGCCGTCAATCCGAATGGGTTCAAACCCTACGGCGATGGAAACAAGAGCAACCAGGCTCTGTTCATCACCGACGTTTGTATCACGTTCTAATCACGACGCGGCGTGAAGAATGCGGTTCTCAATGCCGCTCGAAGACGATCGTCTTCGAGCGGCATTCTTCATTTCAGGCTCGTCACGAACCGTGGGACGCGATCCCAACGCACCGGTACATGACAAATTCGAGAGGCTTGAACGCCCCATCATGGACCTTAACGAATCTGCCGATCTTTCCACTGAGCTTTGTGCGCAATGATAGGGACAGGCTCCGCACTGACTCGATACTGTCATGCCGTTGTGAAGACCAAGCTCTCGAACTCAATGACGTCCGCTTCGTAAACCTTTCGGCGTGAAACATCAGCCGTTCGCCAGAATGGAGCGCCACCCGCTTCTGGCGATCGGCGCCTGTTTGCCAACCGTTATCGCGACTTGTGACATCGCAATCACGCGAAGTGCCACCGGTTCGCAGTAGATCGGATCAGATGTACGTCTTTAAGCTCTGCTTGGCGCTCACCGAGCGTCCTCTTGTCGCGTTCGGACGACGATCGCTCCTGTGGCTCTTGGCGTTGTCGCTGCTTTGTGGCCATTCCGTGCGGGCCAACTTTGAATCGAATGTCCCGCACAGTCGAAATCCTGACACGAAACCGGCCTGGCAAACCGCTCGCAATGCCCCCGCGCAGGCAATTCGTGATCAGAATCGACGGGGCGGCAGCCTGGGACGATCGTCTCGCGGTAGCAATGATGAGGACTCGGATTCGTCGGACGACAATTGGACTCTTGGTCAGACCCTGTTGGGTCACTTCTTTCAGCCTGTATTCGTTGCGATGGCCGTGTTGCTCGTGTTCGTCGAGGCGATCCCCGCCGCGGACGATTTTGTGACTCCGCAACGCGCCACCCTGGTCTCGGCTCCACCAACGCAACCAGACACCGTCTTCCCGCCAGATCATCAACCGGATCTCACCAATTTTCTTGTGAGCAATCATCCCGCGAACCCTCCGGCCTATCCTCGCCCAACCGATTGGGGAAACGGCCACATCACGATCGCCGATCCCGCCGAATTTCCTCGCATTCGCGCCTTCGATTGTCACGCCCCAGGAAGCCTTTGGGAAAACATGCGTCCCAACCTGCTCGGACAAGAGGTCACGGACGAATGGGACTTCTACAACCTGATCAACACCGACCGGCCCGACTTTACGGATGCCACCTATTCCGCGGGCAAAGGGGTCACGATCATCGAAACGGGGTACACGTTCTCGCGCAGCAACGACAGCGGTTTGCACACCAGCCACCGGACACTGCCCGAATCGCTGATCCGAGTCGGATTGACCGACGAATTCGAGCTTCGAATGAAATGGTTCGGCTACGTGATGACCGACGTCACCGATCAAGCCACAGGATTGAAAGACAACAGCTTTGGCGGCAGTGACCTCTATGTCGGCTTCAAGTACGAAGCCTTCCAGCAGGATGACTGGCGTCCGATGGTCACCATCCTCGGCGGATCGACGTTGCCAACCGGCACGGGCGGCGTCTCGGCCGGTGTCATGCAACCCTTTGGAAATCTCGTCCTCGGCTGGGGTTTCCGACGATGGCTGTATTTAAAGGCCAGTACCGGTGTCGATTTCCTGCGAAACACAGATGTCACACAGGTCATCACGGGCATTAGCCCCGCCGTTCCCGTGGGTGTGCATGGATCGGACAGCAACGAGACCTGGCATCAATCGTTGTCGTTACTCTTCCAAGTCTCAAAACGAGTAGGTGGGTTTGCCGAGTGGTATACGATTTTCTCGACGAATTCGAGCGATAATCGCGGCCAGAACTACATCGATACCGGCGTCTTCTATTACCTCACCACGAACGTTCAGCTCGACGCGCGCGTCGGACAACGGCTGAGCCGAGAGACTGACTCGATGTTTACCGGCGCCGGACTGTCAGTGCGTTTCTAAAACCCCGACATGTTTTCAAAAAACGAGCAACAACCTTCGTGCGCCACCGCTCGGCTCGTCTTGGTCGTTTGATCGGGCAACGCGTTGGATCATCGAGTCTCAATGAACGCGAATGATCCGAGCGCGAGCACGACCTCGGTACGGGATCGCAACCATGAGTCTTCCAAAGGTTTAGAAGATTGCATCGACTTGGTCCTGACAAGATTCCCGGAGATCGTATGATCACAGAATCAGCCCGGCAGGAAACCCGAGGATCGTGAACCAGTGGGCTCAGGTTCCTCGAACCCAGAACCTGCCCTGGTCTCTGATTGAAGCGGGAAATTCAAATGCAGTTCTTCCACGACCTCAATTCCGTTGCGACGCTCATCCAGGTTCCCACTACGAGTGCGCGCTCGTCACGTGCTTTATCACACATCGGGTGAAAACCCGGGCCTCGTAAACAAGACCGCTAGCATGTTGCTCAACGTAATCAACACGATCCGAACCCACTGAGCACATCTAAGTTCCAGTGAAATAAGGTGATAGAGAACAAAGCGATCAAGAGGATTAAGGTGATCAAAAAATTTGGGCCTGCGACTTCGCACGTCGAGAAGATAAACCTGGCGAAGTGGCGAATTTAGAATGATTGAGAAACCTCGCTCTCCTTCACCCCCTTGCGGCCGGACGTGGACAAGCCCGGTTGCGAGCCTTCCGATCGCTGCTCTCGATCATCAGGCCAACCGCCTTTGCCGACCTATCATGGGCGGCCGGAATCGATTGCGGTCCGATTGAGATTGTCTTCCGGCAATCAACAGAGGGGTCCGCGATCGTCACACGTACGTCTCATGTGCGGATCGTGTCCACGGTGGCGGCTTCAAGACGAGCGACTCTGGAACACACGCATCTTTGACAACTTGGCACAAAGTCGTCGGCGGACCTCGCCCCCTGTCACATTTCGTGACCGTGAAACGAAGGAAAACGTGGAACGAAGGAAACTCGATCTCGTCCGGCACGCCGTAAAGTCGCCTATTCCCGCGTGATGAACTCATCCAGGTTCATTAAAACGCGGGCCACCGCTGTCCACGCCGCGGCCTCCTGAACAGACGAGTTCGCGGGCTTGGACTTCGGGGCAAACTGTTCCGCAGCGGCAACGTCATGCGTAAACCGTTCCCGCTGTTGCTGCAGGTAGCCGCGTAACCGAGCCAGTTCCAGCGACGTCGGTTCCCGCCCCACTGCAGTCTCCACGGCCATCCCCAGGCGTTGACTGTCGTCCGACGCCGCCGATTCCAGCAACCGAACGGCAAACCCCTGAGCAAATTCGAAGAAGGTTTCGTCGTTCGCCAGGGTCAACGATTGCAAGGGGGTATTCGAGCGGACACGGCGGGTGCAGGCGACATTCGGTTCAGGGAAATCGAAAACCGCCATCGACGGGTAAAGGCTGGATCGCCACAGATGGGTATACATCGCCTTCCGAAACCGGTCGCGCCCCGTCGACGTCTTCCAGGGCTTTTTATCCTGAGTGAAATCAAACACGCCTTCGGGTTGCGGCGGATAGACCGGCGGCCCGCCCAGTTCTTCCGTCAACAGGCCGGCCGCCGCAAGCGCCGTATCACGAATCATCTCGGCATCGATCCGCAATCGTGATTGGCGTGCCAGCAACTTGTTCAATGGATCACGTTCCACAAGGTCCGCACGCGCGAACGACGATTGCCGGTACGTCGTCGACGAAACCATCAATCGCAGCAGTCGCTTCAAATCCCAGGCGGGACCTGCCGCCGAGGAGGGGCTGACATCACGGAATTCGCTGGCCAGCCAATCGAGCAACTCCGGATGCGTCGGCCGGTCGCCCTGGGTCCCGAAGTCATTCTCGGTTTCCACCAGTCCGCGGCCGAACAGTCGTTGCCAGTACCGATTGCTGATCACGCGCGCGGTCAAGGGATTGCCCGACGACACCAGCCATTCTGCGAGCTTCAAGCGGCTTCCCATGGGCCCCTGCCCCCCTGTCGAGATCAGGACTGCCGGAGCGGCCGGCTCAACGCGTGCCCCCTGACGCAGGAAATCTCCTCGAACATGAATATGCGTTTCGCGGGGTGCGGCACTCTCACGCGTGATCATGGTGACAGCGAACTTCGGCTCGAGGTCACGCAGTCGAGAAATCTCGTTGAGTTGTGGATGCTTTTCGCGTGCCTGTGGTAGGCCGCGGAAATAGTTGCTCAAATCGCGTTTGTGAACGTCCGACCGATCCGCCACCACCAGATCCACTGCATTCTTGATATTGTACGGAAGCTTCTTCTTGTCGTCTTCCGTCAGCAGCTTCTCCCATGCCGTCTGATCGGCGGCAATGTCCGCATCACGATCCTTCAATTCTTGTTCCAGCCGACTGATTTCCGCGCGAATCTGCGCGGCCCGTTCCGGCTCACCCATCCGAATCTGGTCAGCGGTTGGGACATCAATCTTGGGTAACGTCTGATTCCCCGGCGTGAATTCGGTCGAATTGAAGAAGGCGTAAAACTGGTAATACTCCCGCTGGGACAGTGGATCATACTTATGGTCGTGACACTGACAGCACCCGACGGTCAGCCCCAGAAAGACGGTCCCTGTCGTGTTGGCTCGATCGACCACCGCCTCGACGCGGAACTGTTCGGGATCAGTTCCGCCTTCTTCATTGATCAGCGTGTTCCGGTGAAATCCGGTGGCGACAAGTTGATCCAACGTCGGGTTGGGCAACAGATCCCCCGCCAGCTGCTCGATCGTGAATTGATCGAATCCCAGATTGCGATTGAAAGCGCCGATCACCCAGTCGCGATATTTCCAGATCGTTCGCGGCTGATCACGCGTGAAGCCGTTCGAGTCGGCATAGCGGGCCGAATCGAGCCAGTCGCGTCCCCAGCGTTCACCATAGTGGGGCGATGCCAGCAGGCGGTCGAGCAACCGTTCATACGCATCGGGCGATTGATCCTCAAGAAATTCCCGCACCGTTTCCACTGCCGGTGGAATCCCCAGCAGATCCAGATGAACGCGTCGAACAAGGGTCGTGGCATCGGCGTCTTCGACCGGCTCAAGCCGGTCGTGCTCCAACCGGCTACGAATGAAATTATCGATGCCATTCCGCAGAGATCCGGATCGCGTCACGACAGGCACGGTTGGCCGGTGAATCGGCCTAAACGACCAGTGATCACTGGTCTTCGCCGCCGCCGCTTCGACCACTTCATCCGCCGGCGATTTCGCGCCGGCATCGATCCAACGCCGAATCAACGCGATCGCGTCCGTGCTCAGCGGTGGCCCCTCGGGCGGCATCTGCGAGGCGTTCTCGGTCCCTGTCACGGCGTGAACCAGCAGACTTTTGGCAGACTCACCGGGAATCACGACCGGACCGCTGTCACCACCGACGAACAACCCCTGAGCCGAATCGACACGCAATCCCACATTCTGCTTCTGTGCCCCGTGACAGCCAGCACAATGCTTCGCGAGCAACGGTTTGACTTGCGTCATGTAGTCGACAGGCGAATCATCCGCGTGAACGCCCGAGGCGACGATCAGAAGCAGTGTGAGCCCACAAGCACGAGCAAACGACATCGGCAACACCTCACGACGGCAAACTCTGGACGATTGGCCACCTGTGAGTATCACCTCCGTTGACACCAAGGTCAATTCGCCACAGCCAGAGCATGAAGGACGCCCGCCGAAATCGCCGAAACCACTCGTGCTTCTTCACAGCGAAATCTTGGGGGGGGGCAGGGCCGGGATTGGTGGGGTTTGCCGAAACCCCGGGCGTCCAGCGCTTCGCTCGTCCAGTCCCGGCCACCCGAAGACCATCTCGTCGGTCAGGCACGCGACTTCTTCTTCGAGCTCTTCGTGCCTTTCGATTCGCGGTGGTTGGCCACGCTGCGTTTGCTGCCTTCACGCGGATCGAGGTTCGTCAATGACGCAAACCCGCCGTCTTTCGTGGAATACGCCAGGATCTCGCCCGTATTCATCCCGTAGATCCAGGCATGCAACGTCAGATCACCCCGCTGCAGTTTCGTGGCCACCGAGGGATGCGTTTGCAGATTCTCGATCTGAACCAGCACATGCTCACGAACCGCAATCTCCAGAAGTTCCTCGCCGCTGTATTGCGAATAATTTTCGGCAACGATCTGCCGGGTGGCATCGGCGTGATTCAGCCAGCCGCGAACCAGCGGCAGCTTGTCCATCCTGTGCGGTTCCAACATCGCCTGAATTGCCCCGCATCCCGAATGGCCACAAATAATGATGTCTTTGACACCCAATGCAGTGACCGCATATTCGATCGTGGCGGGTTCACCACCGTTTGAGGCACCGTGGCAAGGAACGATGTTGCCTGCGTTCCGCAAAACAAAGAGCTCACCGAGCCGCGCTTGCGTGATGATCGAGGGATCGACGCGCGAATCCGAACAACCGATAAACAGGGCACTCGGATGCTGTCCCGATGCCAATGATTCGAAAAATGACCGCTCGTGCTGAAAAATGTCCGTATGGAACTGGTGCAGACCGGTCAGAAGTTGGTCCATCGCGAAATCATCCTTCCTTTTGGTGCTTGTTTGTAAGACCTGGATACCGTGGCAATCACTGGAAATTTGCGATCAATGTCCCGAATCGTAGACCGATCATTTCGCCAAATACAACGAAATCCGGTGAATGCAAATCCGACATGGCGGAACTCTGATCGAAGGCTACAATTCTGAACGGAAATCGTCACCCGAATCATTCAATAGCAGATTCATTAAGAAAACGTAATACACTGTCGCCAAAGCTGTTGGAACGACGAATCTTCGTGACGATGTGCGGA
Source organism: Schlesneria paludicola DSM 18645 (assembly GCF_000255655.1). Lineage (NCBI taxonomy): Bacteria > Pseudomonadati > Planctomycetota > Planctomycetia > Planctomycetales > Planctomycetaceae > Schlesneria > Schlesneria paludicola. The sequence continues at coordinate 230,170 of NZ_JH636436.1, read as the reverse complement.
ATCGTCACCTTTGCGAAAAGTGAACAAAGTCAGTGGCCGGACCGCAACATTTTTGTTTCACGCGGGGATTCTCAAGCTAGGCTTCCAATCGGATCGAGCCGCTCGAGGGCGCAACCTGCAGGGATTTCGCAGGAAGCCGAATCAAACCTGTTCGATTCATTTGCAGCAACGTCACCCTGTGGCGAGTGTTGCTGTGACGGGCCAGACACGAGGAGCTTTTGAACCAAAAATTTCTCTGGTTCCTGCTGCCGGTGTGTGTTCCGTTGAGCCCATGAACGTTCCCGACACCAGACCGCAGCCAAGAATTGAAGCGTGCCTCGAAAACCCGCCCATCCCCTTTAGGGAGTGTGCAGGTTTCTGAAATTGTCTCGGACGTGTGGACTGAACGTCCCTCGTTACGGTTCCTTGTAAATTTACGGTTCCCTGTTGTTTGTTGTGAAACGGTATCCGAACGATGAATCACCTTACCAACACTGTCAGCGTCGACTCTGGAACAATCCGCGAGATCCTGTCTCAACATGGACGACTGTCGTGTGATGTCGGTGGCCTTGATGAGCATGCCGACCTGTACAACGTCGGCCTGACCTCGCTTGCCACCGTGGGAATCATGCTGGCGCTCGAAGACCGTTTCGACATCGAATTCCCGGAATCGATGCTCAGCCGCAAAACATTCAAAAGCATTTCCGCCATCACCGAAGCCGTTTCCAACCTGACGAAGTAATGTTCCCTGGAAGATGCTTGGAACCTCATGAATACGCTCGCCTGCAATTGCAGCCTGGATGCGACGGTCGATTTCCACGAACTGGTCCGGCAGGTCCACGCCGTCGGAAAACAGTCGCTCGCCGCACATGCCGAAAGTGTGGACCGTGAGGCACGGTTTCCCACAGAAGCGTTCGCTGCACTGCGCGAAGCCAAACTGCTCAGCGCCTACGTTCCCACCAAATACGGCGGCATGGGACTGAACATCAGCCAGATCGCCGAACTGTGCGAAGTCCTGGGTCAGTACTGCGGTTCATCCGCGATGATCTACGCCATGCACTGCATCCAGGTGGCGTGTGTCGTGCGACACGGGCAGCAATCGGCCTACTTTCGCGACTACCTGCGGCAACTTGCCGAACAACAACTGTTGATGGCATCTGCCACAACCGAAATCGGAACAGGCGGAGATTTGCTGTCGAGCCTCTGCGCAGTCGAGACGCACGGCGATCGCTTCAAACTGACCAAACAGGCTCCTGTGATTTCGTATGGGCTGCAAGCGGATGACATCCTGGTCACCTGCCGCCGTTCGCCCGAATCACCCGCCAGCGATCAAGTGCACGTGATGGTCCGACGCGGTGAATTCACGGCCATCCCGCTGTCGACGTGGGACACGATGGGCTTTCGCGGAACCTGCAGTTCTGGATTCACATTGACGGCGGAAGGGGATGCGGCACAAATCCTGCCGGTCTCGTTCACAGAAATCCTGACGGAAACGATGCATCCATATTCGCACATTGTCTGGGGTGCACTCTGGTCGGGCATCGCCATGGACGCCGTCAATCGCGCCCGCGCGTTCGTCCGCGTCGAAGCCCGCAAGACACCGGGCGAGACGCCCATCTCGGCCATTCGACTGGCAGAAGTGGACCAGGTCCTGCAAGAAATGCGGCACAACGTCAAAAGTCTGACGCGAGAGTATCAGGATCTGCTCGAACAAAATTGCTCCGATGCCTTCAAAGGATTCGGCTTCTCGATTCGCACCAACAACCTGAAGGTGTCCTGTTCGCAGCGGATTGTGGACATCGTCAGCAAGGCGCTTTTGATCTGCGGAATCTCTGGCTATCGCAACGATTCCAAGTTCAGTCTGGCCCGTCATCTGCGCGACTCGTACGGCGCCGCCCTGATGGTCAACAACGACCGCATCACAAAATTGAACGCCACCATGCTGATGGTTCACAAAGAAGGACATTGAACGATGTGCATCTCGAACGATGTGCTGACCGCCTCTTACCAGGCTTACCTCGATCAATTGACCAAAGCGGGACTCTTGATCCCCTTGGGCGTCAAAGGCCTGTACGGACACAGCGGTGTTTTCGAAAACATCATCGAACAGTTCGAGCATCTTGTGACGCAGCGTGCCAAGGGGTTCAAAGCCGAGGTGATGCGGTTCCCGGCGATCCTGAATCGTCAGGCCTATCTGAAAACGAATCACCTCGAAACCTTTCCCGATTTGATGGGTTCGGTTCACAGCTTCACCGGCAACGAACGCGATCACGTCAAGCTGCTGCAAAAGCGAGCTGCAGGTGAAGACTGGACGCGCGATCTGACACCTACCGAAGTCATGATGACGCCCGCAGCCTGTTATCCGCTTTATCCGACGGCGACGGGAACATTGCCCGCACAAGGCCGACTGGTCGATCTGCGATCGTTCGTGTTTCGCCACGAACCGTCGATCGATCCCTGCCGCATGCAGATCTTCCGCCAGCGCGAGTTCGTGCGGCTCGGAACGCCCGAGCAAGCTCTTGAACATCGCAATCACTGGCTGAACCTGGGTGAAGAGATCCTGAATAGCGTGGGCCTGAAAGTCGAACGCGTCCTCGCCAATGATCCCTTCTTCGGTCGCGGCGGACGAATGATGGCCGCCACGCAAAAAGAACAGGACCTGAAATACGAACTGGTGATCGCCGTGGCGAGCACCGAAAAGCCCACCGCCATCACGTCGTGCAACTGCCATCTCGATCACTTCGGACATTCATTCGAAATCAAGACCGACGACGGTCAATACGCACACTCGTCCTGTATCGGGTTCGGCCTGGAACGGATTGCCCTGGCACTGTTCAAAACGCATGGCCTTGATCCGGATCACTGGCCCGCCGACATCAAGAATTTACTCGCACTATGAGCAACCACGTCTTCCCGCTCGACCCAACGACGTACCAACGGCACGCCATTCATAGCGGCGAACGTCAGTGGGCCGAGACGAATTGCTATGTCGACGTCTGGATCGAACTCCTGCATGCCTGGGGTTTCGAACCGATCGCGGCATTGCCATTCACATTGACCGCGGATTTCGAAGGCGATCAGTGGACGTTCTTCAAATTTCCGCACGTCGACCTGTATCAGTTATTCGGACTTGAGATTCAAGAACTGATGATCTGGCGACCGCTGGTCAAGCACCTGGAAGAACAAGTCAGCCTGGGGCGACCGGTCCTGGTCGAACTTGACTCGTACTACCTTCCCGACACCGCCGGAACCGCGTACCAGCGCGAACATATGAAATCGACCGTCGCCGTGATCGAGATCGATCCGGCGAATCAGCATCTGGGCTATTTCCACGGTCAAGGCTACTACCACCTGAGCGGCGACGACTTTGCCAAGATCCTGCACCTGTCAGGTTTCCCGCACCCTTCGGTGCTTCCACCGTATGTCGAAATCGTCAAACGCAGCAACGCCTTGGCCCTCGTCGGCGAGGCTCTGACGCGTGCCTCGGTTGATCGCCTGAAGGTCGAACTGCACAAACTGCCCGCGGCAAATCCGTTCCACAAGTTCAAACCGCGCTTCGAAGCCGATTTGCAATGGTTGGCCAATGAGCCAATTGAAACTTTCCATCAATACTCGTTTGCCACCCTGCGTCAATTCGGTGCCTGTTACGAACTGTCGGCAACCTATCTGAAATGGCTGCAGGCGCGCGGCATCGCGCGTCTCGAACGAGCGATTGACGTCTACGAAGGATTGTCCAGCGGCGCAAAAACGATGCAGTTCCAACTCGCCCGCGCCATGGCCCGGAAGCGAACCTTGGACTTGACACCGATTGATCAAATGGCCACCCAGTGGCAGCTTGCCACCGACGATTTGAAATCGCTTTTTCTGCTGGCCGATTGAACCGTTCGGAAGAACCAGATGCTCGCGATTCAAGAACGTGACGACCCAACGACGCCGACGCTGCCGCTCGGTGAATGGTCGTGCTGTTCGCATGCATCTGGCTCGATCACGAGTCCTTCACAGCTCGACGCGCTGCCCGCAGAATGGCTGGCAACGTCGGTCCCGGGAACCGTCGCAGCAACGCTCGAGTCTGTCGGCCGCTGGGACATGCAACATCCGACAAACATTGATGCCCTGGATTGGTGGTACCGGACGTCGTTTGCAGGCCCCAACCCCAGCGAGTCGAATGTCGATCAGCGGCGCTGGCTATGTTTCGACGGTTTAGCCAGCCTGGCCGAGATCTGGCTGAATGGCGAACAGCTCCTGACGACCGACAATGCGTTTCGCCGATACACGATCGATGTGACGCGGCAACTCGACAGCAACAATGAACTCGTCATCGGCTTTCGCTCAGTGACGGCGGATCTGCAGAAGAAGAGACCACGACCGCGCTGGAAAACAAATCTTGTGGGGCAGCAACAGCTCAGGTGGCGACGCACGCCGCTACTGGGACGCATTCCGGGCTGGTCACCGCCCGTCCCGGCCATCGGTCCCTGGCGCGCCATTCGACTCGAACAAGCCAGTGCGTCTCTGACCGACATTCATCTCACGACCCGGCTCGAAGGAACGACGGGCATCGTCTCGCTCAGCGCGGACCTGTCTGCCGCCGTGCCGATCGATCGAGTCCTTCTCCGCGTCGGCGAACTCGAATGCAACATCGAGATCACCAAGGGCGGCCGAGCAGACACCACAGGCAGCGATGTCCGACTCAGCGGAGAACTGCGGGTGCCAGACGCGCCGTTGTGGTGGCCGCATACGCACGGCTCGCAACCGCAGCTTCCGTGTCGCGTCGTACTGGAGTCTGGTTCCAATCAATTCACTTTGCATCATCGATCCGTCGGCTTTCGAACGCTAAGCGTCTGTCGCGAGCAAGGGTTTTCGCTGAGCATCAACGGCGAGCCGATCTACTGCCGTGGTGCGTGCTGGACCGTCTCGAACGTCTTCACGTTGGATGGAACGGAACAGTCGTTGCGCCACGACTTGACACTGGCGCGCGAGGCCGGCGCCAACATGCTGCGCGTGGTCGGCACGATGATCTATGAAAGCGACACGTTCTATCGCTTGTGCGACGAACTGGGAATTCTGGTCTGGCAGGACATGATGTTCGCCAACATGGATTACCCCGTGGATGATCCCGCGTTCGCCGCCAATATTGAATCCGAGGCCACCGAACAACTGCGACGACTGGCGAGTCACCCGAGCATCGTCGTCTATTGCGGCAACAGCGAAGTCGAACAACAAGCCGCCATGCTGGGCATGCCGCGTGAGCGCTGGAGCAACCCCTGGTTCGCAGAGCGACTGCCGGCGCTCTGTGCGGAACTGCATCCCGGTACAACCTACGTCCCTTCGACACCAACGGGCGGCGTCCTGCCATTCCATCCGTCGACGGGGATCAGTCATTTTTATGGTGTGGGTGCGTACCTTCGCCCCCCCACCGAACTCCGTCAGGCCGGCGTAAAGTTCACACCCGAATGTTTGGGCTTCGCCAATCTACCCGAACCGGACACGATCAATCTGATCACCGAAGGCGCCCTGCCGACGATGCACCATCCAAAATGGAAACAGCGAGTTCCACGCGACACCGGTGCGGGCTGGGACTTCGAAGATGTCCGGGACCACTACTTAAAACAACTGTTTAACGTCGATCCGGTGATGCTTCGATCGACCGATATGCCTCGATATCTGGACCTCAGCCGCGTCGTCCCGGGCGAGATGATGGCCCAGACCTTCTCCGAATGGCGGAGCAGTCACAGTGAAAATCGTGGTGGCTTGGTCTGGTTCTTCAAAGATCTATGGCCCGCAGCAGGCTGGGGCCTCATCGACAGCACCGGCCTGCCCAAAGCCACCTACTACTTCTTGAAACGGACGTGGCGCAATCGCCAGATCGTCATCACGGACGAAGGCTTGAATGGACTGCACATTCATAGCATCAACGAATCGAACGAAAGATGGACAGGGTCCGTCGAAGTCACGTTATGGAAAGAACCCAACGTCATTGTTGCACGTAAAGAGGTACCACTGGAACTGCCGGCACGCGGACGTCAGTGCATCAGCGCCGATGAAGTGCTGGGCAGCTTCTACGACGCGAACTATGCCTATCGATTCGGTCCGCCACATCATGACGTCGTGATTGTTTCACTGCTCGACGCGGATCGTCGGATCATCAGCGATGCCTCATATTTCGTCCGGAGACGCGAGTCGATCATGGCCTCGGCAACCATCAATACCGAGGTCAGACAGACCAGCCCGACAGAATGCCAATTGACGATCGAATCGGATCGGTTTCTGCATGATGTCCGTCTGCGTATCGGGGGATTCCGCCCGGATGACAACGACTTTCATTTGCCGCCGCAGCGAAAGAAAGTTGTCCGATTGATTGCAACCGGAACACGGCCGAGTGTCCTCCGCGGCGAGATCGAAGCGTTGAATCTCGAGACGCCGACGTCGGTTTCTCTCATCCTGAATCGAGACGAACAATGATGTTGGCATCCCCGAGCGATGAGGCGACCACTACGGGAGACAGACTTGTGGGTGTTCCGATCGCCGCACAGAGCATGGCGTTCTACTTGAATGGCCGCGGTGGCCCTTGCTTTGCATGGCTGCACGAGCATCCTTCTCAGAAAAGCTTGAATCATGGCATCGTGATCTGCTCGCCGTTGGGATACGAACAGATCCATTCCCACCGCACCCTGCGGCACCTGGCCAACACGCTGGCGATGCACCGCCTGCCGACGCTGCGATTCGACTGGCATGGGACAGGAGATTCACCCGGGTTCGACGAAGATTCTGATCGCGTCGGTACGTGGTTGTCGAATATCCACGATGCAATCCACTGGATGCGCGAGACGCTTGGCTGCGAGCAGATCACAGTAATTGGACTACGCCTGGGCGCAACGCTCGCCACTCTGGCGACGACGGAAAGTCAGATCGACAACTTGATCCTTTGGGCTCCAGTTGTCAAAGGACGCGCCTATGCCCGCGAGATGAAAGCGATCAGCCTGACCTCGGATGCCCCCGCGCGACCTGCCGCTCCCACGAACGACGTCGAAGCGGCCGGATTTAAACTCACCAGCGAAACGATCGCCAGCTTCGGTGTGATTGACCTGATGAAATCGCCGCCCGACTGTGGCCGGATTCTGATCGCGACTCCGGCCGAGCGGCCCGACGATGGCAAGTTGTCTGAGCACTGGAGTTCACTCGGCCTTCGTGTCCAGCAGATCTCCACCGCTGGCTACGACGAGATGATGGCGGAGCCGCATCGCACTGAAGTCCCCGATACCGCCATCCAGCAATTGGTCGATTGGTTGATGGATGGCACGAGCAATTCTTTGCAGCATCTGACACCGCGACAATCGGCCTCGTTTCCCGCTTCGATTGAACTGACCAGTGGCCCGACCATGGCAGCCACCGCACACGCTTCGATCCGTGAAGCGACGTTTACAATCAACGGGCAACCGCAACTGTTTGGCATTGTCAGCGAACCGAAGGAATCCCCTTCTTACGATCATCCCATGATCGTATTGCTCAATGGAGGATCGACCTATCGTGTTGGTCCGAATCGACTGAACGTGCACCTTGCCAGACGGCTCGCCGCGGAAGGCTTCCGTTGCCTTAGAATCGATCTCTGCGGATTGGGTGATAGCCCTATCGAACCCGGGGGCCGCGAGAATGATCCTTATCCCACAACGACCTTTCGAGACATTGATCTGGTCATTCGTGAACTCCAACAGCAACTTGGCGCCACACGCATTGTCATGGCGGGACTGTGCTCGGGGGCGTATGCGGCCTTTCAATCGGCCGCACAGATTTCCAACCCCGCACTCGTCGAATCCGTGTTGATCAACCCGCTGACCTTCTTCTGGAAAGAAGGAATGACGTTAAGCGATTCACCCACGAATGCGCTACGATCATTCCACTATTACCAGAGCGTCGCGATCGACCCCAAGAAATGGCTTCGCCTGCTTTCCGGCAGAAGCAAGATCGGTGTTCGCGGCGCGATCTCCATGGTCTTCCAGCGATATGGTCGCCGGAAATCGGTCGCGGCATCGCACGACTCATCATTGTCCGACACCGCCCCTTCGAGTGGTTTGGGACACCCGCGCGAGGAAGATCTACCAGGCGACCTTGGCCGCATCGAACAAGCCGGACGTCACCTCGCCATGTTCTTTTCGGTGTCCGATCCTGGCTACGAAATTCTCAACTACCACGCCAAGCGAAAAGCCCAGGACTTGCGTGCACGGGGCAACCTGAACATCGAGTTCATCGAAGACGCCGACCATACCTTCACCGTGACCGCCGCCCGCAACGATTTGATCGACGGGATCATACGACACCTCCATCGCCGATACCCATCGTAGCACCGCCGCTCTACGATGACAGAATCTTGAGGCATCGTCCGAGGTTAGAGTTCGCAAGTTCGTTGGCTTGCTCGCGCCGTAATGTGAACGGACGCGAGCCAACACTCTTTGACTACGGCAACAAGCGGATACAGGATGGGCTGATTTGCGAGACCGGTTCCCCGGTGGCGCTCAACTTGCCGGTCTTGGCATCGATCTGAAACACCGCCACATTGTTGCCCGGCATATTGGCACAAATCAGCCACGCCCCATGCCCGGCAATCAACAGATTCTGTGGTCCCTGACCACGACTCGGGACAATCTCAATCAACGTCAGCGTGCCATCGTCAGCGATCCGATACGCGGCAATGCTGTCATGGCCTCGGTTGGTTCCATACAAATACCGACCGTCTGGCGTAATCTTCACATCCGCGGTATGTGTCACACCAGTGAAGTCCGGCGGCAACGTCGAAATCGTTTGGCGTTCGGTCAACTGCCCCGATGCCGTTGCATAGTCATAGAGCGTCACCGAGTTCTTCAGTTCATTGATGACGTAGACATAGCGGCCGTTGGGATGGAATGTCAGGTGCCGCGGTCCCGCGCCTGCTGGCGACTTGATAAAAGGCGGCTCAGACGGCGACAGTTTCGAGGTCGCCGCATCGAGGCGATAGGTGAGAATCTGGTCAATGCCCAGGTCGGCCACCAGTGCGAATCGATTGTCGGGACTAACGACGATACAGTGCGCGTTCGCGCCAGTTTGACGAGCCGGATCGACGCTTGAGCCGACATGTTGAAAGAACGAAACCGATTCACCCAATGCCCCATCCTTCTTGACCGGAAACGACGCAATGTTGCCGGTGGAATAGTTCGCAACGAGGACCGTATTGCCGGTTGAGTCCACATCGAGATAACAGCTCGCCGTGCCGCGACTCGATTGCCGATTCAGCAGCGTCATCTGACCACTGCGACCATCGAGCGCGTAAGCAGCGACCTCTTCGGAATCTTTTCCGCCGAAGGACTTGGCGTGGATCGAATACAGGAACCGCTTGTCAGGAGAAAGTGCAATGAAGAAGGGATGTTCGACACCGGATGTTCGATGCTTCGGTGTTAAAGCTCCCGTCATCACGTTGAACTGATAGGCCTGGATGCCCCCCTGTTCGCCGGCCGCGAACGAGGTAATAAACAGCACGGGATCGTCGGCCCGCGTCGTGGAAGCGGATTCAGTCAACATGGCACCCATCACCAGGAAAAAGGAAAAGCAGACTCTGTTCCAAGTCATCAAGTGGTCCTCGATCTAGTGGCACAGCCACTCTGTTCTGCTAGTGGCACAGCCACTCTGTTCCGACAGGTTTGCAATTCGACTCGTCAGTCATTCGTTGTTGAGTACATTAGAGGAATGAAAACAGACTCGCGAGCCTCGTTCCAAGTCGTCTGAATTCGTCGTCTCACTTCAGGATCGCCGAACCCGCCGCCAGGATTTTTTGCGCTTCGTCGGGGAAAATCTCACGAAGGAAAATATTCCGCCAGCGAATCTCTCCCCCGTGTGTCTGCAATTGAATCGGCCCGGTCTTCGGAACGGGAAGCATTCGATTGGAATCGAAATAGTTCTCCATGACCGCGTGATCGACAACCAGCTTCTCATTCAACCAAACGCTGACTCGCGATTCCACCATGATGATCCGAAACGAATTCCATTCTCCAAACGGTTTGTCGGCCACGACGAGCGGATCTCGGCCCGGGGTTTTCGGACGATTGTTAAACAGTCCGCCCGAACCCTTATTGGGATTGCGATCGGGGTTGGCAGGCAGGCTTGGCTGGTTGATATCCCAGATCTGAACTTGCGGACAACCACGCAGATAGATGCCGGAATCCGCGCCTGCAACCGTCTTGTATTCGACGAGAAGTTCAAAGTCCCCGTAATATTTGTCGGTCGTCGCATAGTCGCCGAGACCATCGTTGATGAGTTCGCCCGCCTCAACCCGCCAGTGTTCCTTCATGGTCGCCGTCCACTTGGCGATCTGCTCTGCGCGTTCCGCCTCTGGCATCGCGGCAAGCTTCGCGGGATCGAATGTCGTTCCCCCCTGCCAACCGGCCAAATCCTTACCGTTGAACAGCGAAATGAATCCGGCAGGCGGAACATTCTGAGCCATCGCAAGCTGCGAACTGAAACCCTGCAGAGCGACGAAAAGGGCCGCAACCATCCGCGGGGTATTGAGTCTGCCACGATTCATCAACATCGTCATTCTGAAATCCCTCTGATGTCATTACACCGCAACTCAAAGATCCGCCTTGCGCAGAACCACGATCCTAAGCGCTTTCCAATCGCCAGGCAAAGCACTGGCGCTTCCCCTCTTCCCTCTGTGTCTCCGTGCCTCTGTGTCTCCTTCACTACCCATGCGCCCGAAGTACGCGAAACGTACAAGTGGGTCCATCGGGGGTGAGGGAGACACAGAGAAATGCCGACGGAGAATTGCCTGTTGCCTTTTCGAGGAAATCAAAAAAACGTGAAAGAATTCGCTTTATGGTTCGTGTATATGATGTCGTTCAGGAGACCTTGATGGCGAACATCCCCGAAACTCGAGCCAGCTTGATCTTGCGTCTGCCTTCCACGGCCGACGCGGAGGCGTGGCGCGATTTTACCTCGATCTATGAACCGTTCGTCTACCGGTTTGCTCGGCGTGGGGGCCTGCAAGATGCCGATGCCAGTGAACTCGTGCAGAACGTCATGCTGGCAGTGGCCCGATCGGTGGGACGTTGGCAACCCGATGGCAATCGGGCTCGGTTCCGGACCTGGCTGTTTCGGATTGCTCGCAATCAGTTGATCGACATTTCGAGTCAGCGACGCCGTCACGCCACCGCACGCGGCGGAACGTCGTTGCTTGGCGTGCTTGAACAACATCCGGCGAGCGATGGTTTTTCGAGCCGTGAAATCCGGTTGTCCCATCGTCGAGAACTCCTGTGCCGCGCAGCGGATCGAGTCCGATCCACATTCAAAGACGCCACTTGGCGGGCATTCACACTCACAGCAATCGAAAACCGGCCCGTCGATGACGTGGCGCGGGAACTGGGCCTGACCATCGGTGCCGTCTACATCGCACGCAGCCGAGTGCTCACACGGCTGCGTGAAGAGATCAAGCAGTGGGAGGATGACGATGCGATGTAACGATGCTCACCTCAAACAATTGCTGGTCGCCGACGATTCCAGTGCCGAATTTCGTTCGACAGCCAATCATGTCGAAACGTGTCCCCGCTGCCAACAGCGATTGCTCGAACTCTCCGACGACCATGAACTCCTAAGCGAAGTCCGTGAAACGTTACTGGCCCGCGGCGATGATACGGCCGCCTATCAGGGTGCGATTGGTTCCTCGGTTGTGATCTCGATCGAGGGCGGTAGCGCCGACGAACCTGGGGCCGAATGTGAACCGGTGTCGCTCGATTTCCTGTCGCCGCCCAGTCACCCCGAAATGCTCGGCCGGATCGGTCGTTATGAGGTCGAACGCGTCGTGGGTGCTGGCGGAATGGGTGTCGTATTGAAGGGATTCGACACGGAACTGCACCGCGTGGTGGCGATCAAAGTGCTGAAGCCCCATCTGGCGAATCACGGTGCCGCGCGACGGCGCTTCTCGCGAGAAGCGCAATCCGCCGCGGCCGTCGTTCACGAGCATGTGATTCCCATTTACGACGTACAGCCTGATGGTGACACCCCGTTCCTGGTGATGCAGTACGTTCCCGGCCAGTCGCTACAGTCCCGTGTCGATGAACGTGGACCGCTCGACACGAAAGAAGTCTTGCGGATCGCCAGTCAGGCGGCAGCAGGATTGGCGGCCGCACACGCTCAAGGATTGGTTCATCGTGACGTCAAACCCGCGAACATCCTGCTGGAAGAATCTCTGGAACGCGTGCTGATTTCCGATTTTGGTTTGGCTCGCACCGTTGATGACGCAACGCTCACGCGCACCGGCATTGTTGCGGGAACACCGCACTATATGTCACCAGAACAGGCGAGCGGCCAACCGATCGATCATCGTTCGGATCTGTTTAGTCTGGGCAGCGTGATCTATTTCATGTGCACCGGCCGCCCTCCTTTCCGGGCCGAGCACGCCATGGCGATTCTGAATCGCATCTGCCACGACCCGCATCGTCCGCTCGACGAAGTCAACCATGATGTGCCTGCGGAACTCGCCGAGACGGTTGACCGCCTGCTCTCGAAGAATCCAGGTGACCGATATCGCGATGCCCGCGAAGTCGAACAACGCCTGTCATCGCTGCTCGCTCACCTTCAACAGGGCCGACGATCACGTCGCCTGCACTGGCACAGGCGCTGGCTGCAGCGACGTTCAACAATCGTGAATGTCGTGCGTCAGGCGACAATTGTCACCGCCTGCCTGCTCGGGGGAATCGGATTGTCCCGTTGGTTCGCCCCGGGTCCCACGAACCCGACATCACCACCAGTCATAGAGTTTCCTCGCGACAGCCCAAGCTCACCTACTGATCCCTTTGCACTTCACCTCGATCGAGTCAATCCGTCGGTGCACGAGCGTGTCAACGCTGAGCAACTTTTCACAAGCGCACCGGACGAGTGGCAGCGAGAACTCGATCAGACGCGCACGGTGCTCGATGCCATCGAGAACCGCTGGAATCCAACGGATTCAATTCGGCAGACGACAAGTGACGATGCCTGGCAACGAGAGTTGCATGATCTCAAGACCGCTCTGCAAGCGATGGAACAGCTCGCAATTTCGCCAAAAGACAAATCTCAAACTCCAGTCCCCTGACCTCAGCTCAAGGATCGTTTCATGAACCGAACAAACATCCAGATCGGCGTAGCATGCTTGTTGAGCGTGATCGGCGCGACAGCATATGTCTGCTCTCAAGACACACTTGAGTCGTCTCCTCAGGTACCAACGAAGCGTCCCCTTGCTGTACCAGTAGCTCCGGCGGCACCCAAGGGTCGTTCGCATTCCGTAAAGGACAGAACAACCTTCCAAAGTGGCACGCGTGATGCGGCTCCAGGATTTGACGTCAGCGACATGCCAAACCGGCCAACTCGAACACGACTCGTGACCGAGACCGCACGCGTCGCACGTGTGATCGAAGTCCCCGTTTCCGAAGAAGAGCTTCAAAGCATGAAGGAATTTCAGAATGCCTTGGAGATTCTGAAAGAGTCCAAAGATGAAGCGGCCCGAAAGGTCGCGTCCGAAACAATTCAGTCACAGCTCGTCAAACAATTCGAACAAGACCTGAAACGGCGTCAAGAAGAACTGACCGCCATCGAAGAACGTGTGACGTCACTCCATCAGCAATTGGAAAAGCGTAAGGCGTCTCAAGCCGATATCATTTCCTTGCGATTGAAAACCATCCTCAATACTGCCGAGGGTCTTGGATTTCCAGACGACCCTGATGGGATGCAGGCAGCGCTCGGCGGGTTCGATCATCATGAATTTAAACGAGTCGAACCATCGCGCACCATAGGACCGATGCGGGGCCGTCTAAGAGGTGTCGACGACGATGACGTCGTTCGATAACTCGGCGGTAACGAAATATTCGATGCGGCATTGGAATACAAAACGGGTGCGAGTCCAATCACCCAAGTGTAGTTGCAGCCTCACGAGCAATCTCAAAACCCCGATCGGCGCGTTCTTGCGTGCCGATCGGGGTTTTGCTTTCGATCTCATTCGGCGATGCGGCGAAGATAAGATTCGATAGACACGTCGTGTGATTCGATCTTGATGAAGAAGCATTCACGAATGCCAGGACTGGCCGCGAACGAATGCCTCTTTCGAGTTCAGGCGGTATAATCTTCTCCGCTCTCTTGAGAGTCCGATAACTGATTCATGCCATTGGAGATTTCGACGATGCCGCGCCTGAATAACTTTGTGAACGCCGTGACCTTCAAGCGGCGGAGCATTCTCATGCTGGCCTTTGCCATCGCCGCAACGTCTGCAGTCTTCTCCAGCGTTCAGACCGTGTCGGCCGCAAAAGATCCCACCTGGAAATCCTTGTTCGATGGCAAGACGCTGAAGAACTGGACGTCGACGAACTTCGGCGGTGAAGGGGACGTCGCCGTTAAAGACGGTGTCATCGTCATGCAGCAGGGTTCCGACATGACCGGAATCACCTGGACCGGCGAAGACCTGCCGAAGATGAACTACGAAGTGGTGGTCCGGGCGCAACGCATCGAAGGAAATGATTTCTTCTGTGGCCTGACCTTTGAAATCAACGAAGACCCCTGCAGCCTGATCATCGGAGGCTGGGGTGGTGGCGTTGTCGGAATCTCGAGCCTTGACGGATTGGATGCCGCGAATAACGAGACGGCTCGGTATGAATCGTTTGAAAGCGGTGAGTGGTACACGATCCGCCTGCGTGTTTCCGAATTGGGATTGATGGCCTGGATCGACGAGAAGCAAGTTGTCAGCGTCGCCACGAAGGGGAAGAAAATTTCGATTCGCGGCGAAGTCGAACCTTCACGCCCCTTCGGAATCTCCTGCTTCGCGACCACCGCAGGCCTCAAAGAGATCAAAGTCCGCCCGCTGAGCGCCGAAGAAGCGAAAGCACCACTCACTCCCGCGGAAGACAACCGCACACCTCTTCCCAAAAAGAAAAAGAAGTGAGATCCCATTCGCTCTGCTTGCGTTGATCTTCTCTGTGTCATCTTCTTCTCTGTGTCTCCGTGCCTCTGTGTCTCGCTCACCACCCATGTGCGCCCAAAGTACGCGAAACGTACAAGTGGGTCCCGCGGGGATGAGGGGAGACACAGAGGCACGGAGACACAGAGAAGAGTAATAACAATTCAGATTGGCGAGTTTCCGGGATCGACCTGTCAAGCGTGATATGCGAGTCAAGCGCTCGGCATTTTTCTGATGTGAATAAAAGAAGCTCATTGCTCTTGGCAATCGCACATCGGTTGTACACAATCCTGCCCCATGTGGCTTGGGACTTCAGCAACAGGCCATCATCCCTACGAGGACAGTCCCTTCTTCCTCGTTGACCCAAAGGTCTTGAGAGACCCCCAGAGTGACCAAACCGTTCTCCCAGCACGGCGTTCAAAGTGCCGCTTTGAATGTCGGACTATTTGGTTCGTTAGGCCACAGTGCCGGTTCACAACAATCCGTCGCTCCTTTGAAACTCTCGCTCAGCCAGATGACGACCCTGCGGTGGTCGTTGCTGGACGAGGTCGTTCAATTGAAGCAGGCAGGATACGATGGCATCGGCCTTTGGCGGCCGAAGGTCAGTGAGTTCGGAGAAACTCGTTCAGCTGAAATGCTGCAAAAAGCACGGCTGGCCGTTTCATCGCTGTCGTTCGCCGGTGGGTTCACAGGCGGATGCGGATTCAGTTATCTCGAAGCGATCGCCGATAGTCGGCAAGCGATCAAGGAAGCCGGAATCGTCGGCGCCAAAAATGTGATCGTTGTCGGTGGTTCGAAGAATGGTCACACCGCACGTCATTGCCGCCGGCTGGTTGTCGATGCCCTGCGAGAACTGGGTGACGACGCCAACGAGGCTCAAACCAAATTGGCGCTCATGCCAATGCATCCCTACTTCAGCAAACGCTGGACGTTCTTGAATTCACTCGATCTGACCCTGGAAGTCATCGACGAGATCGCTCGCCCGCATGTTTGTCTGGCGTTCGACACTTATCACCTGTGGCAGGAACCCCGCCTGATCGAACGTATCCCCCAAATTGCCGCGTTGACCGGCGTGGTACAGTTGAGCGACGCGAAATCGGCCCCCGTTTCAGAAAATGATCGTCGGCTGCCGGGTGAAGGCAGCATTCCGCTGGCGAATCTGATTCAGGCCTTTCAAACGGCCGGATTCGCGGGTTACTTTGACATTCAGGTGTGGTCGGGTAATGTATGGAAGTCCAATTACGCGCATCTGATCGAACAAAGCCACGCGACCGTCAAATCAATGTGCCATCTCGAGGCGACCAGCGCCTGAGCTGACGCGACGACGGACCCTCATGGAGTTGGTGTTCAGGCGTAAGGGGAAGGATTCTCGACCACGTCAAAAGATGAGTCGCGATCCTCGATTAACACTGCAACACACAGTGTTCACAAAAAATCCGCCCGATCATCCTGCCCTTGAATGTCTGGCCGCAAAATGTCGCGAGAGTGGTTCAGCCTTGATGAGCTGGCTCGTCAACTCGGACGAGATCGTCGCGAGATCGAGAAACTCGTTCAGCGGGGTCGTATCCCGGGACGAAAAATGGCGGGTGAATGGCAATTTCACCCGACCGAGATCACGCATTGGCTCGAACAAGAGATGCGTGAGTACACCGATCGTGAGCTGGCGGTGCTAGAGCAAACACATCGCTCGGCCGAGTTCACCGATGCCCATCCCGTCGCCGCACTACTTCGCCCCGAAACCGTTCAGGTTCCGCTCGAGGCCCGTACCAAGCGGTCGGTGCTAGAGAGCCTGGTTGAACTGGCTGGCCGAACTTGGGAAGTCTGGCAACCCGCCGCCTTGCTGGCGGCGATTCAAGAGCGTGAAACGGTGCTCTCCACCGCCTTTGAAAACGGGGTTGCCATTCCTCACCCGCGGAATCCCGTCCCTGACACCTTGGGCCAATCTGTGATCGCCTACGGCAGACTGCCCAGTGGAATCGCGTTTGGTGCCCCGCATCGCGTCATGACGGACATGTTCTTCCTGGTCGTCTGTCGCGACTCACGCACGCATCTGCATGTCCTGGCCCGCCTGGGTCGCATGCTGCAAACACCCGGCTTCATCGAAGACCTGCGTGCCATCGACGACAGCGCGGGCTCCTACGAGTACATCGTGCAAGCCGACCAGCAAATCATTGCTTGAACACTCGAAACAAATCGGTGGCCCCGGCCTCGCTTTATTCTGCGTCCCACCACCATGGATGTGCGGCCGGGCGATTCGCGTCGGTCGCTTTTTTCCGAGCGGCCTGGAGTTCTTCACCCTGCGCGAGCGTTCGAGCGTGTTCATAGGCATCGCGCGGATTCAGCACGACACCGCCGGAGACCAGCCCCACCACCATCGCGCCGCTCCGCTTGTAACTCACATGTGAGGGGACTTGTTTGGGAACGTCAAACTTCGGATAGCTCATTCGCGTGTCGTCGAGAAACAACGACTGGTCCCATTCCACGCGCTCGGCCAGCTTTTCGTTGAGAAGTAACGCGGCGACGACCGTCCAGTCGATCAGATTTTGCAACTCGCCGAACACCGGCGCACGTTCGGCCAACCGCGGAAAGGCGTCACTGAACTGTTTGGCAAACGCCTGCGCCGAACGATTGATCGTCGACGAACTCGACCGCTTCCCGCTGGCATCGGTCACTTCTTCCTCGGTCAGCAGGCGAGCCCGTGGTCCCGACAACTGATACGCCAGACCATCCTCGCTGCGCGCGACGCGGTCGTAGGCGGGCACGAACCACCACCGCTGCATCGTATTGCCTTTCGCTCCGATCATCGACAGATGACTCTTCAAACCCTTCACCTGCGGATTCTCGAGACCACTGGCAATCCGTTTCATGCGATAGTCGGCCTCGACAAACGCAGTTGCAAAATGCGAATCGGGTGGAACGCCGTCGATCCGAATGTTCTGCAACCCCAGGATGTCATCCATCTGCTCAAATCGAGCAACCACTTCGTCGGCCGTCGCGGGGCCCCCCTGACGAATAAATTTTTGCAGCTCGGCAATCCGTTCAGGAACCGGATCAATCGAACACCCTAGTTGCCGCGACGTGCGAACGGTCCGCAGTGCGACGACCAGATCGTCCAATCGCAATGTCGGGTGCCCTGACTCGATCCCCACCATGCGTCCGACGGGGTCAGCGAGAAAGCCATCCGCCGGTCCGGCAATCACCAGATCATGTTCTGCCGGGAACGCAAACAATTGGTCAATGCGCTGCAACCCCGCCAGGTAGAACAGGTCATCCGGGATCGCTTCTTTCCGGGCAAGACGCTGATCAATTTCCCGTTCGAGTGCGACAAGTGAGACAAACCGAAGCTTGGACCGGCGATTGAGATCCCCTGCGGGCCGGTTCCGCGACACGGCCAGACGTCGCTTGGCGTCCAACGTCTGGTTGGTTCCATCGACCTCCACCAGACTGAGCACTCCTTGAGTATCAATCGCAATCCCACCGGCATTCTGATTGTTGCCGCCGTTGTTCTGACCGCCGCCCTGGTTCGCATTCTGCGCCCAACAGTGACGAGGAACCAGAAACAGCATTACGACGAGCAGACACCAACGCGACATCGCGTTCATGAACGATCTCCTGACGAGCATGGTGCATGCGAACAGCGCACCGCACTCGTCGATCGTACCGCGAGAAACGGCAAGTCGACAGACATTTCTGTCCGGCGTCGATTCTCGAAAACACGCGGCTCACAATTTCGCCGACGCAACCGGTTCGAGCACGCGACCAGGCAGGTTGATTTTCGCGTAGCTCGAGATTCCCACGATGACCAACGCGAGCACCACAACCAGAAGCTGCCACATCTTGGCGTTCTTCCGCATCCCTTCAAACGAACGGGATCGTCCGACTAAGGCGGACGCGATAAAGAAGATTGCAAACGCGATCAGAATCTTGGTTCCGATTAGGGCGTGATACAGGCCGTCGCCGCGATGCTTCGGAACTTGCACGAAGATGAAATTATAGAAACCGCTGATGATGAACAAGGCGATACCGCCATGCACGAATTTCTTCCACTTGTTCATAACCAGCTCTCGAAGCTTGTCATGCTCGGGCTGCGACAACTGTGCCGCGGCGGGTGCCAGCACGAATCGCAGAAAGATCGTACCCCCGACCAGAACGATCGCAGTGACGATGTGAATCCAGCGAGAGAGAAACGGAATCAGGTTGTCCATTTTGAGAACTTCTTATTTTGACGTTCGAGGAACCGTGACGGCCAGTAAGCAATCACTCTACGAAACGTGAGCCCTGGCGCTAAGTCGCGGGCGACCGCCACCGTGCAATTCCCCTGGGAGCGCGACAGAAATGAATTCAGGTGAGCCGAGATGCGTCAGCATTCGAGTCTTGTTCATCCATTTCCCCCGTTCCCTCGTTGCCAAGCTCCGGCTTGGTAACGCCTCTTACGATTCGATTTTTAGGCGAGCAGGAACGTGGCCTCGGACCGGGAGACACATTCCTAATGTGTACAAGTCGATCCCAAGGGGGAGCTTGGGATCGAGGAGAAAATGAGGGAATCAGGTGCGAGAGAAAAACGAAGGAAAAACATACGTCTCAGCACATTCATGAGCCGATTCTCGACTTCCGGGCCGTAGTCCGTCTGTTCATTTGTCAATAAATCGTATTGACGCAGTTTTTGCCGATTTCTATAACGCCGCTCGCTATGGATGGCGGTGCCCGTTCGGGCCTTCGTTACAGTTCGGTGTCACTTCCGCTTCGGAGATAGATCATGGGTGAAGGGAATCACCTGCCGACGACCAATGCTGTCGGCCGGCCCAAAGGACGTTTGACGTGGTTGGTCGGTGGCGCGGCTGTCGCCGTCGTCTCATGCGGATTGCTGATGCAATACGTTCGCAGCTCGACGACCCAGGCAGCGTCTGATTCCCCTGCGGGAACTTCGCGAGTTGCCTCGACCGTTAAAAAACCAGAAGTCCTGGCAAAAGTTGGTGATGAACCAATTACCTATGACGCCGTCGCCGATGAAGCGGTGAAACGCTTCGGCCGCGAAGTACTCGACGACCTGATCCATCGGCTGATCATCCAGCAAGCCTGCGAAAAGCACAAAATCACCGTCAGCGAACAAGAAATCACCGACGAGATTTCGCGGATCGCCAAGAAGTTCAATCTCGATGTGGCGCAATGGCTGCAGATGCTGCAGGCCGAACGCAACATCTCGCCGAACCAGTATCGTCAAAGCGTCATCTTCCCGATGATCGCCCTGAAGAAGTTGGCTGGCGAAGAAGTCGAAATCACGGAACAGGATCTGAAAGAAGCGTTCGTGCGAAACTATGGACCTCGCGTGAAGGCCCGCATGATTCTGTTTGATAATCAGCGACGTGCTCAAGAATGCTGGGACAAACTCGACGCCAACCCGGACGAATTCGAATCGTTAGCCGCGAAGTTGTCGATCGACCCCAGCAGCCGTGCTCTGGGTGGCCAGATTCCCCCCATCGCCAAGTACAACGGAAACACCACGCTGGAAAAAGCCGCATTCGGGATGAAAAAACCGGGTGAGATCTCGGGCGTGATTGAAGTCGAGCCAAGCCGATTCGTGATCCTGAAGTTCGAAGGCCGCACCGAGCCTGTCGTCACGAACATCGAACAGGTCAAGGACACGCTGTACGACGAACTGAAAGAAACCAAGATTCAGGCCGAGGTCGCCAAGCTGTTCGAGCAGATCAAGAAAGAGACCACGGTCGACAACTACCTGACTCAAACGACCAACCGCGCAGACAAAACGGGTGGTATTGCCGGCCCAACCGGCGGTGTTCAGCCTGTATCTGGCACCAAACCCGCTCCCACGCGTCCCGCAAAGACCGCCGGCGCCGCTCAGAAAGAAATCCGCAACTGAACGCCAACGTGACGGGATGCTGGTCTTGAAGCCAGTCCCCCTGCTTCACGGCCTGTTGAAATATCGGGCCGTTCGTCCTCAGTCGAATTCACAGCGAACCGTTGACGATGTCAGCGGTTCGCTGCATTTCGAGTCCATCGCATTTTGAAAATGCGATCACGGGTTGTGTGGGAACGAATCAATCCATCTCCCACGAGCTCTTCGAATGCCGGTCGACAACTCGAGCAATCCGTCTCGAGTAAGGCCCGACTTTGCGATTTAATCCCCCATCAAAATCGTTTCCAGATCGATATAGGTTGGCGGGGGAACGTCGCCGCGGCGCACACGTTCGACATCAAATTCGTCCCCGGCATTCATGAATTCGAAACGAACTTCTGGCGACTGATCCGCATTCGCAAGACTCACTCCAATCGCGACACACGACTGTCCGACAACCGAGAATCGACCGGATGTGACCGCATACTGCAACGCGGTTCCTTCATCGATCCCAAACCCGATCCGTTCCGGATGTTGTTCGATCGCCGCTTGCAGCCGATGCAGGCGATTGCGTTTCACAAAATGCTGATCGATGATCGCACCGGGAATGAGGTCAAACCCCACCCCCAAAATCGGCTGACGACGCCCGCCTGCAATCATGACGCGCGACATCACGGCGGCCCCTGCGGACGTTCCCCCGATGACGCCGTTTCGGGCCAAAACGTCTTTCAATTTCTGTTCCACGCGTGTGCGGCCATACCATGCCGCCAGCCAGGTCTGTTGTCCGCCGCTCAACCAGACTCCGGTTGCGGTCTCCAGCACGCGAGAGAACTCGGGGTCGTCCGCCTGTGTCCGCGAGTCCGCATGCAAGACGTCCACCGATTCGACTTCGAAGTCCAACCAGTCTTCGCGGTATTGAACCAGTTCGAAAGGCTCGACCGCGTGTGCCGGAACGATCACCAATTTTGCATGTTTTCCCCCCGCCAGTTCGACGAACCGCCGACGGATCTGATTGGGAAGTTGTCCGCCCCCGGCAATCAGCAAGGTTCCTCCGGAAAGCGGTGCAACACCGTGCGACGAGTCGCTGACGCGCGACACTCGACGGTGAATCTCGGCACGAACAAAGACCCCGATTCCCGTCGAGACGACGAACATCACACACCAGAACAGGACCCGTCGGCGGAAGCACGTTCGCACCGGCAAGCCATCGCTCGCAGCGACCGTCGCCACCAAGGGCACGCTGCAGACCAGACGCCACGTCGAGCCCCATAACGATCTCTGCTCTTTGCTCATCTTTTTCCCTTGTTGAATAGACAAGACTGCACGCGAACGCGGAATTCGAATGGGAAATGGCGACGAAGATCGAAGAGAATCGACAAATGACGTGTTGTCTTTAATTAATATCGTCGAGACCATGGTCTGGCTAGTGCCGAATTCGCGAATTTTAGAAACCCGAATCGCCCGGACACGGATGGGGCGCTTACCCGCCCCAAAGCAACGGACCCCGAATCACAACTCTTCGTTGAACTGTCCGCCACAGAGCAGCACGATCGTCGCCCCTTCATGTCATGCCCCAAACCTAAGCGACTATTTCGCACGGGCCGTACGGCGCGGTCTTGTCATTTGTCATTCGAACTTCGCGCAGTCATGATGACGCGTGCACTATTGAGCTTGTCTTCGCACCTTGAGTTCTCGGGAAGTTGTTCATGAGCGTGACCGCTGCAGATCGTTCGCTTCGAGCCGGCATGGTTGGGATGGGGATGATTTTTGACGAGACCTATCGCCCCTTCTTCGAACGCGTCCACAGTGAACTGCTTTTCGATCGCCGTTTCGGAGTTCTCGACGTCCCGCTGATCGCGGTGGCGTCGAAAACGGGAGGGCGCGCCAGCGCCTATCGGAAGGCCTGTGGATCGAAAGTGCATCCCTTCGAAAGCTTTTCAGGTGATGACGCGGTCGATCGCCTGATCGCCGCCGGACTCGACTTTGCCTGCGTTGCGACACCCGATGATCGGCATTTTGGAGTGGCCAGGAAGCTGCTGAACGCCGGAATCAACGTCCTGATCGAAAAGCCCTCGGTTCTGCGACTGCAAGAACTCGAAGAATTGACGGCTCTGGCCAAACAGCAGAATCTCGTGGCGAAAGTCGTCTACCACAAACTGCTTGATCCTGACCACAAGAAGCTGCGAACGCTGGTTGTGGATGGGGTGCTGAAGCATGTCAATCACGGCTACTGTTCGCTGCTTGAACCCAAGCAAATCTCGGGCAGCCAGTTCTCGGAGTGGATTACGGGGCGAAATCCGGGAACCTATGTCGCCTGTCACTACATCAAGCTGATCGACTTCACGTTCGGCGGTCGTTTGAAGACGGTGACGGCCACGGGACAACGCGGGATCGTGGGTCCGAAAGACGGACCAACCTGGGACAGCACTCAATTACGGTTGATTTACGAATATTCCGATCACCGCGAGGCGGCCTTTGATATCCACACTTCGTGGGTGACGCCGGACAATTTCCCCGGATACGTCGAACAAGAAGTTCAGTTCCGATTTGATAACGGGGTCTGGAACGGTCATTCACGCAAACGTGGCGTCGAATGCACGGTCGAAGGTGAAACCCCGATTTCTCGTAAGATCACGATGAACAACCATTACAACGGCACGTTCGTCGAGCCATGGGGCGAACGATCCCAACGCGGTTACGGAATCGAAGTGCTGGAACGATTTGCACGTGAACTGGGCTATGTGAAGTTCGGGGGCCCGGCAAGTGAACGGTCCAAACGCCTTCAGGAAATTCAGGCTCTCGCCTACAACGATCTGGAGGCCGACTGGCAGAGCGTGGCTGCGGTTCAGGCGCTCGAGGCCATTCTCGAACGCCATGCGGCGGGTGAACCCGATTGTGTCGTCCGCGTCACCGACGACCGGAAGCTCGCCCTTTATCGCCCTGGACAGGCCCAGCCTGTTCTCTTGAATTGAGCCTCCACCACTGTCCAAGCCAAACGAGGGGCCAAGCCCCATCGTGGAGCGGCCTTGGTCGATGAAATGAACGCGACAGGCCAATGCGTTTGCGGATGGTCTTTGCAAACCCATCGGCACGAAGTGCCCGCATCGATCAAGACGTTTTGACTCCATCGAAGCACCAACGGCGCCGCGAATTCCGCTAAGCCAGAAAGTTGCTTGAGAGTTCGTAACCTCTTCGCAAATCACGAATTTACGTTTGCCAAGCCCAGCACGATGCGCAGTGGCCAGGCCGTTTGACTGACATTAATGTCAAGTTCGTCATCAGATTCAACCGAGTTAACTTAAACGGCAGATGAAGTAAATTCACCGTAACCGAAAGAGTCAACCAAAAAACGGAATGACTTCAAGGGTCAGGTCCTCGGCGAACTGCTGGAGCATTGGGACAGTGCTTGGGGCGAGGATACGCCCACGACTTGTTGACCAAGACGTTTCCCTAGATAGAAGAATGGAATCCGACACATGGACGTCGCGGAATTTCTCAGACAGTTGGAAGACCAGTTTGGCCTGACGGTAGGGACGCTCAAACTGAGTTCCATCGTCGAAGAAACTCCTGGCTGGAGTTCGCTGATGTTTCTGGAATTGATCGCGTTTGTCGACGATTGCTATGGGATCACCGTCAAGCCGCGACAGATCCACGAATGCACGACTGTGGCAAATCTTTTTTCACTCGTTCAAAGTCTGAGCTCATCAATGGCGGTGGCCTGAACCAAACCTGAATTACGTGGAAACTACGCTTTTCAAGAACACGGAATGTTCCTAATTAGTCGCCGGTCTGTGATCGCTTAGAAGCCCCGCCGAATTCCTTACGTTGCCGTCATTTACGATGTGGCCGACGGGAAGGGAATACGAGCTGGACTCGAACTTTTCTGAGCGTGAGACGACAGTGTACTGCCTACTGGAATGGTTCGTGTTTGATCTCGACAGTCGAAGTTTGGACGACTTTCAATTGGGGCTGTCGAAAACAAAGCACGTGAGTTAAGTCTAATATCCATTCCCCGGATTCGAATGATGGCGATCGAGATCTTTACCGGTGACTCGAATACGTTCGAGCAGCAGCAGGAAGCCGTCCGTCGCTCCCTGACGTCTGCGTCGGGCGAGCGATCGCCACATTTGCCGATGCATGCCGAGCGTTGGTTGATCGTCGGAGCAGGTGGATTCGGTCGGGAAATCTACTATTGGACGCAGGGGCAACTTCAGTCGACCGGACAAGACTTTCCGATCGGATTTCTGGATGACAATCGCGACAGCTTGAAGGCGTATCCTTCGCTCGCCCCCTACTGGGTCGACCGCATATCGGACTATGTGCCGCGTCAGGGCGATCGATTACTGATGGCCATTGCAGACCCGACAATCAAGCTTCAGCTTGGAAAGCAGCTTACGGAGCGTGGGGCCACATTTGCCACTTACATCCACCCCAAAGCGGTCATCACCGCTGATGCCAAGTTCGGCGCAGGCTGTATTGTCTGCCCGATGACGGTCGTTTGCTGCAATGTGCAAGTCGGCGATTTCGTTTCGCTGAATCTCGGGACGGTTGTGGGCCATGATTCCATCATCAGCGATGGATGCACGTTGTCTCCTCACGCCAACATCTCGGGCCAATCGGTCCTGGAGCGTGGTGTCTTCGTCGGATGCCAGGCCGTGATCCTACCGAAAGTGCATGTGGGCGAGTTTGCTCGAATCGGCGCCGGCAGTTCAGTCATCGGGCATGTCCGTTCGCATTCGACCATGTTAGGGGTCCCCGCGAAACGCGTCAGTTGGACCAAACATCCTGATGCGAGCGAAACCAAGGCCGCGTAGTGCCTGGTCACGACGAATGCGGGTCAGGTCGCGAAGGCTCGACGAGTCCGCACCGGAAGCCCTTGAGGTTTCGGCAATCCCTTCCCTGGCCACCTGACGTTATAGGGATGACAATGGACTTGCGGCCCAGAGAATTGCGGCTGACAAGGTCTTGAGCATCGCCTGCAGCCTCGTTGGCCTACTCTTGAAGAGCGGTTCATCAACGCATGAATTCCGATTTGAAGCGGCATGGCAATTCGCCATCGAAACGCGACAAACGTGAACGCAGTTCACCTCATGGGCTCGCTCTGGCATCTCCAGAATTGAGAGACCTGTTCCCTTCCGCCCGACAGACTGTTAAATAACCGTAACCGGATCCTCGCATGAGGGGCTCACAGGATTGCCGGTGAGCCGGGTCAGCCCCGATGGCCCGGACGGCAATGTTGAAACTCATTGAGGCGAACGAATCCCATGCATGCGATGTTGGCGGCCGTCGAATTCCAACTGCCCGACACCCGCCTCTCGAACGAGGAAGTCGTCCGCTTCGCCATCAACTGGACTCCCCAAAAAATCCTCGACAAAACGGGCATCGCGGAACGACGGATCGCCGCGAAAGGCGAACTCTCGTCGGATCTTGCCTTTCACGCCGCCGAGAAACTGTTCACGAACAGCGTTTGTGTACGAGAGGAAATCGACTTCATCTTGTTCTGTACTCAGTCGCCCGATTATCTGCTTCCGACGACCGCCTGCCTGCTGCAGAACCGACTGAAACTGAGAACGGGGATCGGCGCCCTCGATTTCAATCTCGGTTGCTCGGGTTACATCTACGGACTGGGGCTGGCCCAGGGACTGATTGAGACCGGACAGGCCACCCGCGTGTTGTTGCTAACGGGCGAAACGTACAGCAAATTTCTGAGTGAATCCGATTTTGGCGTCAGATCGATCTTCGGAGACGCCGGGTCGGCCACACTTCTAAAAAGCGTCGACAGCCCGGAACAATTGATGGGCCCCTACGTCTATGGAACCGATGGACGCGGAGCCGAAAATCTGATTTTGAAACGTCACTCCTTGCGCGCTGCCGAAGATTTCAGCACTTCCGAAGAGGCCGTTTCGTCCGATGATCCGGCAACGCTGTACATGAACGGCCCCGAGATTTTCAGTTTCGCCATCGAGGCGGTCCCTAAAGCCGTTAACGAATTGTTGCAGCGGGCACAGTTGCAACGCGACGATGTTGACTTGTACGTATTCCATCAGGCCAACGAGTACATCCTGAACCGCCTGCAAACAAAACTTGCCATCCCCAAAGAGCGATTTGTGATCGCCATGCGAGACTACGGCAACACCGTCTCGGCGACGATTCCAATTGCCCTGCACGCGGCACTCGCCCAGGGACAGTTACGCCCGGGCATGCGCGTGATGCTGGTCGGATTCGGCGTGGGCTATTCATGGGGGGCATGCCTGTTGCGATACCAACCCGACTAAGGAATCGCAGTGACGGAAGTCCGCCAATCCGAATGGGCCCCGCCAGGGGTGGCGGAGTGCGTCCTTCGGACACGAGGCCATTCAAGCAGCCAAATTGCGGATTCCTGAAGGAACAGACCGGAAAACACCCCCAAAAACGCGTGTCGAATCGACTTCAACACGGCACGCTACGCCTGATAGGCGGTCTGGCGAGGATGTTTCGCGAAAGATCGCTTCGCGCGTTGCACCAGCTTTCCTAAAATCCGCCGCGCATGGTTCCGCCCTTCCCTGATCAGACATCGTCTGACGAAACGGAATTTCGTCCTGACGTCCCGATCGATAACCGCTTCACATACGGCTCTTGTTAGAAACGGATTCACAATGACCACACACGGACTTGCAGAGAAGATTGCAAGTAAGCAGGCGATGATCGGCGTGATCGGACTTGGCTATGTCGGATTGCCTCTGATTCGAGCGTTCGTCCGGGCTGGCTTCAAGACCATGGGATTCGACGTCGATCAGTCAAAGGTCGACAAGCTGAAAGCCGGGCAAAGCTACATCAAGCACATTGACAGTGTGGCGATCGCCAAGCTGATTCAGGAAAAACAGTTCGAACCGACCTCGGATATGGGGCGTTTGAACGAAGCCGACTGCATCATCATTTGCGTACCGACACCGCTGAACGAAAGCCGTGACCCCGACCTGAGCTACATTGAAGGAACGGCTCACTCCATCGCCAAGACCCTGCGAAAGGGTCAATTGGTGGTGCTCGAAAGCACGACCCATCCCACCACCACGCGTGAGAACGTTTTGCCCGTGCTGAACGCCACGGGCCTGAAAGCCGGCGCGGATTACTTCCTGGCATTCAGCCCTGAACGTGAAGACCCGGGCAATCCCAACTTCGAAGCGTCGACGATTCCCAAAGTGGTCGGCGGTCATGATCCCACGAGCACGGACCTGGCTTGCGCCATGTACGGCCACGCCGTGGTCAAAGTCGTGCGCGTGTCGAGCATGGAGATCGCCGAAGCCGCGAAGATCCTTGAAAACACCTATCGTGCCGTCAATATCGCGATGGTTAACGAACTCAAGATGCTTTACGACAAGATGGGCATCGACGTCTGGGAAGTCATTGATGCGGCCAAGACCAAGCCGTTCGGATTCCAGGCCTTTTATCCCGGGCCGGGACTCGGTGGTCACTGCATCCCCATCGACCCGTTCTATTTGACCTGGCTGGCAAGAAAATGGGGCGAACAAACCCGCTTCATCGAACTGGCTGGGGAAATCAACACGCACATGCCTCATTACGTGATCAGCCAGCTTGCCGAGTTCTTGAACGACGCCGGCAAGCCGATCAAGGGCAGCAAGATCTGCATCCTGGGTGCGGCCTATAAAAAGGATGTCGACGATCCACGAGAAAGCCCCTCGTTCGAACTGATGAAGCTGCTGCTGAAACGTGGGGCCGTGTTGTCGTACAACGATCCCCACGTTCCGTCATTGCCAAAAATGCGGCACTATCCTGACCTGCCGGCGATGACCAGCCAGCCACTGACACCCGAGTATCTGGCAGCCCAGGACTGCGTGTTGATCTCCACCGATCACTCGGCATACGACCACGACTTCATCGTCAAACACAGCAAGATGGTCCTGGACACCCGCAACGCGACGAAGAACGTCAAAGCGGGTCGCGAAAAGATCTTCAAAGCCTGATTCCGTCAGAACGTCGATCAACCACCGCGGTGCGAGAGCGTCACGGCAGGTTGATTTCATCGCTGAGCATGAGTGGTAACGACGAGGATTCTCCTCGTTACCAAGCGGGAACTTCTCCTCGCCTCCTCGTTACCAAGCTCCGCTTGGTAACGCCTCTCGCGATTCCGCTTTCAGTAGCCGAGAAGCGTCGCGACGACCATTGCGCACGCTTCTTGGCTGCAGGAAGCGTTACCAAGCAGGAGCTTGGTAACGAGAAGAAACTGGAATTGCGCTACCCCTTGAACACGCGCTGCAATTCTTCCAGAGACGTCTTCCCTTCGGCGACGAGCCGCAGGCCGTCACGATGGAATGTCAGGCATCCTTCCGCACGAGCCAGCGTCTTGATCTGATCGGGTGGCGCCCCGGTTGCAATCAGTTTGCGAATCGGGTCTGTCACGAGAATTGCTTCGATCATTGCGACGCGACCATAGAACCCAACGCCGCCACACTTGTCACAGGGCTCGGATTCTTCGCCGGTTTTTTCGTCGACGATCGGCTCACCCTTGCGATAGAGAATCTTTGTTTCGGGCGGCAGTCCCACCTTCTCGAGCAGCTTCGGATTCGGTCGGAACGCTTCCCGGCACTGGGTACAAAGCAATCGGACCAGCTTCTGACTGAACACACCGTCAATGGTTTCGCTGGCCAGCTGAGGATCGCCGGACCATTGGGTTAGCTGTGCAATCGCATGCGAACAGTCCTTCGCCTGCATCTCGCTGACGATGCAGATGCGATTGGCAACGCCCATCAGCTCTTTCGTCGTTTCGGCGTCGCGGATCGGATCAACAAAAATGACGTCGGCCTCTTCCCGCATCATACGCATCATCGACTGCGTCAGGCTATCGCCTGCATTGACTTCAAACTGCTTGATATTCAGCAGTTCGCGCGAAGTCTTGGCGATCGAATAGATCGAGTACAGATAGACATCAATCCCGCGCAGCACGGCGTAGGTTGTCGTCGTGACACCCGTACCGGGCATCCCGCAACAGATCACCAACCCGTGTCGATTGCTGGTCAGATCACGGATGCTTTGCCGCAATGGCTCGCCGAAACCCAGATCGTTGGGTGTTTCCAGCTTGATGCTGAGATTGCGAATCCTGACGGTCAGCCGTTCCGTCCCTTCGGCCTGCGGCGTAACTTCCACGGCGAGTTCATACTTCGTGCCCTGGAATTCGGCTTTGACCCCACCCGATTGCGGTCGGCCCCGCAGTCGTGCGTCCAGGCCGCACAAGACTTTCAACATCTGAATAATCGCGTTCGCCTGCGATTTGGGCATTCGGCCGCCGGAATAGGGCAGACCGTCGATCGACAGCGCCACCTGGGCTTTTTCACCCTTGATCTCCATCCGCAAAATTTCGGCGCGGCGTTCCAGGGCGTCGGTGATCAGGTCTTTCGTGGGCCGCAGCGCCGCTTGCACAAGTCGCGCGTTCGCTGCCATGTCCGTCGTGCGATCGAACATCGCCCCCTGAAAATTGACAAGATCGACATCCTCGTCATCTTCATCTTCGTCGTCATCATCCTTGTCGGGCTGGCGCTGCTTCTTTCCAAATCCCCAAGCCATTCCAAAACCTCTTTCTCAATCGACGCGCACGTTGGATGACACTGATCCTTCGACGACCGACAAGCGCAGCGGATTAAATCAAACCATAGTCGGTCAACGTCTTTCGCAGCCGCGTCTCTTCCGTAGCCGACAGCGGCGTGAGCGGCAACCGCAGTTCACCCGTGTCGCGACCGAGCATCTTCATCGCAATCTTCACGGGAATGGGGTTCGTCGCGATTCCCAGCATGTCGCGGCAGAGCGCGAACAGCTTGAAATGCCAGCGTTGGGCTTCGGCAATGTTCCCGGCCTTGAACGCCTTGAGGAGCTCAACCATATCACCCGGAACGATGTTCCCCACGACCGACACAATTCCGCTGCCGCCCAGCGCCAGCAATGGCAGCGTCAGACTGTCGTCGCCTGAGAGAACGGTCAAATTCGTCTGAGCCAGAGTTTGCGAAGCCTGGTCCATCGAACCGGTCGCTTCTTTGATCGCAACAACGGACGGAATCTCGGCAATCCGAGCCACGACGTCGGGCTCCATATTCTTGGCCGTCCGGCCCGGAATGTTGTACAGAATAATCGGAATCTCGACCGCTTCAGCAACGGCGCGATAGTGCTGATAGAAGCCTTCACCCGTTGGCTTGTTGTAGTACGGCGCCACCATCATCGCGCCGTCGGCTCCGACCGACTTCGCGAACTTGGTCAGCTTGATCGCTTCGGCAGTGCTGTTCGATCCCGTTCCCGCCATGACTTTGATGCGGCCGGCGGCGTGTTCGCAAACGACAGCGATCACACGTTCGTGTTCTTCCGTCGAAAGCGTCGGGCTTTCGCCTGTCGTTCCCACCGGGCACAAACCGTTCGTCCCCTGGGCGATTTGCCAATCGACCATCTTCTTCAGCGCGGGCTCGTCGACCTTGCCGTCCTTGAACGGTGTCACGATGGCGACGGTCAACCCGGCGAATTGTTCCCCCTTGCGTGTCATCTGCGGCAATTCCTGTTCTGAAGTTGAGCCCGATTGAGATCCATGATTTCGGAGCTCGTTCTGTGCTGAATCGAGTTGTCTGAGTCGAATTTCCAAGGGGGCGATTGTTCGCAATACAGCGACATTCTGCCCCGCGGCGTCATCATCTGAGAATCGCGAATTTGTGATTCAGCCGAATTATTTTCGACTTTTCCAATCCATCCCCGCCATTTCCGCCAAGGCCAGCATGAGCGCATGGGTCCCGTTTCGTCCCCAGCCCTTTGCTTTCACCGAAAGGTACAACTGCTCGCCGAGCGCCAGCCCGGGCAGACTCAGCCCCATCCGCTTGGCTTCGGACAACGCGATTCCCATATCCTTAATGAAGTGTTCGACGAAAAAACCGGGATCAAAGTTGTTGTTCATGATCCGGGGACCAAGGTTGCTAAGCGACCAGCTTCCCGCGGCACCGGGTCCCACCGATTGAAGCATCGTGGGCAGGTCAAGCCCCGCCTTATAACCGTACAGCAGCGACTCACAGACGCCGATCATGTTTGTGGCAATCAGAATCTGATTCGCCATCTTGGTGTGCTGCCCAGCCCCCGCACCGCCTTGATACACAAGGGTCTTTCCCATCGCGTTAAAGAGCGGCATCAGGTTTTCGACAATCGGCTTGTCGCCCCCAATCATGATCGACAGCGTGGCGTTCTTTGCCCCGATATCTCCCCCCGAAACCGGCGCGTCGACGCTATGCACATTCTTCGTCTGAGCCGCCTGATAGATCTCAACCGCCAGGGAAGGTTCGCTGGTTGTCATGTCCACCAGGATATTTCCGGGTTTCGACCCAGCCAGCGCCCCATCGGCCCCAAGCATTACTTCGCGAACGTCGCTCGGAAAACCCACGATCGAAAACACCACATCCGATTGCTCGGCCACCGCCTTGGGTGTTTCCGCCCAAGCCGCACCACGCGAAATCAGTGGTTCGGCTTTGCTTTTCGATCGAGTGAACACCGTCGCAGAATAGCCGGCACCGATCAGGTGACCGACCATGCTTGACCCCATGACGCCGGTCCCAATCCAACCAATTCGAGTCGTACCGGGTTTGATCGCCGCTGGCATCATCGTGTCTGTCCTGTTGCTGATTCCGGAATCAAGGTCGCTCGACATTCGCGGCCCGTTTGGCACACATCGTCTGGAAGCAGAAGTATACCGCTCCTTTATCCCCTTTTCACCTAAACAGCCGGTCCAACGCCGCTCGGTTGAGATCCCAATGAACTAAAAAACAACCCCCAGACGCATCGAGCGCTGGGGGCCGGATCGATTCAAATTGAACACCGCAGTGATCAGGCGTTCGCGGAACTGCGAACTTCCCGTTTGCGTTCTTGTTCCGTCAGGCGGATTTTACGCAACCGAATGACCTGCGGGGTCACTTCGACATATTCATCGTCTTCGATGTATTCGAGAGCCGCTTCCAGCGACATCTTTCGTGGCGGCTTCAGTTGGATATTTTCATCCGACCCTGAAGCACGCATGTTGGTCAACTGCTTTTCCTTGATGGGATTTACAACCATGTCGTTATCGCGTGAGTTCTCACCAACGATCATGCCTTCGTAGACGTCATCGCCGGGGCCGACGAACATTTCGGCACGTTCTTGCAGCTTGAACAATGAAAACCCGACCGCGCGACCTCGTTCTTGAGAAACAAGCACGCCGTTCTGGCGATGTGGCACTGAGCCTTCAACCGGCTTGTACTGTTCGAACCGGTGATGGATGACCGCTTCGCCCTTCGTCGCGTTCAGCATGCGGGTTCGAATCCCGATCAGACCGCGTGAGGGGATCGAAAACTCCAAGTGAGTCGAACCGTGATCGTTGGCCGTCATTTCGACCAATTCGCCGCGACGGTTGCCCACGATTTCCATGACCGGACCGACGTAGTCGGTTGGAACGTCGATCACAAGAATTTCGAATGGCTCGCACATCTTGCCGTCGATCGGCTTACGAATGACGGTCGGCTTTCCGACGGACAACTCATAACCTTCGCGTCGCATCGTTTCGATCAGAATTGCCAGGTGCAACACGCCGCGGCCCGAGACCTTGAAAGCATCTTTTTCTCCGAACTCTTCGATTCGCAGCGCGACGTTGGATTCGAGCTCTCGCATCAACCGTGCCCGGATATGCCGACTGGTCAGGTACTTCCCGCCGCCATTCTGACCCGCCAGAGGCGACGAATTGATCGTGAAAAGCATCGACAGAGTAGGCTCGTCAACGCTGATGCGTGGCAGAGCAATCGGATTCAATGGATCGGCAACGGTATCGCCAATTTCAGGCTTTTCGAGACCGGTCAAGGCAACAATGTCACCCGCCGTCGCCTCTTCCACCGCCGCCCGGCCCAGCTTGTCAAACAACTCGACCGTGACGACCTGATCGTTTACCTTTGATCCGTCGGCCTTCATCAGCACGACTTTTTGACCCGGCTTGATCGAACCACCGACGATTCGCCCCGTCGCAATGCGGCCGACGAACTCGGAGTAGGCCAGCGATGTGACCATCATCTGGAAGGGACCAGCACTGTTCGTCGCGGGACCAGGCACTTTCTCGATGATCATATCGAGCAACGGCTTGATCGTGTCACCGAAAACGGCGGGATCGTGTGTGGCGAATCCGGCGCGACCACTGGCGAAAATATAAGGAAAATCGAGCGTTGCGTCGTCCGCACCAAGTTCGACAAACAGGTCAAACGTTTCGGAAAGAACGTCGTCGGGTCGAGCGTCGGATCGGTCGATCTTGTTGACGACGACGATGGGCTGAAGACCGACTTCGAGCGCCTTCTGCAACACGAAACGCGTCTGAGGGCGGGGACCTTCGAAGGCATCAACCAGGACGAGACACCCATCCGCCATTTGCAGCACGCGTTCGACTTCGCCACCGAAGTCGGCGTGGCCGGGCGTGTCGATAATATTAATCTTCACACCCATGTAGTTGAGTGCAATGTTTTTGGCAAGAATCGTAATCCCGCGTTCGCGTTCTAGATCGTTTGAATCCAGGATACAGTCCTGCTGAACCTGCGATTCGCGAAACTGCCCGCTGGCCTTGATCAGGCAGTCAACGAGTGTCGTCTTTCCATGATCGACGTGTGCGATAATGGCGATGTTGCGGATGTCTGAACGTCGGGTATTCATAGCGACTCGATGAGCGGGCTTCCGGGCAGGAAGCGGACCAGTGGAAACGGAAATTGCTCAGAAATCAGCCGGGGAAGGAAGTCGTGGCAAGAAGACTCACGGCGGGCAGACTCTGGCTGGCACAGCTCTTCACACACAGGGCTGGCGCGCAGGTTGCAGTGAAGCATTGGGATTCTAGCAAATCGTACAGCCCGAGTGAAGCCCGTTTTTGACCTAGACTGGTCTGTTTTGCACGGATTCTCGATCAACGGAATCCCTGTTCATCCCAAATATGAGTCGTTTTGAGAAGTTTTTGATCGTTGTTTCACAATCCGGCCATCCGTTCCCACTCAGGAGGGATTTGATGTCGTCTGGTATGATACTTATGATCCGACCCGACCAGCGCCGCGCGTCACGTTTATCGAGATCTGGGAACTATGGGCTTTTTTGACAAACTGAAACAAGGGTTGCAGCGAACCAAGCAACTGTTGTTTACCGACGTCCGCGACATCTTCCGTTCGGGCGAAATCCTTGGCGAATCACAACTGGAACAGTTCGAAGGCCGTCTGATTCGAACGGACATGGGTGTCGCCGCATCATCACTGATCGTCGGCGAGCTGCGCGAGAAGTACCTCGGCCGAACCGTTGTCGTCGATGAGCTGTGGGGTTCGATCAAAGACACGGTGAAAGGCTTGCTCAAGGGCACAAACGGCACCGTCTGGGACCCCGACCAACCGCTGTCACCGTTGCGATTCGCCGAAACAAACCCCACCGTCATCCTGGTGACGGGCGTTAACGGAACGGGAAAGACAACGTCGATCGCGAAACTCGCCAAACTGCTGACGACCTCTGGTAAGAAAGTCATGCTCGCCGCGGGTGACACGTTCCGTGCCGCCGCCGTCGAACAATTGACGATGTGGAGCCAGCGGCTCGGCTGCGAAATCGTCACTCGCCCCAGTGGCACGGACCCAGCCAGCGTTGCCTTCGCCGGATGCGAAGAAGCCCTGAAAGCAGGCGTCGACGTGCTGATTATCGACACCGCAGGGCGGCTGCATAACCAGGCCAACCTGATGAAGGAACTCGAAAAGATCCGCCGCGTCATCGACAAGAAAATTCCAGGAGCCCCCCACGAATGCCTGCTGGTCATTGACGCCACCACCGGCCAAAACGGATTGAATCAGGCCCAGCACTTTGGCGAAGCCGCTCAATGCACCGGAATTGTCCTGGCAAAACTCGATGGAACCGCCAAGGGTGGAGTGACTGTGGCCATCCGCCAGCAAATGGGAATCCCCGTGAAGTACGTCGGTGTCGGTGAGCAGATCGACGACCTTCAACTTTTCAATGCAGATAACTTCGTGAGTGCGCTCTTCGACCAACCCAGCTAGTGGAGCTTCAATCCTGAATTGGCACGTCGACGAACGCGCTGCGAGCAGGCCGACCGCACCTGCAGGCGACGCTCGCGAACCTGCCAAGCCAGAGTGGCTGAGCCACGAGACCGTTTTCCCAGGCAGCATCAGATTTGAACGGAACGCCTCAAGAATCGCTGGAACCAAATGCCCCGCCCGCGATGACGACAGGGATGTCACGCCGCACCTGGCTGAAGCGTAGCGCCGCAGCGATCGCTGCCGGTGCTGCCGGAATCGGTCTCTACTCCCGGTCATTCGAACCCCACTGGGTCGAAGTCGTCAGGCGAACGCTTCCCATCGAAGGCCTGCCTGCGTCACTTGAAGGGAAAACACTGGTCCAGATCAGCGATATCCATATCGGCGATCGCGTTTCCGAGACGTTTCTGATCGACTGGTTTCAACGCGTCACCCAATGGCAGCCCGAGTTCGTGGTGATGACGGGGGACGTCGTCTCGACTCGCGAAGACAATTCCCTGCCACTGAACGCCATGAGGCGGGTGCTAAAGCATTTCCCTCAAGGAACACTGGGGACGCTTGGCGTTCTGGGAAACCACGATTACGGCAAGTTCTGGACGGACAATCATGTGGCAAATGTGGTTGCCGGAATGGCAACCGACGTCGGAATCCAACTGCTTCGCAATGCTCGTTGTGAGATCGCAGGTCTGCAGATCGTCGGCTTCGATGATTTGTGGAGCCCAAACTTTGGCCACCAAAAGGTGATTGCTGAAACAGACATCACTCGACCAACCATCACTCTGTGTCACAACCCCGATGCAGCGGACCTACCGATCTGGGGAGGCTACCGAGGCTGGATCTTGTCGGGCCACACGCACGGCGGTCAGTGCAAAGCCCCCTTTCTCCGCCCCCCCCTATTGCCAGTCAAGAACCGAAACTATGCCGCGGGTGAAATTGCGCTCGCCGATGGCCGACACCTGTATGTCAACCGCGCGCTGGGACACTCGTTACAAATCCGCTTCAATGTTCGCCCTGAAATTACGGTCTTCCAATTGAACCGAGAACACACAGACCAACCGGCTCAGAACTCCACACCGGGATAGCCACCACCTGCCACGAAGAATCGTCAGGCCACGGTCGAAAAACACCTTCGGCTCTCTGGCCACGCAGCCACCTCCGTGCGGCCCGACTGCCGGTTTTCAGCAAATGGCTCCACGAAAGTTCACGGCGACGGTAGGCTTACATCACACACCATTCGTAACGCAACCAAACCCTTCTGGGACCAGAGAAACCATGACCATTTCCAAAACAACACACCGCCCCCCGATCATTGCACCCTCAATGTTGAAATGCGATTTTGGCGACCTGCGTGGCGAGCTGGCACGCCTGGACGCCGCGGGCTCAAACTGGGCGCACTGGGATGTGATGGACGGTCACTTCGTCCCCAACCTGTCGTATGGCGCGCTCCTGATCCAAAGCGTTCGGCCTTTGACCAAAGCCTTCTTCGATGCCCACCTGATGATCAGCGATCCCGCAAAATATCTGGATGACTACATCAAAGCCGGATGCGATGCGATCACCTTCCACATCGAGGCCGTCCCCGCACCAACAGAGCTCCTCAAACGAATTCGTGCAGCGGGCCGCCAGGCCGGGTTGGCCATCAATCCTGGAACGCCCGCCGATAAGATCGAACCCTTTCTGGCAGATTGCGACCTGGTTCTGGTGATGAGCGTCGAGCCTGGTTTTGGCGGACAGAAGTTCATGCCACAAGTGCTGGACAAAGCACGCACCATCCGGGCCAAAATGCCGAAGGAAGCCCTGCTCTCGATCGATGGCGGGATCGCGGCACCGACGATCGGATCAGCCGCCGCGGCGGGCTGCCAGGTCTTTGTCGCGGGAAGTGCGATCTTCGACGAACAGGATTATGGCGCCGCAATGACGCACCTGATCCAATCGGCCAATGCGGGTTAATTCACGTACCAGTCACAAAAAGGCCCTGCTTGCCGCAATCCGGCGTGCGTAGCCATGCACACAATCAGTCGACCTCGAGCCAATGTGGCCAAACCAAATCGCGCTCTCGAAATGAAAAACCTCTTCGTGCTCTCTCGTTTCGAGAGCGCGAAGAGGTTGCAAAGCGAGACTGCGAATCAGGCTCGAAGATCTTCGAACAAGGCCGTCGAAAGATAGCGTTCACCACTGTCTGGCAGGATCGTGACGATAACCTTGCCTGCGTTTTCAGGACGGGCCGCAATCTTCAATGCCGCAGCCATCGCAGCGCCACAACTGATCCCGCAGGTGATGCCTTCCAGCTTCATCAGCTTCTTGGCGGTCTCGATCGACTCGTCGTCCGTCACTTGAATGACTTCATCAATGATGGATCGATCCAGGATCTCAGGAATAAAACCGGCGCCAATGCCCTGAATCTTATGCTTGCCCGGCAAGCCACCGGACAACACCGGGCTTGCGGACGGCTCGACGGCGATGGATTTGATCGGCAGCTTCTTTTCGTTCTTCAGGTAGCGCGAGACACCCGTAATCGTCCCCCCCGTACCGACACCCGCGACGAAGAAGTCGACTTTGCCTTCGGTATCGTTGAAGATTTCAGGGCCCGTGGTCTTGAAGTGAATCGCGGGATTGGCGGGGTTCTTGAACTGCTGCGGCATGTACCAGCCGTCTTGCTTCGACAGCTCTTCCGCCTTGGCAATCGCGCCTTTCATCCCATCGGCACCGGGAGTGAGGATCAACTCTGCACCGAAGCTCTTGAGCATCATTCGTCGTTCGACGGACATTGTCTCGGGCATCGTCAACGTCAGTGGGTAACCGCGTGCGGCACAAACATAGGCCAGCGCGATCCCAGTATTGCCGCTCGTCGGCTCGACGACATGCATGCCTGGCTTGAGCTTGCCCGACGCTTCGGCATCCCAAATCATCGATGCGCCAATTCGGCACTTCACGCTGTAGGCGGGATTTCGACCTTCAATCTTGGCCAGCACGGTCGCGTTCAACCCTTGTGTCAATCGATTGATTTTCACGAGCGGCGTGCGGCCAATGGACTCGGAGTTGTCCTTATAAATGGGCATCTTGCAATTTCCTTCCGTTGAATCGAAGAAATCCGTTTTCACGCCTGGACGGGCTATTGCGGGAAGCATCGAGAATGTCAGCGCTTACGTCAATCCCGCGAACCGGTTTTATGGCATTCGTCAGACGCCAGCGCCACACAGCAGAATCGAACGACTTCGGGCGCCATCCATGCAACGGAAGGCGACGCGTCGACCTTAGGGAGCCGACCCCGATTGCGGCGAAGCGGGCTCAATCCGGCCCCGTGCTTTGAACGTAATTGGTTCTTCATGTCCGCTGACAGTCAAGAAGAACTCTTCCTCAAACGGCCCGGGTTCATCCGGGGGAGTGAACGTCAGCAGCAGTTGATGGAACGGCTTGCTGTCGGGCGATTTTTCCACCTTGATCGATTCCTCGGACCGTGTTCGTTCGAACTTCTCGATCTTGAACGGCTTCGGAGGCTGTTTGGTGTATCGAACCACCACCGAGATTTTCTTCGGCTTTCCGACGATCAGTTTCCCGAAGTCGGCGTTCGTGACGACAATATCCGGCTCGATCCGGGCATCAACCTGGACCGGAATCTGCGGATTGTTGGCATCGTCGGTGACCAGGATCAACTGATCTCGTAGCGTCCCGATCGGTGCCGTCGGCAGCAACTTGACGATCAATTCATAACTGACGGCACCACCGCCGCGACCGCGTTCGACAATCTCTGCAGTGACATGCGGTCCGCTACACTTCGCGGATAGCAATCGCCAGTCGTTCCGGCCAGCGTAGTTCACCAGGATTCGCTGTTCAGTCTCTTTCTGAGGATCGACAGATCCGAAATTGACTGAGCCCGGCTGCAGCACGACATCCGTTCGGATATAGCCTTCTGCGACGACGGTTGCCGTCGCGGCGTGGCCATTGACCGTATTGAGCAGCGTGATGATCCCGCGTTTGTTTCGCTGCTCGCCATGATGACGGATCGTATCCAACCGAAGCGTCAGGATCTTTTCCTGACCACTAGGAATCACGATCGGCCCGGCAAGAACCCCGCCGCGACTTTCGTCCCACGAGATGCAACCACACGATGTCGTGAGGCTGGTGATCTGCATTTCTTCTTTATACAGATTCGTCACGCGGATGCGGAACGAAACGTCCTGCCCCCGCGCGACGCTCTTATAGTTGATGTTCCACATCTCTTTGTCGACCATCGCCCGGGCCCAATCTTCTTCCCCAGCGGGCAAGCCTTGGGCAGGCAATGCAGACACTGCAATCAGCAGCATTCCGATCGACGTCAAACACCGAACTACCAACGCATTCAACATTGCTCACGCTTCCTGCAAACACGACGATGGATCGTGCGGAGCAACTTTACGGCTGTGTCACCGGCTTTGCGACGGTAACAGACTGGTCCATGACGCGACCCTTGGCCTTGAAGGTCACCCGTTGCTCACGGCCGGAGATAGTAAGAAAGAATTCCTCTTCAAACAACCCGTGTTCACCAGTCGGAGTAAACGTCATAGGTAGCATATGTACCGTCGACACCGATTCAGGTGCCTTCACCTTGAAATTATCGTCCTGATTCGCTCGGTCGATTTTCTCGATTTTGAACGGTTTTTTGCCCCGGACGACGATATTCATCGTCTTGGACTGACCCGAAGCGACCTGACCGAACTGAACGTCCGCAACCACAATATCTGGCTCGACTTGCGCTTCGACAGCCACAGCGTAACCAGAGTCACCGACGTCATTTGTGACGAGCAGCATTTGATCCCGCAACTTCGAAACAGGGGTATCGCCTTTTAGCGTCACGACGACCTCGTAATTGGCGGTTCCCCCCGCTCGACCTTTTTCCAAGACTTTTGTCGTCAAATAGGGGCTGTTGACTTTTGCCTGAGTAATCGCCCAATCAGGTCGACCGCCGGTGTAAGACACATTCAGGCGATGCTCCATCGCCTGCCCCAGATCAACTTGCCCAAAATTCAGCAAATTTGTCTGTAGCACAACGTCAGTACGAATCCGGCCTTGAACCGGAATCGAGATGGACGCGGTGGAACCGCGGGTCGGTTCCGAAAGCTGCACGAACGCGGTTACGTTCTTGTCGCCCTGATGGCGAACGGTATCGAGCCGAATCGACAGTTCCTGCGTTTGCCCCGAAGCCAGCCGAATCGGCGTCCGGTCACGTTCTTGCCATGAGATACATCCACACGACGTCGAAAGGCTCGTAATCAGAATATCCTCTTTGTAGATATTCTTGACATTGAACTTGAATACGACATCGCCGTTTTTCGCGACCGATCCAAATCGGACTTCCGTCCGATCGAACATCTTGCGACCCCAGTCGTAGTCTTGGGCAGACAACGACGATGCAGAGACCACCAACAATAACGCACTTAACGGTCGAACTAAGGCAGGGGAAAACATCGTTCTCTCGCTTCGTTGAAGCTAAACAGGGTTGAACGACAGAAGAGCCCCAGCCATTCCACAGCCTGGGCACGAGGACTTTACGCGTCAACTCGTTTGCAAACCTTCATTTCGAGCCTCCATTAGCGACATTATGCGCGCTTGAAAAATCTGTCAACGGAAGTTTTTCCGCTGATTTCAAGATGTTTTCGCAATTCGTCACGAACTAGGCTCTACGCCCATCAAGAACCAATTGCCTTCGCAGTTCCACAAACTCACCCAACCCTGCCCACGTGCGCATGTCGATTCATTTGACAGTTGGTTTGTGAGATCTTGACTTGCCAGTTGAGCCATTTCGGCGGAACGTCAAAGACATCACGACTTGACTTATTCATTCAGGAACAGTCGCCCCTGTGACAACAATCGTTACGGACAACGCGAGCGTCTGTGATCATTGTCTGCTCCACCTCGCAATTGTTGCTTGGAAGTTCCGCAAATTTCAAAAAAATCCGACCAAAACAACGATAGACACGTGCCGTCCCGAGCCAGAATTGACAGGTCGATGAATTGACACCGAGCAGGCGGCAAACCTGCGGGTCGTACGCGAACCTGCCGGAGCAGAGTGGCCGCACCACGATATCACTCACACTTCGCGATTTACGCAGACACCGCAAGACACAAGACAGTCATCCGACTCACGTGTGCGTCAAACGCTTCACCAGAATGGTCGCGTACGATCCTCGGGGAAGCACGAACTGCAGCGTGACTCGCTGCCGCCCGACATTCAATTCATCACGACCAGACAGGTCGATTCGAAGCTGGTCTGGCTTCACGACCGCGGATCGTTCTCCCTTCGAGAAGAAGCTGTCTCGCGGATACTTCACCCGTAGCTCACGCAGCGCCAACCCCTGCTCACCGGCCACGCGTTCGTAAAGATCGAGCAACCGCCCCTCCTCAAGATGCAGCCGGGCGGACGGAAGCGGAAGCGTGCAATCGCTGAGCATCGCTGTTTCGTCATCCGCCAGTTCATCAAAGAACGGCGCATTCGACGTAGCGAGTGGCACGGACCACAGCCTGTCCGGCTGGACGATCTCCCGAAGTGTTTCGGCAAGGCACCGATTCCACAGATCACTTTGAAATGCCGCCAGCCAGATGCTGCGAAGATCCTGCCGCTGCAAGGCAAAGGCGTCGCGGAAACGTGTCGGATGATCAACGAGATAGGTAATGACACTGCGTCGCGACGACTTGTCGAGTAGTGACTTACAGGACTGCCACTCGCCCCAATAGCGCCTGACAATCTCTTTTTCATCCCGATCACGAGGTCGATCGTGCGTATTCGGCTCGGCGATCGCCAGCCAGAGAGCTCGTTCGTAATTCCCCTGGCACCAGGGTTTCGCGATGAACTCGCCGGATTCCCCCAGTGAGCCGAACCGCTGGTCGTCGTAGTAGTTCGGTACACCGAACCGCGAAACCAACTCACGCTCGCCGACAATCTTCTGTGCGGCCGCTTCCGTCAGGTTCCGTAAGACAATGTAAAAGCGATTCGCCGAGATGTCGTGCGGGCCAAAGTGACGACTGGCCTGCCCCTGGTACTCCAGCGAGAAGCTCTCTTCCCGCAGATCGCGCCGCGGTCCCCGTTGAATCGTGATCCATTGCCGCGTCGTAGCGTGCTTGTCCTTGAGACCGCCGTATCCAATCGCCCGCCGGGGAATATTCCAGCGTTCCGAGATCGCCGTCACCGCCTCGGGAGTCCCCAGCGACCGCTTAATGAGCAGGTAGACCGCGAACTGCCCGCCATCCAACGAAAAATCGCTGAGTTCTTCGACTTCGAAATCTTCGGGCAAGCTTTTGAGCTTCATGAACCATCCGGCGCGTGATCAAGTTTCAAGAGAGACGAAAGACGCCATCTTAGAAGATCGACCGGCCCGCTGACGAGCGTCGTTTCCGACAGAGACCACGGAACACGCTTTGGCACATTGCTCCGCGTTTGGGTTACTCCCCCATTTTGGATTCGGTCTCGTCGCTTTCCTTCTCGCTGTCTTTCTTTTCCGCGTCTTTTTTCTCATTGAGCTGCTGGATCAACAGTCGATCGATCTTCGGACCGTCCATATCCACGATCTCAATCCGCAAATCGTTCCACTCCATCACATCGCCGATTTTGGGCGGACGCTTCAGCAGTCCCAGCACGAGTCCCGAGACGGTGCCGACGCCGCGCGGAACCGGTTCGGACCAGCGAGACACATCCAGCGCCTTTTCGAGCTCGTGCAGGTTCGACAAGCCATCCACGGACAGGCTGCCGTCTTCTCGTACGACAATATCGGGATCGTGGTCGTCACCATCCCTGCCATGACGATGTTCGTCATGAATGTCGCCTACCAGCATTTCGAGCACATCTTCCAGTGTCACCATTCCCTGAGTTCCACCATACTCGTCCAATACAATCGCCAATTGCGTTTTGTGTTGTCGGAACAGTTCGAGCAATCGGGTGATGGTGATCGATTTGGGAATGAACAGCGGCTTTCGAATCATCCTGCGTAAATCGATCGGACGCCCCAGATACTGCTGCAGGAAGACATCCTTCAAGTAGACAAAGCCGACGATGTGGTCGATCGTTCCTTCGCACACG
Source organism: Schlesneria paludicola DSM 18645 (assembly GCF_000255655.1). Classification (NCBI taxonomy): domain Bacteria; kingdom Pseudomonadati; phylum Planctomycetota; class Planctomycetia; order Planctomycetales; family Planctomycetaceae; genus Schlesneria; species Schlesneria paludicola. Next base: position 186,311 of record NZ_JH636436.1, on the reverse strand, counting down.
GGAATCCGTGAGAACCCCGACATCGCCAGGGCCCCAACCACCTCGCTCGAGGGGGTATCCAGATCCAGCGCATCAATGTCGATGCGTGGACGCAGGATTTCACTGACCGTGCGATCACCCAGGCGCAAAGCCTCCATCGCGACTTTTTGCTCGGATTCTTCCAGCAAGCCCGCTTCGGTCCCGGCACTAATCAAATGCTGAATATCTTCGACCGAAACCGTTGGCTGCTGGTCCACCTGTTGTCCCAGCACACGCAGCACCAGCCGCGTGGTCGCTTGCAGGAACCAGATCACCGGTCGTGATCCGCGCTGCAGAAACATCATCGGATAGGCGACGAACCGTGCCAGGGGCTCTGCGTTCTGAAACGCAATCCGTTTGGGAACCAGCTCGCCCAGAATCAGTTGGAGAAACGAGACGCCGCACACGACGGCTGTGATCGCCAGTCCTTCGCTGTGATCGCGCGCCCACGAAAGGGGGGCTGACGCAAACAAGGTCTGCAAAGGAATCTGCAACCGAGCCCCGGCAAACGCCGACGCAAAGGTTCCGACCAGCGTGATCCCCACTTGGACCGTCGGCAAGAATCGATCGGCATCCTTTGCCAGATTGAGTGCTACCAGAGAAGCACTGTCGCCATCGTTCGCCCACTGTTCGAGGCGTCCACGACGGGCTGTCAGGATTGCAATCTCAGCGGCGGCGAAGAATCCGTTCAACAACGCCAACAGCAGGATCACACAAAACTCTACAACCCAACTCGGCACGACTTTCTCCGACCGGGAAACCGACAGGAGCCGTGATTATGGGCGAGACGAGGCAGAACAGCCAGTCTCAGATAGGCTGTTCTGCGATTTCAGAGGCGATCGATCAACGATGTTCCATGACTTCCATTTTGTCGCCTTTGATCGGATCGAGCCGTTCCACGTTCACAATTTTCCACTGCCCGCCCTCTTTTTGATACGTCAGCAGGCACCGAAAAGGGTGATGTGCAGTCATTCCCATCGCAGAAATGGTGGCATTCGCACGAAAATGCACCGTCGCGCTGGACTTCTCGTTCGTGAATGTGGTGTGCAAGTCGGTCAGACGTAAATCATCACGAACTTCCACCATCCCCATGGCGGTCCGACAGATCTCCTTCCATTCAGGCGACGTATCCGAGAAATGGTCCAAAGTCCGCGGGTCACGTCGACGGAACTGGTCGCACATCAGTGCCACATCGCCTTGAAGCCGCTCCCCCTCCGTCACAATCGCCCGCTCAACGGCGTAAATGGCTCCCGTCGCCGCCAAGAGCAGAAAACCGACCGCAAAATACAGATTTCGCCGGTCGCGATTCCAAAACGCGAAACTGACCAAAGCACACAGACCGGCAATCACAATCGGAGGCCAGGGATTTTCCGTGAACCACATGATCGTTCCTCGCAAGATTGGAGACGGGATGTCTGAGACGTGATTTTTAAGTCTAGGCCGGTGTCCAGTAACCGCCAACAGCAATCCACCGCGAATCGGCAGTGGAATGAGAACCCCGCAGCCTGAACTGCCGACCGCTTACCAAAAGTCTCACGAACTCCGGACTGGCTACTCAACCAGCTTGATCATCAACTCTTCTCGGCGGCCATCGCGGAGCACGGTCAGCGGCAAAACATCACCGACGCGATACTCCTGTTTGAGACCGGCGTTGAACTGTCGCGTGTTCCATCGCAACGTTTTCCCCCCGACCCCCACAATCACGTCATTTTCCCTTAATCCATCCGCAACCGCCTGCAGACCACCCGCACTGGGGCGATTGATCCAGCGAACTTCAAGCGCCGAATCGGATTCGGGGATTCCCAGCTTGGCCCGTCCCGCATCGGGCAAGGCAGGTGCCCACGCCTGAAAACGTGGTGGAGCATTCCACATGGATGCACGCCAGGAAAAATCATCGCGTTTCCAATCGTCGGCAAGCTTCAGCGTGTGTGATCCCGATCGATTGGTTTCCACAATGACCTGCGTCGCGGTTCCCGGTCGGTGATGGAGTACCCATTGGATGTCGGCGATTGAGGTCACGCGTTGACCTTCCATTCGCACAATGTCTTCTCCCACAACAAGCCCCGCCGTCGCGGCCGCCGAACCGGCCACCACTTCGGTAATTTTGACGCCGTCACGCCGGTCGATCTTCACCCCGATTCGTTCCGGCAGCGGATACTTCCACATCATCTTCCAGGAATACCGTCCTTCATCGAGAGCCTGCTGATGTTCGGCATCGTGAATGTTGTGGCAGTGAATGCAATTCTGCTTCGTCGTCTGCTCGGCATACTTCGGTCGATTTCGCAGTCCGGGAAGTTCCAGTGCACTCGCAATGGGCTTGACCGGACCCCGCTTGTCGTCCAGTTCTTCGCGATTTTCTGGATAATTCGCATGCAGTTCGAGCACTCGATTCATCGTCGCGAGTAATCCGTCAATCGAGTTATACGCGTCGGCCCCTTCGCTGCTTTGCGTTCCATATCGGGCGTAAATCACGCCGTCGGGATTCAAAAAGATCCCCGCCCAGTTCAAGTCATAGTCAAACTGAAACAGCGACAGGTCGACACCTTTCATCTCAACCTGGCGGACCGACACGAACCGGTCTCGGGCCAGCTTGAGCACCGCCTGGTTGCCATTCGCCACATCGGCATCGAACGCGGCACAGTCCTTACACGGAACACAGCGAAAGGTCACGAACAGCGGCTTATTCTGTTTCTTCGCATCGGCCATCCCCTGCCGCAGATCGTTGTAGACCCAAACGTCGGCCTGATCGGCATGCGTATCATTCAAACGGGTTCGCAACGAATCCTCGGCGATCGCCTGACCGGCAATCACGAGAAGCAGCATCACGCAGGAAACCGACCGATTGCACATCTGTCTCTCGATTCAAAAGTTTTGTGGTGGAAATCACGTTGTGACTGAGAAGGGAACACCTGTCAAATCAGAAAATGACACCAAAACTCTGCTGAAATCCGACCTTCTTCGAAGGCGAACCTGAAAATGGACTGAATCACCCGAATTGTGTCATCGACACGCCTGGACAAGTCGTCAAAATAGCGAGCAGCAGTCTGTTGGAAGCGCGGGAAGGGTCAGCCTCGTCCGATCTCGGAAACGCGACGCCGTCGATCGCACCATGGGACCTGCCCTGTTTTCAATCGTCTGCGACCGTCCGGTTGACCGCTCTGCCCATTCGCTCATCCCGTCAAATCGTCATCGCACCAAGACGGAATTGTCCAGGATGAGTATCATCCAGTCGACAACATGCCGATATCGCCTACCAAACACGGGTCTGCTGCTCGGGATTAACAACACTTCACGATGGACATCGCACAAACCCTCATTCGTCACGGACTGGTCACCCAACCGCAAATTGAGTCCGCGCTGCCGAAGGCCGCCGGAAAACGTGTCGACCGAGTTCTGATCGAAATGGGCCTGGTGAAAGAGGACGACGTCCTGCGCGCGTTCGCCGAAGAACTGGGCATGGACTTTGTCGAGGTCAAACAGGAACAGATCGACGTCAGCCTGCTGATGCAGTTTCCCACGACCGCCGTGTTTCGCCATGCGCTCTTGCCGCTGGCGCGCCGGAACGGCAGCGTCGTCGTCGCCACTAGCGACCCGTTCAACCTGGAAGCGATTGAAGAGCTGTCGTCTGTCAGCGGCTTTCATCTTGAGCCGGTCCTCGCCCGACGCCTGGATGTCATCGAGCTGATCAAAGAACACCTCGGTGTCGGCGGCGACACCCTGAACGAACTGGTCGCACAGCGTTCGGCAGAAGGCATCGAACTGATCGGGGAAATCTCGGGAGACGATTCCGACCTGGCGCAACAAGCCGAAAACGCCTCTGTCATCAAGCTCGTGAATGAACTGCTCGTTGAAGCGTTGGAACAACAGGCAAGCGACGTGCACATCGAGCCTCAAGAAGGCGGCCTGACAATTCGCTACCGCGTCGACGGCCTGCTGCGTGTGCAACCGGTCCCCGAATCGATCTCGCATTTCTTCGCCGCGATCGTCACGCGACTGAAGATCATGTCGAAGCTGAACATCGCGGAAAAACGCGTGCCGCAAGACGGTCGTATTAAACTGAAAGTCTCGGGGCGTGAAATCGACGTGCGTGTTTCGATCATCCCGATGGTCCACGGCGAAGGCGTGGTCATGCGTTTGCTCGACAAAGGACGCATGGTCTTCAACCTCAAAAATGTCGGGATGCCCGAGCATCTGGCGAAGACGTTCCACGAATTGATCGCTCTGCCGCACGGCATCATTCTGGTCACCGGCCCCACCGGTAGCGGTAAGACCTCGACTCTGTATAGCGCTCTGAACGAGATCAAAGAACCGACGATCAAAATCATTACCGTCGAAGATCCCGTCGAATACCAGAACCCCGGCATCAGTCAGATTCAGGTGCACTCGAAAGTCGGATTGACGTTCGCTGCCGGACTCAGAAGCATCTTGCGACACGACCCCGACGTCATTCTGATCGGGGAAATCCGCGATGGCGAAACGGCCGAAGCGGCGATCCAGGCATCCTTGACCGGGCACCTGGTCTTCAGCACGCTGCACACCAACGATGCCCCCGGCGCCTTCGCGCGTCTGGTCGATATGGGCGTCGAACCGTATCTCGTCGCCAGCACGGTCGAAGGGGTTCTCGCTCAGCGACTGGTCCGCGTGCTCTGCAAGCACTGCAAGGAACAGTATTCACCCGCTGATGACGAACTGCCCGAGGATTTTCCTCACCCCGCCCCGGCACTGTTGTGGAAGCCGGTCGGCTGCCGCGAGTGCAAAGGCACGGGCTTCGCGGGCCGCCGCGCGATCTTCGAACTGTTGCGCACCGACCCTGAAATCGGCCGCCTGTGCATCCAACGCGCCAGTAGTACCGAAGTCCGAGAATACGCCTTGAAAAAAGGGATGACATCCCTGCGGATGTCCGGATTTCAAAGCGTCGTTTCCGGCATTACCACGCTGGAAGAAGTCCTGCGCATCACCAAACGCGACTTGTAGTCCACAGGCGCTGCACATCCGCCACAATTGCCTGCCACGATTCCTCTGCAGACGGTACGGTGCGCTCCTTATGGCGGACTTCCGAAACGGCTCGTGTCACCGTCGACATACAAGAGAATTGACCTCGCCACAACATTCTGTTGCGGGCAGAAACCTGTCTGACAGAACAGATCGGAATCTGCAGAGACAGTTTGTCACTTGCCTCCAAACAATTCGTAGACACATACTGTCCACGTCATGGACACATCAGCTGTGCTTGCCAGGATATTGGTCCGTTGACAGATCGGACTTCGGAATGGTGGTCGAAGTCGATGTGTCTGGGACAGGCACAGTCGAGACACACTCCACTTGAGAGATCGATCATGACAAATCTCGCTCGAACGTGGACTTGCCGGTGCATCGTTGCCGCCATAGTTCCCATGGTGATGCTGCTCGCATCCAATCCGCTGCCTGCGGCAGGAGACGAGGGAAATGGCCGGGGCATCATTCTCGATCAGAATGATCCAGAACGGGAGATCGATTGGCAATCACTCTATGGAACGGAAATGCCGATCGAATCGGTCAAAGCTCGTCTGTTCGAAATCCTCGAACATCGAATCGATGCAGCCGATCGCGCTTATGGGCTGAGTGATGCTCAAAAGAAAAAACTGGAGTTTGTCGGTCGAATTTCGATCAAACAGCTTTTCGATCGGATGGCAAAGCATGAAATTCCCAAGCCGAACAACAGGCTGACAATGAAGTTCAAAGTCTCGGAACAACAGGCCGTGCGATCCGAGCTGCTATTGGGTCCCTTTGGCGATGATTCGCTGTACGGCAAGACACTTCGAACCGTGCTCACCCCCGAACAGGTGGCCAAATACAGCGAACGACAACGACTGGCGACGACTTCTAACCGGCCAATCTCTGTCACCAATGCAAAAGATCTGGTGAAAGTTTCGATGTGTCAAAAGAATGTCTTTGAGATTGGCTGGAGTCGCGATGGAACCCAGTTAGGGCTGCTGGAATTTGATAAACAGATCGAGATCTCTTCGTCGGCAACAGGCGAAGTTCTTCGTGTCTTGGGCGAAGGAAAACGCTGTGTTCATTTTGACTTCTCCCCTGACAACCATGTAATTGCCATCGGCGAAAATTCGAACGTCGCCTCCATTTTGGACCTTTCCAAAGGTACTGAGATTTCATTGCAGGCAGGGCAACCTCAGCCGAGTGTTAGATTCAGCCCTGATGGAAAGACCCTTGTAACGGGAGGGTACGGGACGAAGGCCAAACTCTGGTCCGTTGCCACGGGGGAACAGCTTCGGGAGTTTGATGTTGGTGAAGTGAAAGGGGGCCTGCGAGCAATCTTCAGCCCGGATGGGTCTGTGTTAGCAGTCGGCAACCGCAATTCGATAACGTCCCTGTTTGAGGCTGCTACGGGGAAATGGTTGCACAGCTTTTCGATCGCGCAGTCGCAGGGATTGAATTTCGACCCGTCCAGTAAAACGTTGGCCGTCGCGTACGTCAGCGGGCGACTCGCCCTATGGGAAGTCGAGCGCGGAGTACTCAAGAAAGACCTGCGGACCTGGGCGGAAGAACTCTACTCCGTCGATTGGTCACCTGACGGCAGCGTCCTGGTTACAGCTGGCCACAACGCGGCAGTAACGCTATGGGACGCATCGGATTTGTCAGTGTTACGCGAAATCGAAGCTCCCGAGTGGGTCATCACGGCCCGATTCAGTCCTGATGGATCGAAATTGATATTTTCAGGCGGTGGCCGTCTTCAACACTCCGATCGTCGCATCGAGACTTGGGCTGTCCCTTGATAGATTCCCATTCTTTCTGAAATGCTCCCGAACAGTGATGACTGATCATCTCGACGATGCTCAAAATCGCTGGAGCTGGCGATCATCGCCTGGGGCATTCCTTCAAGCGTTGGATCGCCCGAACCCTAGTCGCGTGGCGAATCGGAGGGCGCGGTAAGTGGCGTACCACTGACGGCGGGCGCGGTTCAGAGAAAAGCGACGTTTTCGTGTTCCGTCTGGCATGATGAATCTCCCCCCTGAACCAGGCGGCAGGAGCAACTTTCTGCTCAACCATGGTTCCCGATAAGAAGATTGTCGGGTCGACCGCCGGATGATTGCTAAAAATCCCGCGACCGAATTCGATTCGCGGAATTTCCATTCCATCAGCACGTCGCGCCGTCCCCCAACTTTCACCACACACGCACCCGATACAAACGCATTTGAGCCTCACGCGAGACTTCTCACCGACAACGGCTTCTCCATCCTGACGCGGCAATTGGAAAAGTCCCCTCCCCGAGGCAAGACATTCACGGTATATTTGCCCTTCGAGCCGTATCCTCACCTTGGCGAGCATTCAATTCATGACCAATTTCCTGCCCGGCGGGCGGCGAACGATCGGCGTCGTGGTGCTGTTGATCGCGTGTATCGTCATGGGAATCTGGCTTCGAGGCCGGGCCATCGCAACGGAAATCGCCTTCGGTCCCAGCGATCAGAATCCCACTGCACGTTACAAGAACTTCTACAACGTCCCTGGCATGAGCTCGAAGGGCCACATTGAGGCGAAGTCATTCCAGCAACTGATATCCGGAGATGGAATCACCTGGAGACGGCTGGAAGCCACGAACCCTGATTCACTGCTTTGCTATCCCAGGGTTTGGCATGAAACACGCTACGACGCATTCGCATCCCTCGACGAGTACCACTGGCGGTGGCAACTGGGCGGGTTCGATTTCGGTCAGCGCCGAAAAGGGCTGAATCCCGGAAACATCAGCGTCGTCGGCTCGACCCTCGAGGAATACGCGAAAACAGAACCACGAGTGACGATGTCATTTTGGACCATCCCCTACTGGTTCATTGTCCTTTCACTGGCTCTGGTCTCTGCTTGGCTTCTTCTGGCCCCACGACGCGCCAAATCATCAAAACCACCTGTCGTGCTGGAATCCATCGAACCACGTTGACACGAGGATATCCCAGGGACTCGTTCGGCTGAGATTCAAAAAACGCCATGACGTTGTGATGATCCGGTGAATGCCCCCTCGGTTTCAATCGGGCGCTCATGCGTTCACCCCATACGGTCAAGTTTTCTGGTGTGACGACGCTGAACGACTAAGATCATCATTATTGCGCGCTCAGTCCAAACGGAATGAAGCTGTTCCCCATTTTGGAGTTCTTCTAATGCCGTCCAAACTCACTACGGATTTGCTCGATGTGCTCGACACGCTTGCGGGTGGTGTTCACGCGGGATTTCGGCCGGCGCATGCCCATGGTGTGATGTACTCCGGTATGTTCGCTCCCACTCCCGAGGCGGCCACGCTGACACGCGCCCCGCACGCTGTTCGAGAGTCAACTCCGGTGACAGTTCGGTTTTCCGTGTCGGCAGGTGTCCCCACCATCGCCGAAAATGATGCGAAAGGATCGAGCCCCCAGGGAATGGCGATCCGATTCCATCTGGCCGATCACGTTCATACCGACATCGTCGCACACTCGCACAATGGATTCGCGGCACGGACGGGTGAGGAGTTTCTGGAATTTCTGCGAGCCGTCGCTGCCAGTGGTCCCGGCAGTCCAGAACCGCCGCCGATCGCCGCCTTTCTCGCGTCGCATCCCGCTGCAAAGGCGTTCGCCGAGGCACCCAAGCCGATTCCCAAAAGCTATGCCTCGCAGAAGTACTTCGCAATGACGGCATTCCAATTCACCAATGCTGGGGGCCAAAGCCAGTTTGGTCGTTTCCAGATACGTCCCCATGCCGCCATTGAAGTCTTGACTGCCGAAGAAGCTGCCAAGAAGCCCACCGATTTTCTGTCTGCCGAATTCTCACAGCGACTCGCCCAGAGCCCGGTGAAATTCGATGTCATGGTTCAATTGGCCGAGCCGACGGACGACGTCACCGACGCAACAAAAGTTTGGCCCGAAAGTCGGAAACAACTTAAACTTGGAACAGTGACCATCACCGCCCGCGTGGACGAGTTGGCCCCTGAACAACGGAAAGTCATCTTCGACCCTGTGCCCCGTGTCGATGGCATTGATTCGGCGGGCGACCCCCTGACCGCGGTCCGATCCGAGATCTACCTGCTCAGCGGTCGACGAAGACGCACGAGCGGCAAGATTGAGTAGACCCAATCCCGGATCAATAGACCGATGAACGGCCCTTCCGCAGAACAACTTGCCTGTGGAAGGGGTTCGTCGAAATCGTCATCACAAGACCCCTGTCAGGCATCGAATGACTGTCAGCGATCGATGTCAGGAACTGGTCACTGACAGTGACATTCGTCATTTGACCTGACGTGAGATCTGTGCGTTCAACATCGCGGCGAGTGAGCTCTCCGTTAAACTGGGAATCTCACTCGGCGACAATTCGAGGATCACCGGTGGCATCTGCCCGGGAACGACCAGTCGAATCATTCGCCCTTCGCCAGCCGTACCGCCGGTCCAAATGGGCCTTTGCGTACTCGCTAACACTTTGACAACGAAACGGAGGACTCCCGATTCCAGAGTCGTCAAATGCTTTTCTTCCCGCTCCGTCAACATCGTATAACTCATCATGTTGATCTTGGCGTCTTCCTTTGTTGTCGGCATCCAGTTGTGCTCGATCCTGGCCACGTACCCCGTCGCAGTTCCTTCCCCCCGTCGCCTGACAGCGACACGAAAAGGACCACGCAAAACGGATTTCCAAACGGATCTGCCGCTCTCAAAGAACAGCAGACACCACACACTATCATACCCATTTGCTCGCCATTACGCGGCATGGAATACACATCATACCCAGTTCCTGCACCGCGAAACACCCTATTTCATTGAGGCTCTTCAGCTTACAATTTCCCACGTGTATCAAATCAGACCACGATTCCGGTGATTTGGAACGAGGGCAGACACGCTGTCCAGGTAGGGAAGAGACGGGTTGCATGCGCATTCCACATCGACAATTGGTCCCGGCTACCCTTCGCGCGATCGTGGAAGAGTTTGTCACCCGCGATGGCACGGACCATTCTTTGGTCGAGCCCCGGATTGCACTCGTGCTTCGTCAACTCGATGCCGGCACACTCGAACTTCACTTTGAACACGAGTCCAATACGTGCAATATCCTGCCCTTGAACTGAATGATCGTGGTCATCGCGATTCAAAAAACAGGGGCCGACCGATCGCAATCGCCTTCAGCATCTGCATTGCCCGCTGAAAGTAGACGGGATCACGTTCCGGTGCCCACGAGGCGATCTCAAACATCAGTCCCAGCAGGTGCCAATGCACACGGTCATCAAAACCGACTTCGAACGGACCGTAACCACAAACAAATGCCGCATGACGATGCCTGTCGCCACACAGATCCTTGAACCACATGTCCGCTAGGTCCTGTGCCGGGTCACCGAATCGGCATCTCTCGAAGTCCAAGAGACCGCTGACAGTGACACCCTGGCCGTGCAGATCGACCAAAGCGTTTCGTGAGGAAAAATCACCGTGGACGAAACGGGGTTCAGCCGGACCCGTGATCCGTTTGACCACAGCATCCATCGTGTTCGCGGCACTGACCATGAGCTGATGAAACGGCCCCGGTCTCTGCAAAGCGGCATCGCGACAATCGAGATAGCGCTGGAGTGATTCTGGAAAACAGCTCGCTTCAGGTCTCATAATCGCGTCGATCGTTTGTGTGGGATCGTCGGCGATACCGTGCAGTGTCCGCGCGATGCCCCCCCACTGCCGGAAGAACTCGACCGATTGCTCAGCTGTCATCAATTCTGCACTGGCGTCGGGACACTGTCCTTGAAGAGAACTGAGGGCAATCCAGGGTGTTCCATCCGTCAAAAATCCCTGTGCCAGAAACCGAGCAAGCGGAAGGTTGGTTCCGCGAAGCAACTGATACGCCGATCGCTCGCGCGCGAATTTCGACAGAGGCGCATGATGATAGATTTTCACGACAGCATCATTGTCATTGACGTTGAAGACTTCGGTGCGGTTCAGATAACCACTGATCTTTTTCAGCGTACACTGCCGCCCCAGCGCCTGCGAGACGCATGCCGTCAGCTCGTCCGTCGGCAGATCCGTGCGATAGGCATTCTGCGAGTTCATGCGGTTTCCTGCCGAATGAAAAACGTCGAATTCGAATCGACAACTTGTCCCATACCTGGCAAACGGCCGCCCCGAGCGTCAATTTGTCTTGTCTCTCGAATGTCTCGAACTGACCACCTGTTGAAATAACCGATTCTCGACGAACGGGCGATAGCAAGGCGGCTTCAGCCGGGGTACGCTTTTCACCGTGAATGTGATCGAGCCGGTCACAACGCGAATAAGGGTTGTTAAAGCGCGAAACGCAGGAGAACTTCCGTGGACAACGTCAGCTTGACAGACACCGAGGTCTTTCCAGCATCCACTTCAAACCAGAAAGCCACCTCGACGATCTCGTCACTGGTTGAGGTGGATCTCGGTGGCCTTTCTGATCCGGGCAAAACGAGACCCAACAACGAAGATACGTTCTTCGTCGCACGCTTTGATCGCGCCATGCAGACGCTCATGACAAACCTGCCACTCGGAGAGTATCCCGATACGAGTCACGAAACGGGATACGGCATGGTCGTGGCGGATGGTATGGGCGGACATGCCGCCGGTGAAGTTGCGAGTCGTACCGCGGTTCGCGTGCTGCTGGATTTGGTGCTGCAAACCCCCGACTGGATTATGCGACTTGACGATCAATGGGCCGATCAAATCTTCCGACGTACCGAGCAGCGCGTTCAGGCCATTCAAGAAGTCCTGACAAACGACGCCAAAGAGCATGCGAGCCTGACCGGAATGGGAACGACGCTCACACTCGCCTGCAGCGTGGGTGCCGAGCTTCTCGTGGCGCATGTTGGCGACTCGCGCGCCTATTTGATGCGTGAGGGACAACTTCGACGCTTGACTCACGATCAAACGGTGGCCCAAGCGATGGTGGATGCCGGAATCATTTCCGTCGAAGACGCGGCACAGCACCGCATGCGACATGCGCTGACCGGTGTTCTGTCGACAGGCAAAGGAAAAGTTCCCGTGGAATTCGGTCGCTTTCAATTGGCCGATGGCGACCAGGTGTTGCTTTGCACTGACGGGCTGACCGAAATGATTTCGGAGGCGGCCTTGGCCGAAGTGCTGCGTCAGCCTGGCACGTCAGATAAGATTTGCCGAACACTCGTCAACGCAGCCCTGCAGGCGGGCGGAAAGGACAACGTCACGGTGATCCTAGCCCGGTATCGTTTCCCCGCGAACAGCACGCCGATGTAAAGTTCACTTTGACTCATCTTTCATGGCACGAAAATGACCGATGAATCGGCAATGGCATTCTGGTCACCACCCGCCGACGAACTTCTTCAGCATTTGAATTCGTCCTCCAATGGCCTGTCGACTGTCGCGGCGGAACAGAAGCGCATCGAGATGCGAGGGAAAGATCTCAAGCGTCAGCCAACATCTCCCTGGTCCATTTTGGCGGCCCAGTTCAAAAGCCCAATTATTCTCTTGCTGTTCGGCTCGGCCGTGCTGTCGTATGTGCTGCAGGATCACACAAATGCCACCATCATTCTGGTGATTCTCGTCGCCAGCACCCTGCTCAGCTTCTTTCAGGAGTGGAGTGCCGCAAATGCCGTCGAGAAATTGCTCGCCGTTATTCAAACCGAGGCAACTGTCCTGCGCGGCGGTCAGCCCTGCCAGGTACCCGTCAATGCGGTGGTGCCAGGCGATGTCATCCTGCTTTCCGCGGGGAACGTCATACCCGGTGATGGCCGTCTGCTGGAATCACGAGACCTGTACGTCAACGAAGCGGCACTGACCGGAGAAAGCTTTCCCGCCGAAAAATCGCTCGCCGATCTCGATCCGCATTGTCCGCTCAGCCATCGCATCAACTCCGTATTCCTTGGTACGCATGTGATCAGCGGCAAAGGGACCGCGCTGATCGTCGAGACCGGTGCCGGCACGGAATTCGGCAAAGTCTCGGCCCGGTTGCAACAGCGTCCGCCGGAAAGCGGCTTTGAACGCGGCCTGCGCGATTTCGGAAACTTGCTGATCACAGTCACATTCTGCATCGTCGTCGTGGTGTTCTCGGTCAAGATCGCCACACACCAGCCGCTGGTCGATGCGTTGCTCTTTTCTCTCGCGTTGGCGGTCGGGATGACGCCGCAGCTTCTTCCCGCCATCACCAGTGTCGTCATGGCAACGGGCGCCAAAACCATGGCCCGCGAGAAGGTGATCGTGAAGCAACTGATCGCCATCGAAAACTTCGGTAGCATGACCGTACTTTGCTCCGACAAAACCGGCACACTGACAGAAGGTGAAGTCCGTCTGCACGCCGCTCATGATGCGAATGGTGAACCCAGCGACAGCGTTTTGCGACTCGCTTATTTCAACTCGGTGTTCCAGGCCGGATTCAACAATCCCATCGACCGCGCCATCCGAGACCACCAGACATTCGACACCGCTGGATTCGAGTGCGTGGACGAGATTCCCTATGACTTCGCTCGCAAACGGTTGAGCGTGCTCGTCTCCGAAAACGGCCAACGCTTGATGATCACCAAGGGCATGTTTGAGCAAATTCTGGCCTGCTGCACGTCCGTGGCATTGCCGGACCAGGTAGTTGAGCATCTCGCACCGCACGTCGAATCACTTCGGCGGCATTTCCTGGATCTCAGCAATCAGGGATATCGCGTGCTCGGATTGGCGTCACGATCGATGGCGGTTGAACGGATTGCCAAGTCTGATGAGCGCGACATGACTTTTGTCGGCTTCCTGATCTTTGCCGACCCTCCGAAAACCGGCATTGCCGAGACGCTTCGGCAACTGCGCGGACTTGGCATCTCTCTGAAAATCATCACCGGCGACAACCGCGTTGTGGCCGCGGCGGTCGGTCGACAAGTGGGTATCGATCATCCTGACGTGTTGACGGGCAGCGAATTGAGAACGCTCAACGATGACGCACTGCGCCATCGCGTCAATCACGTCGACTTGTTTGCGGAAATCGAGCCGAACCAGAAAGAACAGATCATCCTGGCGCTCAAGCGAACGGGACAGGTCGTCGGCTTCATGGGAGACGGCATCAACGATGCCTCGGCACTGCATGCGGCGGACGTCGGCATCTCTGTGGCCAGTGCGGTGGATGTCGCACGCGAAGCAGCACAGGTGGTCCTGCTGGAACACGATCTCAGCGTCTTGATTCGTGGAGTTCGCGAAGGTCGAAAAACATTTGCCAATACGTTGAAATATGTGTTTGTCGCGATCAGTGGAAACTTCGGTTACATGTTCAGCCTCGCCGTGGCATCGTTGTTCCTTCCGTTTGAACCGCTACTGCCCGGACAAATTCTGCTGATCAATCTGCTCGCCGATATCCCTGCCATGGCACTCGCGACGGACAGCGTTGATCCGGAACTGATCGACCGACCGCGACGCTGGGACGTTTCGACCGTGACGCGATTCATGCTGACGTTTGGTCTGACGAGTTCCACATTCGATTTCCTCACGTTCGGAGCAGTGCTGTATCTCTTCCATGCGGATGAAACACTGTTTCACACGTTATGGTTCATCGAATCGCTGCTGACCGGCCTGCTGATCCTGTTGATCGTCCGCACGCAACGACCGTTTTTCCGGAGCCAGACAAGCGTCTGGCTGGCCCTTGCCACCGGCGGTGCCGCCATTGTCGCCGTGTCCTTGCCCTACTTGCCGCTCCATCAGGAACTGGGCTTTACGCCCCCCACCTGGACCATGATCCTCACCGTCTTCGCGATTTCCGGCCTGTATGCTTTGGGAATGGAAACCGCGAAAGGTTTCTTCTATCGCGGTCCGCGAACTGCCCGATAAATGACATCACGGTTGCCGGCTCGCCCCAGTTCGCCAGAGGGAATCGTCGCGAAGGCAGAGACGTTCTTATTCGTTTACCTCGTTCGTTTACCTCGGACCTCGTTCCCAAGCTCCTGCTTGGTAACGCCTCTTGCGATTCGATCTTCTGTCGAGAAGGAAAGTAGCCTCGGACCGACGGACACATTTCCGAGGTGGAGGAAGCGTTCCCAAGCGGGAGCTTGGGAACGAGGAAAAGCGGGAGTTTGGGAACGATGGGAAAACACTTCCGAAGGACCTTCAACTACTGCAAGACCTCAAACAAATTGCTGCGATCGTCGGTCCAGACGATTGGCTTTCGGCCGAGCGGTTCTTCTGAGCCAGTACCGACACTCGCATTTAGCACATCGGCCCGACGCGACATCAGCGCCCAGACCGCCCGGAACGATCCCATCTCCGCGTTGGGGTCGTTGGCACGAATCCGTGTTACCAGCTCGAATTCATGAGCCAACCCAATCACGAGCGGCCGCAGGTCAAAATGCAAATTAGAAATGTGACAGGCCAACACGCCGTCCGGCTTCAGATGCCGCAGGTAGACCGCGATCGCCTCTTTGGTCAACAGGTGCGCCGGGATCGCATCACCTGAAAACGCGTCGAGGACCAGCACGTCGAACTGCTGTGGCGGTTCGAACTCCAGAGCCAATCTCGCATCACCAGTGACCATTCTTACTTCGGCCGGGCAGTCGCGGACGTACGTAAAATGCTCACGCGCCATCGTGATCACATCGGGATTGATTTCGTACAGTCGAAGACGATCTCCAGGCTGACCGTACGCCGCCAGCGTGCCGACCCCTAACCCGACAATTCCCACATGCTTGGGTTCACCGGGTCGCAGCCCCCGCATCAACTGCCCGACACCGGTCGATTCGGCGTAATACGCGGTTGGAATGCGACGCTTCTCGGCCGCTGTGAACTGTGAGCCATGTTCAATTCGCCCATGGGCCAGACGCACACGCTCCAGCGTACGCTCAGAATTCGGAAGGTGCTCGACCTTCAAGACGCCATAAAAGTTGCGGGCCACGGCCACCGATCCTTCGGCGTGACGCCCCGACTGCGACAGGATTCCGACCGACGCAAGCAGCGCCAAGGGAACGAGTGCCGATTGAAGCCACGTCGGCAGCGGCAACGTCATCCGGTCCTCGCGCATCCGCAGGCAGAGATAGAACAGGATGAATCCGATCATGCCGAAATGCAGCTCGTAGTACGAGACGAAGATGAGTGGAGCGATCAGTCCGACGAAGATGCCGCCTGCGGCTCCTCCCGCCGAGATCGTCAGAAAGAACGTTGTGAGTGACGTCGGAGCGGGCTTGAGTGCCACGAGTTCCCCATGACAAACCATGCACACGCAAAACATCGCGGAAAAATAGATTGCCACCTGCAACATCAGCGGTGTCTTTGAACCCAGGTTGCCCAGCAAAATCGACCCGAACAGCAAGACCGCCGATGCGGTGACATACGGCTTCCGCACATACCAGCGATCACTGTCGAAACAGAGGATGAACGAAATCAGGTACAGCGCCAGCGGCAGAACCCACAAAAAGGGAATCACGGCGACATCCAGACAGACCTGATTCGTCGTCGCCAGCAGCATCACGGAAGGCACCATCGCCAGACCGAACCAGATTCCGAGCATGCTCCACGACGGACGAGGTGCCTCAACGAATTTGTTCGCCGCAACTGGTTCCGGCGATTCCGCCGTTGCCCGCTGCCACATCCCAACCGCACTACCCGAACAAAGGATCGCAAATCCTGCAAAGAGGACCGACCACAGGATCGACTGAGTCGCAGTCGAAAACGTGCGTTCCACGACAAAGGGATACGACAACAACGCGAGCAGCGAGCCCAGATTGGAAAGCGAATACAGCCGATACGGTGACTGTCCGGTATGTGTCCGACTGAACCATCCCTGCAGCAATGGTCCCGTCGATGACAGAATAAAATAGGGCAGCCCGACGCTCGAAACCGTCAGCAGCATGATCTTGAAGGCCGGCCAATCGCTATTCGTCGGCTTCCACGACGGATCAGGCGTGATCGGCAAGCAAACCAACGCGGTGACCAAGAGCGTGATATGCAGATATCCCTGGTGTCGCGGCGAGAGATAACGGCTGGTTAAATGCGCATACGCATAACCTGCAAACAGCAGCATCTGAAAGACAAGCATGCAGGTCGTCCAGACAGCAGGTCCGCCGCCGAACCAGGGCAGAATGTACTTCCCGATGAGCGGCTGCACCTGAAAGAGCAGAAATGCACTCAGAAAGATCGTCACGGCATAGGCGATCGCCAATCCGCGTTCGGCATGTCGCTGGGTCATCGTCGTCGCCCTGTCGGAATCCCCGCTCAGGTTACAGCGAAAACACCGATTATTCCGACGGAATACCGCTTCGCACTCGGGGACATTCCCAACATAGCTCTCAAACAAAGGCGATGTCGCGAAAAGTCAACGCGAGCACCACCCTACCCCGTTCACCCCAACGCTGTGCTCGATTTTGGGCCCTGGCGAAGCCGTCAAGTTGTGTCGTACGCTTCAGGCCCAACGTGGCCGGTCCGTCTCCTAGCCAGGGTCGGAGGTGTCCTCGCCGTAGGCCCCGGACCAGACCACAATCAAAAAATCCGGAGGTCTGAAGGACCGGATCGTCACTTCGATTCCCAATGGGCAGGCAACCTGTCGATTTCGAAGCATTGGTTCGCAACAGAAAATCGAGGGGTCGGTCCTTCAGATCATTTACAAAGAAAAGCGCGTCGTCAACCGGAACCGCCGCAGAAGCGGAGCCACCAAGGCTCCGAACCCCAGCACACAGCCTCGCTCAAACTCCCTCAATCAACTTTGCCACTTCAGCACGCGTGAAGGGAGTTGCTAGTCGAGCCCCCAACTGAGCCACCACGCGGGCGGCGGCATGCGAAGCCAGATGGCCGGCCTGCTTCCAGGTCAACCCATTGGTGATCCCGTACAGAACACCGGCGGCATACATGTCACCGGCCCCCGTCGTATCGACCGCTTTCGTCGTAACCCCTTCGATGGGAATCGCAGCCCCGCCAGTCATCAGCAGCGAACCATCAGCGCCCAAAGTGAGCGCCACGTCCGCGGCATGGTGATGAATCTTCTGAGCACAATCGACCGGATCGACGAGCCCGGTCAGGCTGCGGGCTTCATCCAGATTACAGAACAGCAAATCGACCGAATCCTGGATCAGGCTCCAGAACAGGTCCCGATGCATGTTGATCAGGAACGGATCAGAAACGGTGAACGCCACCTTCACGTTGTTTTTCTTTGCCAGTTCGATCGCCTTCATCGCGGCGACCTTCGTGCTGTCACCCGCGAACAGATAGCCTTCGATATAGACGTACTTCGCCTTGCGAATTTCCGCCTCCGAAATATCGTCCGGTCCGAGCGTCGCGGACACGCCCAAGTGTGTCAACATGGTTCGCTGGGCATCGTCCGAGATCAGCACCACACAAGCCCCGGTCTGGCCCGCGGCGGGAGGAACCTCGTTCGTGACACCCAGGTCTCGCATATCCTTCAGCCAGAATTCGCCCAGTTCGTCGACACCCGTCTTGCCGGCATACGCTCCTTTGCCACCAAAGTCAGCCAGCCCGGCGATGGTATTGGCCGCCGAGCCACCAGCGCAGCGCGTGATCTTCGCCCCGCGAATAGTCTCAAGCACGCGTTTCTGCGTCGCTTCATCCACCAGCGTCATGATCCCCTTGGGAAACTGCAGTGTCTCCAGAACCGAATCATCAATCTGGGCCTGAATATCGACCAGAGAATTACCGACACCGTAGACGTCATAGCTGGTGGACATGAAAGATTCGCTTCCTCAGAAAACGTGATAAGCCCGCTGAACCAGCGACGAGCGTCAACTCCGCCGCCTGGCCGGGATCATTGTTGAACACATATCTAGCAGACGCCAACAAACCTTGCCACCAGCCACGCATTGCCAGCGGCAAAGTCGGCGTCGACCCGGCCTTCTGGCAATTCGGAGCCTTCCAGCATTGGGAACGCCATACCCCAGAACCTTCGTGGTCAGGACAACGGATTGATCTCGCGGCTGTGCCACATTGTCCTGATCCGCTCTTGTCGCGTCGCGAGCGATGCATCACAAATCTCCGATTTTGACACGTTGCGTCGATCCGAATTTCCTCGGCCCCAGCGGGGCCGAAGTGTACAAGCCCAGGGGTGCGATCGTTTCGATCGCTCCCCTGGGTTATGGTGATTTCTGAAAATTGCCCTGTAGGGGCAATTGGAGAACGAAGAGCCTGTCTCGGATTTTCAGTATGTCGCAATCACTCGCACGAAATCTGGTCCATTTGATCTTCAGTACAAAGAATCGAGAACCATTCATCCGGTCTGACCTGCGCGAGGAGCTTCATCGCTATGCATGTGGGGTACTACGTGATCTGGAGTCTCCAGCAATGGCCATGAATTCCGTTTCCGATCACGTTCACGTGCTTTTCAATCTTCATCGCACAAGATCGCTCTCCGACATTGTGAGGGAACTCAAACGAGCATCCTCAGTCTGGATGAAAGAACAAACTCGAATTGACGGAGGCATTTGGCAAGCAGGATTCGGCGCGTTTTCAGTCAGTCAATCCGCAGTTGAGGCTGTTACGGATTACATCAAACAGCAGGAGACTCATCATCGACACAAGTCGTTCCAAGAGGAGTTTCGCGAATTCTTGATTCGGCATGAGGTGACGTTCGATGAGCAACATCTCTGGGACTGAGTTTTTAGCTTTCCTTTCGACTTGTGGGCATGATGTCGATGTTCCGCGTGCCCTGACAGGGCACGGAAAACTGGAACGCATAACCCAGGGGAGCGATCGAAGCGCTCGCACCCCTGGGCTGGTACACTTCGGCCCCAGCGGGGCCGAGGAAACTGCACTCGTCGATCACTCTCCAATCACCTTGATCAGCACCTTCTTGGCTCGGCGGCCGTCGAACTCGCCGTAGAAGATTTGCTCCCATGGGCCGAAGTCGAGTTCGCCTTTGGTGATCGCGACAACAACTTCGCGGCCCATGATCTGCCGCTTCATGTGCGCGTCGGCATTGTCTTCGCCCGTCCGGTTATGGTGGTAGACCGTCGGGTCCTCGTTGAACGGGGCCAGCTTTTCCAACCATTGCACATAGTCTTGATGCAGGCCTGTTTCATCGTCGTTGATGAACACACTCGCCGTGATGTGCATCGCGTTCACCAGCACCATCCCTTCCTGGATGCCACTTTTCGCGACGGCTTGGGCGACTTGATGCGTGATGTTCACGAATCCCATTCGGGCGGGAACGTTCATCGTGAGGTGTTCGGTATGCGATTTCATGGTTCAAATCTTCCGTTGGCCACCTTGTATCGATTCTGACCCTCCCGCTTTACGCGGTTCGCTGATATTCTGCGCCGTGATTCCGCTGGATGGAAATCAATTCAGTCAACCAAGGTCAGACTCACGGATGAAAGGGATTTCGCAGGTGCATTCCGTCAATCGGCCCGGCCGCCATGCGATTCCACGTAGTCGACGACTCGCGATCGACGTGCTGCACTACCATCGAAAGGTCGATACGTGCGCGCACGATCGCTGGTTCGATCTCAGTCGCCTCGCCGAGATTCGATCGCGGCTGCCGTCACGGATTTCCTGGTCGATCCTGTTCCTTAAAGCCTTCGGAATCGTCGCGGCACGTCGACCTGTGCTGCGCCAGACGTACCAGCCCTGGCCCTGGCCGCATATTTATACTCACGAATTCAATGTCGCGATGCTGGCCATTCATCGCGTTCATCAAGACGAGCCCTGGGTCTTTCATGGCCGCTTCGAACGACCAGAAGAGCGGCCGCTGCCGCTCTTGCAGATTGATTTGAATCGTTACACGAATGATCCGCCCGATCGCATTTTCCGGCGGCAATGGCAGATGAGCGGTCTGCCAACCCTGGTACGTCGCGTCCTGTGGTGGTGGACGTTGAATGTCGCGCTTGGCGATCGCACGCGGCGTGTCGGGACGTTCTTCTTCACGACACTGGCCGCCAAAGGCGTCGAAATTCAGGACCCGCCGGCCTACTTTACCAGCAATCTGACATACGGGCCGCTGGATGAACGAAATCGATGTCGCGTGACGATGTCTTACGATCATCGACTCATGGACGGCTCGACGGTTGCCGATTGTCTGATCGAACTTGAAGAAACACTCAACGGCCTGATCGCGGACGAGCTGCAGCAAATCACGACCGCGGATGGGAAATCGCCAGACTCGACAGCGGCTCATTCATGACCAGGATCGCCAGCTGCGATCAGCAACATCATAAGGATAGACCAGCGTGAAAGAACTTCGCGAACGAACAGCATTGATTACAGGAGCGTCGCGCGGTCTGGGGCTGGTCATCGCCCGGTCTCTGGCACGTGAAGGGATGAATCTCGCGCTCGCCGCGCGTTCCGCCGAGACACTCGAGCGAGTCGCGGCCGAGCTTCGCACGCTAGGCGTTAAGGTCACGACAATTCCCACGGATGTCAGCAAGGAATCGGATCTCAGACATCTCGTCGATCAGACTCGGAAGGAATTCGGGACGATTGATCTGCTGGTCAACAACGCAGGCATCGAAGCGTTCCGTCCATTCCACCTGATCGAACCGGCCGACATTATCGAAACGCTGCAGGTGAACCTGACCGCAACCCTGCTGCTGACACGCTTCGTGCTGCCCCACATGCTGGAGGCCGGTCGCGGTCATATCGTGAATATGGCGTCGACCGCCGGAAAGTATGGTCCGGCGTATGGAGCCGCCTACGGGGCCTCCAAATCCGGAATGATCGCGTTCACGCAATCGCTACGCGGTGAGCTCTATAAGACCGGAGTTAGTGCCTCGGCCATCTGCCCCGGTTTTGCCAGAGATGGCGGCATCTACGAGGTCATCAGAGCGCGAACGGGAAAAAGCACACCGTGGTATCTGGGATCAACCTCGGCCGAAGCGGTCGCGCGTGCCGTCATCAAGGCGGTCAAACAGGACCGACCAGACTTGGTCGTCAATTTCCCCGCATTGCGACCGGTCTTCGCCTTGTGCCAGGCATTCCCGAGACTCGGTGAATGGATCGTCCGCACGACAACTCGACGCTACCTGAAGCTGGCCGCATCCCGCGAGTCGTGACACGTGAACAACCTGTTGAAGTTCGGGGAACGGGCACCTTGATGTTCACGATGTCATAGCGCATCTTAATCTGGCTGGAGTCAGTCCCCGTTCCTTCAAGAGACTGTTAGCCACTTCCTGGTCACGAATACTTTCCTGGTCGCAAACAAGAGGACAGATCAAGCGGCCGGCGCTCGACGAGTGGAACGAAAGACGCCCAGGGGTTTCCGCAAAGCCCTCCAGCCCCGGCCACCCTCGGTAGCCCATCGACATCACATCCCGGTCGACATCACATTGGCGGCCAGCCTTGGGCGAGAGCGTTTTCCATTCGGTCACGCAGGAACTGATTGACCTGTAATGAATGCGTCAACGACACGAGATGACCGGCTCCCAGCACCGTCAAATCCGCCGTCACGTTTCGGGCAGGAAAAATGAGATCACGTTCCCCGTGGATCTGAGCCACTCGCACTTGTTCGACACCCGCGGAAGGAATCCACGTCAGGATCGCTTTTGCCGCCCATCGCAAAAATCGCAGATCCGCTTCGTGAAGTTGACGCAGTGCCCCGCACCGAAGCGGATGCATCCAGCGGCCGGCCGAGAACAACGCGGCAGAACCAATCCATTTGGGAATGAAAATCAGATCCGTCACGGGACGCAGGGCACGCAGGCGCCGCGGGATATGCAAATGCGATCGAACACTACCGATGAGATAGCATTCGTAGTTCAGCAAGCGCGATGCAACTTCGAGAGCGACCACTCCCCCGAACGACACCCCGCCAAGGAAACACGGGACGCCAGGATCAATGGTCTTTGCAAAGCGTGCCGCATAGTCCACCAGCGGTTCGTCCCATTCGGGTTCGATCCAGCTTGGAACGATCAGATCGGGAAACGCGGCACGCTGTGTCGAGAAAAGCCGCGAATCGCCTCCCAACCCGGGGAACAAAATCAGCGGTGGCGCAGAATCTCGGTGGGCGGGAACGTGGCTATCGTCAGGCGGCGGTGACGTGTGTTCCACGGAAGCGAGTGCCCTTCGACAACGATCATCATGACTTATTTGTTTGCGGCGCGCGGCGGCGGTGCCGGGCCGAACCGGATCGATTCGATCAGTTCACGTTCGTAGCGCGTGATCTTCTCGACGAGCGGTGTGTCGGCGATGAACATCAGCGAGGCCTGACGTCCGGTCGGGTCGGCCACGAGATAACAGATCCAGGTAATATCCCGATCCTTTACGGCCCCCTTGGCCGTGACGCGATAGACGAACTTTCCATCGGTGGACGGAATCACCTGCCCCTGCTCCAGCGTCTTCAGCAAATCGCCGATCGCCTTGCGGACATCGGCTTGAAAGACCTCGATCGACTTATGTTCGCCGGGCTTGGCCTGAGCGACCGGGGCCATGTCGAACTGCGCGATAAAATTGCCCTCTTCGAGCAGGCGGAACTTGGCAACCCCCTCTTCGACGCGGAAGAAGTGCCAGTGACGGTTGTGCTGCAGGCTGATGTTCCACGGCGATTCGAACTTCAACAGCATCGCGGCCGGAGTCGGCTCGGGCGAGGCCAGATCGACGATCTTCTGATCGCCCAGTCGGCCTGGAGGTTTCGACGGAACCCGTAGCAGCCGGACGCGGGCGGTGATATCCAGCCCTGGGCTGATCGGTCCGAATGCCCGAAGTTCGGTTTGAACAAAGTCCGTTTCCGAGATGTATTTGCCTTCGAGGTTGTACTTGAAGAAGCCCGTGACTTTGACTTCGGTCGACGACGCGACCGCGGCCCCCTCAAGGGTTCCATTCATCTTGATTTTGGCAATTCCCTTGTCGACCGAATCGAGCGTACAAACCAACTCACCTTTGGCGATCGCATCCAGAGCTGTCAGCATCTGAAAGGCCCAACTCGGCACGGTCCACTTGTCGCCGACCGCAACTTCGTTGGGCGGCAACAACGCGATCAATGCCAGGCTGTCGGCGGGCGAGCGAATCAAATCCAGTTCGTCCGAGGTCAGCAAACCTTGAATCGAACGCAATTCGACCCCTTCGTGGCGTCCCTGCGCGACCATCAACATCAAGGAATCGGGAAGCCGCATCTGACTTTTATTGCCGTCGAAATCGGTATCCGCCTGCGCGGTTTCATACTCGCGAACCGAGCGAAAGGCTTCCGCTTCGCTGCCTGGCCCCAGCATTCGACGCTCGCGATACGAAATCACGGCGGAAACGGTCTGCGCAAGCTGGACACCCTTGGGAACCGGCTGGACCTTACCCGAAACATCGACGCGCGTGCCGACACCAAACACGCGGATGTCATCGACCGGTTCTTCAAGTTTATATTTGTCGTCGGATTGTGCGACGGCCGAGGCCATCACCAGCACCACGCTTGTCACAATCGACGGCCAACGAAACGCTTGAAACATGGCCAACATCCTTTTTGCACGCTGTTCAAACCAAAACGCGTTCAAAGCCTACCGTGTCCGAATGGCACTTTGCTTGAAAGTTGCCGCGTCCCACGCAGCAACCATTCAAACATCCCTTGATCCATCTTATTCGACCAGCGTTCCTCGATCGGACATGGCAACGGCCGTTGCCATCAGGCTATCGACGTCCAAACCAATGTCTGCCAGCAGCTCGTCGCGTTCACCGTGCTCAATGAAGCGATCGGGAATTCCGAGCACCTTCAAATTGGCCGTGCTGACGCCTGCCGCATTGCACGCTTCCAGGACGGCCGAACCGAAACCACCGCAGACGGTATTTTCTTCGACGGTAATCTGGAATGCCGTTTCTTCCATCGCGCGGAAAATTGTGGCACGATCGATCGGCTTGGCAAAGCGGGCATTGATGACGCCCACGTCCAACCCCTCTTCGACTCGCAGACGCTCGGCGGCGGCGACACAGGTCGTAAACATTGAACCGAAGGCAATGAACATCCCGTCTTCGCCCCAGCGCCAGACTTCGGCTTTACCGAGCTCGATCGGTGCTTCCGGTCGTTCGACATGCTCGACATTGGCCTTGGGATACCGAATCGACGTCGGCCCGTTGTGGGCGAGCGCGAAATCCAACATTGGGGCGACGTCAAGTTCGTCACCAGGTGCCATCACCGTCATATTCGGGAAGATTCGCATATAGCTGTTGTCGAACACGCCGTGATGTGTCGGTCCATCCGGACCGGCCAGACCGCCGCGATCGAGACAGAACGTGACGGGCAGGTTCTGCAGCGCGACTTCCTGAAAGATGTGGTCGAAACTACGTTGCAAGAATGTGCTGTAAATGTTGACAATCGGCCGCAGACCACTCTTCGCCATTCCGCCGGCAAACGCAACAGTGTGCGCTTCGCAGATGCCCGTATCGAAGA
This sequence comes from Schlesneria paludicola DSM 18645, assembly GCF_000255655.1. NCBI lineage: Bacteria > Pseudomonadati > Planctomycetota > Planctomycetia > Planctomycetales > Planctomycetaceae > Schlesneria > Schlesneria paludicola. The sequence continues at coordinate 161,054 of NZ_JH636436.1, read as the reverse complement.
AACGATCGGGGAATTCCTGACGGACCCGGCCGAGCTTGTTTCCTTCGCACATGGCCGCCGTCAGCACACAGACCTTGGAATCACGGTGCATCGCGTCATAGATCGCGTCGCTCATCGTGTTCGTATAGGCACGCGATGTGGACTTGCTGACCGACACCACTTCGTTGTTCTTATTCCGCACGAATGGCGGCGGTGCATGGAACATGACCGGATCTTCGCAGGCCGGCTCGAAGCCATGCCCTTTCTTGGTGAAGACATGCAGCAAGACAGGTCCGCTGACTTCCTTGACCATTTCCAGCGTGCTTCGCAGGGCAAACAGATCGTGACCGTCGACCGGACCGATGTAGCGGAAACCCATTTCCTCGAACAACATGCCGCCGTGCAAGAACCCTTTCAGTGCGTCCTTGATCTGGCCGATGGCGTCGCGTGACGGCTTTCCGACGACCGGCAGCTTGTTCAGCAACCAGTTTACATCGCGTTTCAAGCCATTGTAGAACGGGGCGGTGCGCGCCTTATCCAGGTACTTGGCTAAGCCACCGACACGCGGACAGATGCCCATTTCGTTGTCGTTCAGGATGACCAGCAAGTCTTTCTTCAACTCGGCGGCGTTATTCATCGCTTCGAACACCACGCCCGAGGGCAACGCCCCGTCGCCAATCACCGCGACCGATTTCCGTCCGGATTGACCGAGCAAGTCATCGCCGGCTTTCATTCCGAGAACGGTCGAAACGCTGGCGCCCGCATGCCCAGTCATGAACAGGTCGAACGGACTTTCATTCGGGTTCGGGAAACCCATCAGTCCGCCCTTGGTGCGAATCGTCGAGAATCGATCGAATCGCCCCGTAATCAGCTTGTGAGGATAGATCTGATGTCCGGTGTCCCAGATCAGGCGATCCTTGGAGAAATCGTAAACCAGGTGCAGTGCCAGACACAGTTCCACAACGCCCAGGTTGCTCGCGAAGTGAGCGGATCGCTCCTGGACCACGTTGCACAGCGCCTCACGGATCTCGTCGCCCAACTGCACCAGTTGCTGATCGGTCAAACCACGCAATTCAGCAGGTGAATGAATCCGAGGCAGCAGTTCAAACTTCATCTTCGACTCCAGTCAGGATCGAGAAATATGCAAATGTCGGAATCGCAAAATTCGAGCAATATTAGAAAACAAAGGCCGTCGGAAAAGAGCCGCGGACGCGACTTCCAACATCAAAAATTATGGATTCCAGAAATGAATCGTTCGTTTGCCATGGGTCAGTGATCTCGTCGTGTCACGAATCTGGCCAGCTCCATCAGCGGAGCGGCTCGTTCACCCAACGGTTCCAGCAATCGACAGGCTTCATCAATCAAATCATCCGCCTTCCGGCGACTTCCATCGATCCCCAACAAACCGGGATACGTCATCTTGCCAAGCGTGGCATCTTTGCCAACGTTCTTCCCCAGCTTGGTCGCGTCGCCTGTCACGTCTAATAGATCATCCGCAATTTGGAACGCCAATCCAACGCGTTTTCCGAACTCTTCCAGTCGATTCACCAGTTCGGGTTTCGCCTGGGCCACGCGCGCTCCCAGCGTGACAGCCGACATCAGCAACCGCCCCGTCTTACGTCGATGAATGGCTTCAAGCTGGGCAAGCCCTGCCGATTCCCCTGAATTGTCCGTGGCACTACCCAACTGTCGATCAGCCGACTGCTGTTCTGCTTCGAGGTCCGCAACCTGTCCACCAACCATTCCGCACCAGCCTGCCGCCGACGCCAGATCGGCACAACAGGCCGCTGCAACCCCCCCCGGCTGAATGTCACGCGCCATCACTTCGAAGGCCAGCGTCAACAACGCATCCCCGGCGAGAATTGCCATCGCCTCGCCATACACCTTGTGATTCGTCAGCCGCCCCCGGCGATAGTCGTCATCGTCCATTGCGGGCAAGTCGTCATGAATCAAGGAATACGTATGGATCATTTCGATGGCACAAGCGGCCGGAAGCGCCGCGTCGCTATCGCCACCGCACGCTTCGCATGCCAGCAGAACCAAAATCGGACGCAGTCGCTTACCACCAGCGAGGAGGCTGTACGCCATCGACTCACTCAGTTTGCTCGGGCTGTCGATTTCAGGAGCCACGTAGTTTGCCAATCGTGCATTCACACGATCGCGAAACGTTGCCAGATCTGATTCGAACTGTTGGCCAAGCACAGACATCTAGTCCATCCGCATCCATGCGACAAACACGTGGGTTGAATGCAACTGTCGCCGAACGCCGAGCACCCCACGCGCGGTTGTAATGTCGAATATGCTAACCAAGAACACTTGGTCCAGCAAAGCGTCAACCCCGAAAAAAGTCCAGCTCTTAAGCATCTCGGGTTTGCACAACTCAATGCGTCCCGGCCCTTTCCAACAGTCGACGGCGACGCAAACCTCGATTTTTATGGCAGGAAATGCCCACGAGGGCGACCGGAAAGTTCCAGTCGCCCTCGTGGGTCAGGCGGTGCGTTTTCGATGATCCGATCCCCAGGCCGGGTGCAGGCCTTAGCGATCAGAAAGCGTCGTCAGGTGCAGTGACAGACCGTTGAGTGCAAAGCCAGAGAGAGATAAACCGTTCTGTTCCAACAAGATCGATTACTGTTCGTAGTCGATGTGGCTGCCAGCGACGACGTCGCACGATTCATCGCAATAGTCCAGACGATCCTGGAACATGCTGCCGCCAACCATCGACTGATGTCCGGTCGTCCCTTGCAGATTGAACGTCTGATTCATGGCACCGATCGACGACCCGACGTCTTCCAGTTCGTTATTCACGTTGATGCCGACTTCCGACAGTCCGACGATCATCGACAACACCGCGACCGTGGCGACGATCACCAGTTCGGCCGAGATCACAAAACCGGCTTCATCATTCATCAGGCTGACAAATAGTGCGTTCATGGCGGGAGTTCCTTTCTGAGGACTCAAGTGAAACTGTTGTCTGCGTTATTTGTTGTCGTTGCTTGGTGTTTCGCAGGATGATCAGGTGTAAAGCAGACTGAATGCCAAAGCTGCGGAACCTGAACAAAATGGGCAAGAAAACAACAACAATTAGAACGCAACAGACTGACATAAAAAGACTTGTGATACGAAAAGAAAAATGTAAAGAGCCCGATACACACCTTGACCGCACCGCCCCGCAATGATGCCCGAACGCAACGCCCTTGCGACACAGATCAACGCAAAACATTTCCCACAAGACCGTTACAGCGCACCTCCGCGGCCGTGGCGATGCGGCAATTGGGCAACATGGAATTCCGACAGTGAAACCACCCGACAAAAGCGGGCATTCCCCCCCCTCGAGCAACGCCGTGACGGATTTCTGCTCGTCAGAGGAAAGTACGGGGGATGCCAATGTCAGCCAACCGTGGTATTTCCTGCGAGCCGAAGGGCCCAGCCGTTCCACCAGCTCAACCCCCAGAAGGCCTCCGCGTCCCGACGAGCCGGGTCGAACACGCCAATTTTCGTGAACGCCTGCCAGGCCAACCATTCACCTGAACCGGATCTCATCGCATTCTTCGAGACGCAAGAGATTGCCCAATGCAACGACGGGCGATCCAACCCACGTTGACAGGCCAGAACCAGTTTGGGACACAGTGCCCGACCGAACGTGTCGCAATGAATTTGGACTAACCAACGCTGCCGATGGCGTTCATCGACAGGAACAGAAAACCGCGATGGCCCGAGAGATGCGAGACACTCCCATGACACCCGCCTCGACTGTCACCTCACCGCGCTGGAAGGCAGTCGTGCTCGGCCTGACAGTGACTCTTGTCGGCCTGATCGCCTGGGACGGTGCGGAGCGACGTCCTGCGGATATGACCAGTCCATTGCCGCAGAGCGTCACGACCAAGACGCTGCGGCAAGCCCCCGCAAGACTGACCCTGGCCAGTTTCAACATCCATAGCGGGAAAGGCACGGACGGCGTGCGCGACCTTTCCCGGATCGCAAAACTGCTGGAAGGCGTGGATTTCGCTGGCTTGTACGAGGTCCGAGCCCAATCGGATGCACGTCAACCCAATCAGGCGGCAGCCTTGGTGGACACGAATGAAGGAGGTTGGGTCTTCGCACCAACGGAACAGCAATGGTGGTCCGACCAATTCGGAAATGGATTAATCCACCGCATTCCGGTCAACTCGGTGCTGCGCATCCCTCTGGTCAACACGCGCGGCAAAGCCTATCGAAATGCCATTCTCGCCAACATCAAACTGCAAGCGACCGACGTTCGCGTGATCGCCGTGCACATCGACCGGGAAAAAGACCGACGACAACAACTGCAAGCGGTCATCGATCTGTTCCAGAGCCTTCAGCCGCCCTGTATCCTGATGGGCGATTTGAACACGACCGCCGACGATCCGTTACTCGTCCACTTGCGCGAAAGCCCCGGCGTCCACAGCCCCCTGCACGATTCCATCCCCGACACGCTGCCCAGCCAGGGGATCGACTGGATCTTCACCCGCGGCTTGAAAACGATCTCCGCCGCTCTCATCAACAACTCAGCCTCCGACCACCCCCTCCTCCGCGCCGAACTCGAACCAACGGACGCGCCATAGAACCCTTTCCATCCCCTCTGTGTCTCCGCGTCTCTGTGCCTCCCTTACCACCAATGCACGCCCGAAGTACGCGAAACGTACAGGTGGATCCAGCGGGGGTAAGGGAGACACGGAGGTTCAGACAAAGAGTGTTCTTGTGTTATTTTGGTGATGCTTGCAGCCAGTCGATCCCCGCGCGAATGTTGTCAAAAACGGAACCTTGCCAGCCGTGACCTCCGTCATAGTCCACAAGAGTCACCATGGCACCTGAGCTCGTGAGTCTGTTTTTCGCATCTTGCGCCATTGAATACGGACAGATTTTGTCCGCAGGCGAATGCAGCAGATAAATCCGACGGCCTTTTGCATTTGTGATCGGCGGCAACTGATCCGGTTTGAAGACGGACATTGCGATGAACGCACCGGCGAGTGGCGTCTTTTCCTGAAGCACGGTGGCATACACGGCGGGACCACTGGAAGACCAACCGAGCGCATAGACGCGATTCGGATCGTGCCCGCATCGCTGACGAACATCGGCAATGATTGCCTCGATCGAGGCTTCGGTCGCCGCCACACGATGGGTCGACGATTGAGTGGGCCAGACGATTTGAGGCGGTGCGATCATCTGCGCAACGACAAACCGGCCACCCAGCCCTTGCCGATGAATCTCACGGATAAACGGATGAAACTCGATCGAACCATCTCCACCTGGCAGCACGATCAGCAACGGAAACCCGTCTGCCGGAGGTTTTGCGCTCGCGTCCGGCTTGATCAAAACGTAGCTGGTCGAACCTCCGGACGGGACGGTGAGCTCGATCGGCGTTGGCGGCTCGCTCGTGCCGGACACACTTGCCGGGCGTCCCCCCTCGTTCGCAGACACGTCCGTCGGAACCTGTCCATCAGAATCGAGATAGCTCGCTTTCAGCTCATCAAACCAGACTTTACCTGGCCCATAGATCTGGAAGGCAATCTTGATCGATTTCGTCCCTTCGGGAATCTGTGTGGTCCCTCGGTACGACTTCCAGTCGTGTGTCACGATCGGATCTTTCGGTTCTTTCTGACCGATATAGACGGCCCACTCATGCGAAAGAGGCTTTCCGGCCTGATCGAAGTACAGGACGTCGATCACCGCCTTCGTCACTTTCGCCGCCTTGACTTTGGCGGTCAGGGCGAGCGTCGACTCCGCTCGATTGTGCGTGAATGACTTCGACCACCCGGCAATCGGAAAGTACCGATTCTCGGCCTTTTGAAGGCCCAGACTGCGGCTCCCTTCCGATCCGGCCGACTTGTCATAGACGTATCTCACACTCGAAACATCGCCGTCGCGCTGCCAGCCGTCGGGCTCTTTGGTTCCCGATTCAAAGCTGTCTTCGACCAGCACGTCGGTCGGCGCGTCCGCGGCAAACAGTACCCCTGTGGAATAGACCACCAGTACGACCATCGCAGTAATCCTGCAAGACACTTCAAACATCCTAAGACTCCTCTGATGGGGAAGCCGGAACTGACATCATCCGGATCGTGATCGTCTCGCCCGCAGCGGGGACGGTCACATCGTGTGTTTGCCACTCACCCGTCTTGCCGCGCAGCAGAACCGTGGCGATATCACCTGACGAAAAGTACGGAAGCGTTGCGCACCCTTCCCGGTCGGTCTGAGAAATGATCGACTGCGCACTGTCGAAATAGACTTGATGCTGTTCGCCGCCCGGTTCGACACGCCGATGCGGCAGCACGTCGACCCCGGCCAGTGTTTCACCACGGTCCGACTCGACGCGCAGAGTCAAACTCGAAGCGGGGGGCAACTGCAACGTGACCGGAGTAAATGTCCCATGCTGATTTCCATAGTAGGCCGACTTCAGCAACCGCTTTTCAGCAATGACCGCCAATTGACATTCGTAGAGTTCATCGATCGGATGCACATTCTCAATCGAAAATTGACCACCCGCATTGGTTGCGGTCACAAACGCCCGCTGGAAGTACGACTGGTCTGGCCACGTTTTCACGACGGCCAGAACCTGTGCATTCGGAATCGGTCGCCCTTCTTCATCCACGATCCGACCCGTCAGATCGCCTGTCCAGTCATGCGCGAGCATCGTGGCGATGCCAGGAGGTAGCTGAGCAAGCTCCAACGTGGGGACTCGGAGTGCCCGTTTCGAGGCCCCAAACCAGAGAGCCGCCACCGACACGGCGAGACAGGCCGTCATCCCCAGATGCACCCGATGCCACAGCGCCAAACTATGAACCGCCTCGCGATGACACTGCGCGGCAATTTTTGAGGCGTCACCGAAACTCGCCATCGCCTCCCGACGAGCCTGCTCGGGCGACATCCCCCGCGCGACGTTTTCATCCGTCCGCTCGGCCAGATGAAATGCGATCTCGTCTTCGATCGCGTCACCAAACTCTTGTGCCGATCGCGCCGCGGGTGTCCGAAGGTAGTCAAACAGATTGGAAATCAGCTTTGGAATCATGTCGTCGCCTCCAGGACCTTCGCATCCAGGATCTGCGTAATCCCCTTCACGATGATGTTCCACGAGTCCACTTCACGAACCAGTTGCGTTTTGCCCGTTCGAGAAAGCTCATAGAATTTGGCACGTCGGTTGGATTCCGAGAGCCCCCATTCGCACGTGATCCAGCCCCGCCGTTCCAGTCGATGCAGCGCCGGATAAAGCGATCCTTCTTCAATCGTCAACACGTCGTCGCTAGTCGATTGAATCCAACGCGTGATCTCGTATCCATGTCGCCGCCGCGCGTGGAGCGATTTGAGGATCAACATGTCGAGTGTCCCCTGCAACAGGTTCACTTTGTCGCCGCTGGCCATAATCAACTCCACTAGAATGACTAGGGGAATGAGCCTAAAGCGACTCCCCTAGAGTGTCAAGGGAAAAGACAATTCAGGGGAGCTCCGCTTGGCGGTTGCTGATCGGACCGGTCATCCTTCAAATCAATGTTCCGCAAAGAAATCTTCCAAAATTCCTGTCACACTCTGCCGTGTGGCGACACTTGCTTACGGACAGGACGTTTTTTCTAACGACGAGGACGCAACGGTGTTCAAACAATGGTCCACATTGGCGGTCATCCTGGCGATGTCGATTCCGGCAACCGCTCAAGTGAATTCGTTTCGATTGACGAATGGAGTGGCAGTCTCCGTCAATACGATCGAGCAGGCCGACACGATCGCGATGGAGATGGTCTATCACGTCGGATTCTTGCACGAACCCGAAGGCATGGTGCAGGCGGCACATTTACTCGAACATCTCGTGTGCTGTTCACCATGCGAGGGATTTGCAGAGCGCGAGGCAATGCAGTTCCTCAATCAAATTGGGCTTGCCAACGCGGAAACATTGCCAACGCTGACGCACTATGACTACCTCGTACCCAAAGACCAGTTCCTCAAGGTCTTGCAGATCGAACGAGATCGAATTCAACGCTTCACCGTCGAGCGTCAGCGACTCGTCACCGAAGCCAAACGGTGCTATCAGGAAACGGACGTCGTCGAAGCAAACCCGTCCAGCGGGATGCTGAAGCACGCCTTTATGGCCTGTAGTCACGCCTGGCGGTTTCAATCCGATCGAGCCTTGGTTCGAGGTGGCATGGAAGCGTTCGATATCGATGACTTGAAGGCCTTTCACATGCAGTATTACAACCCCAAACATCTCACGATCGCGATCACGGGAGCCATCACTGCCCACGATGCACGTGAGGCCCTGAATGCCCAACTCAGTTCCATTCCCGCGTCGGAACATGTCGTCCCCGAATGGGATTGGAACAGCATCCCCAAACATCACTCCATTCGTTGGGATTCGAAAGTTCGCGGCGTCTGCATCGCCTGGAAACCGCCGGCGAAAACATCAGACGGCACCGCGCTGAGCATACTTGGTTTGTTCGCGATGCAATCACTGTCCGACGATGCGGAATTGAAAGCAAAATGCCATCACGTCAGTTGTTCGAACAACTCCTGGATTGTGGGTGATTTACCTTTATTCGCGTATGCATCCCTCCGCGACGGCGAGGACATCGCTCAAGTCGAAGCGCTATTGATCTCGCGTTTCGAAACCTTACTGAACAAAGCCTGCGCAACGGTGGCAGTGCAATTGCCCCTGTTGGCAGCTCAGGCGAAGACGGCAACGACCTGGCGTCAGATTCGACAGACCGCGCCGACCCTGATGCAAGGAGGGCGGAAAGAATCCGAAGCCATCGGTTTGTGCATGCTGCAGGATGCCCTGAATCGCATCATGCAAGCTCGGTTGCTCGGGCAGGAATCCGAAGCGGCCCCCAAACCATCCGCACGAATGAGCGCGGCACAACTGACAAAGCTGGTCCGCGACACCGTCACAACAGAGTCTCGAAGAGTGGTCCATATTCTTCCACTGGGTCCCTCGAACGCGGGAGAGGGACAATGACGAAGACGTCAGACGACGTACTGATCCTGGCCGTGCGAGACGGTGATCGAACGGCATTCGCCGAACTCGTGGAACGATATCGCGATCTGGTTGTTGGTGTTGCGTATAGTCAGGTCGGAGATTTCGCGCGCAGCGAAGACATTGCGCAGCAGGCGTTCATTACAGCATGGAAACGCAATTTTGATCTCGCCGATCCATCACGGATCGCGGCGTGGCTTTGTGGGATCGCCAAGAATCTGGTTCGGAACGAACGACGACAGATTGCCCGCGAGTCCTCGGAACCGCTCGACGATCAAACAGCATCGCGACCGGCCGAATCCCCCGAACAGCAAGCCATCGCGCGCGAAGAAGCCGAGCTGCTTTGGTCGGTGCTGGACAAGATTCCAGAAACGTATCGCGAGCCGATGATTCTGTACTATCGCAACGAATCCACCACAGACGAAGTGGCCGCCGCACTCGACATCTCTCCCGACGTCGTTCGGCAGCGTCTTTCCCGAGGCCGAAAACTGCTGGAAGAGAAAGTGGCCGAGTTCGTCGAGACGACACTGTCCAAACGAAAAGTCTCGCACGGATTTGTTGGCTCAATCTTGCTCGCATTGCCCGCCAGCGGCGCAGCCAAGACAGCCGGTGTCGCAGCCACGACCGGACTGACTTCCTGGGCCGGGCTTGGAGCACTGCTGGGCCCCCTGGTCGGCATCGCAGGCGGGGCCTATGGCTCCAAGCGTTCGCTCGACAATGCCACGTCCAGCATCGAGCGGCGATTTCTCTGGCGATTCATCGCTTGGATCTCCCTCCTGATTGCCGCACTCCTCGCGGCTCAATCGGCGATGCGAACCTGGTTCCCGAACGCACCACGCGGAACATCGGAACTGATTTGGGGGCTCTATGGCTTATTGCTACCACTCTCGATCACGCTCGGTAATCGTCGACTCAAGGCGATCAAACGCGAGCATGGTACGAAGGAAGAACAAGCGGTCATTCAACGAACTGACGAAAGTCCTTTTCCGACACGAGGGGCGGCGTGGAACATTGGGATCGCCATTACAGGGTCAACGGCCTGGATGTTTGCCACGGCGGCCGTTTGCCGAGACTGGATTGGATTGATTCTGGCGACGGCCCTGCTGGCGATCCTGCTTGGCACCTTTGTGCCAAGAACCCTGCGAGCGAGCACAACGCGTCAGCTGGAAACATCCAACTTTCACGCGGTGCTCGCGATCCTCGCGGGAACACTCGTGGTTGCCGCGATGCGCTGGTCCGCGTGGTTACCGGCGTTTTGATCGCCGACGTCCCCCTACTACGCGTTGTACGGATTGATAATGTGCTCATCCATCCGGCGCGCGATCTCGGTCAAGCGATCCAGTTCGCCGCCCGCGACTTCGGCCGTGGCCCAACCTGAATAGCCGATTTCCTTCAGAGCCGTGATCACCGCCGGCCAGTCGCAATCACCGTCACCAATCTCCACACCGAATCCCGCGCCCTTCCCTTTTTCATTGGCGATTTTGCGACTGAATTCCTTGATATCAAGCTTGCCGATTCGTGGACCCAGCGTTCTGATCCAGTGCTCTGGCCAGCCGTAATTGACGATGTTGCCCACGTCGAAATAGCACCCCACGTCAGGGCTGTTGAACTCGTCAATATAGCGAGCCATCTCGACTGGGCTGAGCAGGAAGTTGTTCCAGACATTCTCGAACAGAATCTTGATGCCCAGTTCCGATGCCAGTGGCAGACACTTCTTGATCTCGACCTGGGATCGTTTGTAGGCGTCTTCGTACGAGATCTCTTTATTGACGACGGCCGGAACGAGCAGGACCGTGGTGCCGCCGTAGACTTTGGTTTCGCGCAGACATTTCTGCAGCACTTCCACACCCTTGGCGCGGACCGCCGCATCGGGACTGCTGAGCGGTTGGCCCCAGTGGACATAGTCGACCATCCCATGCACGATCAGACCGGATTCGGTCATCGCACGCTTCACCTCTTCGACGGGCTGATCGCTGTCGACATCGACCCCTTCGAAACCGGCTTCTTTGACCATCTTGAACTTGTCGAGCAAGGTCCCCTTGCCCCGTACCATACTCAGCTTGACCGCTTTGCGAAGCTTTAGCTTGGAATCGGCGGCTTGTAACGCCGAGCTATTCAGAGCCATTGCGCCGGCGGATACGGCCAGACTAGCGGCCTTCAGGAAATCACGTCGATCAAGAATCGGATTCGTCATCTGTTTCACCATGGGGTACAACGAGTGGAGTTGTCGAGAACCGGATTTGACGCGTCGATCTGCTCGCGACAAGCAAGTCGACCAGCCCGAGGGCGCTGCATGCACACTTGTCAGGGCAGAGTGGCTGTGCCGCTTGCACCCCAGGCATCAACAATGACTTGTACCATTCCACGGGCGGCACTCGCAAACGCAACGACGCCACGTTGTCATCTCATCAAGACATCGTCACCACAGACCACTGAACACCATCGACACACGCGGCCGTCCAACCGGATTCTCACGACGCTCGTTCCGCATTTTGGGTAGAATCTCGTTCCCCACTGCGTATACATTGTTGTTTATGCGAGCGAACATTTGTCTGATCAAAACGATTCTGTGCGGTTTGTTCTCTGTCGTGGCGGCATCTGGCGCTGACGTCGAATTTCCGCGCGAACAGATCGAATTCTTCGAAAAACAAATCCGCCCGGTCCTGGCAGCCCAATGCTGGAATTGCCATTCCGACGCCAAACAGGAATCAGGTCTCAGGCTCGATTCACGTGCCGCGGTACTCCAAGGCGGCGATCGCGGTGAGACGGTGAAGTCCGGGGATGCCGCCGCGAGCCTGCTGGTCCATGCCGTCCGGTATGACGATGAACTGAAGATGCCCCCGAATGGCCGATTGACGCCCGAACAAGTGGCCGCTTTTTCGCGCTGGATCGACTGGGGTCTGCCGTGGCCGATCGAAAAAGCAGGATCGGCCAGGGCCCGTGCCTGGAAGTCGCACTGGTCCTTCCAGCCCGTCGCCAACCCGGTCGCCCCTGCCATCCCCGGCAACACCTGGCCCCGTTCACCCATCGACGCATTCGTGCTCGAAAAGCTCAATGCGAACTCCACACCGCCCGCCCCCGAAGCCGATCGTCGTACGCTGATTCGACGCGCGACGTTTGACCTGCACGGCTTGCCACCGACGCCTGATGACGTGGCCGAATTCCTTGCTGACCAGGCCCCCGATGCCTATGAACGCCTGATCGATCGCTTGCTTTCATCGCCCCGCTACGGTGAACGCTGGGGCCGCTATTGGCTCGACGTCGCCCGTTATGCCGACAACAAGGGCTATGTGTTCTTCGAAGAACCGTCGTATCCCTGGGCCTATACCTACCGGGACTATGTGATCAAGTCGCTGAACGACGACAAGCCGTACGATCAGTTCATTGTCGAACAACTGGCCGCGGATCAACTCGATCGACACGGTGACGACAGTTCGCTGGCCGCGATGGGGTATTTGACCGTCGGCAGCCATTTCATGGGCAACGTCCACGACATCATCGACGATCGAATCGATGTCGTCACACGCGGGTTGATGGGTCTGACGGTCACCTGTGCGCGATGTCATGACCACAAGTACGACCCCATTCCGACCGCTGACTATTATTCGCTGTACGGTGTCTTTCGCAGTACCGTCGAACCGCTCGTCCCGCCTCAACTCGCAACGACCACAGAATCGGCCGAGTATCACCGCTTCACGATCGAACTGTCGGTGCGACAACAGAAGCTCGACGATTTCATTCATCAGAAGCATGCCGCACTGGTCAACGGAGCCAGAACGCGCGTCGCTGAATACTTGCTGGCGGCTCGTGCCGCGGCAGAACGGCCCGCCGTCGACGACTTTATGTTGATCGCCGACCCCGACGATCTGAATCCGGCGATGATCGTTCGATGGCAGTCTTATCTCGAAAAACTATCCGCGGTCCTTGAACCGATCGCCACCGCAGCCGTGCCCGTCACGACAGGACAAACCCACGCGCTCGAGCCGACGCATCCGGTCTGGGGTCCCTGGTTCGTGTTGGCCAAAGCCAAAGACGACCAGTTCGCCGCCGAACGAGACCGACTGCAAACGCAAATCATACGCGGTGCACGTGGGGCCACGAACCGCCTGGTCACGGCACTGTTCACCGGCGCCACCGCCCCCGCGTCGATTGATGAACTCGCCTCTCGGTACGGCGATTTGATGAAGTCAGTCCACCAGGAATGGCAAGTCCGGCTGCAAGAGGCCATTGTTCTGAAGCGCCCCATTCCGGTCGCATTCGAGGACCCCGACAAAGAAGCTCTGCGTCAGGAACTGTATGGCGAGTTTGCTCCGGCGAACGTTCCGCTCATCTTCGGTTGGGGCTTCTTATCCCTGTTACCCGATCGTGTATCGCAGGGTGAATATCAGAAGGTGCTGAAAGACGTCGAGCAATGGATCATCAATGGTCCCGGTGCCCCACCCCGGGCCATGGTTCTGCTCGATGGCGAACTTCATGAACCTCGCGTCTTTCAACGAGGCAACCCCAGTCGCCCCGGCGAGACCGTGTCGCGGCATTTTCTGTCGGCGATCTCCGATGGACGCCCGTTCGAGCAGGGTAGTGGCCGATTGGAAATGGCCCAGGCGATCGTCGATCCGGCCAATCCACTGACGTCCCGTGTCTTCGTGAATCGCTTGTGGCAAGACCATTTCGGATTGGGACTCGTACGAACCCCTAGCGATTTCGGAGTTCGCAGCGATCCCCCCACGCATCCCGAACTGCTCGATTGGCTCGCGAAAGAGTTCAGCGGCCCGGCGACTGTGGGTCAGAACATCGACCTTGCACGCCACGATGCATCTGGTCGCCGCTATTCCGTCAAAAGAATGCAGCGAACCGTGATGACCAGCCAGGTTTATCGCCAGGTCAGCGACGCGGCGAACGACGGTACCGACCCTGAAAATCGGTTGTGGCATCGGTTCAATCGTCGCCGCCTTGATTTTGAAGCGATGCGCGACGCTCTGGTCTTCGTGACCGGGCAGTTGCAGGATCGAATCGGCGGTCGTTCCCAGAATCTCCTCGACGGGTTTCAACCGCGCCGTACGTTGTACTCGTTCCTGAACAGGCTCGACCTGCCGGGCATCTACAGCGTGTTCGACTTCCCCAGCCCCGCCGCGACCAGCGGTCAGCGCGAGACCACCACCATCTCACCGCAAGCGCTGTTCATGATGAATGGCCGCTTGATCGAAGCGGTCGCCGACACCATTCCGACACGACCTGAGCTTGGCTCTCAAACTGACGTGGGCGAGCGTGTCCGCCGCCTGTATCAGATCTTGTTCCAGCGAACGCCGAAACCAAACGAACTGCGACTGGCCAGCGAATTCCTGGGAACCGAACCCACCGCCGCCGCATGGTCCCAATTCGCACACGCCCTGCTGCTGACAAACGAGTTCGTCTTCGTCGATTGAACTGGAAGATCTCATCGGCGGATCACGTGCTTCACGTTTGTTCGTTCGTTCCCCTCGTTCCCCTCGTTACCAAGCTCCCGCTTGGTAACGCCTCATGCGATTCAATTTTCAGTCGAGCCGCAAAGTGGTCTCGGACCAACCTACACATTTCTGATGTGCAGAAAGCGTCACCAAGCGGGAGCTTGGTAACGAGAAATGACCGCGTTTGGCATCGCCACTGGACACCTCGTCTTACCTGTAGATCGCCTGCTTCACGTTCCGGCGAATCCGCTCAAACAGATCCCCCATCGGATTGTCATTCACCATATACGTCCACGTGGTCGACGACCCATTCGTCGCCTCATCGTGATCGGAAAGTGTCTCGCGATGCTGGAAGAATTCGCGAAACGCCAGCGACGACTTCGCTTCGACGCGTTTGAAAAACGTTCGGAACGCGCTGGCCAGTTCGTCGTTATAGACAACCAGCGGATCGAACCCGCCCATACTGACCAGATGGATGCCATCGCGGATTTCGGCCACGCGTTCGAGATAGTCCGACCAGCAATCATCGATCGCCTGCAGCGTGACCTGTCGTTCAATCTTGTCCACGGCGGCCTGTCCGAATCGGGCGACACGATTTTGGAAGAACCCATCCTCAGACAATCGCAGCGGATTCACTTCGTCGACACCGCGCATGACGAGTAAGCGATAGTCCTGAACGGTTCGACGTTGCTGTTCGACCAGATGGGAATACTTTCTGAGCGTCCGATGAATCTCCAGATTCGCGCCCTCGACCACGCGTTGGATATGTGCGATCCGTTCGCCCGCCGCACGATTTTCCGCCCCCGCATCGGACCTCGCCAGGCCTGCATCGTCTTCGGTGAGACCGTGATGGACGAGCAGTTCATCCTCAAAGCTGACAAAGAACCGAGTGTCGCCGGGATCCCCCTGACGTCCCGCCCGCCCCCGCAATTGATTGTCGATTCGTCGAGATTCGTTCCGGCTGGTTCCGATGACAAACAGGCCGCCCAGTTCCACGACCGCCGGATGGTCGGACTCATCGTGACCGCCCAACCGAATGTCGGTACCGCGTCCTGCCATGTTGGTCGAAATCGTCACGGCTCCAAGTGCCCCCGCCTCGGCAATGAGTTCCGCTTCGCGCTCGTCGTTCTTCGCATTCAGCACATTGCACGCAATGCCGCGCCGGATTAATTGCTCTGCGAGATATTCCGATTCTGCCACACTGGCGGTTCCGACAAGTACGGGCCTTCGCCGACGGTGCGCGCTGTCGATCTCGTCCACGATGGCGGCGAACTTCTGCCGCTGAGTGACAAAAATCCAGTCCGAGAAATCCTGCCGGCGACAGGGCCGGTTCGGCGGAATGATCACAATCCTGGTGTCGTAGAATTCGTGAAGTTCGTGTGCGGCCTCTTCGGCGGTCGCCGTCATGCCACCGATCCTCGCATACAACTTCAAGAAATGCTGAAGTGTGATTGAGTTCAAGATCTTGCCTTGCGGCTGAATCTCGAGTTTCTCTTTGGCTTCGATGGCGGCCTGCAGTCCCCAGGGCCAGCGGCGATTTTCGACGACGCGTCCGGTCAGTTCGTCGACCAGTTCGATCCGCCCCGCCCGCACGAGGTAATCAACGTCGCGCCGCATCAGTACCTCGGCGTGCAGCGCCAGATTCAACCGAGCCAAGAGATTGGCGTTCTCTTCGGTGTGAAGCTCACCACAGCCTAACTCACGCCGCAGACGATTGAGTCCCGGCGGGTTGTAGCTGACATTTCTCCAGGCCGAGTCTGTCCCATAGTCAATTCGCGGCCGCAGCCGCCGCACCAGATCGGCATAGTGGTATAGGTCGTCTGCATGGCTGCTGCTGCGGGTGGCGATGACCATCGGGATTCGCCCCTGATCGATCAGCAGCGAATCGGCCTCGTCCACGATCGCATAGAAATGCCCCCGCTGAACATGGCGATCGGGACTTGCCGCCAGTTGATCCCGCAGGAAATCAAAGCCCGCTTCTTTTGCCGTGGAATAAGTGACGTCGCACTGATAGGCGGCCCGACGCTCGCTCGGCGTCATCCGTGAGACCACGCAGGCGACCGAAAGTCCAAGCCATTCGTAAATCGGCCGCATCCAGTTGGCATCGCGCTCGGCCAGGTAGTCGTTGAACGTCAGCACATGTACGCCGCGGCCCAGTAAGGCGTTCAGACAGGCGGGGAACACCGCCGCCAGAGTTTTTCCCTCACCGGTCTGCATTTGCGCGATCTTGCCTTCATGAATCGCAAGCCCCGCGAGCAATTGCACGTCGAACGGCGTGACGTGCAGCGTCCGCCGGGCAGCCACGCTGACCAGCGCAAACATTTCCACCAGAACGTCGTTCAGCGTCGCCCCACTCTGGGTGCGAGCCCTGACATCGACGACACGCTTTTGCAATTCGTCATCGCGCAACGGCGAAAGTTCCTCAATGCGCCGCTGGATTTGCTCGCACCGATGCCGTGCCGAGGAAAGACTGATTTCGATCGCTTGTCCACTAAGTCGACGCAATCCCGTGACGACTTTTCGAAAGAACGACGCGATCACGGTCTCACCACAAGTTTCCCGCCTGTTGAAAACGGGGCTGACTCCATCGAGACCCAACGGGCATTGAGGGGAATGCCCGCGGACGCGGTGCCGACGCCCTGTTTTCAACAGGCTGACAGTATGAGGAACGCCCAATCATAGCGCTGGCCAGTGGATCGGCTAGGCATTGTCCACCCGAGTCACTCCCTTTTTTGTCTGAGAACGACGCGTTCCAGCAGATTCTGCCCATCAGGTGACGCGAACAAGCGTATGATGGGACGATTCAATGGGTTACCGAAACTCGGACCCGTACCGGAAAAAGTGTCACAATGTCTGGAAACGGCTCGCCCGGCGACACGACGGATCGAGGGATTCGTACGTGAAAACTGAATAGCGGGGGTCGCGTCCGGTTCCGCCAGCCGCTAGCATGCGCTGGAGAAATTCATACGCCAGTTGAGGAGACCGCGTCGTCATGAGCGACCCCGTGTCACAGCCCGAGATCGAAGCGTCCATCGCCAAACTCGGCCAAGCCTATCGGTCGATTCGCGAACAGATGTCCAAAGTCATCGTCGGCCAGGATCATGTGATCGAGCAACTGCTGATCGCCTTATTCAGTCGCGGACACTGCCTGCTCGAGGGGGTGCCCGGCCTGGCCAAAACGCTGATGATCAGTTCATTGGCCCGCTGCCTGTCGATGAGTTTCGCTCGAATCCAGTTTACACCTGACTTGATGCCGGCCGACATCACCGGCACCGACGTGCTGCAGGAAAATCGCGAAACCGGCAAACGCGAATTCCGTTTCATCTCGGGCCCCTTGTTCCACAACATGGTGCTGGCGGACGAAATCAACCGCACCCCGCCCAAAACCCAGGCGGCATTGCTGGAAGCGATGCAGGAACGTCAGGTGACCGTCGGCCAGATGCGCCACGTCCTGGCCGACCCCTTCTTCGTGCTGGCGACCCAAAATCCGATCGAACAGGAAGGAACCTACTCGCTGCCCGAAGCGCAGCAGGACCGGTTCATGTTCAAAGTCTTCGTTCGCTATCCGTCGTTCGAAGAAGAGCGTCAAATCGCCAAACGCACCACGTCCGTACAGTCCGACGAAATCCAGACGGTGCTCGACGCGAGCGAAATCCTCGCGCTGCAGCGGTTGGTCCGGCAGGTTCCGGTCAGCGATCATGTCGTCGACTATGCCCTGGCGCTCGTCCGACAAACCCGTGTTGGCGAAGCGGGCATCCCGCAGTTCGTCAGCGATCAACTGAGCTGGGGTGCCGGTCCACGCGCCGTGCAATTCCTGCTGCTGGGCGGTAAAGCACGTGCCCTGCTGAATGGCCGGACATATGTGTCGACCGACGACATTCAGGCACTGGCGGCCCCCGTGCTGCGACATCGCATCGTGGTCAATTTCTCCGCTGAAAGCGAAGGAATCACCTCGGACCAGGTGGTCGAGCAGTTGATCAAGTCGACCCCCTCGAAGGAAGGTGAACTGACACGTGACCCAAACCTCGCGAAGATTTTTGCCGCCTGAGGCGGTCGCTCGCATCGCGCGACTCGAAATCCTGGCGCGGAACGTCGTCGAAGGGTTCCTGTCAGGATTGCACCGCAGCCCCTACCTGGGTCAGTCGATCGAGTTCGCGCAGCACCGTGAATACGCGCCCGGTGATGACATCCGTCGGATCGACTGGAAGGTCTGGTCCAAGACCGATCGCTATTACATCAAACAGTACGAAGAAGAGACCAACCTGCGGACGACACTGCTGGTCGATCTGTCCGAATCGATGCTCTTCGGTTCCGGCCCCTTGACCAAGTACGAGTACGCCTGCCAGATCGCCGCGGCGCTGTCCTACATGCTGCTCAGGCAACAGGACTCGGTGGGCATCACCACGTTCGATGATGAAATCCGTGCCCGCGTCCCCGCCAGCAGTAAACAGAACCATTTGCATGCCATCCTGGCTACGCTGGATCAGCAGAACCCTGCGAAAAAAACGAACCTGCAGCGTCTCTTGGCCCAGGTTGTCGATGAACAGACACGCCGCGGGCTGATCGTCGTCATCTCGGATCTGTTCGTCGATCGTGAAGGACTTTTCAAGGGCCTGAAACAACTGCGAACGCGCGGTCACGATGTCATGGTGATGCATGTCATGGACGACCAGGAACTGGATTTCAACTACGCCGGAACGACGAAGTTCGAAGGAATGGAAGAGATGGGCGACCTCGTCTGTGATCCCCGATCATTACGGGATGGTTACATGCAGGCCGTGAAAGCCTTCGTCGAAGATCTGCATCGAAATTGCGCCAAGCAGATGATCGACTTCCAGACCATTCGGACCAGTCAGCACCTGGATGCCGCACTTTCGTATTACTTGACACATCGGGTCGGCATGCGACAGTCGGTGCGAACGTGACCCAGAACTCGACGCGGTAAACCCCGCCCGAAGCCTTCCGAGAATGCGAAACGCAACTTGTAACGGCCAGAAATGACGACGTAACGGCCCCGAGACGAACACGACATGACAGCCTGGCTCGCTAATCACTTCTTCAATCCCACCTTCGTCATGGGAGGAATGTGCCTGATTGCGTCCCCGATCATCATCCATCTGATCAATCGGATGCGATATCGGCGAGTTCGCTTTGCCGCCATGGAATTCCTGCTGCAAAGCCAGCAACGCAATCAACGACGGCTGCTGATCGAACAACTGCTTCTGCTCTTGCTGCGAATTCTGATCGTGATCGGAATCGTCCTGCTGATATCACGGCTGATTCTCGATCCGGCACAAATGTCGGTCTTTCGTGGCGCTCAGTCGCATCATGTGGTCTTGATCGACGACAGCCTGTCGATGCGCGACCGTTGGGCCGAAACCAACGGATTTACTCAGGCCGTCAAGATCGTCAATCAACTCGTCGCGGGCGGTGCGCAACTGCCCAATACGCAAAAACTGACTTTGATTCGCCTGTCCGAACCCGAACAGCCGTTCTTCGTCGAACGCAATGTCAACGAAGATTTCGTCACGGAACTGGCCTCGAAACTCGATCCGCAGACGTTCAAGTGCACGCATCAGGCACTCGATCTGGCCACGGGCCTGCTGGGCGCGAAAAAACTGCTGGCGGGAGAAAAAGGAACCATCCAGCACCTGCATGTGATCTCGGATTTCCGCGAACACGATTGGCAGGATCAGAAAGCGATCACCTCGGCCATCGAAGAACTGTCAACCGCGGGAGTCTCGGTGAATCTCGTGCGCGCCGTCCCTGAAACGCATCCCAATCTGGGAATCACCGACTTGTCGGGTGAGATCCAGGTGGCCGCCGTCGATGTACCCCTGCGAATGCGGGTCGCCGTCAAAAATTTTGGCGATCAAGTGGCCGCGGATGTCCGAGTCTCGATCTTCGACAACGCCGAAAAGTTGCCCACGACGGTCGTCTTCGAGAAAATCGACGCCCGAACCGAAGTCACCCACGAATTCGAAGTGCGGTTCTCGACACCGACGACGCACCGGCTACGCGTGACCCTCGAACCCGACGCACTGCCCGAAGACAATACCCGCTCATTGGCCGTCGATGTCGCCCGATCCGTTCCCATCCTGATCGTCGACGGCGATCCCGCTGGTGAAGACGCCTCGTATCTGGCGGACGCGATCGCCGCAGACCCCAAAGCCACCGGCTACAACGCCACGGTCGAGAATGTCGAATCGCTGCGCCGCCGTCCGCTGGAGGGATTCGCCTGCATCTACCTGCTGAACATTGCCGAGCTTCCTGCGGATTCTGTCGATGCCGTCGAACGATTCGTCGCGGCCGGGGGCGGGCTGGGCTGGTTCGTCGGTGATGCCATCAAGCCCACGTTCTACAACGAAGCCCTGTTCCGCAAAGGCACCGGGCTGTTTCCCATCCCGCTGGATTCCGCACCAAAAGATCTGCCCGTCGATCCCACGTCGACAGGTGCCGACCTGCGAACAGCCCGACATCCGATGTTTCGAATTTTCGCCGGTGAAGATAACGCACTGATCAATCTGGTCCGGATCTTCCGCTACTTTCCAACCGCCAAAGACTGGGTGCGGGATGATCAGCAGCGAAAAGACCGCGTGAAGACGATCGCCACATTGCGAACTCAAGATCCACTCTTCCTTGAACATCCCTTCGGCAAAGGACGTATTGTCACCTGCCTGACGACCGTTCAACCCGACTGGAACAACTGGGCCACCGACAACAGCTATGTCGTGGTGCAACTGGAACTCGCAAAATATCTGGCGCGGACGGATCGCAACCCCGAACACCGCTTCGTCGGCGAACCGATTACCCTGTCGCTCGACCCGGTCGAATACTCGGAAACCGTCGAGATCCTCACGCCGGGAGATGAAGGTGACCGCACAACGCGACTTCAGGCCTCGCCCGAGGTCAACGGCGGCGAGACTTCAACGAGCGGCGACGCGACCAACAAGCCACATCGACTGACGGCAACATTCGACGAAACCGATGAACCTGGCATTTATACAGTGAGACTGCTGAGACAAAGTCAGGTCAGCGAAGACCGCCTGATCGCTTATAATACCGTCCCGACGGAAGGGGACCTGGAACTGTCGTCGACGACAGAACTTCGAAAGCGTTTGGGTAACCTTTCTGGAATCACGATCCAGGAATACGGGCAACTCGACTGGGTGGAAGGACGCGAAGCCGGGTCGGAAATTCGTCGCTGGCTGGTTTCGCTGTTGTTCCTCCTGATGCTGGTTGAACAAGCGTTCGCGTATCGGCTCAGCTACCATCCACCACGCGGAAAAGTGGCCTCCCACAAATAAATGAAGATTCCAATCGAGCAAAAAGCAAAAAAACAGACGATTCGAAACGGAATTGTGCACAACAGACGCGTCTCATTGCGAACCATCGCCGTGACGATCGCGATCAACAGATGAAACGTATTGATGTTTGATTCGGTCACGAACTCCCTGATTCCCCTTTTGGCCGCTGCCGATGCGGCGACGCTGACCGTGCGCGAGTTTGATTGGCCTGTCACCCCGCTGGGATGGCTGCTGCTGATCGGCGGCACAGCGGCCGTCTTCGTCTGGACGATCTGGCTCTACCTCCGGGATTCCGCCGACTTCTCACCGTTCTGGAGGATCTGGCTGACGACGCTACGACTGGCCACACTGGCCATGGTGCTGATCATCGC
Organism: Schlesneria paludicola DSM 18645; assembly: GCF_000255655.1. Classification (NCBI taxonomy): domain Bacteria; kingdom Pseudomonadati; phylum Planctomycetota; class Planctomycetia; order Planctomycetales; family Planctomycetaceae; genus Schlesneria; species Schlesneria paludicola. The sequence goes on along the minus strand of NZ_JH636436.1, from coordinate 138,979 downwards.
CCTCAATCCCTCAGACAGAACCCAGAAGCAATCGTACCGATCTTCGCGCGTGGCGTTCCTCGTCGATACGTCTCTCTCGATGCGGCATCCAGCCGACGGTCCGAGCGAATCGGGAACCATCGCCCCGGGACTCTCGCGAACCGATGCCATCAAAAAGCTGATGGCCGACTCGCCCATCATCGAAACGCTTCGGAAACAACATGAAGTCAGTCTGTTCACATTTGATTCGGCCCTGAGCGGACCGCATCGTGTGTTCCCGCGGATTGTGGAGCCCAGCCCCGCCGCCAAGGATCCCCGCTCAAACCCCGAACCGCCGCTTGATTGGGACGAAGTCCTGCGGCCACGCGGGTTGGAATCACGGCTGGGTGAGAGCTTGACCGAACTCATCCGACAGGCGGCCGGACGCACGCTCTCGGGAATCGTGGTCCTGACGGACGGTGTCTCCAATGCGGGCATCGATCCGACCACCGCACACGACCGCGCTTTGGCCGCCAAGGTCCGCCTGATTGCGGTCGGAACCGGTACGACCGACCAACCCGTAAATCTGGCTGTCTCAGAGATCGCCGCACCAACCGATGTGCAGATGGGGGACCCGTTCGAAATCACGGCGTTCATCCAGGGAAATGGACTGGCAGGCCGTGAAGCCAACGTCGAACTCTTGATGACGTCACCGGGTGAGACCGAGCCGGTCAGTGTCGAGAAAAAAACGACGATGCTTCCTGAAGATGGGCTGCCGGTCGAAGTCAAATTCTCACGCAGTCCGACGCAAGCCGGTCGTGTCACCTACATGGTGCGAACGTCCACTCCAACTCGAATTGCAGAGTTCAATTCACAGGACAACGAACAATCGTTCAGTGTCAATGTGTTCGATCGCCCGACTCGCGTGCTGCTGGTGGCGGGAGGCCCGATGCGCGACTATCAATTCGTGCGAAACCTGCTTTTCCGGCACAAGTCGTTCGATGTCGACGTCTTCCTGCAAACGGGGACACGGGGAACCAGCCAAGAATCGAACGAACTGCTGGCTTCGTTTCCCGACAATCGCGAACGGCTCTATGAATACGACGTCGTGATGGCGTTCGATCCCGACTGGAAAGCGATTCCCCCCGATTCGTTCAAGCTGCTTTACGACTGGGTCAGCCTGGAAGGTGGGGGTTTGATCCTGGTTGCGGGAGACGTCAACACGCCAGCATTGGCTGGGATGAGCGACCCCAACAACACTGGCGCCGGTGACGAACAATTTCGACCGCTGCTGGATCTTTATCCGGTGATGCTCAGTTCCTACTTCAGCGCCGCGCGCTTCGATCAGGATTCCAGCCAGCCCTGGCCCGTCCAATTCACAAAAGAAGGACAAAGCCTGGGCTTTCTGCAATTGACTGACGATCCGATCACGTCGGCCGCCCGGTGGAAAGAGTTTCCTGGCGTCTTCCGATGCTATCCCACGAATGGACATAAGGCCGGCGCCAAGGTCTATGCGAATTTCTCACGCGTTGACGCCGAACCGCCGGTCCTGATGGCGGGCCAGCCGATCAACAAAGGGTTCGTGTTCTACCTGGGCAGCGCTGAAATGTGGCGATTACGCGCCGTCAGCGAAGACGATTACGACCGCTTCTGGATCAAAACGATTCGCGAAGTCGGTCAAGGTCGCGCCAAACGCGGAACCAAGCGGGGCTTGCTCATGCCCGACAGTCACAAACTGCTGATCGGACAGACGGCACGTGTCCGCGCCCGGGTCCTTGACGCCAAATATGAACCGCTCGACATCGCCACCGTGACCCTGGAAGTGTACGACCCCACGGGGCGGCCGCTGACGCCCCCGCGTCAATTGCGCCGCGACCCCAGCAGCCCCGGAATCTTCGTCGGCGATTTTCGCGTCAGCCTGCCCGGCACCTATAAACTGGAACTGAACCTGCCGGATTCACGTGAGCAGGTGACCGACGAAATTGTGGTCGCCCTGCCCAAATTAGAGGATGAAAACATCCGCCAGAATGTCAGACTGTTAACGGATCTGGTCCGTGATACGGGAGGGCAGTATCTGACGCTGGCAAACGCCGCCGAAGAACTTTCGGGATTATTGCCCGATCGAGGGGAACAGTTCTACGTGCCCGAGCGTCTCAGAACGTTGTGGGATCGAGACTGGGTGATGTACCTGATGGTCATCCTGCTGTCCGCCGAGTGGCTCACGAGAAAATTGTTGAAGCTGGCCTGACCGGTATCGAACCCATGACGAACCCCAATTCACTGCCGATCGAAACCAAAACACTGCTGAACGATCTACGTTCACGGATCCGCATGTACGTCTTGTGGGAGGGCCTGGCACTGGTCGTTGTCGTGCTCGGAACGATCTTCTGGCTCAGTTTTGCCTTCGACTGGGCCTATTTTCACCTAAGTCATCTTGAACTGCCGCGTTGGTTTCGCGCGACGGTGCTTATCACTGGCATCGGACTGGTCGCGGCCGGAGCCTTCTCGTGGATTGCCTTGCGGCTGTTCCGCAGTTTTCGCACCAAGGCGCTGGCGCTGATTCTCGAACGACGCTTCCCAGAGCTCGACGACCGGCTGATCACCGCCGTCGAAGCGTCCGAAGGTCTGGTGGAAACACATTCCCCCGTTACGGCCGCGATGCTGCAGCGAACGCTAACCGACGTGGCGCACACTGCTCGACAACTTGATCTGGGATCCGTCTTTAACCATCGACCACTTCGACGCGCGGCCATCGTCGCCGTGGGACTCGTCGCTTCGATCCTGGGCCTGATGGTCGTCGATTCGTCCGCGATGGAACGCTGGGTCGCCGGGTATCTTAGCCTGCGTGATGGGTACTGGCCGCGCGAGACAAACCTGGTCCTGAAAGTGATCGTTCAGCCCGGCGACCGGGTGCGAGAATTTGTCGACGGACGGTACCGCCACCCCAAAGGTGGCGACCTGTCGCTGGTCATCGAAGTCCCGGAAGGAAAGACGCCGCCCGATCGAATTCGACTCGACACGCGGATGGGCCGTGGGCTGACACAGATCTATCTGACGCCGTCCACCGACCACGCCTTCCGGCATACGATCGTGGGACTGATCGAAGATACCAGACTCTGGGTCTCGGGCGGTGACTACACACACAGCGCGCCGTATACCGTCGAGGTTGTTCCGCCGCCGGAAGTGAAACAGGTCATCCTGCATAGCCTATACCCCGCATACACCGACCTCAATCTGCTCGAGAACGGACAGTTCGTCCGCACGCCGAACGAATTGAAAGGTTCACAGATTTCGCTGCCGCTGCAGACGGATCTGCTGATGGAAGTCGTGGCGAACAAGCCGTTGCAGCGAGCCCGATTGGAAGGCGACGCCGGGGCTGATCGTTGGGAAATCGAACTGGGAACAAGCGACGCGGGACTGGCCTCGGCCTTCATCGTCCTGAAATCGCAGGAAGGGCGACCACAAGTCCGGGTGCCGTTGCCCCCACTGCCCGCGGGTATGTCGACGGCCGATTCACGAATGGCTTTCACGATTCCGTTCCTGCTAGTCGCCGACGGTGCGACGGTACTGCCCTCCGTTGTCCGCGCCGCAGCCGAAAGCGGCCAACCACTGACTTTGCCACTTCCGTTACCGCCCGACAGCCTGCTGCGAATCACGCTCGAAGACATCGATCAAATCGCGAGCCCGGCCCCCATTCGGTTCGCCATCAACGGAATCGTCGATCAACCGCCGCTCGTGGAAACAAAGCTGAAAGGCATCGGCACCTCGATCACACGCAAAGCCCGGATTCCAATCGTGGGCACCATCACCGATGACTACGGGATCGCCTCCGCCCAGTTCGATTTTCGCGTCGATGACGCCTCCGCATGGCAGCCGCGGCTGCTTGCCGCACCGCCGGAAGGGGAACCGCGTGAATTCACGCTGCAGCGAAGCGAAAGCGAAGCCTTCGAACGATTCGATGTCCAACCGCTCGATCTGTCGATCAAGCAGCGGCTGACATTGACCGTCGCCGCAATCGACGACTGCGCCGTTCCCGGCCCTTCACCCACAGGCGTTCCAACGACTACCGCCCCCCACGAGACCGCCGCCACGCCGCCGACGACCGCTCATCGCACGCAGGGACTGAAATATATCTTTACGATTATTCCCGAAGAAGAATTGCTCTCGATGCTGTACGGCCGCGAACTGGGCCTGCGTAAACGCGTCGAACAGATCGTTGTCGAAACGAAAGAATCGCTCAAAGATTTGCAGACGCAGCACGATAAGCTTCCGGAATGGTCCAGACTGAAATCGTCGAATGTGTCGCCCGATGACGACCGCCTGAAGGCGATCCTGCAGGGGCTTAACGCCGCCGCAGACCGGTCGTTGCATGGGATTCGCAAGAGTGCCGTCGAAAACGCCGGTGTCGAACTGGCGTTCGGCGAAATTCGTGAAGAACTGATCAACAACGCCGCCGATACCCCCGCCATGCTCGAACGGCTCGACGTCCGAATTCTCGGACCGCTGAATGCGATCAACACGAAAAATTTTCCCGGCGTCGATGGCGCGCTGGGCCTGTTCAAACTGGCACTCGATAAGAACACCGATCCCGTCGGCGTGCTGGAAACATCAATCGCCGAAATGACGACGTTGATCCAAAACCTGGAGCGGGTTCTGGGCGAGATGCAAGAACTGGCCCGGTTCGATTCAGTATTGGAAGATCTGAAGAAGACGATCAAAGCCGAAATGGATTTGCTCGAAGAAACGAAACGAAAACGCAAAGAGAAAGCCATCAGGGCGCTCGAGTAAACCAGACTCTCACACCGGCGACCTGCAGAGGACCTCGCGATGCCATTCACAATCGACGGTCGAATCCAATGGACGGCACTTTGTTTGACGATGCTCGTCTCACTGACCTCGTTGGGGTTCTCCGCAGACGACACGCCCTCGCCCGCAACCGATCCCGCAGAAGCGCCCACGAATCTTGCGGCGACCCAAGAAGCGATCGAGATGAAGTACCGACGCTTCGAAGGCACGCTTCAGCAATTGAGCGAGTATCTGCGCAAGACGGACCCGGCCCGTGCCGAACTGCTCGTCCGCGCGATCGGACGCAGCAAGGAAGGCCGCATTCCCGAACAAATGCAAAGCCTGACAGATCTGCTCAAGAAGGACCAACTGGGCGATGCAGTGGAGCGGCAAGAACTGGTCGTCGCCGAACTGCAGTCACTGCTCGAACTGTTGATGAGCGAAGCGCGTAAGGATGACCTTGAAATCGAAAAGAAACGAATTCAAGACCTGATCAAAGATGTCACCAAGCTGATCGGCAAAGAAAGCGAAGCCCGGGCCGAGACCGAACGCGGCAGCCAGATTCCCGATCTGCAAGACCGTCAAAAGCAAATTGCGGAATCGACACAGAAGCTCGTCCAGAAAATCCAGTCGCAAGACGCCGCCAAGAAGGCCGCCAAAAACGACAAGGGCTCCAAGCCTTCCGAAGAATCCGATCAATCAAAGCCGGGTGAAGGCGAATCCGACGCAGAAAACTCCAAGGACAAACCCAAAGCCGAGTCCGACGAAAGCGAATCGCCGAAAGGGGACAAAAAGCCCAAACCCGGTGAGGGAGAATCGGGCAAAGGGAAACCGTCGGATCAGAAGCCGTCAGACTCTTCGGACGACGACAAGAAAGAGCCGAACGAAAAGAAGCCCGGTGACGAAAAACCGTCTGATGACGACAAGCCCAAGCCAGATCAATCCGACTCGGAAGAGAAGGACGATTCCAAAGGTGGCAAATCCCAGCAAGGGAAGCCCTCCAAATCGAAACCCAAAGACGGGAAGCCGCAAGAGGGCAAACCGTCCGGAAAGCCTCAAGAAGGACAACAACAGGATCAGCCTCCACAAGACCAGCCCCCGCAGGACTCGCCCGATCAGCAAAATCAGGCTCAAGAGGAACAGGACGAGCAGCAGAAGCCCTCGGATAAAACGCCCGGTCGTGACGAGCTTCAGCGGGCGAGACAAGAGATGGACCGAGCCATCGAGGAACTGAAAAAGAACAACAAAAAAGGGGCATCGGACAAGCAAGATAAAGCGATCGCCGAATTGATGAAGGCGAAAGAGAAACTTGAAGAGATTCTCCGGCAGGTGCGCGAAGAAGAACGCGAACTGGTGCTGGCTCAGATGGAAGCCCGTTTCCGCGACATGCTGCAAAAGCAAGAAATCGTCTACAACGCGACCTTGGCAATCCATTCTATTCCGCCTGAGACGCGCACCGACCGTCATCGCAACCGTTCCGTCGAACTGGCGCGAAACGAGGACGAAATTGCGGTCCTGGCAGCGAAAGCTCTGACCTTGCTCAAAGAAGAAGGCTCGTCGATTGCGTTTCCCGAGGCGGTCGAGCAAATCCGCGACGACATGCTGACAATCGCTCGCCGGTTGGAACGCGTCGATGTCGGCGAGATCACGCAGAACATTGAACAGGATACGATTGAAAGCCTGAAGGAACTGATCGAATCGCTGCAGAAGGAACTCGAAAAACTCAAGGACAAGAAACAGTCCCCACAACAACAGCAACAACAGCAGCAGCAACAATCGGGACTGGTCGAAAAATTGGCGGAAATGAAGATGCTGCGTTCGCTGCAATACCGAGTCAACCGCCGAACCAAGCAGTTGGGACGATTAGTGGAAGGCGAGCAAGCCCTCGATCAGGACGTGCTGACTCAACTTCGCCAGCTCTCCGATCGCCAGGCCAAGGTCCAGAAAGCAACGTACGACCTGTCGATTAAGAAAAACCAATAGGGTTCTGTTGCCCGTTCGTTCCTCGTTCAGTCCCTCATGTCCCTCGTTACCAATTCCCTGTTGGTAACCCTTCGTTCCCTCGTTACCAAGCTCCCGCTTGGCAACCCTTCGTTCCCTCGTTACCAAGCTCCCGCTTGGCAACCCTTCGTTCCCTCGTTACCAAGCTCCCGCTTGGTAACGCCTCATGTGATCTCGTTTTCCGTCAAGCAAAAAAGTGGCCTGGGCCCCTCGCACGCACCTCCTCGATATCAAAAATGCACAGGACAGACCGCGCCAGATGCCGCCGCGATGGGAAAATGCGTGTGAAGAGGCGTTACCAAGCGGGAGCTTGGTAACGAGGGATACGACCGAGTGAGACGAACCACGGATACAAGAAACGAGGTCGGATCCGAACGCAAACGCATTTCGGATCACCAGGCTCCATGAGCGAGTGCGCCTCAACCACACGGACATGATCAAGTGTGGATCTCATAATTCCCCTCTGTGTTCGACGCCGATTTCCGCGACGAACTGTCCCATCGCCTCAAGTTCAAACCCCGTGAGGAACTTCTCATTGATGGGAATGAATTCGAAAGCCGCGCGGATGGCTTGAATCGCCAATACCCTTCTGGCATAGTTGGCCCGCCCTTCGCGGCCTCTCGCGCCGATGGTTCCGTATTTGTAGGGACACATAAATGAACGGCCTACTTGCTGCCATCACCTTGCAAGAGTTTTTGGCCAACCTGGTCCAAAGCCTCTCGCAATTCGTGCATGTCTCGTTGAAGCCCGAGACATTGCTCTTGGTGGCCTTCTTGCTTGCGGCATTTGTCCACGCGGCACTCCTGCTCGGCCTGTTCGCTGGCCTTCCCGTGTTTTACATCTGGCTTGAACGTAAAGTCGCGGGCCGTATCCAGGACCGTCTGGGCCCCACCCGCGTCGGGGGAAGCTTCGGCTGGCTGCAAACGATTGCCGACGGCATCAAACTGATCCAGAAAGAAGATCTGGTGCCGGAAGATGCCGACAGCCTGATCTTCCGAATGTCACCCTATCTTGCCACGATCGCCTCGTTTGCGGCCTTCATGGTACTGCCGCTCGCCGATGGATGGATTGCCGTTTCGGCGGAATGCGGTGCGTTTCTGATTCTGGCCCTGATGTCACTCGAAGTACTCGGCATCATTCTCGCCGGATATTCCAGCGGCTCAAAATGGGCGCTGTTCGGCGCGATGCGTGAAGCGGCCCAGATGGTGAGCTACGAGATTCCTCTAGCAATTTGTGCGCTCATTCCGCTGATGATCGCCGGTTCACTCAATTTCCAGGTCATCGGACGGCTGCAGTCGGGCTGGTTCTGGAACTGGTTTATTTTTCATGACCCATTCACGTTCGTGGCTTTCTTCTGTTACTTCACCGTCGCCACCGCCAGCGTGAAGCGCGCTCCGTTCGATCTGGCGGAAGCCGAGAGCGAGCTGGTAGCCGGTTTCCACACCGAATATAGCGGGTTTCGCTGGTCCATCTTCTTCCTGGCCGAATACTCGAGCATGTTCGCCGTCAGTGCCGTTGCAGCCTTGCTGTTTCTTGGCGGCTGGAACACCGGGATCGGCTTGATCGACGATCTGGTCAACAGCCTGCGTGGCACTGCCGATGGATTCCTGGGAATCGAAGGGTTTTCACTCGGAACCTATCTCGCCAACCTGTTTGGTGCGATCGTGCTTGTAAAAAAGGGGTGCTTGCTGGTGTTTGTGCAGATTTGGGTGCGGTGGACGCTTCCTCGACTGCGAATCGACCAGGTGATGACGACCTGCTTGAAGTATCTGGTACCGATCAGTTGCTTCCTGTTCCTGATGGCGGTGCTGTGGCCGCTGGTGCTGGCTTCGACGATGTCTCGACCGGTGGCCTTTGGGCCTGCTTTGGGCGAAAAATCGGTGTCTCATGCGACGACGTCCGCGGTTCCTGTCGCCTCTGACGCTCAAGGGGTGATCCGATGATCGAGCAACTGTTATTCTGGGTCTTCGCGACACTGTCCTGCGGCGGCGCCGTGGCGGTCGTCGCCACGCAGAACGTCGTGCGAATGGCCTTCTGGCTGGTCGTGTCGCTCGGATCGGTCGGGGCCCTGTTCTTCCTTTGCGACGCCGATTTCCTGGGCTCGGCCCAATTGCTGATCTATGTCGGCGGAACGGTGGTTCTGCTGGTGTTCGGGGTGATGCTCACCGCCAGTGGCCCCTACACGCAGATTCGCACCAACCCGGCCGAAATCTTCCTGGGAGCGTCCGTCGGACTGCTGCTGCTGTTCGTCCTGGTGACTTCCATCAGCAAAGTCGATTGGAAAGAGGCGGCCGAGCGCCTGCCACCATCCCCTTCGATGGCGGCCGCTGCAGAGCTGGCCCCCGCGGCCCGTCAACAAGGCAATACGGTCCGGCAGTTGGGACTCAGCTTCATCGGACTGCGTCCGGATCGGAATCTGAACCAAGACAGTCAGATGAAGTTGGCTCCAGGCTTTCTGTTGCCGTTTGAAATCATTTCGATTCATTTATTGGTCGTGTTGATCGGAGCCGCATACTTGGCGCGGGCAAAGCGTCGCGTCGTGGTGGACGACGGACGAGAATTCAATTGATCGGAGTCTTCCGGAAGAACGAGCGTTTGCGTTCGGGAAAGAAATGCGATCATGGGTGAAGTTGGCCTGAACTCGTACTTGATGGTTGGAGCGGTGCTCTTCGTGTGTGGCGTCGTCTGCATGGCCACAAAACGGAACGGCATTGGCGTGCTGATGGGAGTTGAACTCGTTCTGAACGGGGCCAACGTCAATTTCGTGGCGTTCTCTCGCTACACCCCACTGGGTCTCGACGGACAAGCAACGGCACTTTTCGTCATCGTTCTGGCCGCGGCGGAAGCGGCCGTGGCCTTGGCGATTGCACTGAACTTTTACAACAATCACCTGTCAATCGATGTCGACCGCGGAGACGAACTGCACGGGTAAGCCCGACTGTTCGTGGTCAATTCGTATCGATCGGTGGTGGTCTCAGTTGGTTCTCCCTGACATTTTGTTCTCGGTCGCAAGTGGTTTGACAGAACGTCTTTTCCGACGATCCTTTGCTCAACGACTCGTTCACCCAGTAAAACTTCCGCCCGGTAAAACTTCTTCAGTGACGGAATTATGCCTGAGACCAAAACTGGTGAGATTCTGATGCTCCTGCTAACGACAGCCTGGTTGCTGCCGTTGGTGGGCTTTGTCATTGAAATGTACTGGTTACGCTGGTCCCATCGACTCAGCAAAGGTGCGGCCGTCTGCGCGGTGGGTTGTATCGGTGCCGGATTCGTCTGCAGCTTGTCGGCCCTGCTGGTCTGGGGAAGCGCGACGCACTGGTCGGCCCTCTCCGCACCCGAACACCATGCCGATTCTTCGCATGCCGCCACGCCACACGATGCCGCTCATGAAGAAGCCGATCATCATGCCGACGGACACGCGGCCGAAGCGCACGCGGGAACACACGCGTCATCGCCCCCCAAATACTACGCCGGGACGCTGTACGAACTGGGTCGATTCGGCAAGCTCCGCCTGTCGCTCGACTGGTACATCGACAGCCTGACGCTGGTGATGTTCACAATGGTGACCTTCATCGCCACCTGCATTCACCTGTTCGCCATGGGCTATATGCACGACGAACTGACGGAAGAATATGAAGATCACGAAGTGCATCTGCACAACGGTGGTCATTTCAGCCGCCCCGGACGATTCCACCGCTTCTTCGCGTATCTCTCGCTGTTCTGCTTTTCCATGCTGGGACTCGTGCTGGCCGGGAACATCTTCCAGGTGTTCATCTTCTGGGAACTGGTCGGTCTGTGCAGCTACCTGCTGATCGGCTTCTACATCGAACGCCAGTCGGCCAGCACCGCCGCCAATAAAGCGTTCATCATGAACCGCGTCGGCGATTTCGGGTTTCTGATCGGCTTGATGATTCTCTGGACCTCGCTCGGTACCTTCCAGTTCGCCGATTCATCCCTGAACGACACGCATGAAGCGGGGCTGTTCACGATGATCCGGGGACACGATGGCAAGCTGGATGTGTCCGACGACGGCAAGCAGGTCTACCTGCACGACGCCGAGGGACACCGGGCCACGCAAAACGGACAGCCGATGACGATCAGCTACATGCTGCTGGTCGCCGCCGGGCTGGGCGTCTTCGCGGGAAGCATCGGTAAGAGTGCTCAGTTCCCACTGCAAACATGGTTACCCGACGCGATGGAGGGACCGACGCCGGTATCCGCACTGGTGCACTCGGCCACAATGGTCGCCGCCGGTGTGTATCTGGCCGGACGGTTCTATCCGATGTTCACCCCCGAGGTTCTTCTTGGAATTGCCTACATCGGCTGCATCACACTGTTCATCGCAGCCACGATCGCGGTCGTCGTCACCGACATCAAACGCGTGCTCGCCTACTCTACCATCAGCCAACTGGGCTACATGATGCTGGCGATCGGCGTTGCCGGCTGGGGCGCGGGGCTGTTCCACCTGGTGACACACGCGTTCTTCAAGTCGCTCATGTTCTTGTGCTCAGGCAGTGTGATCGCCGGATGCCACCACGTGCAGGACATGACGCGCATGGGCGGGTTGCGGCACAAGATGAAGATCACCTGTTACACGATGCTGGTCGGGGTTGTGGCCATCGCCGGTCTGGCGATTCCGGGTACTTCCGCTGGCTTCTCGGGCTTCTACTCAAAAGATGCGATTGTCGCCTCGGCCTTGGCCTACACGGAACGGAATCCCGGTCACTTCCTGCTGTTCATTACGCCATTGGTCACCGCGGGAATCACGTCGTTTTACATGTTCCGACTGTGGTTCATGACATTCTGTGGGCAACCTCGGGACGCGCATGTCTTCGAACACTGCCATGAAAATCCGCGGATCATGACCTATCCGTTGATCGCGTTGGCGGTCTTCGCCGCGGGATGTGCCTGGCCCGGTGAGAGCGGTCCGCTTTACCGATTGATCGCGGGCAGCGAAACCGTTCCGGCCGTCGAACGAGTGCTCTCGAGCGGTGCCTCGCAGGTGACCCTGCCCAGCCAGCACGATGTCCATAAAGTTCACAAAATTGCGGGTGTCCTCGCGTTGATCGCCGCGTTCCTGGGGATGGGAGTGGCCTATCTGCTGTATGTGAAGAAGAGTGTGAATCCCGCCGACATTCGCAAGCAATTCTCGGGCGTCTACGACTTCCTGATCGACAAATGGCGGTTCGACACGTTGTATGATGTGATGTTCGTCCAACCCGTGCACGTCGTCTCCGCGTGGTGCGTCAGCTTCGACCGCTGTGTGCTCGATCCCATCCTGCACGCCTCCGCAAATCTGACGGTCTACGTGTCACGCTGGGATCGCAAATTCGATGAAACAATGGTGGATGGACTGGTCAACCTGCTGGGGTCGGTCACGTATTCGATGGGTTCGTCGCTGAAAGCCGTGCAGACAGGACGAATCCGGCAGTATGTCATGTGGATTGGCGTGGGTGTCGTGGTGCTGTTCGGGGCCCTTTTCACCGCAATTCCGAAGTAGAACTGATTTCTGTCGACCGCGCAGTTGGTGGCAGCACGCTTGAGGAAGCAGAGTTCAATATGGATCCGGAAACGCTCCTGACATGTATCGTTTTTCTGCCCGCGGTATGGGCGCTCTTGCTGCTGTTTATCGACAGCAATGCGAAGGAATTCATGCGTTACTGGGGTGTCATGGGCACGGCCCTGACATTCCTGTTTACGCTGATGCTCTGGGGGCAGTTCAAGCCGACGGAATCCGGTATTCAGTTCGAACTGGTCAGAGAGTGGGTTCCAACCTGGAACATCTACTTCCGACTGGGCGTCGACGGAATCAGTCTGCCGCTCGTGGTCTTGACCGGATTCGTCTGCTTGCTTGCCTCACTGGCGTCATGGAGCATCGAAAAGAACTTCAAAGGCTACCTGATGCTGTTTCTGATCCTTGAAACAGGGATGATGGGCGTCTTCCTGGCACTCGACTTCTTCCTGTTCTACGTCTTCTGGGAAGTCATGCTGCTGCCGATGTACTTCCTGATCGGGATCTGGGGGGGACCACGGCGCGAGTACGCGGCCATCAAGTTCTTCCTGTATACGCTCGCAGGGTCGGTCCTGATGCTGATCGCGATGATCATGTTCTACTTCAACAGTGGTCGCAGCTTTGACCTGATCTACCTGGCGAAAATCGCCGCGGGCAATGGCGGGACAATTCCTCACTTCGACACCACGATGCAGGTCGCCGCCTTCATCATGCTGTTCATCGGCTTCGCGATTAAGCTACCCTCGTTCCCATTCCACACCTGGTTGCCAGACGCACACGTGGAAGCTCCAACGCCGATCTCGATGATCCTGGCCGGGGTGCTGCTGAAGATGGGTGGCTACGGCATCATCCGCATCGCGTTTCCCCTATGCCCTTACGGTGCCCAATACGCCGCCTACTTCCTGGTGGGGCTGGGTGTCTTCAGCATCATCTACGGTGCGTTTGCGGCAATGGCCCAGACGGACTTCAAACGACTGGTCGCCTACAGTTCCGTCAGTCACATGGGATACGTCCTGCTGGGGATTGCGGTCTGGAAGATCACCGACGGCAAGACGATTGGCCGTGACTACTGGACCATGGGCATCAACGCCGCGATGTTCCAGATGGTCGCTCACGGGATCTCGTCCACGGGCATGTTCTTTATGGTCGGCGTGCTCTACGACCGCGTGCATCATCGCGACATCAACAAATTCGGCGGAATCGCTCAGGTCATGCCCCACTACTCCGGCCTGGCGGCCGTGATCTTCTTCGCCGGTCTGGGTCTACCCGGTCTGTGCGGATTCGTGGGTGAAGTCCTGTCGGTGCTCGCCTGCTGGAACTTCAGCCCGCTGCTGGCCATTGTGGCGGCCGCCGGTGTGATCCTGACGGCCGGTTATATCCTGTGGACCTTGCAGCGCGTGTATCTTGGTGCCGAGTACAAGGGACCGCATCCCGAAGCGCTCGTCGAAGCGAATCCTCGGGAACTGGCGATCGGATATACGCTGGTCGCTTTCGCAATCCTGTTTGGTGTTTTCCCGAATCTGTTGTTTGCTCCGATGCACGGTTCCATCGAATCCCTGACGAAGTCTCTGGAGACCTCGTACGAGACGGTGTATTCGGCAGCTCCCGCGGTTCAGGCCGCTCAGTTGCCATGACGTCTGGTTGTCGTTGATTCGTCTGATCCGCAAGTCGCTTACGTGATCGCCATTCCTCATGGATTTCCAAGCACTTTTACAGCAGTTCCTGAACGGTGGTGTGGCTGGTCAAGCTTCCACCCTCCAATCACTGGTGCTCTTTGCGCCGGAACTGATCCTTTCGGGCTCGATCGTGCTGATGCTGCTGGCGCGGCTGACGAGTCTTGATCGTGTGATCCCCACCCACTGGATCGCACTGTTCGGCAGCATGGCAGCATTCGTCACCGTGCTGTTCCAGTTCTGGGAAATCAGCCAACCCGGCGCCGAGTCGGTGCAGATCTTCACCGGCCTGGCGATGCACGACCCGTTCTCGATCTTCTTCCGCGGCTTTTTGACGTTCTTCCTGGTGTTCGTGATCGTATTGACGGTGCTGACCGGCATCCCCGATGACGAAGACGCTCCCGATTTCTACTCGCTTCTGTCCGGAGCGGTCATCGGGATGATGCTGATGTCGAGCGCCAATCATCTGCTGATGATGTTTCTCGGGGTCGAGATGGCCAGCGTGCCCAGCTATGCGATGACCGGCTTCTTGAAAGGACGCCGCCAAAGCAGCGAGGCCGCATTGAAGTTCGTCATTTACGGTGCAGGCGCCGCCGGGGTGATGCTGTTCGGCATCAGCCTGCTCGCAGGACTTTTGGGCACCGCCGAGTTCCCGGAAATGGCATCACGGTTTCAGGCCGTGTTTGCAGGCCACTCCAGCTACAACGATCCGACAATCCGCTACATGATGCTCGCCCTGCTGATGATTACGGTCGGCTTTGCGTTCAAGCTGTCGCTCGTGCCATTCCACTTCTGGTGCCCCGACGCCTTCCATGGTGCCTCGGCAGAAGTCGGCGGCTTCCTTTCAATCGCCTCGAAGGCCGCCGCCTTCGCGCTGCTCGTGCGGTTCTCGCTGAGCCTGACGGGCGACGCGACGGGCCCCTCGCAAGACTTGGCACTGACATTCGGGTTGGGTCTCGGCTTTCTGGCGTCGATCACCGCCACGTTCGGAAATCTCGCCGCGTATTCCCAGCAGAACATCAAACGAATGCTGGCCTATTCCACGATCGCCCATGCGGGCTACATGCTGATGGCAGTCTCGGCACTGCTGGTTCTGAAGAGCGGTGCGATGGGTGCCGAATCGGGACAACGCGCCATCCAGGGTTTGCTTTATTACCTATGCGTTTATCTGTTCATGAACCTCGGTGCCTTCGCGATCGCCGCGCTGATTCGCAATCAAACGTTCTCAGAAGAGATCGAAGATTACAAAGGTCTGGCACAACAGGCCCCGCTGCTGGCGGTCTGTATGGCCATCTGCCTGTTCAGTCTGGTCGGCATTCCACCGCTCGGTGGATTCTACGGCAAGGCCTTCATCTTTATGGCTCTGTACGATGCCACGCAGGTGCACTGGTTCATGTGGGTGGTCTTAATCGCGGGCGGTGTCAACACGGTGCTCAGCCTGTTCTACTACCTGCGAGTCGCCAAGTTCATGTGCATCAGCGAACGCCCCGCGGGCAGCACACCGGTCGCTCTGCCAGTGGCGTCCTCTTCAGGAGTCTTCGTCATGCTGCTGTCGGGCATGGTGGTATTTCTGGGAATCATCATCAATCCGCTCTCGAAAGTCGCTCTGCATGCGGCGCGTGCGTTTTTCTAAGAGCGACCGACATTGTTCAAAGTTTGGTTTGGTTCACCTCGCGGCTAGATATCATTCATGGCACACGTTCAACACAATGCGAAACTGAACCAGTTACAGATCGACATCGGCCGCAGCCTGCTGCAGTATGTTGGTCACTGTTCCACCTGGTCGAGCCGCTCCGAAGCCGCCCTGCAGGAAGAATTCACGTCACTGGTCGCGACTCAGCAAGAGCATGTCGCCCAGTTGTCTGACCTTCTAACCGAACGCCGCTGGCCGATCGATTTCGGCGGATTTCCCGCCAGCTTCACCGACCTGCACTTTCTCTCGCTGAAGTATCTGCTAAAACTGATTCTTGTGAACCAGAAGGCCGTGCTGGTTGAACTCGAGGAAGCCACGCATACCTGCGTGGATGATCCCGAAGCAGTACAACTGATCGAACAGGTCCTGGCGTCCGAACGTCAACTCACGGAACGGTTGCAATCGCTGTCGACCGTGGGCGCAGCGGCTTGAAACAAGCCGTGTCGCGCGGCGATCCGGCCTGCCCGTCGATCGCCAACGTGATAAAAGGACCGCTTTCGTGGAATGGATTGATACCCATTGCCACCTCGACGAAGACGCTTTCACTCAAGACTGTGCTGACGTCGTTCAGCGCGCAGTCGACTCGGGCGTCGTGGCGATGGTGGCGATCGGGATAACACTGGAAAGCTGTCGGCGAGTCATTGAATTGACAGAGCGATTCCCGCAGGTTTACGCCACGGTCGGATTGCACCCCAACTACGTCTCGGCGGCCGCACCCGGCGACTGGGAGCAAATCGTCGAACTCGCCAAATCGCCCAAAGTCGTCGGACTGGGTGAAACGGGCCTCGACAAGTACTGGGATCATTCCCCCCTGGAACTCCAGGCCGACTACTTCGATCGGCATCTCGCCCTGTCGCGCGAAACCGGTTTGCCGTTCGTCGTGCATTGCCGCGAATCCGAGACCGAAGTCGTCGCACAGCTCCGCCGCCAACCTCAAGACCAGCCGCTGAATGGTGTGATCCATGCCTTTTGCGGTTCGGCCGACATGGCCACGATCTGCCTGGATCTGGGACTGTATCTCGGTTTCGGCGGCATGGTGACCTTCAAAAAGAACGAGGCACAGCGACAGGTGGCAGCAGGAATTCCCCTCGACCGCGTCCTGATCGAAACCGACGCGCCGTATCTGGCACCCACACCGTTTCGCGGCAAACGAAACGAACCGGCACACGTCCGCCTCACCGCCGCATGCCTTGCTGAAATTCGCCAGACGAGCAAAGAAGAGATTGCCGACGCAACGACCGCCAACGCACGTCGCCTCTTCCGACTCCCCGGCTGACCCCACCATCCGATGGTTTCAATCACGCCATGAGCAAATTCCTCGTGGCGTGATTGTGACGACGTCAAACGGCAACGCCCGCGGCAGCGTGCTCCGGTTGCCAGTCGATCAGATGGAATTCCACGCTTTCTCGCCCCTGAAAGCGATTGATCGTCGGCTGGAAGCAGATCGAAATCGGGCCGCCGTGCCCTGCGATTTCATCTGCCCAATCGCCCTTACCAAAGGCGACACCACGCATCTTCTGACCATACTGCTTGACGAAAATCGACAGGTGCCGCTCCCCTTCCCCCATCTTCTTCGGAGGTGACGCGAGTTCCACGTTCGACGCGACAAAGATCGGCCGGGGATTGGCCGCACCAAAGGGACCCAGGCGTTCCAGTTCGGTCACCGAACGAATCGTCAGGTCACTCAATTGGACTTCCGAGTCGATCTGCAGTTCCGAGGCACCGGGCGCCGCCACATGATTCTCGCGCACATGGCTGACAAAGGCTTGGCGGAATGCATCGATCGCATCCATGCGAATCTTCAACCCCGCCGCCGCATGATGACCGCCGAACGTTTCAAGATGATCGCGGCACGCCAACAGCCCCGAATGCAGATTGAACCCCGCAAACGAACGACCTGACCCTTGAGCGAATCCGTTCAAACCGCCCAGCGCAATCATGATCGTCGGACGTTGGAAGTGCTCGGCAACACGCGTGGCCACGATCCCAATCACACCCGGGTGCCATTCGCAATGCGACAACACCAGCGCCCGATGGTCGGCCCATTCCGCATTCTCTTCGACAAGCTCTTTCGCCTGCTTCAGCATCTTCCGCTCGACAGACTGTCGATCTTTGTTCAACCCGTCGAGGTACGTCGCCAGGGCCACCGCACGATCTCGATCGCTGGTCGTCAGCAGTTCCACGGCCAAACGGGCCTGTCCCAGTCGACCGGCGGCATTGATCCGCGGTGCGACGGCAAACGCGATGTCTTCCGCCTGCAGCGTGCCCTTGTCCGACACCTTCGCCACCTTCAGCAATTCCTGCAGTCCAGGGTTGGCGCGATCGAGCAGGCTGGCCAGACCAAAATGCACCAGCACTCGGTTCTCGTCGATCAGGGGCACGACGTCGGCGATCGTGCCGATCGCGGCCAGACCGATGGCGCTGAGCAGAAATTCGCGCATCCGCGGTGACGCTCGCTTGCCGTCACCCATCCGCGCACAGATGGCCCACGCCAGTTTGAACGCGACACCGACTCCGCACAGTTCGCCGAAGGGATAGCTTCCCGGCAGTCGTGGATGAACCAGCACGTCGGCCTCGGGCAACGTTTCCGACGGCGTGTGATGATCGGTGATGATCAGTTCGAGCCCCAGTTCCCGCGCGAGGGCCGCTTCGGTGCAACTGGTAATTCCGCAATCGACGCTCACCAACAGGCGCGTCGGGTCTTCAGAATGAAGCTGCCGAATCGCATCGCAATTCAGCCCGTAGCCTTCTTCCATGCGTGAGGGAATATAATAATCCACCTTGGCGCCGATGAGCTGCAAACAATGCCACAGCAGGCTTGTGGCCGTCACACCATCGACGTCGTAGTCACCATAGATCGTAATCCGTCGTTTGGATTGTACGGCGGCCACAATCCGATCGGCAGCAGCACTCAACCCCGGCAAAAGCTCTGGGTCGTGCAGCGTCGTCAGCTTTTTGGCGAGATAATTCTCGGCCGATTCCAGCCGTTGATGTCCACGTGCCACCAAAACCTGCGCGATCAGCGCCGTGACCTTCAAGCGAACACTAAGATCCTTCACGTACGCACGATCGTGCGTCGCGATTCGCCAGGTTCGATGCATCCCGTGACCCCATTCCTAATTCCGAACGTCGTCACCGACGATCGCTTGCCTCAACAGCGTGACCAGATCCGTCCGAAACCGGTCTGGTCACGCTGTGATTATCGTTTACTCAATCAACTTCTTTTTGCCGGACGTTCCAATGTCGAGACCTCGCCGAGCGAGACCTTAACAGTCAGAACCCCGATCCATCCATCCAGTCTCAACCGCGTGCCGAAATCTTAACCGAGGGATCGTCTGCAATGTTCACCCAGACATGAACATGCGGCGTGCCGCGGTAGTGCCAGACGAACGACGGCCCTTCCAGACGCCAGTTGTCCCATTCGCCGTCGTTGCCGAGATCGCCCGATTTGTAGAACGCCAGTCGGCAACGATCCAGCCCGCCCTGAGCCTGAAGGCACTTGCGAACTTCTTCACGGTCCGACGTCCGGTACGGTTCAACCAAAGCGTCCAGCACCTTCTGGGCGTACTCTTTCTGGTCGGACGACAGTTCGCTGATGACGATCCCTTGTGGTTTCCCATCGGGGCCGCCGAAATGAACCAGACTCTCTTTAGGAGCCACTTCGACCAGAGCCTCGGCCCGCTGCTTGCCATCCAGCATCTTGTACAGGCCATTTGCCTTCTGAGCCTGATACCAGAAGACATTGCCGGGATGCCCAACCTCTTCATTGAACGACGACGCGGCATGCCCGTAGAAGATCGGACCGCCGAACGCGACATGCTCGGTGCTGTCGCCATCACAACGAATCGTCAGGTGACGACCGGTCATGACGAACTCAAATTTGCCAGTTCCCGGTTCGCCAAAAATGGCGATCGATTGCTCTTTGCCGTATCCGTCGGCGTCGTCTTTCAACTGCTTCTTGATCCGGTCGTGCCAATCAGGTGCGTACAACCCCCAGAACAGGGCCTCGATCATTCCTTGCTGATCGGCCGTGTAGAAATTCGACGAGATCTTGTGATCGCCGGTAATCTGCCAGTTGTTCGAGACGTGCGTCCGCAGCAGACCACGGTCATCCGTGTGATTCCAATCAAAACAGATCTCTTCCTTCTGAGCGGGCGTCAGCGACTCGTACAGTTTCTTGACGAGTGATTCCGAATTCGGCTTGGCGTCGTCCGCCGATCGTCCCAATCGCGGCAAGGCGGCGACGGCCGTCACGGCACCGACCGTTTGGACGAATCCTCGTCGAGAAATCATAGGCGGCATGCCATTCGAGCAATCGGGGCACTCATTCATGGTGATCTCCAGAGAAAACAAGGTTTGAGCCCATCGGGCTTCGTCCCACATGGCGACAGACATTCCAGATGACATCGCCCCTGACACTCTGCCGCGGAAATTTTCACGTCCCCATCGGCATCATCAACTTCGGGGAATGGGCACTCTGCGGCGACTCGATCCCCCAGCGGACCAATCCAAGTTGGATTCATCCCGCACCACTAGTATGCACTCTTGAACCGTCGAAACAATGCCGATCCTGAAATCCCGCCAACCAACCTGAATTACCTGTCCCCTTCTTGCAACAGGCCGTGAAGCCCACATTTCGCCTCACGACGTTCTCTACGTCTTCTCTGTGTCTCCCCGTCTCTGTGTCTCGTTCAAATCCCATGTGACACCAATTCAAAGTTGCTCCCAATGGGTGCCAGCCATCGTGCAAACCAAGGTGAAAACCGATCCGATCGGCAGTTTTTACCTGAACTCAACGGCGGTCGCGGCGATTTCTGAGATTTTCCGCAGGAAACCGCGGATGGGATAAAGTCGGCTTGCCGCTCTTGAAACCCTGGGATATGTTCCCGACCTCCAACTCCCACAATTCAAATCATTTCCCATTGTCACGTTCGGTGCTGACGTCTGTCGGCCGAGTTCGTGTCGAACATCTCCTGAAAATCTGGAGCCGCGAAACTATGCGCAGCAACGGCTTTCTGTCGCCGATCAACGTGTGTCGAGTCCTGCTTCTCGGCCTGTTGCTCACGAACGTCGGATGTTACGCCGGCAACGGCTGGGCCATGAACCGTTCCGGCATGCGGCAATACAGCCGCGGGCACTATGTTCAAGCCCGGAAGCGGTTCGCTCGAGCGGTCCGCCACGATCCCTGTAACCCTGACTACCGACACAACCTGGCGATGGCCATCCAAAAGCAGGGTGACGTCGCCGGTTGCGAACGGATCCTGCAACACAACCTGACGATCAACGCCATGCATCAGCCCACGTATCACTCGCTGGCCCAGTTGATGGTCTCGCAAGGACGAACGACAGAAGCCCAGGAACTGCTGGTGGGCTGGGTCGCAACACAGCCGTACGTCCCCGAATCCAATATCGAACTCGCCTGGATCCAACGCGAATCCGGTGACATGGCGGGTGCCGAACAATCGCTGCGAAACGCCCTGAAAGCCAGCCCGACGAATCCAATCGCCCTGTCACATCTTGGGCAGCTCTATCAGGGAACCGGCCGTAGCGACGCGGCGATCGCGTATTACGAACGTTCGCTGGCTGCCAACTGGAATCAGCCGGAAGTCCAATCGCGCCTGGCCACGCTGCTCGATCCGAAACTGTCGTCACGTTCGGCGATCATGCAAGACTCGGGCGTACCGATGATGGCCAGCTCCCCCATGATGACGGACGGAATGATGGTCGCCGATGGCCAGATCATGACCATGGATCCCACGATGGCCGCCAGTTCGATGGAATTCTCGGCCCCGATGATGGCGTCGAACATGTCCATGGGAGACGACCCCGCCATGATTCCTGAAGTGAGCATGGAACCGAATCGCCGGGCACGACGGATGCGCGGCCGTGATGTCGAACCGACGATCGCCTCGTACCCGCCAACTCAATTCGGTGGCCCAATGAATAGCTGGATGCCCAGCGGCGGACAGCCCACGATGGCTTACCAAAGCTTCGACACAACGACGCTCGCACAAAACGGCCAGATCCCGCTGTCACCACCACAAATGGGTGACCTCGTCAATTCGCCGTATGTCTCCAACAATCCCGGACAGACGCTCACGCCTCAGGCCGATCCGGCACATTTCGAAGCCTCGGCCACCGAAATGACCGCCTCGGCCCCGGTCGTCGATCCACACTGACTTCGACTGCCTGACGGAACACATTCGCCCGAACCCCATGACAACAAGCGGATTCCCCCACAGGGATCCGCTTGTTGTCTTTATCGACCTCGATCAATCTCAATTTCGTAAGCCTCTCGGGGCAGAACACTCGTACAGTCAAAATGTCTGTACTGAACCGGAATTTACCACTTTCTACAGAGGGCAGGAACGCATGAGGGTGCTATAACAAAGGCTGTTCGTGCCCTCGTTTTGCGCCCGCTTCCATGGATTCTTCGTCAGCCCATTGGCCGAGCGTCCAACACCGCCGTCCCTCCGTGAAGCCCACCTGCCATGACAATCAGTTCCTTACCGCTCAGCTATTGCACCAATGTCCATCCCGGCCGCACCGTGGCCGAAGTTGAAGAGGGACTCGATCGATTCACACTGCCGATCAAGACCAACTATGGAAAAGACCTGGCGGCCGGACTGTGGCTGGCCGCATCGGTCGTCCATGAATTGGAACAAACTCCAGACGCCGTAGCCCGATTCCGCGAAGGTTTGGCGGCAAGGGGACTCAGTTGCTACACGCTGAACGCCTTCCCCTATGGCGACTTTCATTCCGCCCGCGTCAAGGAAAATGTCTATCTTCCCGATTGGTCTCACGCGGATCGACTGAACTACACTCTGGCCTGTGCGCGCTGTCTGGCGGCGCTCCTTCCCGAAGGTGCCGAAGGCAGTATCTCGACCGTGCCGCTCGGATTTAAGCCCTTCGAGCAACCCGTGGAATTCGCAGACCGCTGCGCGGCCCAATTAGTCGAGCTCGCCCGCGGCCTCGATCGCCTGTATCACGAGACCGGACGCGTGATCCGTCTGGCGATCGAACCCGAACCGTTTTGCGTCATCGAAACGACCGTGGAAACGATTCAGTTCTTCGATCGTTTGCGCGTACACGCGTCAGATGCCAACGCCGTGAATTGCGTTCGCACCCATATCGGTGTCTGTTACGACGTCTGTCATCAGGCGGTCGAATTCGAAGATGTTGCGGCCTCGATCCGATCATTGGTCCAGGCGGAAATCCGCCTCAACAAGATCCATATCACCTGCGCCATCGAAGTCACTGAACCCGCGCTGCGTGTCGAAGCGATGGCCGCCTTGGCCCGCTATATCGAACCACGCTATCTGCATCAGACATTCGCCAAAACGGCCGAAGGAAAGATCGCACGATACGTCGACCTGGACGACCATATGGTCTCCCGGCCTGCCGACGAATTCCGGACTGCACCGGTCTGGCGAGTCCACTTCCATGTCCCTGTCGATGCGGAACACCTGGGACCGCTCGGGACGACCCGCTCAGAACTAAAACGCGCCCTCGCCGTCATTCCCGAACTGGACTACGCGCCGCACCTTGAGGTCGAAACCTACACCTGGGAAGTGCTACCCGGCGGCGGAAGTCCCAACATCGTTGAGGGTTTCTCACGCGAGCTCCTCGCCACCAATGCCCTGCTCGAACAATACCGTTAGCAGGCTTCAACCGGATCTCGCGGCGGATTGCGACCCCCTCGTTTTCCTCGTTCGTTTTTCCTCGTTACCAAGCTCCCGCTTGGGAACGCTTCGCCCTGCGCGGAGTGGATATAAGGGAGGCGCAGACCGCTTTCCCGCTCGGAAGAGATTGAAGTCACAAAAGACGTCCCCAAGCGGCAGCTTGGGAGCGAGGGGACTTCCAAGCAGGAACCACAAACCTACTGGGCGCTGGCCATGTCCGGCCGCAGCCGCTTCGCTTCCCGCAAATAAACGTGCGTAATTTCCGTTTGTTTTTTGTCAGTATTCACATGCAGCAGCACGCGAATGCAGCGCGGCAGGCTGCTGGGAACGGCGATTTCCGACGCACAGAGCAACGGAACCTGCTTCATTCCAATCGCTCGAGCCGCCTCGGCCGGAAACGTGGACGTTAGATCAGGCGACGTCGTAAAAATCGCTGACACAATTTCGTCGAACTCGTGGATGCAATTGGCTTTGAGAAGTTCGTTCAGCAGTTCGCGCGTTGCGGACAGAACCTCTTCGGCCGAGTCCTTTTCAACGCTGGTTGCTCCTCGAATCCCCCGCACGGCCATCTTGCTTGCTCCTGTTTTCCAATGCCTGTTCAGCCCGTAGAAATAGCGGATTTTCCGCTGATTCGCCAGTCGACGATCTCTCTTGCCCAATTCGCCAAAATTCAGCTATACCACATGCGGACGAATATCATATCGCCGAAAACTCGTCCGCAAGAGTGAATCGCTCGTCAGGACCGACGCCCGATTTCACACCGCCCGCAACGAGATGTTTACGATCTCCCCCAAAGTTGAATCCCGCTGAAAGGATGCACGCGTGAGTCACACGGTCGAAGGATTGGCTGCCTTAGTCAATGGTTCTGTTCAGGGCGATCGTCTGCGCACGATCGACGACGCAGCGGCCATTGAAGGGGCCGGTCCAACCGCCCTGACCTTCGTGTTGGATCAGGTTCAATTGCGCCGATTGAAAGATTGCCGCGCGGGAGCCGTCCTGGTGGAACCCAAGATCGCCGGCCTGATCGGCGAGACGACCCAAAACTCGCTGATTATCGTCGCCGACGTCCAATCCGCGTTCCAAACACTGCTGCCGCTGTTCCGCAAGATACGTGGTCGGCCCCAACGCGGAATCTCGCCCCACGCCCACATCAGCCCCACCGCCAAGTACGGTTCCAACTGCTATATCGCATCGGGAGTTTGCCTGGGCGACGAAGTGATCATTGGCTCGAATTGCGACCTGCACCCCGGCGTCGTCGTGGGAGCCGGCTGTCAGATTGGTGACAACACCATCCTGCACGCGAACTCGGTGATCTATCACGACGTCGTCATCGGAAACAATGTCATCATTCATAGTGGCGCGGTGATCGGTGCCGACGGATTTGGCTACCGATTCATCGGCGGCCGATTTGAAAAGATCCCGCAGCTCGGTTCCGTCCAGATTCACGACGATGTCGAGATTGGTGCCTGCACCACGGTCGATCGCGGCGCGATCGGCCCAACCATCGTCGGTGCCGGCACGAAACTCGACAACCTGGTCATGGTCGCACACAACTGCGAAGTCGGTCGTCACAACGTCTTCGCGTCGCAAGTCGGACTCGCCGGGTCGTCGACCACGGGTGACTATGTGCGACTGGGCGGTCAGGCCGGCGTCCGTGATCACGTGCATTTGAACACCGGCTGCTCGGTCGGTGCGAAAGCGGGTGTGGTCAAAGATATCCCTGCCGGAGAAACCTGGCTCGGAATCCCCGCCACACACGAATCGGATCAAAAACGCCTGGTCGTGTCGATGAAGCGCATCCCAGATATGCGCGACGATCTGCATACACTCGAAAAACAAGTCGAGCTGCTGACGGCGCAGCTCGAACAACTCAGAAGTCAGGTTGCGTCAGACGACAGTGCCACGTCTCATCGTGCGGCGGGATAACTCTCGCTTGCCATACGCCTTCCCACGCGGAACAGAACGGTCGGATAGACTCATGTCGGTTTCACTGAAAATCAAGGATGATTGCTCCTCAGGTGACCAGCAGAAAAACGGATTGAAAGGCGACTCCATGGAGGGAGCCGGAAACAATTCGATGACGTTTTCGGGACGCCGTGTTGGCCTGTTGGCCGGCTCGGGACAGTTTCCGATCTCGTTCGCGCTGGCCGCTCAGAAACAGGGACATCATGTCTACGGGGTCGGCGTCATGGGAATGGCGCCGCCGGAACTCCGCGAGATCTGCCATTCGTATGTCGAAGCGCCGCTGGCACGTATCGGTCGCGCGATCAGCCTATTCAAGAAGGCCCGGATCAACCGCGTCGTCATGGCGGGCAAAATCGAAAAGACCGTCCTGTTTCAACCGTTTCGCATCCTGCGACTTCTACCCGACTGGCGAACCATCCACATGTGGCTTCGCTATGCCAGCCGCGACCGCAAAGACGACACACTGCTGCTCGCCGTGATCCGTGAATTTGAACGTGACAATATCTATTTCGATTCCGCCCTCGATTACTGCCCGGAGTTGCTCGTGAACCACGGATTCCTCACGAAACGCAAGCCGACTGAAGCCCAGTGGCGAGACATTCGCTTTGGTTGGGAACTGGCCAAGGAAATGGGACGTCTGGACGTCGGGCAGTCCGTCGTCGTTCACGACATGGCCGTCATCGCCGTCGAAGCCATCGAAGGCACGGATCGTGCCATCCGTCGCTCGGCAGAACTCTGCCGCCGCGGGGGATTCACCGTCGTCAAGGTCGCCAAACCACAGCAGGACATGCGGTTCGACGTTCCGACAATCGGCACGCAGACGATCAAGACCATGCACGAATCCGGCGGCCGCGTCCTGGCCATCGAAAGCGGCATGACCATCATCCTGAACGAACCCGAAGTCATCGAACTGGCCGACAAACTCGGCATCGCCGTCGTCGCCGTCAGCGCCGTCGAACTCGAAATGCGCACCGCCGGCTAATCTCTTTTCTTCTTTCTTCTCTTCTCTGTGCCACTGCGTCTCTGTGTCACCCTAACACCAATGTGCTCCCGAAGTACGCCACACGTACAAGTGGGTCCAGCGAGGGACCGCGAGACACGGAGACACAGTGAAAACAATCAAATCAGCGGGGCCGAGACCTCAAGCAGATCGACCGCGGGCTGACGATTGCAGAAGATCGTGGCGAGGCGTCCGTAGGTAATCTCTCCGACCGGCATCTGCAGATATTCCGCCAGCGCGGGACCGGCCTTGATCTCCAGGATCGCCCCCAGATCAACGTGCCGCAGCACATTGTGATTGATCAGAATCCGCCCGAGCGGTATTTGCCCCGCCAGGATCTCGTCACGCACGGCATCGGTCACATACTCCAACCGAAACCGCACGATTCCGAACTGCACCGGTGTATTCGTCCCGTGTTTCAGCAACAGGATCTTCCGGAAATACTCGTTTCCCTTCTGATGGCTGTCGAGCACCCGAACGTCGACGGAGGTCTTATGATATTGCTCCATCTCGACCGTCATGTGGTGGTTGTGCGCCAGCATCGTCTTGTAGGGCTCCGGCGTCACAACCGACGGAATATGCTCCGCTCGCTGAAACAGTGCACTCGACTCGGAAAATCGGTTGGTCAGGGCGTGCAGTTCGTCTTGAGGATTCATCGATTCGTCACTTAAGAGTTCGTTAACGCACTTCGGAGGATGTTTCGGCGGGAGCGATGGCAGGTGGGTCGCAGCAGGTTTCATCGATCCCCAAGATTATTGCGGACTCATCATGGCTTTCCACAATTGCCATCCCATCGCCAGATGGCAAACGAGAGCAAAGCCAAATCCGGTCGCCCAGTAACTCAGCCCCATGGCTGCCGTCGTGCGCCGAATCGTGCGCGACGGTGGAACACGCAGAGGATAGTGGGGCGAGGTCCATTCCGCTCCGTCAGGGTGACGGTAGCGGATCCGTGACTGGAATAACGCGATCGCCAGCGCCGTCACCGCGATTGCCGCTGCGAACATGCCCACCAGATCCGTCAACGTGACGGCGGCGTTCTCTTGGAATGGCTCACCCGAACCAAATTGAGCCGTCACCGAGGCCCAGCA
Organism: Schlesneria paludicola DSM 18645; assembly: GCF_000255655.1. Taxonomy (NCBI): domain Bacteria; kingdom Pseudomonadati; phylum Planctomycetota; class Planctomycetia; order Planctomycetales; family Planctomycetaceae; genus Schlesneria; species Schlesneria paludicola. The sequence continues at coordinate 111,622 of NZ_JH636436.1, read as the reverse complement.
ATTGTTGACGAAGTGAAACAACATCGGCATCCAAAAACTGCGCGTCCATAGATAGACCAGATGCATCGCAATCCCCAGCGGAATCACCGCCAAGGCATGCACCGGATGGACATGAATCAAACCGAACAGGAATGACGTCAACGCGACCCCGCCCCAAATACCGAGCGACGCCATCAACACCCGTCCCATGGCACCCCGAAACACCAGTTCCTCACCAATCGCGGGCAATACCGCCAGAATCAGAATCATGACCGGAAGCGAGGTCGCATCCGCCATTTCATTGACCATCCTCATAGCGCTCAGTTCGTCGATCACTTTCAATCCCGGAAACTGTTCCCCAATCAGATTCCAACCCCACTGAATCGGCATGCTGTAAGCCGACACGCAGTAGCTAAGCGGTAATGTGCCGGCAATCACAATCGCCACATGCTTCAGCTCGGGACGACTCAAGTTCAACTCGGCAAACGTTCGCCCCCAATACCGCACCGACACACACAACATCGCCGCCAGAACAAACAGCACCATCTCACCCGCGGTCGCCAGCATCAGCACACGCGGATCGCTCATACTGACCGAGCGACCATTGGAAAGGATTGTCCACACAATGGTCACGGCGATAATCGTCGCGACTCCGCCGATCAAATGAACGGCCAGGGTCCCCACGAACCACAGGATCGATTCGCAAATGGCGAAGTACCAGCGCGGCGCCCGATCGGGCCGGGAATCGTCGGTGTCGACGGGCAACGCCGGAGGCACCGAGCCAGCGTTGACACCGACATCAGTCATCGCGATCGATTCGCTGTCCCGCAAATCAGGCCGAAGAATCACCGCATCCTCGGTAAACGAGGCCGTCAGCGGCAGATTCGAAGCAGGCGAAGTTTCGTCAGTCATGATGCTCGTCAAGTTTCAGGTGAACTCCGCCATCACGGGCCATATTTTCGATCCATCTCATCACCGCAGTCAACCCGCGAACAACATTAGATTCCCGACTTTCCAGAATTGAAACATTCAAGTCCCCGCAATCCACCCCTGAATTTCCCCTGAATTCCACTCGATCCTTCCTCCTCTGTGTCTCCGTGGCTCTGCGTCTCCCCTATCACCGCTGAGCCCACTTGCACGTTTGACGTACTTCGGGTGCGCATTGGTGGTTAGGGAGACGCAGAGCCACGGAGACCCAGAGAAGGAAAGTGAATTTCTGGGACAATCGCGTTCCGCCGTGGTCCCCTGCTATCCTGTCGCGAGAAAACAATTTCGGTTCACTTCGGTTTATTGATGGAAAGCGGGCGTCGATGCGCATCTTGATCGTCGAGGACGAAGAAGCTCTCGCCCTGGGTCTCAAATTCAACTTCGAGCAGGAAGGCTTCGAAGTCCTGCTGGCGGGTGACGGCCCGACGGCCCTCAGACTCTTTCAAAACTCCGATCCCCGGATCGACCTCATCATCCTCGATCTGATGTTGCCGGGAATGAGCGGTTATGAAATCTGCTCGGCCGTCCGATCGGTCAATACCCTAGTCCCGATCATCGTGCTCAGCGCGCGAGGCCTGGTCGAAGACCGCATGCACGCCTTCGACGTCGGTGCCGACCAGTACATCACCAAGCCGTTCGCACTTCCCGAATTGCTCAACCGCGTCAAGAACCTGCTGGAACGCTATCGAACCCTGCGAACCGAAGCGACCACGTCCGACACCGAGATTCGAACCGAACCCGAGTTCTACGAATTCGGCGAGACTCGGGTCGATTTCCAGGCGTTCGAAGTCAAAGTGGTTGACAAAAAATACAGCCTGACCACACTCGAAATGCAGTTGCTGCGTTACTTCATCGAGCATGAAGGGGAAGTCCTCTCCCGAAACCGAATCCTGACCGAGGTCTGGGATCAATCAGCCGACGTCACCACCCGAACCATCGACAACTTCGTGCTGCGGCTTCGAAAAATCCTCGAACCCGATTCGGCCCGGCCACGACATATCCTGTCCGTACGCGGTACGGGATATCGATTCCTCGGCTGCAAATTCGCATCGGCTGACAACGGGGACACGTGAGCAGAGACCGCGCCCGTCGGGCGTCCCAGATGGCAACTCGACAGACAACCACGCCAGCCCCATGAATTTCCCTCAATTGTGTGGTATACCGGAAATCAGGTGTCATTCATCGGTCGGCAACCTTAAAGAGGGCGTCAGGTGCATGAACCCTACGCCTCGAGGAAATGGAGTGTGACGTTTGTCGCCGGGCAGACCGTAGCGATGAACGTCCTTGCGGAGTCTGTGTCATGCGTCTGCTGTTTCTCGGAACAGGAGGTTACCATCCGAACGAACGGCGGCACACGGCCGGGATCATGCTGCCCGAACTCGGGATCCTGTTCGATGCTGGCAGCAGCGCATTCCGCGTCGCGTCCCACCTCGCGACACAACAAATCGACATTTTCCTGACGCATGCACACCTGGACCATGTGCAAGGTCTCACCTATCTACTGGTCCCGCTCGCCCGTGGCCAGATCACGCACTGCCGCGTTCATGCGTCGCCCGACACCATCGCCGCAGTGAAAGAGCATCTCTTTTCCGAACCGTTGTTCCCCGTCTTGCCTGCCTTTGAATTCCTGCCCTTAACCGATCAAGTTGCGGTCGCGAATGGACAGGCCATCATCACGCATCAGCCCCTGCACCACCCCGGTGGCTCGGTGGGCTATCGCCTTCAGGTCGGCGACAAGAAGATCGCCTATATCACCGACACGACCGTCAGTCATTCGTATGTCGATTTTGTACGTGGCGTCGATCTGCTGATCCATGAATGCTACTTCCCGGACGCGATGGCCGACTGGGCGGGCAAGACGGGACACAGCTACACGTCACAGGTCGCCTCTCTAGCGAGTGAAGCCCGCGTCACGCGAATGTACCTGACACACATTGACCCCCAACGCAGCGACGACGACCCCATCGGCCTGGCCACCGCACGCGCCATCTTTCCCGAAACCTATCTCGCCGAAGACCTGATGGAACTGGAGATCTGATCGCCCGTCGAATCAACGGCGACACACATGCCGACGACACGTCGGCCCCCCATTCAGCCATGCGCCGATTTCATTCGCGACCGATTTTTAAACTCGATGCACGCCTGACTTTCCTGGGATGATATAATCTTCCTGCAGCTTTTTTTCGTTCACTCGGCACTAAAGTCGCTCCAAGAGGTGCGCGAGCGACTTCGCTCCTGTTGCGAACCTCGAACGTCAGGTGCGGCCGGAGCGATTTGAATGGTCATAGCTCGTTGACCCGCAAAACGATTGAGTCGTGATTTCACGCGAGAATCGTATCGCGCGGGAGCCCAGTCACTCGTTTCAGGAGGAACTGTCATGCCAGTTCAGCGTTCCACAGCCGGTGAAGTCATCCAACTGACGCTCGGTGACAACTTGTGTGATTCGAAAACGACCACCCTGGTCAGAACGAACGAATTGGAACTCATCCGCCTGGTGATCCCCGCCGGCCGCGAGATTCCCACGCACGCCTCGCCCCATCAGATCACCGTTCAATGCCTTGAGGGACGAATCCTGTTTTCGGTCGATGGAATCGGAACCCGGGAAATGACGGCCGGACAACTCTTGTATCTTGCCGACGGCGAACCCCATTCGCTCCAAGCCATTGAAGACTCGTCACTCTTGCTGACACGAGTCGTCTCGGTCGGCCGATCAAAATCGCGACTCGATGTCGTCCAGGAAGCCTCCGAAGAATCTTTTCCAGCCAGCGATTCCCCCGCGTGGTAACAAAAAAGGTGTCAGGAACCTTTTTTGCGTTCTTTAGCGGCCTTCCATGCAGACGAGTGGTAATTCCCCTCGGTTTCCTCGTTACCAAGCTCCCGCTTGGTAACGCCTCTTGCGATCAGGTTTCCCATGGCCAGGAACGCGGCCTGAGTCCCTCGTACACACTTCCGATGTGCAGGAAGCGTCACCAGGCAGGAGCTTGGTGACGAGAGGAAAACGAGACAACGAGGGGAAATCGGGACAACTCCCGGCAACTGACACAAACTCAGGCATCAGGGCGATCCATGATCAAGGGGTTTTCTCGATCCAGCTCCGGCGTTCGTGCTTGCCCCCTCTCGTTGAACTGCCAGGCCTGTCTGCCGACGGGATCAAGCGCCGTCAGCCAGCCTCCGCGGCAGCAGCCCGTATCGATGTCGATCAAGTAACCCAAATCCAGAATATCCGGCTGAGGCGTATGCCCCACGACAGCGACTTTGCCGGACATGTGGCTCTCAGGAATCGAATCCCGCAGCGATAGCCAGCGCAAGTGATGGTCATCCTGCTGATCCAGAGGCAGATTGGGCTGATAGTTGGCATGCACGAACAGGTGCGTCTCGGTCTCGTAGTAGGACCGGCAACGCGCAAGAAATTCGAAGTGCCCGAGCGGGATCTTTGCAAGGGTCCCGGTGGAACCATACGAATCGAGCGTTGCGGCACCGCCGACGGTCATCCAGTCCTGAAAGTCCGATTCACTGTCCCGCGCGTGCAACATCATCTCGTCGTGGTTGCCGAGAATCGGAATCAACTGACAACGTCGCTCAAGGTCAATCAACTGATCGAGCACCCCACGCGAATCCAATCCCCGGTCGACATAGTCACCCAGGGGAATAATCGTATCGTTCGGCCGGGGATCGATCGCCTCGATCAATGCCGACAACGCCACAGCACAGCCGTGAATATCACCAATCGCAATGATTCGACCAGACATCAGGTTCGCTCATTCATTCGAGAATTGTGAACTCGACGCGCATTCTCCGAAAAGACCGTACCCCAAGCCCCCTCCCCCCGCCAGCTCTTTTAAACACGACCTCAAGTCCCATCGCTTCTGCGTCCTTCAACTCCTTCTCCGTTGTCTCTGTGCCTCCGTGTCTCCCCATCCCCCACTGGACCCGCGGGGATGTTTTGCACACTTCGGAAACACCTTGGTGATGAAGAAGGCACGGAGACACGGAGGAATGGCCCAATCTCGGCAGTAACTGCCGGTCGACTTTTCTGACGCGCACCTCAATCCCCACAATCGACTCAACCGGCAAAGTCACCGCAACCGATACTTTCAATAGCGCCGCTTGATCGCGAGTGCGGCGCCTTCACGCATGACGGGTATTCACCCACCGCGAGACGAAACAGGTATCGAACGATGCTAGCTCAAATCCAACAGTTCTGGGCCAATCTGTCGCCAATGGCAAAAGGCCTGTATGCCGGGGCCGTGGCATTGATGCTCGCCGTCGTCGGGAGCGTGGGCTACTGGTCCGCGCAGCCCAGCTATGCTGTGCTGTTTTCGAAACTGGACACCGAGTCGGCTGCTGCGATGGTACAGAAGCTCGACGCCGACCGCGTCTCGTATAAGCTCGCCGGAGATGGAACAACAATCCTGGTGCCGACCAGCAAAGTGCACGCAACGCGAATGAATCTGTTCTCGGCCGGACTGCCTCAAGGTGCCGGTAAGGGATACGAACTGTTCGACACCATGTCGTTGGGTTCTACGCCATTTCAGCAGCAGATCAATTATGTCCGCGCCATCCAGGGCGAACTGGCCCGAACCATTATGACGCTCGATCCCGTTGAGCATGCACGTGTCCACATCGTTCAACCCGACCCGACTCCCTTCGCACGCGAAGAAAAGCCAGTCACGGCAAGCATCATGATCAAAACCAAACCGGGCATGGTCATGAGTCGCGCGATGGCGCACACGGTCGTCATGATGTCCGCGGGTAGCGTCAAAGGTTTGACTCCCGACAACGTCACCGTGTCCGATACCGAGGGACGGATGCTTTCCGAGAAGAAAGACCCGCGGGGTGGAATGGTCTCGAACGACCAACTGGCCTACCAGCGCGAGGTCGAGGCTCACCTGGCCGACAACGCACACGAGATTCTCGCGCGCCTTTTGGGGCCCGGACGAGCCACTGTCCGTGTCACCGCCGAAATGAGCTTCCGGCTCCTGAAAGAAACCAGCGAAAAGTTTGATCCCGAAGGGTCCGCAGTCCTGCGGGAAGCCGTCACCAAATCGAAGGTCACGGCGGGCAATGGCGCGAAAGGACCGGTGGGAGCAGTCTCGAATATCCCGCCCGCCCCTGGCAATGGGCCAGACAACGGCGCTGCGAACAAGAACGATGAGACAGTCGAGAGTGAATTCGCCGTCTCTCGCGTAAACCGCTCACAAGAAGAGCAACAGGGATTGATCGACCGCCTGACGGTTGCCGTGATGCTGATCCCCCCCAAGGCTCCCGCGGAAGATGAAGACATCGAAGATGTAATTGGAATCACACCCGCCGAAGCTCAAGAACTCGTCAAAAATGCGGTGGGCTTTAAAGAAGATCGAGACCGGATTCAGGTCAGCATCGGAAAGCCACCCGCTGGAACGGCTGTCGAGGCGATGGCCAGGGGCGACGATCAAAATATTGCCATGCTGCCATTTGGGCGAGATTTTGCCTCGCTCGTTCAAGGTTCGTCACTGGGAATTGCCGGTGTTGTTGTTCTCGCCATTGGAGTTCACATGATGCGTCGACGCAAATCGAAGGCCTCGGCAGGCTCCGTCAGCCCGGCCTTCGCCACGGCGAATGGAGCCGGGGCAGACACAGACGATCTGGCCGACCTGCACGCGGTCGCCGCCACGATCAAAGCCTGGCTCGAAGAACCGGCCGTCATCCGCTTCGATCAATCCGCGAACAACAACATCCCACAAGCCAAACCCGCATAACACAAAAAAGGTGTCAGGAACCTTTTTTGGCGTTCTTGAGTGGCCGTCCGCGTGGACGAGTGGTCATTTCGAGGCCGAGACGTGCCGTTGCGGTGTTGGACCAGCTTTCGGTCCCAAACGGCCCTCCGCGATTCACGCTGCGACGTATTGCCGCGAGTTCCAAGTCGGTTTGGGGCTCGTTGACATGCTGAACCCAGCCGGACGAGCGACGAATCGGCCAACTCGTAAGCAGTGACTTTTCTTCCGCCGTTCCATGACACCAGCGGTGAAGACTACTCCATCGCCAATCCTCAGCGGCTTCGACGAGATTGGCACGCAACGGGTTTCGTTCGACGTACCGGCAGACGGTTAGAAAATGCTCGTCGTCCTGAACCGGAAACGATTTGAATCGCCCCTGATAGAGGTGACCCGCTCCGATCGATTCACGATGCGCATGCCAGCGTTGAGTATGCGTCAGAGTCAGCCAGCCGACGAATCGCGACAGCTCCCCCTCTTCGCGGGGCCAGACCACCAGGTGCCAATGATTCTGCAGCAGACAATAGCTCAGCAATCGCGTCTGCGTGCGCTCGACAGCCTCAGCAAGGACGCGCTCAAACGCCATATAATCATCGTCCGATTCGAAAATCGGCAATCGGGCATTCGCACGGTTCAAAACGTGATATATCATCCCGCCAGGCGTTGCTCGCTTTGGTCTTCCCATGCCTGAAGACTACCTCTACCGGAACCGATCGTCAACCAAAAAGGTTCCTGACACCTTTTTGTCTTTCAGCCAACGGAGTCGATGACAGTGCAATTCACTTTCCACGCCGTTTCCTCATTTCACGTGCACGATGCTTAATTATCTGTTCGACGCCCTTCATCTCATCAAAAGCACCGGCTAATAATTTTCCTCCATATTTCTGCAATCGAGTCGCGAATTCCGAAACGTATTCTCGCATTCCATTTTGGCCATCGTAATAACAGGAATTGTCGCCATATTCGTAAGCAGGCTTCATCTTTTGAACACCTGAAAGAACATCGTTAAACTCGATACAATTGATCTCAGACTCATTAGAAATTGGCAGAACATTGTCACAGATCTGGCCATCTATTAATCGATAAATAAACACGAACACGAACGCGTTTGAAAACTCATAGAGCAATTTAACTGCAACGCCGTTTCTAATATTTACATAGGTAACCTGTCCAAAGTCATCGTCATCCACACACTCCTTAATTGAAAAATGGTATTGACTCTCCAGGAAAGCGAATGCTTCACGGGCAATCTCAACAAAGCCTGGCATTTATTTCCTCCTCGAAAGTAGGATGGTCTGACCAACCTTTTCAATAGGACACGAAAAAGGTGTCAGGAACTTTTTTGGACATATGTTCGCCCTCACGACGGGGCAGGTCTACTCAAGCGTCGCCATCTTCGGCCTTTCTATGCATGACGATCAAGAAGAACGCAGTCGATCATCAGTCACAAAGATTCCTGGCGCCTTTTTGACTTTCCCACCTTTTTGATTTTCCTGGGCCTCCCTGCAGAATGAGAGCAACAGGAAGCACGCACCGTCGATCGTACCGGTCTCATTTTTGCGATTCGGGCGGGACGAGGGGTCCTTCTAGCACCGCGAGTTGGACGACGCTTAGTTGTCGTCAAAGATCACGTCCATCACGCTTTTGGGGACGATCAGCTCGGGTGACGACATCGTCGCCGAGCCCGATTCCACGGCGTTTTTCCAATCGCGTAGCTGTCGGATGACAGCCGTCATCGACTCATAACGGTCTTCTTTTTTCTTGGCGACCATCTTGCGAAAGACGGTGTCTATTTGGGGAGGGGCGTCAGGCCGCAAGGCGCAAATGGATGGTAGGGGCGATTCGCGATGGGCGATCAACCTTGCCATCAGGCTCGGTAGCTCGTACATCGCTTTGCCGGTCATCAAGTAGTACAGCGTTGCACCAAGACTGTAGATGTCTGAGCTCGGGTCAACTTGAATTGAATCAAGGGCTTGTTCCGGCGACATGAAATCAACGGTACCGACGACACTGCCAGCCTGAGTGATTTCACCAGCGCCGGACGAAGCCGTATCGGCATTGATGGTATGGAGACGCGCGAGTCCCATGTCGAGGATTTTGACGGTACCTTGTGGCGTGATCAGGATATTGGCGGGTTTGATGTCTCGATGGACAAGGCCCTGCTGATGAGCGTGCTCAAGTCCTTGAGCCGCCTGCAGAATGCAATCGAGCGCCTGATCCAGCGACATTGGGCCATTGGTTCGCACGCAGGCAGAAAGATCTTGTCCTTCGACAAATTCCATCGCGAGAAAGGGGATGCCATTCGCTTCATCGGCGTCAAATGCGGCCACGATGTTGGGGTGGCTCAACTTGGCCGCGGCTTCCGCCTCGCGGAGAAATCGCTTCACGGTATCGGTGTCACGCAACGAATCGGACGACAACACCTTGACCGCGACGGTTCGCTTCATCCGACGATGCTGGGCCTTATACACGACACCCATTCCGCCAGATCCAATCTTGTCCTGAATCACGTAATTCCCGATGAGCAACGGAGCTGGTTCCGTTTGATTCAGGTTATCCGCCTGAAACGGCGTCAACATCTTGAGCCGGACAAGTTCACGTGCCAGCGAGTCCGCATCGCGGCTTCGTTTTGCGGCGGGAATCTGGGCTTCGACGTTTGAAATGTCTGCCGACGACATCACGCCGCTGTCGCTCAGATGTTTCAGGAAGCCATCGACCGAAACCGACATTAACATTGCCTCGACTGGAAACTCGTATCGACCCCTGAGGTCTGAATGGATTGGAAGCCGTGCTGTCAGTTGTCACCGCGGTCGAGGAGCCGGTTCTCATGCACCTTCGGACCGAAAAACCTGGGTGGGCTACCCAGATCAGTCCTTAGAATAACGGTGAAAACCGCCCAGGATCAACGGACATTTCGATGCCAATTGCCAAACAGCATGTTGAAGTAGGGGGAACAGGCACCCAGGCGTTCACGATGTCATGGTGATTTTAATCTCGCCGGAGCCAGTCCCCATTACTTCAGCAGGCGACTAAAGAATCGAGATTCCAGGTCTCGACGATTTTATCCGAATCACTGAACGATTTGGGAATTTCAAATTTCCTGCAATGCTCCCTCGTTTGCCGTAAGTCTTGGTGAATGACGGAGCTTCGCATCGTCGTAAATGGCTGTGACGATCTGACTGAACACGCGTGCCGAAGCAGATGCACCGATTGCATCGGGTGAGCGGACTTCATTTGACCTCGAACGTGTCGAGGGCGTTGCGTTTTTGCAACAGGGGATGTTGCTTTGTTGTGGCGAAGAGGCGACAGCGCGGTGGAGCGCTCGCACTCGGTTTATGTGCCCGATTGAATCGCACAGAAAGGCTCTCGATTTCGTGAGCTTTCGCAATTGCGACCTACGATTGCTGGAAATCCGCGGCGTTCCTCTGCCTTGTCGATGAAACGCTGCAACTACCTTGCGGAGCCACCTTGTGATTTCGTTGAATAGCACCAGCCTGTCAGCAGTCGCTTCGAATGCCTTATCGTCAAAGCTTTTGGCGGTCCAAACGGGGACGGCACGAACTCCTGTTGTGAGCACACCGGCGGCGGCCGCCACGCAATACTTTCAAGCCAAAACGATTGCTGCAGCTGCTGAAAAGCAACAAGCAAACGATCTGGCCGAGGCCACGCGTCAAGTCAATCGCTTTCTGCAAGATGGTACGCCCATGCGGGCGCTTCAAATTGCCGATGGTCGCGGCGCCAGCGTCAATGCCGCGCCGTTGCCTGCTCCCTCTTCGAGCCAGACATCGTCGAGCAATACGGAATCTGGTGTTTCCACAACGACGAGTGCCACCACGGCATCACCCTTAGGCATCGGGAAGAACAACCCCAATTCCACGTTGACGAATCAGCAATATGGTGAACAACTCGTGGCGAAGTCGGTCGACCAGGCCGTGGCGTTCGTTGCGAAAGTCATCGCCAATAATCGAAATACCTTCGCAGCCATGTACCAGAACGCAATGAGCGGCGGGATGCAACTTGCGTCCATTACGGATCCCAATGGATCATTGCTCTCACTGGCGAAATATCAACAATCGGCCAGCAGTACCATTACGGCAAATCAATCGGCAACGAAATTGTTGAACCTCTTCACATAACATGTGCCGCCATGTCGGCCCGGGAAAAACCGCGGGAAGAAAAAAGAGGACATTCGGCTTTGACTGTCAAATGTCCTCACCCAGGCTGGCTGAGTCGGAAGAACCGCGCGCTTTGCGTGGCGGTCGTGCTCGCAGGTCCTCAATCGAAGTAAAGAAGATCGGCGATTTTCCGGGATGCTCTCGGAGAAACGTGGGCGTCCGTCATTCTATTTCACCGGCTGGGCTTCCGGGAACTTCCAGGTGCCGTCGAGGATCTCTTTGCGCGGGCGATACATCCGCACGGAGTCGTTCTACCCCGGCATGATCGGAAGATAGTTCGGCGCGTTTTCGTCGCCCCCGAAGTGGATCGTCACCGAGCCGTCGGCGTTAGGTTTGGCGGTCATATTATTAAATGTGTACGCGTCCTGTGCGTTCTTTTCGAAGAACCCTTCCCTGGTGTAGACACTGACCGACCAGAACCCGTCCACCGGCACATCTTTCACGGTGAACGCGAAGGCCACCCTCCCGTCGTTCTGCTTCGGTTCGCCACCAGCGTACATCGCAACGTACGCCGGGTTCCCTCCCCAGCCGGCCGAACAATAAAGGTGTCAGGAACCTTTTTCACACTCGTCCGCAAGTATGACCTGGTAAATCCCCTAGGCGCCGCTCGTTTCGGCATTCCCCTGTGCGAAAAACAACCGGATCGCAGTCTGACCTTCAGTCGAAAAGGTTCCTGACACCTTTTTGACCGTTCCGGCAGAAAATTGCTCCTAAGGTCTGCAGTGGTGTGCGAAGAATCAAAGGAAATTTGCCGATAAATAGTGAATATGCAGGGAAAAAATATTTGGTTCGTCACCAGTTTCTGTGGGTGAGTAAGGATCGTTTGAAGATGAGCTGTGCTCAGGTTCGGCAAAAGGGTGTCGCCCCTTCCGCCATCGCCTTCGATCGCCACTGCAGGTGTGAGGGCGATGCGAAGGCGATGGCGGAAGGGGCTGAGCGAATCCTTTGATAGAAGGAATGCATCCTGTGATCCAGCGGTTACGATTTGAGTTACCACACTTAAAACGTCACCGGGACACACAGGATGCAATTGAAAACGATCCTCAACCACGTCGAGAAACACAAGTCATTTGTCTATGGAACCATCGCATTT